>NZ_NEWD01000039.1 GCF_002234915.1 Bifidobacterium vansinderenii | reverse complement strand
CCTCATCATGATTGCTGAAACTTTTGTTTTCAATCTTGCTCATTGGCGAACCGCTTCGCATGACGAAGTCAATGTAGGTAATCAGATCATCGGCTCCGGGTTGAAAAAAGATGGTTCTGATTCGTTCGTGATCACGGATCCAGAGAACGCATTCGTGGAAGTGCCGATTGACACGAGTGACGGAGTTCGTCCGAGGCTGGAAGCCGTTCGAATCATGACCGGGGACGTGAATGTTCCTCGTGGTGAGCAAGTCGTTTACTCAGTTTCATTGGAAAAGAACGGAGAATGGCGCAGCTCGGCGTCCGGAGCTTGGTACGATTCGTCGTCGGAAGTGCTGTCATATACGGCTAAGCCAATTACTCAGTATGCGATGCTGCCGAGTTCTGATGCTGATTCCGTGCGCATTTATTTCAGGGGGAAGGTAGACCAGAAGGTTGCTTTCTCTGGCATTGAATTAAATTCAACAATTCCCTTTACGATTAGTATTGCTCGCATTGGAATAATGCTTCTTATTGGGGCGTTTATTATTTATTTCCGTCCCGGTTCTTCTCTGTACCGAGAAAATTATGATCTTGGTGATATTCGCCAGAAGATCTCTCTCGCTTCCTTAACAGGCCTCTCTTGCGTGGTATTTGTCGCTCTGTGCACCTTCACTCATACTGAAGGGCCTCATTTCAATATGACATTCAACCACTGGGTTGACCCATACCAGTATCAGCATCTGGCTGATGCTTTCTTGAACGGTCACTTGTATTTGGATCTGCCTGTAGACCCTCAGCTTGCGCAACTGCAGAATCCTTACGATTACACCGCTCGTCACGACTTCGGCTCGGAAAGTGCTCCTGTGTTCTGGGATTACGCTTTCTTCGATGGTAAGTACTACACGTATTTCGGTGCGCTTCCCGCCCTGCTGATGTTCGTTCCCTTCAAGGCGATCACCGGACAGTGGATGCCTACGTCGTTGGCCATCATGATTATGGGCGTCATCTCGATTATCCTGCTGTCCGTACTGGTTGCGAGCGTTGCCAAGCGTTACTTTGCAGATACTGCTTCTTGGGGCATGGTGCTGCTGATGTCGATCTTTGCCCCGCTTGCAGTGGATCTCTCATATTTCGGTTACATGACTGATTTCTACAGTGTGCCGATCGTCTCTTCGTTGGCGTTCACCGTAGGCGCGCTACTGCTGTGGATTCATGCCCGCAAGCGGTCTGGAGAGTTGTCTGCATTGCGTATCTTCCTAGGCTCGCTGCTCATGGCATGCAATCTCGGATGCCGCCCGCAGTTCATGATCGCTTGCCTGCTGGCGTTCCCGCTGTTCTGGAAGGAGATCACGGCCACGCGAGAGCTCTTCTCCAGGAAGGGGCTCGTGCAGACCATCTGCGCCTTCGTGCCGTTCTTCATGGCCGCCGTGCCGTGGATGTGGTACAACTACGCCCGCTTCGGCTCCCTACTGAACTTCGGCGCGAACTACAACCTGACCGGGTTCAACATGACCGAGGTGCATCCGTCACGCTTCGCCGTACCGGCCATGTGGCTGATGCAGCTGTTCCAGCCGACCTCGGTCGGAGGCGTGTTCCCGTTCGTGCAGGCGATCAACAACACACTGCCGTCTCCGAGCGAGCCGAGCCTCGGCGGCTATTTCATGATTGTGCCCGTGGCTCTGATCGGTCTGCTGTTCTTTGTGTTCCGCAAGACGATGAAGAAGGCGCACGTGTACGGTCTCGCCTGGGTGCTCGCGATCTCCATGGTCGTGGTTTCCCTGGTGGACGTCTCCGGTGCTGGCATTACCAACCGCTATCACGGTGATTTCGCATGGATGGCCGCCCTGCTCGCCATGCTGACGATCTTCTCCATTGAATCCGCCTTCGGAAATCTTGAACGGGGGGGGGTCTACGATTGTACGCAATTGAAGACCGCATTCCTCGTTCTGCTGGTCGTGCTCATTCTGTTCACCGTCTTCATCTACGGCTTCGGGACCTTCTCGACCGGACGGTACAGCGCGTTGACCAATACGAATCCAGACTTGTACTTGACCGTCAAGTCGTGGTTCATGGGATTCTACGCAGGGCAAGCTTAAGTAGGGATTATCGGTTGAGGCTGTTCAACGGAGAGCAGCCTCAACCGGGCTAGTCAGTCTTCTGGATCGAGCGTATTCTCGAAAACTTTTGAAAATACACCTTGATTGAGGATTTAGAATGACTGATAGTTCAAAGGTAGAGATTAAAGAAGTTTATCTAAATGGCCAAGGGAATACGTTCCTTAAACGATTCCCGATGTGTTTTTTTGTAGGTACTGTGGCATTGGCTGCTGTATCGTGTATTGCCTTTACTGCCGGTTTCTCGAGTGAGACAATATTTGCCGGATTTAAGTTATTTATTGGCGACCTTTCCCAATATATAGGTATATATGGGCCTGTTCTAGGGGTCCTCCTTTTTTCGGTGTTTTTTATTATTCATTACTTTGGTTGGATTTCTTTTGGGGATTTCGATATCAGAGCAAAACGTTACATTGTTGTATTTGTTGTTCTGCTGACGTTTTCCCTCGTTTTGCGTCCTCACAATTCTTCTCATGAGCAGTCTATTTTTAATACATTTCTAAATCCTCCTGCCATTGCAAATGAGTATAAGACAGTTTGGTATTGGGTTTATGTCGCGGTCAGATACTTCGGTATTGCAGCTACTCTCTGCGCATTGATTTCAATTATCCTGTACGTTTTGCGTTATAAAAATTCTGATACAGAAGCTAATGGAAAGCGTTGCGCATCGCTTTGCAGGGCGTCCAAGGATATCTTCTCTGGATGTTGTTTGAGGCTGTCGTTTATTAAGAATGCGTTGAGTAGGTTTTCAGTTCTGAGCATTGTAAAACTTTTTTCTCTCATCGTCATTTGTTGGGTTCCATGGATGATTTTTCTGTGGCCGGCCAATATTGCTGCTGATACGGTTGCGCAGCTAATGTGGGTCAAAAGTGGTAAGGTCTGGGATCCTTCGTCTCATGAGATGCTTCCTGGCTATGCGATGAGTGATCATCATCCTTGGCTGGATACAGTCATCTATGGTTTCTTTGATAGTTTTGGAACAAATCTATTGGGCAGCGAGGCGTGGGGCTTGTGGATTTTGGCTGTTCTGCAGACAGTTGGGGTAGCTGCAGCATTTGCCATAATTATCAATTATTTTACAGGCGTTTTGAAGTTGGACTGGAAGTTTGGTGTCCTCTTTTTGCTGTTTATTTGCTTTACTCCGATTTTTGCAAGAACGGCGATGGTTGTAGTTAAGGATGCGACAGCTTTGCCGTTCTTTTTGCTGTTCATGCTGCTGATTGTTGAGTACGTCAGAAGATTGAGACAGGACCTTCCTGTGAAGATATGGCTTGTTATTGCTTTGATTGTGCTTTTCGTTATTTGTGCAGAGATGCGAAAGATTTCTCTGGAAATCTTTGCGGCAACGTTCTTGGTTCTTGCTCTTTTCTTGAAGCGCCGTGTTCGCTCGATTGCAGTCGCTGTCATTCCTGTCATTTTGTTGTCAGTGATTTCATCTGTTGCTTTTCCTGCGTTGCATATTGCCTCTGGTGGACGTCAGGAAACCGTAGGTGTTTTCTTCCAACAGACAATGTACACCGCTGTAAATCATGAAGAATCGCTGTCTTCCAATGATCGTGCCATTATCAATGCGGTTAATACGTGTAGCACATCTGATCTTGTTGACATATTTGCTTTACAGGATGCCAAGAGAGAGATCAATAGTGATGATGCCTTGAAAGACCGTTGCTTTAACAGGGATGCATCTTCTAAAGATGTCGTCAACTTCATGGCTTTATGGATAAAGCTGGGGGTGCGTCATCCGCTGAGCTATCTTCATGCAGTCCCATGGCTAAAAGATCCTTTCACTATGGGAGCTTTTTATGATGAAGGCTGGTATGTGCGTGGTGGATGGGAAGACATGGGAACTGACAAGGTCATTCTTCCTCAATACCATAGCGATTTCACATCGGCAGAAAAGTCTAAGCCGCAGGAGTATGGGTCGGTGATTTATGCTTTCCTTGCTCACATGCCGGGTGTCTCATTCTTCATGAGCGAAGCCACTTATGTTGTGTGGATTCCCGTGATATCACTGATGATTTGCCTGTGGAAGAAGAAGTATCAGAATTTAGTGTTCTATACACCTTGGGTATTGACAATAATGACATTACTGCTGCTTCTCGCACACCAAACCCGATACACATGGACGCTGGCTTTCGGCGCCATAATGATCATCGCCATACCGTTCATCGAATTAAACGGCGGTAAGAATCTGGCGGAAGCTTCCACAGTCAAGGAATGATCGCTTGAGTTCCGGTGTGTTGGCTGCCGAATTGTGCACAGGCAGTTTTGAGCTGCCGACATGCCGGAATTTTTCCAAAAACTCGATTGCATTCGAGATCACTTTGTAATCGACTGCTCTGAGGTTTCCGATAGTTCACCCTCTCTTCGCCTCCCGTTCACGTATTACTATGTAGTAATCACCGAAACTCTGTAGTACCTACGCTGAGGAGAGGAAGAAGTCATGTCCTCGTTCCATAAGTTTGCCGGGCACCTGCCCTCATCGAAGCGGGCGGTCGCCCAGACGCGTAATGAACTCGAAGATCTGCGTCGAGAGATTCATGAGATCAAGGACGTGCTGTTCGCACGTATCGAGCAGGCCGACAACGGTATCAACATGAATCTGAACTATAAGGTGCACGAGGTGCTGCTGCCGCGATTCGACCGCATCGACACCGATCTGGACGCGCACGACTCGCACATGAAGATGTTCGCATGGGAGAACTATCGTCGCGACGACGAAACCCTGCAACAGGCCAAGGAGCGTTTCTTCCACTCCCTGCCTAAAGCCACGGGTGCCAAGCGTCTCATCCAGAACGGCAGTGCTCGGCTTATGGAGGAATTCGACCAGCTGTGCCGGCGTCATGATCTGAAGTACTGGCTGGATTTTGGCTCTCTTCTGGGTGCCGTGCGTCACGGCGGGTTCATTCCGTGGGACGACGATACCGATCTCGGCATGATGCGCGATGACGTGGACCGGCTGATCGTGATCGTCAACGACAAGAATTCCGAAGAAAGCCGGAAATACCGCGTTTCGATCGTATTCGACCCGTATGTGTTCTGCCGTCAGATTCGATTCATGTCGGCCGACACCACCAACCCCTGCTTCGTGGACATCTTCCTCTATGACTACGTGAACACCACTTCCGTCTCGCTGTACGACGAACGTCAGAAGGTACGTGACCGTCTGATCGAGAATCTGCGCACAGACAACTACGAGCGCTGGCTGGATCATGGCTATCTGCAGTCCACGGAACCGGAGGCGGGGGAATTCGCCGAAATCTTCGCCCAATCTCAGCGGGAGATGGAGAATCTGGGGCTCGTGGTGCCTGAATCGGAGGCCACGGGCGTCATGTACGGCATCGACAACATCGACAATCGCGCGATCCGTCTGTACGATGTCAACGACATGTTCCCGAATGGTTCGCTGTCATTCGAAGGCCATGACTATCTGGTTCCGGCAAAGCCGATGACGATTCTCAATCGCAACTATGGCGATATCTACGCACTGCCGAAGGATATCAACAGTCATTTCGTCCACGTCGACCCCACGCTGGTGGAACAGTCCGACGTCAGGGATTCGATTGCGCAATCCGTATCCGACGAATGCGACGACGATAACGCGTCTGACAGTAACGCATCCAACGACTGAGAAGAGAACGAGAAAGACGACACGAGAGGACAACACCAATCATGCGACGTGTAATCACCTACGGCACGTTCGATCTGCTACATTACGGCCATATCAACCTGCTCAAGCGCGCCCGTGAGCTCGGCGACTACCTGATCGTCGGCCTTTCGACCGACGAATTCAATGCCGGCAAGGGAAAGAAGGCTTACTTCCCCTACAAGCAGCGCAAGGAACTGCTGGAGTCACTGCGATACGTGGATCTGGTAATCCCCGAGGAAGCGTGGGAGCAGAAACGCAACGATGTGCTGCTGTATCAGGTCGACACTTTTGTGATGGGCTCCGACTGGAAAGGCAAGTTCGACGATCTCAAGGACGTGTGCGATGTCGTGTATCTGTCGCGTACGCCGGAGATCAGTACGTCCAAGATCAAGGGAGACCTTGAGCATCTGGTGCCCGAGGCGTAACTCGGGAAAAGATCGATATATAAGGCATATGGAAAGAGGCGGCCCTTGTGGGTCGCCTCTCTTGGTGTTGGGGGTTGTTGGGTGGGCACCTCATCCGTCCGCCGTTGGCGGACACCTTCCCCTCAAGGGGAAGGATAGGAGAGAAGAGAGCCTGCCGTTGGTGGGCGCCTTCCCCTCAAGGGGAAGGATAGAAAGGAAAGAGTCCACCTATGATAGGCGGACTCTTTCAGAGGGAAGGACGGGGGACGCCGCTCGCTCAGCCGCGCTTGAGGAGGCGGGCCTTCTCTTGGGCGGTGGCCACGAGACTCGACGGAGCGAAGCGCTTCATCGTGTTCACCGCGTTCTCGCCGATGCGGAAACGGGCGGAGCGATGGATCTCCTCCAGTGCCTTGTCGCGGCCGAAGATGCCGTCCTCGTCGGCGAGCGCGCGTTCCTCCAGCCACAGGTCCAGCGTGCGCGCGCCGCCGAACGTGATCTTCTGGAAGTTGTTGAACGCGTCGGTGTCGTAGAAGTACAGCGCGCCGTGCTTGTCGATGTCAAGCGTGGCGGCCACCTTGTCGAGGTACGTGTCCAGGAACTCGGTGATGCGTTCGGGCGTGTAGCGGGTCTGCAGGCCGAACATGAAGCTGCTGAGCAGCATGTTCAGGTAGCTCTTCTCGAACGTGTCGTACACGCCGCGCTCGCGCAGCATCTCGCCCACGGCCAGCACGGACTCGATGTCGGTCTCCGGCTCGGAGGTGTAGGGGATGATCTTCTCGAGCGACAGCCAGAACGCGCCGCCCACCTGCTTGCGCTGGATGTCGCGGATATCCCAGTCGGTCTTGAGGTCGAGGAACACCAGCGATTCGGTGGCCAGCAGCGCCTGCGCGCCCAGACCGAGCAGGTTGTCGGCGATGTCGTGTTCGTCGGCCTTGAAGCCGTGGTTCTTCAGGAACGCGGTGTTGTACACCTTGTGCCACGAGTAGTCGCGGTTCGAGGCCATCGCCAGTTCGGGGATGTCGGTCGCGGAGAACGGGCCGTAGATCGGGCCACGCTTGTTCTCGGGGGCGTCCATGTAGGACTCGGGGGTGCCGTAGCCCTTGTTGAGCAGCTTCTCGATCAGGTAGTCGCAGTGGATGTTGCCGATGTCGAGCAGCGCGATGTCGGAGTTGGTGCGGCGGGCGCCGGCCAGGGCCGCGCGCAGCGTCTTCTCGCCGATCACGAAGTGCGAGGGGATGAACATGGTGTACGTGCCGCGCACGGTGGCGAGCGCCTCGTCCACCAGCTCGGTCATGGTGGCGTCGGACGGCAGCTCGCGCACGGTGAAGCGCTTGTCCTTGGCCGCGAACTGACGGGCCACGTTCACGGTGCTGTCCTGCGAGCCGGCGTCCACAATCACGAACTCGCACGGCAGGTTCTTGAACTTCGAATACGCCTCGAACGCATCCACGATCCAAGAGCGGGCGTCCTTGGTGAGCAGCACGATCGACAGCTCCGGAGCAACCGGACGCTCGTGCGGGTGGATCTCGTAGGATTCGCCCATGAAGTCAAGGTAGTAGTCCACGAACTCGGGACGCAGGCGGCCGAGCATGAGCAGCACTTCCTTGCGGTCCATGGAGTCGAAGACCTCGCGGATCAGGCTGCGGATTTCCTCGTCCTTGTCGTCGAATCCGAACTCGCCGATCACGGAGGTGATGTAGTCGAACTCGCGCGAGTAGAACGCGTGACGCACGTCGTCGGAGATGTCCTGCGTATCGAGGAACGCACGCATCTCGCGCAGGCGGTCGAACGGCATGCGGTAGTCCTTGAGCAGCGAGGACGCGCCCGGGTTGGTCTGACGATAGTAGTAGTACTTGCCGGGCAGCCAGGAGATGCGGTCGGCCAGCACCATCGTCTGTGCGAAGAACGGGTTGTCGGTCCAGCCGGCGCCGGGGATGGGCTTGAAGCGGATCGTCATGCCGGCCTTGTTGTCGCCATTGAGGAAGGCCTTGCGGTAGATCGCCGACCAGATGGACGGGTGGTGGTAGAACGGCTCCGCGAACTCGTTGAGCGTGAACTCGGTGCGGCGCTGCGGCATCATGTTCGACAGGTTCGGGGTCAGCAGCGCATCCTTGTAGCCGTCGTGGCCGTCGTAGAACAGCCAGTAGGAGCTCTTGATGATGTCGACCGTGCCCTGCGTGGACGAGGCGCTGCCCAGCAGTCGGGCGTACATGTTCGGGTCGATGAAATCGTCGGGCTCAATGATGCTGATCCACTCGCCCTGCGCCATTTCGAGACCGCGGTTGCAGGTGGCGCCGTAGCCTTCGTTCTTCTTGTCGATGACCTTGAAACGGTCATCCTTGGCTGCGAAGGACTTCATGATGTCCAGCGAGCCGTCCTTGCTGCCATCGGAGAACATCAGGCATTCCCAGTCCTTGAACGTCTGCACTCGGATGGATTCAAGACACTGCGTCAGGTAGGTTTCGACGTTATAGATCGGAACGATAATCGAGATTTTGGGCATACCTTCGATAATACCGTGATAAGGGGAACACAAATCGAAGATACGTCCGTTTGCTTGTTGAAATCATGCGGATTGTTCCGGGTATCTCCGATTTGTGAACCGCTCCTGCAGCTTTATGAACTCTCTCCGGTACACAAATCGAAGATACCCGGATAAGACGTTGGAATTTCAATGGCATGCGAGGTGTATCTTCGATTTGTGAACCGCAAAAGCCCCTATGCGCAGACCATGTGACCATCAAAGGGGCCCAAAGCGTTGTTATATCGGCTCGCTGATACGATGGAACGCCGTGAAGACAGTGATGAAACGAATCCAGGACCGGTACAGCTACGCGCTGATCGTGCTGCGTGGACTGGTCAAGACTGATTTCAAACTGCGATACCAAGGCTCGTTCCTCGGCGTGGCATGGTCCGTGCTCAAGCCGCTGATGCTGTTCGCAGTGATGTATGTGGTGTTCGGCAAGTTCCTCCGCATGACCGACGGAACCCCCACATACCCCGTCGTGCTGCTGCTCGGCATCTGCTCGTGGAACTTCGTGGCCGAGGCCACCTCCATCGGCCTGCACGCCATCGTCGACCGAGGAGACCTGCTGCGCAAGATCCACTTCCCGAACTACATCGTCGTGGTGTCGGCAACCTGCGGATCCATGATCAGCCTCGCCATCAACTACGTGGTGGTGCTCATCTTCGCGCTCTTCAACCATGTGCACTTCACGTGGCGCGTGCTATTGCTGCCGCTGAACGTGATCCAGCTATGGGCGCTCGCGCTCGGCATGGCATTGATCTTCAGCACCATGTACGCCTATTATCGCGACATCGCGCACATCTGGGAGGTGCTGCAGCAGCTCATCTTCTACGGCATGCCGATCATCTACCCGCTGAGCTATGTGACCAGCAAGGGCGGCTTCTACGCCGAGGTGGCCCGTTTCGAGCTGCTCAACCCGATTGCGCAGACCATTCAGGACATCCGCCACAACTTCATCGCTCCGGAGACCCAGCCTACCGTGTGGAACCAGTTCGGCCACTGGTGGGTGCCGGCGATTCCGCTGGCCCTGACCGTGATTCTGCTGTGGGTGGGCATCCACGTGTTCCGTGTGAACAGCCGTAAGTTCGCGGAGGTGATGTGATGAGCGAGAAGAACAAAACCGTGGCCGAGAACGCGACCGAGACCGCAGCCGTGGCCAAGGCCTCCAAGACCCCGTTCGCAGACGCCCCCGTGGTGCTGTCCGTGAACCACGTCGGCAAGAGCTTCAAGCTGCCGACTGAGCAGGCCACCGGCCTCAAGCAGGCGTTCATCAACTGGACCAAGGGCATCAAGGGCTACAAGACCCAGGAAGTGCTCAAAGACATCGACTTCCAGGTACACCAGGGCGAGTTCTTCGGCATCGTCGGCCGCAACGGCGGTGGCAAGTCCACGCTCCTGAAGATCATCTCGCAGATCTACTACCCGAACAAGGGCAGCGTGAGCGTGAAGGGCAAGCTCGTGCCGTTCATCGAACTCGGCGTGGGCTTCAACCCGGAGCTCACCGGTCGTGAGAACGTGTACCTCAACGGCTGCCTGCTGGGCTTCACCACCGAAGAGATCGACGCGATGTACGACGACATCGTCGAATTCGCCGAGCTCGAGGAGTTCATGGACCAGAAGCTCAAGAACTACTCGTCCGGCATGCAGGTGCGACTCGCGTTCTCCGTGGCCATCAAGGCCCAGGGCGACATCCTCGTACTCGACGAGGTGCTGGCCGTGGGCGACGAGGCGTTCCAGCGCAAGTGCGACGACTTCTTCACCGAAGTGAAGAAGGACCCCACCAAGACCGTGATCCTCGTGACGCACGACATGGGCTCCGTGAAGAAGTACTGCACGAACGCCATCATGATCCAGGACGGCGAGATCGTGGCCCGCGGCAACACCGAGTCCGTGGCCGACCGCTACACGCTGGCCAACATTGAGGCCGAAAAGAAGAAGGGTGAGAAGGCCGCCGCCAAGGTGCGCGAACAGGGCATCTACCCGAACGGCCTGAACGAGCGCTGCCCGATCCTGCGCACGTACGCCGAATCCAACGAGGTGTGCAAGAGCTCCGACACGTTCCGCTTCGCCGTGGAATACCAGTACGACGAGCCGGGCGACTTCTATCTGGCGATCGCGCTGCACGACATCCGCCGCGGCGGCATCACGTTCGACACCGGCGCCAAGACGTTCAAGATGAAGGAGCACGGCCACCACACCGTGCACTTCGAAATGCCGCTCAACCTGTTCAACAACGGCGAATTCCGACTGTTCACCTCGCTGCGCACGCCCAGCCCCGCCAATCCGAACAACACCGACATGGTGGCCGTGGCCGTCGATGAGCGCGCCTGCACGTTCGTGATCCGCGACCCGCGCAACTGGGACTACGCGCTGATCAACAACCGCGCGCTGCAGATCGAACCCGTGGGCGACGACGTGGAGATCACCGGCAAGGTGGCACAGATCGAAGCCCAGCTCGCAAAGACCAAGGCCGGCGTGTCCGTCGCAGCCGACGACGCAGCCGAGACTACGACCGCGACTGGTCAGGCAGTGAAAACCGAAGGAAAGTGATAGCAATGGCTGATTCCAAATCCGACTCCGCGTCCCGCACCTGGGAGACCGTGGTCCGCATCGTCTACCCCACGCGTGACGCCGATCTGACCATGCCGCTGTACGCGATCGACTGGACGCCCCAGCATCTTTCCGAAACCATGCTGGATTCGCGCATCGACATGAAGACTCTGGAATTCGGACAGATGAACGAGTCCAAGTTCCAGCATCTCGTGCGCGGCTCGGTGGCCGGCGTCGGCGCATCCGGCGGCGTGCGCACCGACTCGTTCACCGTCACCTCGCGCGACGAGATCCGCGTGACGGCCGGTCAGCGCACCTCACTGTGCACGTTCTTCAACGCGTTCCCCGCCAGCTACTGGCGTCGCTGGACGCGCGTCGACTCCGTACGATTCGTCGCCACCGCAAGCGGCACCGGACGCGTGCTGCTCTACCGTTCCAACGGACGCGGACTCTCGTTCCCGGTCGCCACGATCACCGTCGAGGGCTCCGGCTCCACCAAGGTGGCACGCAACCGCACCATCGCAGCGGAAGTGCCGATGACCGATCTCATGGACGGCGGCTACTTCTGGTTCGACGCCGAAGCGTCCTCCGCCAACGATCTGACCATCACGCACGCCGCATGGCAGGTGCCGCAGGACCGTCGCGTGGCCGATGCCAACACCACGCTGTCCATCGCCATCGCCACGTTCAATCGTCCGTCGTACTGCCTCAATCAGCTCGTCGCCATGAGCGAGGCCACCGAACTGCGCAAGCGTCTCGACACCATCTACTGCACCGATCAGGGCACCGATCTGGTGCAGAACCAGACCGGATTCCCGGCCGTGGCCAAGGAACTCGGCCCGCAGCTCACCTACATCCGCCAGCGCAACCTCGGCGGCTCCGGCGGCTTCTCGCGCGGCATGTTCGAAACCGTGGAGGCCGGCAAGAGCACATACTGCCTGCTGCTCGACGACGACGCCATCAGCGAGCCCGAGGCGATTCTGCGCGCACTGCAGTTCTCCGACTACACCGTGCGCCCCACGCTCGTCGGCGGCGGCATGCTCCACCTCGACAACCGCACCGTGCTCTACTCGCAGGGCGAGCGCGTGGACTGGTACCGCATGTGGATGGTCCCGTCGCGCGGCATGGGCTACAACCACGACTTCTCCGTCGAGCCGCTGCGTGACGCGCCCGAACGTCATCAGCGCGTGGACGAGGACTTCAACGGCTGGTGGATGTGCATGATCCCCGTCGCTGTGCTCAAGAAGATCGGTCTGTCGCTGCCCGTATTCATCAAGTTCGACGACATCGAATACGGTCTGCGTGCCAAGCGCGCCGGATTCCCGACGGTGTGCCTGCCGGGCGTGGCCGTGTGGCATCAGGCGTGGCATGGCAAGGACAACGCGCGTACGTGGGAGGAGTATTTCACCAACCGCAACCGTTGGATCGCTGCGCTGATGCTCAAGCCCGAGCCGTCGCGTCGCGTGATCTTCGAGAACCTGTACAGCGACGCCAGCCTTGGACTGCGATTCATCTACTCTGCCATGGCGCTGCGTCACCAGGCGCTGCGCGACATCCTGCGCGGACCGCAGTATATCGTCGACTGCCTGCCCACCAAACTCGGTGAGATGCGCGAACTGCGCGGACAGTTCACCGACGCGCAGGCCAAGCCCAGCTTCGACGACTTCCCGGAGCCGGATCACGAGCTCGTGTCGCCGCGCTACCGTCCGCAGGGAGCGAAGGCGCGTCGCAAGGGTGGTATCCGTCAGATCGTGCGCAGCCTGATGCCGGGGCGTCGTGCGCGCGTGGGCGCGGGTGCCAAGCCCGACGTGGCGATCACCGCGCAGGACACCGCGTGGACGTGGCTCGCGTTCGCCGGCATCGACTCGGCGCTGGTCACCACGCCCGACGGTAACTCGGTGGCTTGGTTCAAGCGTGACAATCCGCGCTTCCGCAAGAGCATGTGGGAGGGCTACCGTCTGGCCAGCGAGCTCGTGCGCAATTGGAAGCGACTCTCCGCCGAATACCGTGCGTACGATCTGCCGTCGATCGAAACGTGGCGCCGCATCTTCGCCGTGGACAAGGCCGCGGCGGCTGCGGAGCAGGGTGGCGACTCCCTGAAGAAGTAGGGTTTGCGCTATTCGGGCTGTTGGCGCTTCAGATGTTGGGATCTGGGGCGTCAACATCCCGAAATCTGCTCTTTGGGGCGTCAACTTCCCATTTTCGCGTCGATTTTCGGGAATTTGGCGCCCCAAAGAGCTGAGAACGTCCATTTGGCGCCCCAAAAAGTCCGGCAAGGTTGACGGAATCTGCGATTCGCAGCGCCTATCGGAAGTCTGAGGCCCCTCGCGACGGGTGTTTGGTGCTGTGAATAGCGGGGAACGGGGTATTCGCGCTGTGAATCCCTCGAATGCAGGCCCACACTGCCCGCGCCACCTGTGCGCATTGCACGGCCTCGCCCGACGGAGTCCTGCGCCAAAGCCGCTTGGCATCGTCGCAAGTACTATGGTCCGTAGCGGAAAATCAAACATAGAAAGGTTGCACATGGCTGAGAACACCTACCCGGATCTGGTGATCGTCGGCGCCGGTCTGTTCGGACTGACGGTCGCGCAGCAGGCGGTGGAGCACCTGGGCGTGAAGGTTGAGATCATCGACGTCCGCGATCACATCGGCGGCAACGCCTACTCCTACGTGGACGAGGAGACCGGCGCCGAGATCCACAAGTACGGCGCGCACCTGTTCCACACCTCCAACAAGCGCGTGTGGGACTACGTCAACCGCTTCACCGAGTTCACCGACTACGTGCACCGCGTGTACGCCACGCACAACGGCGAGGTCTACCCGCTGCCCACCAACCTGGGCACGATCAACCAGTTCTTCCGCGCGCACTACACGCCGGCCGAGGCCAAGGCGCTCATCGCCGAGCAGGCGGGCGAGCTGGCGGGCACGGATCCGCAGAACCTCAACGACAAGGGCATCCAGCTGATCGGCCGCCCGCTGTACGAGGCGTTCATCAAGAACTACACCGCCAAGCAGTGGCAGACCGACCCGAGCGAGCTGCCGGCCGACATCATCAAGCGTCTGCCCGTGCGCTACAACTACGACAACCGCTACTTCAAGGACACCTGGGAGGGCCTGCCCAAGGACGGCTACACCAAGTGGATGGAACGCATGATCGACGATCCGCGCATCCACGTGACCCTCGGCGTCGACTTCTTCGACGAGTCCCAGCCGTTCAACAAGAAGGCGCTGCTCGCCGCCGGCGTGCCCGTGGTCTACACCGGCCCGGTCGACCGCTACTTCGACTACGAGCTCGGCGACCTCAAGTGGCGCACCGTGGACTTCAAGGAGGTCCGCTACGACGAGGACGACCACTTCGGCTGCCCGGTCATGAACTTCTCCGACGCCGACGTGCCGTACACCCGCGCCATCGAGTTCAAGAACTTCAACCCGGAGCGCTACAACCAGCAGAACCACGAGAAGACCGTGGTGTGGGAGGAGTACTCCCGCTTCGCCGAACGCGGCGACGAGCCGTACTACCCGGTGAACACCGACGCCGACAAGGAGCTGTACGCGCGCTACGCAGAGAAGGCCGCGGCCGAGCCGAAGGTCGTGTTCGGCGGCCGTCTCGGCACGTACAAGTACTACGACATGCACAACGTGATCGACACCGCGCTCACCGCGTACGAGGAGCAGGTGGAGCCGCTGCTGAAGAAGTAGTGATCTCGAAGTAGGAATCTCCGTTCCGCTCGTGATCTTCTGATCGTATCGGCGGTCGGAATGGTATGTAAGGCACTCGTAGGAGTCCTTCAGCCATTCCGGCCGCCGATTGTGTTATGAGGATTGGGGGATATGCGATGAAGAGGCATTGCGGAGTGTAGGGATGCGTGCGGGCGTGCGAAGATGCACTGGGACATGCCCGTGGAAATCTTCCGGATTTGGTCGGGCTACGAGAGGTACCGCGTCGTAACCGCGAACGTCGGTACGAATCTCGTCCGGGTTGGGTCGCGTAAAGGGGTTCGAGCCCCGGCATTCGGTGTCCGTGGCGGGATTGTGAGCTTGTGTGCGGGAATGGGGTGTTTTGTGAGCTCCTAGGAGCCGGATTTTCGGGGTCTCCGGGAGCGGCGGTTCACAACTCGAAGATACCTTCATCTGAGACTTGAAATTTAGCGGTTCGATTTTCGGTATCTTCGAGTTGTGAACCAGGCGAAGAAAACACCCCCTATCCCACACCCCAAAACCGAACATTTTTCGTGTAGCAATGTTCAGTTTTCGTGTTCACTCGCACATCGCATCTGAAAATCCGAAAAAAGATCGTTCAAAGAGTCTCAGGATTGCTGGAATCGGCTGAATTCCCGGCATTCTGGGAGTAGTCTGACACACAGTGATGAAATTCCTACGTAGTGTGGAGGACCAATGACCGACGTCAACGGCACCGTGGCCGCTATTCGTACCGGACTCGAATCGAACCTGATCGTGCACGACGAGAAGGTCGTGTTTCAGGGTGATGACGAGGCCCAGTTCACCGTTATTCAGGCCGATGTGAGCGTGGATGACACCCCCGTAGTTGCGGGTGCGGGCGAGAATGCCCCCGAAAACGCCGATGAGGCGGCGCAGGTGCATCCCATCCTCTTTGCCCAGGTGAATGGCGGCCAGCCCGGCGCGGTGTGTATCGCCGTGCACGAGGGCCGTCTGCTACTCGCCCGCCACTGGCGCATTGCCACCGACTCGTTCGAATGGGAGTTCCCGCGCAGCATGGGTGCCCCCGGCGAGGTTTCCGGCGCCACCGCCGAGCGCGAGCTGGCGAGCGAGGCCGGCGTGAAGGCCACGTCCCGTCGCCTGCTGCAGATGATGCACGCCGACACGTGCAAGCTGCGCGACTCCATCGCCGTGGTGGAGCTCGACGTCGATTCGGACTCGCTCGACGAGGCCGGCGTGCTCTCCGACGGCACTCTTGCTGGCCTGGACGATCTCGATGGCGCTACCCTCGCATGGCTCACCCCCGAGGAGATCGACACGATGATCGCCGAAGGCAACATCATGGACGGCATCACCCTGGCCGCCTACCTGATCTGGAAGACCCGCCGCGAGGCGGAAGAGGAGATCGAGGAGTAAGGGCGGCAGAGCGAGGTCGGGGGATAAAGCGCGGCTAAGGAGTGGCGCGCATAATCTCCCGACCCGCCTCAACAATCAGTGCCCCTGAAGCCGGTACTTCTCCTCCGTGGCGGCCTTCGCGGGGCGCCACCAGTCCTCGTGCGTGCGATACCATTCGATCGTCTGATCTAAACCGTGCGCGAAATCCGCATGCCGCGGCCGCCAACCCAACTCCCGCATGATCTTCGACGCATCGATCGCATACCGGCGATCGCCGCCCGGACGATCGTTCACATGATCGAACGCGTCCTCCGGCAGGCCCATCCGCTGCAGAATCATGCGCAGCACATCGATGTTGCTGCGCTCGCCGTCCGCGCCCACCAGATACGTTTCGCCCACGCGGCCATGCGTGAGAATCCGCCACACCGCGTCGCAATGATCGTCCACATGAATCCAGTCGCGCACGGCCAGCCCCTGTCCATACAGCTTCGGGCGGATCCCGGCGAGGATGTTCGTGATCTGCCGCGGAATGAACTTTTCCACATGCTGATACGCGCCGTAATTATTTGAGCAGTTCGAGATCGTCGTCGCCAAGCCATACGTGCGATGCCACGCGCGCACCAGATGATCGCTCGCCGCCTTCGATGCCGAATATGGGCTTGACGGATTGTACGCCGTGGTCTCCGTGAACTTGCACGGCTCGTCGAGCGTCAGATCGCCGTACACCTCGTCGGTGGAGATGTGGTGGAATCGGATGTCGCGGCGAAATGCACGATCGTGTCGATGTTCTGCTCGTGCAGAAGCCGCTCGACCAGCGTGCGTTCGCAGATGTCGCCGTGGACGAATGCGAGTCGGTCAGGGGCGACGCCGTTGAGACTGGCGCGATTGCCGGCGTAGGTGAGCGCGTCGAGCACCGTCATGCGCGCGTTCGGATGGTTGGCGGCGACCCAATGCACGAAGTTCGCGCCGATGAATCCCGCGCCGCCGGTGATGAGCAGGCTGCGGGGCGTGTGCAGGGGCGGGGTGCTCGGAGTGGACGCGGCGGTCGGTTCAGGGGAAGGCGTGATGGTCATGGCCTCCATGATATTGAACGATGATGATTCCCCGCCGCGTCCTGATTTGGTTTTTGGAGTCGCCGAACGCGGTGAGGTTCAGTCGGCGAACTCGCGGTGGATGATGTCGGCGATCGCTTCGGCCAGTCGGGCGTGGCTGTCGCCGTCCATGTGGAGCTTGTCGAGGTCGCTGGCCTCGGCCACGGTGGAAGCGTCGAGGAACATCCAGCCGTTCCTCTCCGCAGCCTCGCGGTAGAACGGGGCCAGACGCTGCGATCGCTCCACGGCGTCCTCCTCGAATCCGACGTACGGGCTGCGCGAGATGCCGGGCTTCACGGCAATGGGGGAGACGAGCAGGATTCTCGGGGCCGGGCCGCAGCCGCCGTACGGGTAGTCGCGGATCGCGGCGCACACCTGTTCGGCCGCCGCGGCGATCGTGCGCGGGGAGGCGTGGAAGATCTCCTTGAGATCGTTCGTGCCGAGGCTTACGATCGCGCAGTCGAGCGGACGCTGAGACTGCAGTACGATCGGCAGCGCCTGAATGCCGGCGCGCTGCGGTTCGAGCGGGTTGTCGAACACCGTGGTGCGGCCGCCCATTCCTTCCTCGATCACGCGCCATTGCGGTCCGAGCAGTGTGGTGAGTCGTCCGGTCCAGCGCACATCGAATGGGTGACGGGTGCCTGGCTTGGCCGGATTGGTGCCGAACGTGTTGGAATCACCGAAGCAAAGTAGGTTCTTCATGGTTCCACTGTAGGTTGAGGCGGCGGGTCGGTGGTGCAGTTGCCTGTATTTGGTCGGATGGGTGTTCACGGGCGGGACGGTCGTATGAGACCGAGGGCGTGGCTGCCGCTGCTTTGGGATTTGCTGACTTTTTGAGTCTATCCATGCTTCGCTAGGCAGATCAGAGGCGGCGCCGGCATCTAACCTCGCTTCCCTAGGTACTTGCTGAAGTAGTCCGGACTCGTATGGAGACAATTTTAGATAACTTGATGGCAGACAATATCTGCATTTGATGCTCGGAGAAGTGGCGCTGGCGGGGTCTATTTTCCCAACAACCTAGGGAAGCAAGGTTAGATGTTGAGGACCGGCATGGAAGTACCTAGCGAACGGCATATTAGGGGTGTTCCGTTCGCTAGGGACTCCCTTCGGTCGACGTACCGACGACAGCTTGCCCTGCAAGTGAGGGCGAGGCGATCTTCGATTACGGTCATCAAACTCGCCTTGTCGGCCTGTCCAAGCCCTACAACCGCCGCCGGCGTTTTTCTTTACGGTCTTGGCCTCGGAGAGAAGAGGCTTGGAAGGCGGGGGTCTCACGCCTGGCGGTAGACCTTGGTGTAGGAGCCTTCGGCGCGCGGACGAACCACGATCTGGTCCACGTCCACGGTATCGGGCTGCTCGAGCGCCCAGCGTACGCATTCGGCGATGTCCTCGGCCTTGAGCGGGTCGGGCACGCCCGCGTACACGGCCTCGGCCTTGGCGGCGTCGCCGTGGAAGCGCTTGACGGAGAACTCGTCGGTGTGCACCATGCCCGGCGCGATGTCGATCACGCGCACCGGCTCGCCGATCAGCTCCAGTCGCAGCACGCGCGCCATCACGCGTTCGGCGAACTTGGATGCGCAGTAGCCGGCGCCGCCCTCGTACGGTTCGATGCCCGCGGTGGACGAGATCACCAGCACGCTGCCGGACGACTCCTTGAGCGCGGGCAACAGCTTCTGCGTGATGCGCAGCGTGCCGAGCACGTTGAGCTCGTACATGGCGCGCCAGTCGTCGAGGTTGGCCGTGGCGACCGGATCTTTGCCGATCGCGCCGCCGGCGCAGTTGACCAGCGCCTTCACCGGGCCGGCGGCGAGAATGCGATCGACCGCGGCCTGCGTGGATTCCTCGTCGGTGATGTCGGTGACGATCGGCGTGCAGCCGGTTTCGCTTGCGAGCGCGTTGAGCTTGGCCTCGCGTCGGGCGAGTGCGAACACCGTCCAGCCGGCGGCGGTGAGTGTGCGGACGGTTGCGGCACCGATGCCGCTGGACGCGCCCGTCACCACGGCGGTGCGGGCGGATTCGGAAGAGACGGGGGAGGAGGATTCCTGTGACATGGTGTGCTCCTTTGCGTGGGGTTGTGTTCGGTTCCGATTCTAGTGTCGCGGCGGTGAGCCCCGGGGTCCGCGTTCCGGTGTTCTCCCTCCGTGGTGGGGTGTCGTGGATTGTACATAGCGGTGCGTGGGCGATCCGTGAACCTCCGTCCCGGTGTTCTCCCTCCGTGGGAGGGAGATGTCGCGACGTCGGTCGTGACAGAGGGAGGGGTTTCGCGCGGTGTGGTTTGGGTTGTGTGTGGTGGTTGGGTTTCTTGAGGCTGTGTTGGTGTCGGGTCCCTCCCTCAGCCGCGCGTTCGCGCGTCAGCTCCCTCCCTCGGAGGGAGCACGGTGGGGAATGGGGTGGAGGGAGCACGGTGGGGAATGGGGCGGAGAGAGCACGGTGGGGAATGGGGTGGAGGGAGCACGGTGGAATGGGGCGCATGCTCACTCGCCGACTTCCTGAGACCTCGGACGATCTGGGCTCATCCACTACGTAACTACGAAAAATTTTGTGAAACTACGTAGAAACCGGCGTTTTTGGCGTACGATGAAAGAGCGCCGCGCGGCATCGCTGCACAATCTCACGATTGGATGTCGTGCGGTTGCTTTTCTGTTTGTTTCACGCTGATTCACGGGTTAAGTAAAGAAACGTGGGTCTTATTCGCGCGTGTTGTCGGCGTGGCGTGGGTCATTTCGAGCGTCCGGCCCAGCCTTTTCTGACGCCGAATCCGTTCTCGTAGGCATCGACGCCGGTGGCCGGCAGCTGCACCGCGGTAACGGTGCCGGGTATGGAATCACCGTTCTCGATTGGCTCCCCTCCCGTTGTTCTCCAGTGTTCGGGGGTGACGAACGACATGGGATCGGGGCCCGCGGTCAGCATGTACACCGTCCATTCGCAGCAACGCTTCATATGCGCTTCCGACAGTCCCCGGTGGTGGCCGAGCGTGCGTTTGACGACCGCGTTGACTCCGCCCTCCAGCTGGTTCGTGGTCGACGGCAACGGACCGTGGTCCTTGGTGATGGCGGGGTCGCAGAACGCGAACAGCATCCCGGCGCGGTTGAGCCTGACGAGCCGGAAGTAGGCGCGGCGCAGGCGTTCGTGCGTCCACCACCATTTACGGCCCCTCGCATGCATGGGATCCTGTTTGGCGGTGGTTCTCTCCTTGAGGTAATCCCCGTGCTCCCCGTGCCACGCGTTGAGATCGGCGAGCCATGCGGCGGCCTCGTCCGCGGTTTTCACC
>NZ_NEWD01000038.1 GCF_002234915.1 Bifidobacterium vansinderenii | reverse complement strand
GTCTGGGCCGTATCTCAGTCCCAATGTGGCCGGTCGCCCTCTCAGGCCGGCTACCCGTCGAAGCCTCGGTGGGCCATTACCCCACCGACAAGCTGATAGGACGCGACCCCATCCCATACCAGTAAAACCCTTTCCCACACCCCCATGCAGAGGCGCGGAGCATCCGGCATTACCACCCGTTTCCAGGAGCTATTCCGGAGTACGGGGCAGGTTGGTCACGCATTACTCACCCGTTCGCCACTCTCACCCGCCAGCAAGCTGACAGGATCCCGTTCGACTTGCATGTGTTAAGCACGCCGCCAGCGTTCGTCCTGAGCCAGAATCAAACCCTCCACAAAAAAACCTTCATGAAGAGCCAAAAAACATGANTCGAAAAAAAAGAAAAGAAAAAGACAGACAAAACACCAACCAGGAAACCCCGGCCAATGCTCGCACAATCCTTCCAAAAAACCCGACCACAATCAAGCTTATCAAAGCACTCCACAAACGGGAGCCATGGCCGGACTGGCAATCAAAACTTAGTAGTACAAAACACGCTCTTGAGTTCTCAAACCACCACCACACAGGCAAGAAGCACAACCCCGAAGGAGAAGCACCGCCGTGCCGGGCAACGAGTGAATAACTTACACGCCAAACCCCAACAACGCAAACCCAACCACCACCACAACCCCAAAACCCCTGAAAACACAAGCATCCACCGGCGTGTCGCAAACACACAAAACCAAGCCCCACCACACGAAAACGCTATACGGGTCACACCGGAAACCGTCCATCAACCCGTCCACCGCAAATCCTCTACGAAGAATCCGCCACAAGAACGGATGGGAAACAGTCAGGCCTGACGGCGAATCGTATTGTCTCGAGTGACGATACGAGGCATGGCATGCTCCAGCACGGACCGTTCGTCCACGATCACTTCGTCTACGTCGTGCAGTTCGGGCAGCTGGAACATGATGTCCTCCAACGTCTTCTCGATGATCGATCGCAGTCCCCTTGCTCCGGTGCCGCGCAATACCGACGTGTGCGCAATGGCGGACAGGGCCTTGTCCGTGAACGAAAGCCGTACCCCATCGATGGAGAACAGCTTCTGATATTGCTTGACCAACGCGTTGGCCGGATATTGCAGTATCTGTTCCAGATCCTGTTCCGTCAGGTCGTCCAGCACGCTGACGACGGGCAGGCGGCCTATGAACTCCGGAAGCAGTCCGAATTCGGTCAGATCGTCGGCGCTGACCTGATGCAGGATCTCCGAATCCGGGACCGGAGTCTGCCGCCATGCCGAATTGAATCCGCTCTCGTATTTTCCGAGACGCTGCTCGATGATGTCCTTGAGCCCCACGAATGCGCCGCCGCAGATGAACAGGATGTCATTGGTATCGATGCGAACCGTTTCCAGATCCTTGTGTTTGCGGGTGCCTTCCATGGGCACGTTGGCGACGGTTCCCTCGATGATCTTGAGTAGCGCCTGTTGCACGCCTTCCCCCGAGACATCACGGGTGATGGAGGTGTTCTCCCCTGATTTCCGGGCGATCTTATCGATCTCGTCGATGTATATGATGCCCTTGCTGGCCCGTTCCACGTCGCCGTCGGCGGCCTGGATGAGACGCTGCAATATGGTCTCAACATCGTCGCCGACGTATCCGGCTTCGGTCAGCGTAGTGGCGTCGGCGATGATGAACGGCACGTTCATGACCCGTGCCAGCGTCTGCGCCAGATAGGTCTTGCCCACACCGGTGGGGCCAAGCAACAGAATGTTCGATTTGGCCACTTCAACGTCCGCGAAGGGATTCCGTGCATGGTTCCGTCGTGCGGACAACGCCTCGGCTTTTTCCCGAAGGCTCATGTTCACGCGTTTGTAGTGGTTGTAGACGGCCACCGACAACGTGCGTTTGGTCTCCTTCTGCCCGACGACGTAACGATCAAGGTATTCGAATATCTGTCTGGGGTATGGCAGACGCAACGCATTCGTCTCGGCGTCGTCTCGCCGTTCATCGGAAATGATGTCGACGCACAGTTCTATGCATTCATCGCAGATGGCGGCTCCCGGGCCGGTGACCAGTTTATGCACCTGATGCTCGCTTTTGCCGCAGAACGTGCATCGTGGAGTGTCTTCGCTGTAGCTGACTACTCGTCCCATGGAATCTTTCCTTGACGTCGACGTATTTGATTCGCAAAGAGGCCGGGACGTCCATGAAAGACGTCTCGGCCTCTGTTGTATTCGCCTTACTGGCGGGTTTCGAGCACCTCGTCCACGATGCCGTATTCCTTTGCCTGCGGAGCGGTGAGGATCGTGTCGACCTCGATGTCCTTGCGGATCTTCTCGATGTCCTGACCGGTGTGCTTGGCCAGGGTCTCCTCGAGCCAGGTGCGCAGACGCAGCATCTCACGTGCCTGAATCTCGATCTCGGTTGCCTTACCGAAATCCTGTCCCATGGCGGGCTGGTGGATCAGCACGCGGGCGTTCGGCAGCATCAGACGCTTGCCGTGAGTACCTGCAGCGAGCAGGATGGCGGCGGCGGAGGCCGCCTGTCCGAGGCAGACGGTCTGAACGTCCGGCTTGATGTACTGCATGGTGTCGTAGATGGCGGTCATGGCCGTCATGGAACCACCGGGGGAATTGATGTACATCATCACGTCACGGTTCGGATCCTGGCTTTCCAGAACCAGAAGCTGCGCCATGATGTCGTCGGCAGAGGTGTCGTCGACCTGCACGCCCATGAAGATGATGCGATCCTCGAACAGCTTGGTGTAGGGATCCTGACGCTTGAACCCGTACGGCGTCTTCTCCTCGAACTGGGGAAGAATGTAGCGGGCCTGCGGCATGCCGCCGGCAAGACGCTGGGCTCGTGCGATGTACTGTGCTTCTTCGGATGCCATATCATTCACCCTTCTGTGTGCTCATGGTGCCCGGCGTGGTCACGATCTTGTCGACGAAACCGTATTCCAGTGCCTGCTGTGCGGTGAACCAGTGATCGTACTCGTTGTCACGGTAGATCTCCTCCACCGTGTGGCCGGTCTGCTGGGCGGTGAGTTCGGACAGCGTCTTCTTCATGTCCATGATGAGTTCGGCGCTGATACGCACGTCGGTGGAAGTGCCGCCGACGCCGCCGGACGGCTGATGCATCAGCACACGGGCGTGGGACGTAATGAAACGCTTGCCCGGCGTACCACTGGACAGCAGGAACTGTCCCATGGACGCGGCCATGCCGACCGCCACGGTGGCGACATCCGGCTCGATGAGCTGCATGGTGTCGTAGATGGCCATACCGGCGGTGATGGAGCCGCCAGGAGAATTGATGTACAGCCAGATGTCCTTCTTCGGATCCTCGGCCGCGAGCATCAGCATCTGTGCGCAGATGCGATTGGCCATATCATCCTTGACTTCCTCACCCATCCAAATGATGCGGTCCTTGAGAAGCCTGTTGAAAATCGGATCGACGGGCCCCGCAGGCATGTCCTCTCCGGCCATGACGGGCAGAGGCGCAAACGTGTTGCTCACCTTGTCTCCTTTGTTGCGATTCTGATGTTTTTCAGACTACCGCCTGAATTCGACGGACGACTTGATTTCGGCTCACTGCGTAGGAGTATCTTCGGGAGATCCCCCGGGGAAATCCTATGCAAAAGGGTCGGAACCAGAATGAAGCTTCGGTTCCGACCCTTCTCTATACGGTATCGATCACGAGACCGTCAGTCGTGTCACTCGGCGTTCTCAGCCTTGTCCTCGGAGGCGATTTCGTCGGCCACGGCGGCAGCGGCGGAGGCGGCCTCCACGCTTTCCTGGGCTTCGGCTTCGGCCTCGTCCTCACCAAGGAACTGGCTCAGATCAAGCTCGTTGCCTTCCGGATCCACGAACGTGACGGCGCGCATGCCGGCGAGCATGCCCTTAGAGCGGCCGACTTCCTGCACGGCGGAACCGATCTGGCCGTTCTGGATGATGGCGCTGATGAAGCGGTTCGGCTCCATGCCGTACTGCTGGGCGATGGAGGCGAGGAAGTTCATGACGTCGGACTGGGAGACCTGCACGTCCAGCTTCTCGGCAAGGGCGTCGAGGGTGATCTGATCGCGCAGTTCCTTCTCGGCGGACTCCTCGGCTTCCTTCTTCTGCTCATCGGTGGCGGATTCCGGATCCGGGGTCATGGACTTCAGGTGCTCGGCGACGAGGTTCTGCTTGATGCCCTTCGGCACCGGGATCTCGACGGATTCCTGCAGCTTGGCGATGAAGGCGTCGCGGGCGGCGGTGGCCTGCTGGCCTTCGGCGTCGCGCTCGCACTGCTTGCGCACGTCGGCCTTCAGCTCGTCGAGCGTGTCGAACTCGGAGGCTTCCTGGGCGAAGTCGTCGTTGAGCTCGGGCAGTTCCTCGGCCTTGACGGAGTTGACCTTGACCTTGACCTGGGCCTTCTGGCCAGCGTGGTCGCCACCCTCGAGGGTGCTTTCGAAGGTGGTCTCCTCGCCGGCGGACAGGCCGTCAAGAGCCTCGTCGAGGCCATCGAGCATGGTGCCGGAGCCCAGCTCGTAGCTCACGCCTTCCTGGGAGTCGACGGATTCGCCGTCGATCTCGGCAGCGAGGTCGATGTTGGCGAAGTCGCCCTTGGTGGCGGGGCGATCAACGCCGACCAGGGTGCCGAAGCGCTGACGCAGGTTCTCAAGACGGGCGTTCACATCCTCGTCGGACACGGCCGGCTTGGCAACCTCGATGCGCATGCCATCGAGCTCGGGCAGATCGAACTTCGGACGGACCTCGACCTCGGCGGTGAACTTCAGACGGGTGTCGTCCTTGGCGGAGGAGGGAACTTCCTTGACGTCCAGCTTGGGCTGGTCCATCGGACGCAATTCCTTCTGCTCGGCGGCCTTGGAGTACAGCTCACCGATGCCGTTGTTGATCGCCTCGCCGGCGACGGAGGCGAAACCGATACGCTGATCGATGATCTTGCCGGGGACATGACCCTTGCGGAATCCGGGGATGTTCACCTGCTTGGCGATCTCCTTGCGGGCCGCGTCGAGATACGGCTCGAACTCTTCGGGGTCTACGGTCACGGTCAGACGAACCTTGGTGGGTTCGAGATTCCTCACGCTGATTTTCACTCTGCGCTCCAATTCGTTGAAAAAATTCCGTTAAGCCATTCAAGGCAACCGTTACATCATAACCCTACTCACGGACTCTGCAATGAGCGAAACCTGCCAATTTCTGGCGCCCTGAGATATAAGGAACTCGGAGACGTCGTCGGGAACGGGGTCCGTCCAGCACAGATTACGCAGAATCTGCGGCTTGAGGATCACTTCCACGGGTGTTCTGGTGTCCTCCCCGATCTGCACGATCACGGCCTTTGCCGCCTGCAGCCGGGCAAAACGCTCGGGATGATGCTCGCGCCAGTACTTCATGGAACGGGGGGCATTGCCCTCCTCATGGGCGGGACGGGGCGTGGTGACCGGCAACTCCGACTGGGGAAGGGACAGCGCCTCAAGGATGGCCTCGCGCCATACGGATGGCCTGACCTGACGCTGCAGAGGAGCGTATCGCTCGAACATCTTGTCCTGTTCCCCGCCGGTATGCATGCGTACCCGCTGATTCAGCGAACGGATGGCATTGAACGAGCGAAGGTTTCTCGGCTTACGCTGTCCGGCCTCGATCATGGCGGCATCGGACAGCAGCAGGGACGGCGCTATATCCAGCCGTCTGGCCCAGTCGTCGCGTGCCGTCCACAGGCTGCGCACCACGGCGAGAGCGCGAGGATCATGGCTCAACGAAGTGATGCGCGACACGCGTCTCCACGGTTCCAGATGAGGTTTGCGCGGCTGCAGCCCCTCCTGACGGAGATAGTCGAACTCCTCGCGCGCCCATTCATCCTTGCCCTGGGCCTTCAGCCCGGCCAGAAGACGGGTTCGAAGCTCGATCAGCACCTCGACGTCCAGTGCCGCATAGTTGCGCCAATCGCGCGGAAGCGGACGGTACGACCAATCCGCCGCGGAATGCTCCTTGGCCAGCACAAGGCCAAGATATTTGGCGGTGACAGCCGCCAGGCCGAATCGGGTATCGCCAAGCAGGCGTGCCGCCACCTCGGTGTCGAAGACCGCATCCGGCCTCATGCCCAGATCGAAGAACCCCGGAAGGTCCTGCAACGAGTCATGAATGATCCAGTCCTCGCCGCGTACGGCGTCGTTGAAGGAGCCCCAGTCCGCACCAGCTTCCTTGAGCGCCATGCAGTCGAACAGTGCGATGCCCGCGCCTTCTCGCTTGAACTGCACCAGCCAATCGTCATGCCCATACCGAAAACCTGACGCACGCTCCGCGTCGGCGGCCACCGGGCCTTCGGCATTGGCGAAACGTTCAACGGCCGCGTCGAAGCCCTCCAACGTATCGATCACGTCGGGCACTCCCCCGCGGGGTTCCCTCAGCAGGTGAGGTTCTTTACTCTCTGTCACTGATCGGTTCTTCCAATTCATCGTTCGTCGTCATGGATTTCAGGAACCTGGCCCATATATCCACCTGATTGCCGGCGTCCAGCCATCCCCCTTCTTCCTCGATGGGAGTCCAGGAGACTCGGATCTCGCAATCGGATCGAGGCGGTTCCTCCGCGGAACCGGACAATATGCCAAAGGACGTGTTCCGATTCAGACTTACCGTACCACCAAGGGTTTCCTCACGCGCTTCGGTGACGATGCGTTCCAGCCAGTCCCACATGAGCGAGGGGGTGAGGCTGTTGTGGTCGGAACCGGCCATGCGCATCGACGCATAGGCCACGCAACGCCACTGCGATTCCCATTCGATTCGGCGACGTTCGGAATACAGGATCATGATCCATCCGCGGGAGAAAACGGCCGATTCGGTATCGAGCTCAAGCTGAACTCCAATGCCGTAATCCGCCAGAGTGGATGGCACGGGTATCTCGCAGTAATGAATATCGGGACGCTGCTTCATGACGCGCACGGATTCGACGGCACGCCACACGCTTTGCGGCACCGTTGGCATCCCGCGATCGTCCTCGACGGAGGCTGCACGCGGAGCATCGGAGGTCTGCGATGACCGGCCGATGGGAAACGTGAATATCTCAGCCATATATCTAACTTTAGCCCCTAAGCCTACTGTTTCTTGGCATTGAAATTCCGTTGCACTCTAAGTGCCTCTAAGTGCGCCTTATTTTGTTCCGACTTCCTAAATCATGGGAGATCGCACGCCATGGCCGGAACGCGAAAATCCCCGCCTGCGAAAGCAGGCGAGGATTCACGTTCAAAGCTTGCAATGTGTGCGCCGGGAACGGCACGCACGATCAGTACACGGTCAGTCCGTGGCTCTTGAACTGATCGACCACACGGGCACGCAGCTTGGCTGACGGTCCCTTGGCGTCTTCAAGCGGGTAGGGGATGCGCAGCTCGTGCCACTTGGGTCGTCCCAGCTGGTGGAAGCCGAGCACATCGACGTGCTCGAGCGCATCGCCGAACGACGCGCAGATCTTGGCCACGTTCTCGACGTTCTCCTCGGAATCGGTCAATCCGGGGACCAGCACGAAACGCACCCACATTTTGACTCCACGCTCGGCAAGACGGTGCCCGAAGTCGATGGTCGGCTGAAGAATGCCGCCGGTGACCTTCTTGTAGGTCGCCTCGTCGCCGGACTTGACGTCCAGCAGGCACAGGTCGATATCGTCAAGCTGCTCGTCGGTGTAGCTGGCGCCGAGGAAGCCCGAGGTGTCGAGACAGGTGTGCACGCCCATCTCCTTTGCCGCGCGGAACACACGAGACACGAACGCCGGCTGCATCATGGACTCACCGCCGGAGAACGTGATGCCGCCGCCGGTGGCCTTGAACAGGTCGGCATAACGACTAATCTTCTTGACCATGGCGTCGAAGTAAACGGGCTTGCCGTCACGCATCTTCCAGGTGTCCGGGTTCTGGCAGTACTGGCAGCGCAACGGGCATCCGCTCATGAAGACGGTCATACGAGTGCCCGGACCGTCGACGGACGTGTTGATGTCCCAGGAATGGACAAAACCGATATCACCGGATTTCAATGCTTGAATGCGATCGCGTCGATCAAGACCGATCGGCGACTCGAATCCGGAAAGACCACCCATCAACGTCTGGCTGGCATAGTCCTTGTTTGACTTGAGCATATGCGGATTGGTGGTTTTGAACTGCACGTTCTCAGACATCGGCGTCCTCTTTCTACGACACAAAATGGGGGCGGGACATTCAGTGCCCCGCCCCCGGTATATCACCGTTCACACGGTGCCGATCGGGTTAGCGATCAGTCGGTGACGGCTCCCTGGTGGAAGGTACGGGAGATGACGTCGAGCTGCTGCTCCTTGGTGAGCTTCACGAAGTTCACAGCGTAGCCGGAGACGCGCACGGTCAGGTGCGGGTACTTTTCGGGGTGCTCAACGGCGTCCTCCATGGTCTCCTTGCGCAGAACGTTGATGTTCGCGTGGTAGAGGCCGTGGCCGTTGCCGGCGTCCAGGATGCCGACCAGGTTGTTGATGCGCTCTTCCTCATCGCGACCAAGACCGTCAGGGGTGATGGTGTTGGTCAGCGAGATGCCGTCGAGAGCATCGTTGTAGTCGATCTTGCCGACAGAGAACATGGACGGCAGCATGCCGTGGGAGTCCATGCCGTTCTCCGGGTTGGCGCCCGGAGCGTACGGGGTGCCCTTCTTGTGGCCGGACGGGAAGGAACCGGTGTTCTTGCCGTACTCCACGTTGGAGGTGATCGTCAGGATGGACTGGGTCGGGACGGCGCCACGGTACACGGGCAGGCGCTTGACCTGGCCCATGACGGTGGACACAACCCACTTGGCGATGTCGTCGGCGCGATCGTCGTCGTTACCGTAGATCGGGAACTCGCCCTCGGTGCGGTAGCCGACCACCAGATCGTCGTCAGCGCCCTCGACGTACTCGTACTCGTGGCCTTCGAGGTTCTTGGCGTCCTTGTTGTAGATCGGGTACACCTTGGCGTACTTGATGGCAGCCAGGGAGTCGGCGGCGATGGACAGACCGGACATACCGCAACCAAGGGTACGGTACACTTCCTTGTCGTGCAGAGCCATCTCGATGGACTCGTAGGCGTACTTATCGTGCATGTAGTGAATGATGTTCAGAGCCTGCACGTAGGTCTCGGACAGCCACTCGAGAGCCTTCTCGTAGTTGTTCTTGACCTTGGTGTAATCCAGGGTGCCGTCGGCCTCGGGGGTGATCGGATCGATGACGCCCTTGTCGATGACCTGCATGCCGGTCATCTCGTCACGGCCGCCGTTGATCGCGTACAGCAGGGCCTTGGCGGAGTTCACACGAGCGGCGAAGAACTGCATCTGCTTGCCGACGCGCATCGGGGACACGCAGCAGGCGATGGCGGCGTCGTCGCCCCAGTGACCACGAATCTCCTTATCGGACTCGTACTGGATGGCGGAGGTGTCGATGGAGATCTTGGCGCAGAAGCGCTTGTAGCCTTCCGGCAGCTTCGGATCCCAGAAGATGGTGATGTTCGGCTCCGGGCCAGGTCCGAGGTGCTCGAGGGTCAGGGTGGCGAGCAGACGGAAGGAGGTCTTGGTGACCATGGCGCGGCCGTCGTCGGCGAAGCCGGCGTCGGACCAGGTGGCCCAGTAAGGATCACCGGAGAAGATGTTGTCGTAGTCCTTGGTGCGCAGGAAGCGGACGATGCGCAGCTTCATCACGATGTTGTCGATGATCTCCTGAGCATCGGTCTCGGTGATGAGGCCGGCCTTCAGATCGCGCTCGAAGTAGCAATCGAAGAAGGCGGAGTTACGACCGAAGGACATGGCGGCGCCGTCCTGGCTCTTGATGGAGGCGAGGTAGCCCATGTAGGTCCACTGCACGGCCTCGTGAGCGTTCTGAGCCGGGCGGGACAGGTCCAGACCGTACTCGTTGCCAAGGTTGATCAGCTGCTTGAGGGCCTTGATCTGCTCGTCGTGCTCCTCGCGGAAGCGGATCCAGTGCTCGATCTCGGTCTCGGTGAAGTCGTTGCGGTAAGGAATGGAGTCCTTATCCTTCTTCTTCTGCTCGATCAGGTAGTTCACGCCGTACAGGGCGACACGACGGTAGTCGCCGATGATGCGGCCACGGCCGTAGGCGTCCGGCAGGCCGGTGAGGATCTTGTTGTGGCGAGCGACCTTGATCTGCTTGGTGTACACGCCGAAGACGCCGTCGTTGTGGGTCTTGCGGTACTTGGTGAAGATCTTCTTGATCTCCGGATCAGGCTCCTTGCCGGCTTCCTTGATGGCCTGCTCGACCATACGCCAACCGCCGTTCGGCATCATGGCGCGCTTGCAGGGGACGTCGGTCTGCAGGCCGACGATCACGTTGTCGACCTCGGGGCTGTCGATGTAGCCAGCCGGGAAAGCGTCGATGCCGGCAGGAGTGTGGGTGTCCACGTCGTAGACGCGCTGCTTACGCTCCACGGCGAGGTAGTTGTCGTCGAGGTACTTCCACAGATGCTTGGTCTTGTCGGTGGCGTCGGCCAAGAAGGACTCGTCGCCCTCGTAGGGGGTGAAGTTCTTCTGGATGAAGTCACGGACATCGATTTCGTTCTGCCAGTTACCGCCGTTGAAGCCGTCCCAAGCCTTGGCCTGGAGATCTTCGGCAGAAACCTTGGTGGCATCTACTGCTGTCATATTCGCTCCTTGTTGAGGATTTGCAACGTCGCGTCATCACTCCGTTGTCATTGACTATTCTATGCGGCCCGCAAGCCGGAAAATGGCCGTTTTCGCGTGACGTTCCTCACATTTCAGAAGGCTTTTCGGCGGCTTTATGAAGCAGCTCACAAAACGCGTGTGAGCCGTCTCACAGCATCCTGTAAGACGGCTCACACGATTGGGGTTCCAAGAGGTTCAGCGGCGCTCAGACGGGCATGTCAGTGCCAGCCACGGTCCTGCTCCTCCCACTTCCGGTTGCGCTCCTCGACGATCTTCCACGCGTTGAGGGCGTCCTCCTCACTGTCGTACGGGCCCATGCGTTCCGAAATCGGAGACTTGGGTCCGAGCTCGGCCTTCTCCGTACGCGTGTTGAAATACCACTTCTTGTCATCCTTGGATGCCATGGCTTTCCTTTCCCTTGCTATGCACGTTCTTATTCACGATCATTCATGATCCACGTCATTCACGTCCTACTCGCGGAAACGACTGGTGATCGGCAGACGACGATCGCGCCCGAAGGCCAGCGACGTCACCTTCGGGCCAAGCGGATACTGACGACGCTTCCACTCGGCACGATCCACCAGACGCATGACCGTGTCCACGGTCTGCTCGTCGAATCCGTCCTCCAGCAGATCGGCGCGGCCGTGCGCGTGTTCGATGTACGCGGCGAGCACCTTGTCGAGCAGCTCGTACTCGGGCAGGGAATCCGAATCCTTCTGACCGGGACGCAGCTCGGCGCTCGGAGGCTTGATGATGGAGTTGACGGGGATGATCTCGTCCCTCTGAACGCCGGGATCACCCTGCTCATTGCCGACCAGTCGCAAGCCGCCGATGCCTACGCCCTGGGAAGCGGCCTTGTTGCGCCAGCGAGCCAGCTGCCAGACACGGGTCTTCAGCAGATCCTTGATGGGGGCATAGCCGCCGACGGCGTCGCCATAGATGGTGGAGTAGCCGCAGGCGAGCTCGCTCTTGTTGCCGGTGGCGAGCGCGAGCAGTCCCTTTTCGTTCGAATACGCCATGACGATGACGCCACGGATGCGCGCCTGCAGGTTCTCGGCGGCGACGCCGTCGAGCGAGAGCTGGTTCTGGTAGGCGTTGAAGAGCGGCTCGATGGGTTGGATGTCGTAGTGGGCGCCAAGGTTGCGGGCCAAGTCGGCGGCGTCGTCCTTGGAGCCGTCGGATGAGTACATGCTCGGCATGGACACTCCCCAGACATTTTCGCCGCCGCAGGCGTCGGCGGCCATGGCGGCCACCAGAGCCGAGTCGATGCCGCCGGACAGTCCGAGCACCACGCCGTGGAATCCGTTCTTGACCATATAGTCCTTCAGTCCCAGTACGCAGGCGGTGTATACCTCCTCGTCCGGATCGAGCACGTCGGCGATGGTGGACACCAGACCGTCGTGGTCGTCGGCCTCGGGCAGCGTCCAGAAGCTCAGGTCCTCGACGAACTGCGGGGAGCGTTCCAGCAGCGTGCCGTCACGGTCGATGACGAAGCTGGCGCCGTCGAACACGAGATCATCCTGGCCGCCCACCTGGTTGAGGTAGATCAGAGGTGCGCCGACCTCGTGCGCCCTGCGCTGCGCGATGTCCACTCGGAGGTGGCCCTTGCCTTCCTCGTAGGGGGAGCCGTTGATCGTGAGCAGGACGTCGATGTTCTCTCCGGCCAGTTCGGAGACGGGGCCGCCGTCCTGCCAGATGTCCTCGCAGATGGCCACGCCGATGCGCCGGCCGTTCACTTCGAATACCAGGGAATGGGTGCCGGGGGTGAAGATGCGGAATTCGTCGAACACGCCATAGTTCGGCAGGAAGTGCTTGTCGTATCCGGCCCACACCACGCCCTTGTGCAGTACCACCAAGCGGTTCTGCGGCAGCGATGCGCTGCGTTCGGTGCCTACGGTGCCGACCACGACGTACAGATCTCCCATGTTCTCCTCGGCGAGCTGTTCGGCGAGTCGGTCGGCACGGTCCCATGCCGCCTTGCGGAAGGTGGCGCGGAAGGCGAGGTCCTCGATGGGGTATCCGGTCAGCGTCATTTCGGGGAACACCACCACATCGGCGTGTTCGGCCGCGGCCTTGCGCGAATACTCGAGCACCTTCGCGGCGTTGCCGTCGAGGTCTCCCACGCAGGTGTCGATCTGGGCCAATGCAAAACGAATCTCACTCATAATCCATATCCTAGCCTCATCGTGTTCCCCGCACCGCTCGCGACGCGGCCCGGAGGGGCGTCCCACATGCGTGTCAGACTTAGGGACATGACTACAGCAATCATGCATACCTCCGAAGGCGACATCCGCATCGACCTGTTCGACGATCTCGCCCCCGAAACCGTGAAGAACTTCGTCGGCCTGGCCTCCGGCGACAAGGAGTGGCTCGATCCGCTGACCGGCGCCCCGAGCCATGATCCGTTCTACAACGGCCTGACCTTCCATCGCATCATCAAGGACTTCATGATCCAGGGCGGATGCCCGCTCGGCACCGGCACCGGCGGCCCCGGCTACATGTTCGATGACGAGATCGTCCCCGACCTGAAGTTCGACAAGCCGTATCTGCTGGCCATGGCCAACGCCGGTCTGCGCCGCGGCGCCGACGGACGCATCCACGGCACGAACGGCTCCCAGTTCTTCATCACCACGGTGCCTACCCCGTGGCTGGACGGCCATCACACCATTTTCGGCGAGGTCGCCGATGAGGAGTCCCGAGCGGTGGTCGACAAGCTCGAGGCCGTGCCCACCGATGCGGGAGACCGTCCCCTCGAACCGGTGCTGATCGAGACGATCGAGATCCAGTAGCAATACGGCCGTAACGGCCATCCTCGCCGCTATGACGATCAATTGTCATTCAGGCCCGACGCCCTGCGCGTCGGGCCTTTTTCATACCTTGACGCATCCCGTGCCGGGCACTACGCCGACGCGACCCATACGCGTCGCATTGAACACCATATAAATAATTCCGATCGGAAAGTCGCTGTGCCCCTCCCCGGACTCCCCTATAGTAGGGTTCCGTTGCAAATATACCATGAGAGGAAGGAAGAGCACATCATGGTCAAGAGGAATGCCATCGTCAGCGCCGCGCTCGCCGTCACCACCATCGCCGCACTTGCACTGAGCGGCTGCGGCAGCTCGTCGAGCGGTTCGTCATCGTCTTCCGACGACAAGACCATCACCGTGGCGGCCAGCCCCACCCCGCACGCCGAGATCCTCAACAATGCGGTCAAGCCGATTCTTGAGAAGGACGGCTACAAGCTCGAGGTCAAGGAGTTCACCGACTACGTGCAGCCGAACACCGCCACCGAGGAGGGCGAGGTCGACGCCAACTACTTCCAGCACAAGCCGTACCTCGACGACTTCAACAAGGAGAAGGGCACGCATCTGGTGTCGGTCGAGGCCGTGCACTTCGAGCCCTTCGGCCTGTACCCGGGCAAGACCAAGAGCCTTGACGCCCTGCAGGACGGCGCCACCGTGGCCGTGCCGAACGATGCCACCAACGAGGCCCGCGCCCTCCTGCTGCTGCAGGACGCCGGTCTGATCAAGCTCAAGGACGCCAACGACATCGCGGCCACCCCGAAGGACATCACCGAGAACCCGAAGAACCTGCAGTTCAAGGAGCTCGAGGCCGCCGTGGTGCCGACGGTGATCAACGATGTTGACATCGCGGCCCTGAACGGCAACTACGCCATCCAGGCGAAGTTCGACCCGAGCAAGGACGCGCTGGCCAGTGAGAAGGCCGACGGTCTGGCCGCCAAGACCTACGCCAACATCCTGGTGGTCAAGGAAGGCAACGAGAACACCGCGAAGACCAAGGAGCTCAAGAAGGCCCTGAACTCCGACGAGGTGCGCGACTACATCAACAAGAACTACAAGGGCGCGGTGCTGCCGGTCTTCTGATCCCGCGCACCTGTCCCATATCATTCCGGTCCGGCCCTCCCCTGCGGAAGGTCGGACCTTCACGCTTTGATTGGACGATATGATTCAGCTCGAGCATCTATACAAAAGCTATGGCGAGGGGACCGAATCCCACGAGGTCCTGCATGACATCAATCTCAGCATCCACCCCGGCGAGGTGTTCGGCATCCTGGGGTCCTCGGGTGCCGGAAAGTCCACGCTGGTGCGATGCATCAACCTTCTGGAACGTCCCACCAAGGGCAAGGTGATCATCGACGGCACGGACGTCACCGACGCGAACGGCAAGGAGCTTTCCGCGTTGCGTTCCTCGATCGGCATGATCTTCCAGAACTTCAGCCTGTTCCAGCAGCGCACGGTGCTGCGCAACGTCACGTTCCCGCTGGAGCTCAACCGCACCCCCAAGGCTCAGCGCGAGGAACGGGCGCGTCGTCTGCTGACGCTGGTCGGTCTTGAGGAATACGCCGACCGCTACCCCAGCCAGCTGTCCGGCGGTCAGCAGCAGCGCGTGGCCATCGCCCGCGCACTGGCCAACAATCCCCGGATCATGCTGTGCGACGAGGCCACCAGCGCCCTGGACACGACGACCACCGTGCAGATCCTCGATCTGCTTCGACGCATCAACCGGGAACTCGAAGTGACCATGGTGGTGATCACCCACTCGCTGGCCGTGGCCCGCAACATCTGCGACCGCGTGGCCATGATCGACGGTGGCAACATCGTGGAGATGGGGCCGACCGAAGAACTGTTCGCCGATCCTCACAGCGACATTCTCAAGGCGCTGATCGCCAGCGACGGCGCGCAGAATCGCCGCGACACGAACGAGGCTCCGGCCTCCACGACGGAAGAGGTGAAGTGATATGGGTCAGATCGTGCAGGAGTTCATTGCGGAGTACGGCGAGCTGCTGGTGCAGGGAACGTGGGACACCATCGTGATGACGAGCGTCTCCACACTGGTCGCCTATGTGATCGGCGTGCCGGTCGGCGTACTGCTGACCATCAGCGGCCCTGGTGCGCTCAGGCCGAATCGCGCACTGCACACGATTCTGGGATGGATCGTCAACATCGGCCGTTCCATCCCCTTCATCATTCTGCTGGTGGCGATGATTCCGCTCACTCGTCTGCTGGTGGGCACGTCGCTGGGAGTCGCCGGCGCAATCCCTCCGCTGATCGTCTCTGCGGCGCCGTTCGTCGGCCGTATGGTCGAGCAGTCGCTGGCCGAAGTGGACGATGGCCTGATCGAGGCGGCGCAAAGCTTCGGCGCCGGCACCTGGCAGATCGTCACCAAGGTGCTGCTGTTCGAGAGCCTGCCGTCGCTGGTGCGCGGCGCCACGATCACCTTCATCAACCTGTTCGGTTATTCGGCCATGGCCGGAACCGTGGGTGCGGGCGGTCTGGGCGATATCGCCATCCGCTACGGCTACCAGCGGTATCAGGATGACGTGATGATCGTCTCCGTGGTGCTGTGCGTGATTCTGGTGCAGATCTTCCAGTCGCTCGGCAATGTGATCGCCCGCAGGATCGATCATCACAGTCGCTGACAGGGATCGATAATCCGCATATTCGATATTCGGCAACTCAAAAAATTCCTCGTGCCGTCGTTAGGACGATGGCACGAGGAATTTTTGTATTCACGGCGTCTGCGGCCGCCGGACGTCAGCGCCTGACCATGTTGCGCAACGGCACCCCGGTCGTGTAGTTGGCGACATTGTCACGAGCGATGGCGATGATGCGATCGACAGTAGCGCTCAGATGGTTGCCTCCGGCGACATGCGGCGTGATCAGGCAGCGCGGGTGGGACCAGAGGGGACTGTCGGACGGCAGTGGTTCCGGTTCGGTGACGTCCAGTCCGGCTCCGCGAAGCCGATCGAGGTTGGCAAGCAGGGCGTCGGGATCGATGGCGTCTCCCCTGCCGGCGTTCAGCACGATCGCGCCCGGCTTGAGCAGCGCCAGGCGTCGTCCGTCCAGCAGATGATGGGTGTCGGGCGTCGAAGGAACGATGAGTGCGACGACATCCGCCTGAGGCAGCAGTTCGTCGAGCTCGTCGAACCCATGCATGGAGTCGATTCCCTTCGCCGTCTTGTTCGGATTGCGACGCGCTCCCATGGTGCGGGCACCAACGCCGCGGCACATCGTGGCGAAGTGGGAGCCGATGTCACCCGTGCCGATGACAAGCACCGTGGCATCCGACGGCGAAATGACCGCCCCGGCGTCGCGCCATTCGTTGCGCTGCTGACTATCGCGGTATTGGGGCAGGTTCTTCATCAACGCCCACATCATGGCGAACAGATGCTCGGACACGCTCTGACCATAGGCGCCGCTCGCATTGGTCACCACGACGGATGGATCGAGAACGCCCGGCGCCAGATAGGCATCGACACCGGCGCTCCACGTCTGCAGCCATTTCAGATTCGGATACTGCGCCATCTGCGCCGCCGGCACGTTGCCGATGATGACGGTGGCACGTTCACGAAGCTCGTCGGGGACCCGTATCGACCACGACATGGCGTCACGTTCCGCCGGATCTCCGACGAACACCTGCTCCACGCCGTTCGCCGCCTCGACGAATGCCCGTCGTTCGTCGTCGCTCAGCGGAAGACAATTGACGATGACGTCGTCCCGCGTCGTTGCGATGGTCATATTCGTTCCTTTCCTTGCCGATGCATTTGACGTTGTTTCGGCGCACCAGCACATTTACCATCGGCGCGAAACGCGCGTCATTGGTGTACCGATACACCACACGGCATCCATCATAAGCCCGATGCCTCAGCGGCGCAACGAATCGACGAACTCCCCCACACGTTCCAGCCCCTCACGCAGCGCGGACCGCGATGCAGCATAGGAAAGCCTGACATGGGTGTCCGCCGTGGCGACGGCGAAGTCGCGGCCGGGAGTAAGCGCCACGTACCGCTCCTCGAGCAGTCTGCTGCAGAACGTCCACGCGTCCAGACCCGTGGACGCGATGCTGAAGTAGGCGTAAAAGGCTCCGTTGGGCTCGACCTCCAACGGCAGTCCGATCCTGCGCAGCCCGTCGACGACCAGCGAGCGCCGCGCGAGGAATTCGTCACGGCGGCGATCGCATTCCGCATAGGCCTCGGGGGTGAAGCATGCGAGCGCGGCCCATTGCACGGGGGTGGGGGCGCAGAGCAGCGTGTTCATGGCGAGGTTGTCCACGGCGTCGAGCAGCTGTTCAGGCAGGACCATCCAGCCGAGTCGCCATCCGGTCATGCCGAAGTATTTGGAGAAGCTGTTGATGGTGATGGCGTCGGGGTCGCAGCTGAGCACTGATCGTATGGTGGAGCCGTCCGGTTCGATGTCGGCGAGGTCGAGGTAGGTTTCGTCGATGATGCGCCAGGCGCCGCGCTGCCTGGCGTAGTCGCAGATGGCGGCGAGCGCGGGGTATGGGATGCAGGTTCCCGTCGGGTTCGACGGGGAGGTGATCATGACCGCCTTGGTTCGTTCGCTCCACGCGTTGGCGACGGTTTCGGGACTGAGATGATAACGGCTGTTGGCGTTGGTCGGGACGTTGACGATGGTGCCGCCGAACATCTTGACGAGTTCGCGGTTGCACGGGTATGAGGGGTCGGCGGCGAGGACTTCGTCTCCGGGGTCGACGGTGGCGGCGATGGCGAGCATGAGCGCTTCGGATCCGCCGCAGGTGACGACGATTCGGTTGGGGTCGACGTCGAGGCTGTGGCGCTGTTTGTAGAACCGGCTGATCGCCTCGCGTAGCGGCGTAATGCCGAATGATGAGGTGTAGGGCAGGGGGCGGCCGTCCATTTGCTCGATCATGGCCCGACGCACCACGGCCGGAGCGCCGAAGTCGGGTTCGCCGAGGCCGAGTTTGATGACGTCGTGCCCTTGGGCGATCAGTTCGTCGGCGCGGGCCCCGAAGGCCATGGCCCTGAAAGGCTCCGATTCCTTGGCACGTGTCGACATCTTCGGCGAGCGAGCGACCATGTCCTATCTCCTTTTTGCTGTGTTGTATCGGCCTGTGCGACGGTGTCGCGCTGCCTGGTGGACGGACGTCAGCCATCGTAGTCTCCAGTTCGGAATTGACGGCGTTCCAAGCGTCAGCCCCACGGTTCGATCGGCGCCCATACACATGCATATACGACGAAGCCCGGCGAACCGTAATGGTTCGTCGGGCTTCGCCTGTTCGTTTAGCGGACGATCTTGCCGATGGACTTACCGCAGATCAGCGGGTGTAGTCCATGTCCTTGCTTTCCTTGATGAGGAAGAGCGCGATCAGGGCGATCACGGCCATGACGGCGAGATACCAGCCGACGGACATGATGCCGTACTTCTCAACCAGCCACGTGGCCAGGGACGGGGCGAAGGCGCCACCGAAGATCGCGGCGAGGTTGTAGGACAGGCCGGCGCCGGAGTAGCGCACGTTGGTCGGGAACAGCTCGGGCAGGTAGGCGCCGGAGGGGCCGAACAGGCCGCCCATGAGCACGAAGCCGAGGCAGAGGAACACCATGATGGAGGCGACGTTGTGCTGCAGCAGCGCGGGGGCGAAGAAGCTGAACACGACGGTGACGGCCGTGGTGGCGATCAGCACCTTCTTGCGGCCGGCCTTGTCTGCCCACAGGCATCCGACGATGATGAAGGCGGCGAAGAAGAACACGGAGACCATCTGCATGGCGAGGTATTCGGACTGCTTGAAGCCGAGGCCGGAGACGCCGTAGCTCAGGGACCAGGTGCCCAGCGTGTAGAACAGCGTGTAGGTGATGCCCATGGCGAGGGTGCCGAGCACGACCTGCTTCCAGTACGGGACGAGGGAGCGCAGCGGGTGACGCACGATGCGCTTCTCCTCGGCGGCCTTGCGGAACACGGGGGTTTCGCTCATGCGGGCGCGCACGTAGAGACCGACGATGACGAGGACCGCGGAGAGCAGGAACGGGATGCGCCAGCCGTAGGCGACCATCTGGGCCTTGCTCAGGTGCGTGGTGAGCAGCAGGTTGATGCCGTAGGCGCAGAAGAAGCCGATCGGCGCACCAAGGTTCGGGAAGGAGCCGTAGAGTGCGCGCTTGTCGTCAGGAGCGTTTTCGGTGGCCACAAGGGCGGCGCCGGACCACTCGCCGGCAAGACCGACGCCCTGGCACGCACGGCACAGGCAAGGGTCTTCTTGCGGCCCATCTTGTCTCCGAAGTGGCCGAAGAGCATGGAGCCGAACGGACGGGCGAGGAAGGAGACCGCGAAGGTGACGAATGACATCAGGGTGGCCAGTGCGGGGTTGGACTTGGCGACCGTGGTGAAGAAGATGGTGCCGAAATAGCTTGCGGCGGCGATGGAATAGCAGTAGTTGTCGTAGAACTCGATGGCCGTGCCAACCATGGATGCGGCGATGATCTCGGCGACGGAGTCTTTCTTTACCGTCTTTGCGCCGCTCAGCGATGCCGTTGTGGTGGACATAAGCGCTTTCCTCTCATGTTCTGCGCCGTCCGCACACGTGACCGGTACAGCCTTGCGGCCGTGCCAAGTCAACGCTGGGCAACGGCGCGAAGGTTGATCATTTCCCCCTTCTCAGGGAATCGCTTCATATTGTCGTCGCAATAACGACGCCCGTGCCGATTATTCCGAATACTGGACGAACATTCCCAAAATGTGGCCTGCGCCACAATGCGGTCAGCACGGCGCATCACTCTTACCGCCGTTATGCCGTCCGCCGTCGAGGATGTCGCGGATACGCTGCAGGCGGGGACCGATCTCCCTCTCGTATCCACGATCGTTCGGATGGTAGTATTCACGTCCCACGAGTTCGTCCGGCATGTACTGCTGGGGTGCGATCGCCCCGGGGGCGTCATGCGCGTACTGGTAGCCCTCGTGGTTGCCCCACTGCTTCATGAGCTTGGTGGGCGCGTTGCGCAGATGCAGCGGAACCGGCCCGGACAGTCCGGCATCCACGTCGGCGAGCGCGGCGTTGATGGCGTTGTAGCTGGCGTTGGACTTGGGTGCGGTGGCGACGGCGATGACGGCTTCGGAGAGGATGATGCGGGCTTCGGGCATGCCGACGAGCGCCACGGCCTGCGCGGCCGCGACGGTGGTCTGCAGAATCTGCGGTGCGGCCATGCCGACCTCCTCGGCCGAGGCGATGATGATGCGTCGGGCGATGAATCGTGGGTCCTCGCCGGCACGGAGCATGCGGGCGAGGTAGTGGAGCGCCGCATCCACGTCGGATCCGCGCATGGATTTGATGAAGGCGCTGGCGACGTCGTAGTGGTCGTCTCCGTCCTTGTCGTAGCGGATGGCGGCCCGGTCCATGACGTTGGCGACGACGTCCGGGGTGATGGTCGGCTTGGCGTCGCCGTTCGCTGGCTCCTGTTGCTGGGTGACGGCTCCTGCGGCGGCTTCGAGGATGGTGAGGGTTTTGCGGGCGTCTCCCCCGGCCATGCGGATGACGTCGTCGATGGCCTGATCGGTAACGGTCACGCGGTCGTTGAGGCCCTGCGGGCTGGAGACGGCCCGGTGGACGAGCGCCGCGAGGTCGTCACGGTCAAGCGGATCGAGCTTAACGACGACGGAGCGCGAGAGCAGCGGGGAGATGATGGAGAAGCTGGGGTTCTCGGTGGTGGCCGCGATGAAGGTGATGTCGCGGTTCTCCACGCTGGGCAGGAGCGCGTCCTGCTGGGTTTTCGAGAATCGATGGACCTCATCGATGAACAGTACGGTTTCCCTGCCGCTGGAGACGAGTCGTTCGTGGGCGCGTGCGAGCACGGCCCGAATGTCCTTGACTCCGCTCGTGACGGCGGAAAGCTCTTCGAAGGCGCGGTCGGATTGCCGGGCGACGATGTAGGCGAGGGTGGTTTTGCCGACGCCGGGAGGTCCGAAGAGGATGATCGAGCTGGGGGCGGTGAGGGAGCGGCGACTTGATGGGGATGCGAGGCGTCTGAGCGGCGAGCCGTCGGCGAGGATGCGATGCTGTCCGACGACATCGTCGAGACTGGTGGGGCGCATGCGTACGGCGAGGGGACGGGTGGGTTCCTGGGTGGCGTCGGCGGCGCTGAAGAGATCTTCCGGCATGGGGCCCAGTGTAGCCCACGGCTCGAACGAGTGTTCTACTGTTCTACGCCGTGGGCTTGGATGCTTCGGGATCGTCCTGCATCACGGGTGTGGTGCGGCGAGCGCGAATGCCGGCTATTGCAGGTCCTCGATGGGGCCGACCTTGTAGTCGACGAAGACGACCTCGGCGCTGTCCTGGGTGGCGTCGAGGTCGATGATGCCGTCGATGGCCCAGTCGTGGTCGCCGTCGGAGTCATCGAGGATCTGACGGACATGCCAGGTGTGTTCGTCGTTTTCGTGCCGGGTGTCGAGAATGAAGTAGTCCTTCGACCGGGCCTGTGCGTCGACGTTGATGTATTCGTGTTCGTCGTAGAGGTCGTCGAGCGTGTCCTCCCAGTCTCGCAGTCCCATGCCCCAGTTCTCGTCGAGCGCGGCGAGGGTGCGGGTGTCCTCCTTGTCGATGAGTTCGACGCGGTGGAAGAGGGCGTTGCGTACGAGGACGGTCAGGCCGCGGCGGTCCTGGACCACGCTGTCGCGCGTGGGCGGTGCGGCGGTCGTGGCGGCGTCGTCCATGGTCTTGCCTGTGTTCTCCCATTCGTCGACGAGGCTGGAGTCGATGCCGCGCACGATGACGCGCAGCCAGGCGATGATGTCGTCGAGCTGGTCGTCGCATTTCTCCGGAGGCACGGTGCGTTCGAGCGCACGGTAGGCGTCGGACAGGTATCGCAGCAATGTTCCCTCGGAACGGGCGATGCCGTATCGGGCGATGTATCCGGTGAAGTCGGATGCGGTTTCGATCATGTCGCGCAGTACCGATTTGGGGCTGAGCCAGTAGTCGTTGGCCCAGGGCACGTCCTTGCGGTACTGGGTGAACGCCGCGTCGAGCATGTCCTCGAGCGGCTTCGGATAGGTGATCTCCTGAAGCCTGTCCATGCGTTCGTCGTAGTCGAGCCCGTCGGCCTTCATGTCGGCGAGCGCCTTGTCACGCGCCTGGCGTTCCTGCGCGCGAAGAACCTGCCGTGGGTCTTCCAGCGTGGCCTCGACCATGGAGATCACGTCGAGGGCGTAGGTGTCGCTTTCCGGGTCGAGCAGTTCGAGCGCGGCGAGCAGGAAGGGCGAGAGCGGCTGGTCGAGGGCGAAGTCCTCGGGCAGGTCGACGGTGGTGTAGTAGTCGACGGTGCCGTCGGGATTGGTTTCGCTTTCGATGACCTGCGTGTCGATGAGGGTCTGGAAGATCTCGTCGGCACGGGCGTGGAGCTTTTCCTTCTGCTGCGGGGTCTGTGCGGAGTCGTCGATGAGATCGTTGACCCGTGCGCGCGCGTCGCCGCCCTGTTCGACCTCGGCGAGGACCATGGAATGGGTGATGCGCATGTGCGGGGTGAGCGTCTCCGGCGGCTGGTCGATGAGCTTGTCGAAGGTGGCGTTGTTCCAGGTGACGAAGCCTTCGGGTGCCTTTTTGCGCTTGACCTTCTTGAGCTTCTTGGGATCGTTGCCGGCCTTGGCGAGGGCACGCGCGTTCTCGATCTCGTATTCGGGCGCCTCGGCGATGACGAGGCCTTCGGTGTCGAATCCGGATCGTCCGGCGCGTCCCGCGATCTGATGGAATTCTCGGGCTCGCAGTCGACGCATGCGGGAGCCGTCGAACTTGGTCAGCTGGGTGAGGATCACCGTGTGGATGGGCACGTTGATGCCCACGCCGAGCGTGTCGGTGCCGCAGATGATGGGTAGGAGCCCCTGCTGGGCGAGCTGTTCGACGAGACGACGGTATCGGGGCAGCATGCCGGCGTGGTGCACGCCGATGCCGGTGCGCAGCAGCCGTTGCAGGATCTTGCCGAACGCGGTGGTGAACCTGGTGCCCTTGACGGCCTCGGCGATGCGCGCACGCTGCTCCTTGGTGGTGACGCCGGCGCTGGAGAGTGCCTGCGCCGTCTCCAATGCGGCGTCCTGCGAGAAGTGGACGACGTACACGGGGGATTCGCCGCGGCGCATGGTCAGCTCCACGGTGGAGGCGAGCAGTGTGTCGACGTATTCGTAGCTGAGCGGGATGGGACGTTTCGCGTCGTCTACGATGGCTACGTCGGCGCGCGTATGCCGCTCCAACGTGTCGGCGATGCCGGTCACGTCGCCGAGCGTGGCGCTCATGAGCAGGAACTGCGTGTGGGGCAGGGTGAGCAGCGGCACCTGCCATGCCCATCCGCGTTCGGGATCGCCGTAGTAGTGGAATTCGTCCATGGCCACGCAGCCGATGTCGGCGCGCTCGCCCTCGCGCAGCGCCTGGTTGGCGAGGATCTCGGCGGTGCAGCAGATGACGGGCGCATCGGCGTTGATATGCGTGTCGCCGGTGATCATGCCGACATTGTCGCGGCCGAGCGTGGCCACAAGATCGAAGAACTTCTCCGACACGAGCGCCTTGATGGGCGCGGTGTAGTATGAGCGGCGGCCCGTGCACAGCGCCGCGAAGTGCAGGCCCAGCGCCACCAGTGATTTGCCGGACCCGGTGGGGGTGGACAGGATCACGTGGTCGCCGGCGAGCAGCGACATGATGGCCTCCTCCTGATGCGGCCATGGGGTGATGCCCCGTGATTCCACCCATGAGAAGAAACGGTCGTAGATGGCGTCGGCGTCGAGGTTGCGGTCGTCATCGCCGTACCCCGGTATCAATTCCTGTAAAGTCCCTTGTTCCACCCGACCAAGTCTAGCGGGTGGCGTCGGCCGTGGGTTTCGGACGGACGGCGCCCGTCAACGGTGTGTGACGAATCGTGTGCGCATCGGTCATTTACGCAGCCGCTGTCTGGCCGCATCGATGTCGAAGTCCGCTGCGGGCCAAGACAGGTCCATGCTCTTGAGGGTCACGCGCAGCAGTTCGGAGACCACGGCGCGGGAATACCATCGGTTGTCGGCCGGCACGATGTACCAGGGTGCGTAGCCGGTGCCGGTCTGTTCGAATACCTCCTGCCACGCGGCCATGTAGTCGTCCCACCGGTCGCGCGCGTCCAGATCGGATTCGTCGAACTTCCAGTACTTGGTCGGATCGTCGAGCCGCTCGAGGAACTGCTTGCGCTGTGCCTCGCGGGAGACGACGAGGAAGATCTTGATGATCGCGCACCCGTCGGCGACCAGATCCTTCTCGAACCGGCGAATCGTCTCGTAGCGGGGGCGCCACACGTCATCCTCCATGGTGTGGTAGACGTGGGGCATCACCACGTCCTCGTAGTGGGACCGGTCGAAGATGGAGATCCATCCGTCCGCCGGCAGCTCCCTGCGCACGCGCCAGAGGAAATCATGCTCCTTTTCCTCATCCGTGGGTTTGCCGAACCCGTGGTAGTGGATGCCCATCGGATTGACCTGACGGAACACGTGACGCACGATGCCGCCCTTGCCCGAGGCGTCCATGCCCTGCAGCACGATCAGCAGACGACGGTGTCCGCCCGCCGAGCCATTGGCATACAGCAGACTCTGGTATCGGGCGATCTCGGTGGAGCTCAGCGCGATGAACCGCTCCCCCTCGGCACTGGTGGCATGGAATCCCGGCGTGGACGATCCCTTGACGTCCGACAGGTCGGTCACCCCCTGGCCGAACCTCAGGCGGGTCGATGGATGCTTGCTCCACACCGAGCTCAGCAGCGCCGACGTCTGACTGGCGAGTTCCAGTCGCTCCTGCAATGACTTCTGCCGTTTGATGGCCTTGTCGAGTCCTCGGCTGGAATCGGACGCGCTTTTCAGCGTGCTGTTGATATACCGGGTGTCTCCCATGACAGCCTCCTCCACGTTGAGTTCGTGCAGACCACTGTAGTCGCTTTGCTCCCGTTGCGACGGCATATCCCGTCACGTGTTCCCGGTACCGGATCGGAACGCGCCGCCGGAACGGAGGAAATCGATAAGGGTCTGGGCGTAGGGGACGCCCGTGTCCCGATAGTCCCTGCCGGAGAGGAAGTCCGAGAAGCCGTCCCCTCCCGTGAGCAGGAAGCTGTTGCCCGCCACGAGGACCGTCTGGTCGTCGGTGACGGGGATGCCGTCGATCCGCAGCTCCCTGACCGTCGCCGTGCGGTCGGAGAACGACATGTCGGCGGACACGTTGGAGGATACGCCCAGCGCGCCGCGATGCCAGGCGCCATCCCGGCCACGTTTCCACTGCCTGGCAACCAGTCGCTTGACGTGGGCGCCGTCAAGCGTGACCGTCGCGTTGTCGAACTGGAGCGCCATCATGTCCCGAGCCTCGCGGACCGTGACCGTGCCGTCGCCGTTCAGATCGAGGGCCCGTGTGCGCAGACTGCCGGGATTGGAGAATCCGACCCGAACGTCGGCGTCTCCCCGAACGCGTCGCGCCCGCGTTCGCCGGTCTTGTCATACGGCTGGCTCACCTTCGAGACGGGAACGTCGCCGTCGGCATGGGCGAATGCGTTGGCGGCTCGCACGATGTCTCCCGCCCGCTGATCAACCGCCGGAGAGGATCCCGCCGACGCCGTACGTACGGTGGTGTCGGCACGCCTCTCCAATGGGACGCCGAACGCATCCCGAACGGTCACGTGGGAATCCCTGCCACTCCCGGAGACGAGCAGATCCTGCACTGCGACGGCATTGCCGTAGCTGCCGGCTTCGATGATGGGCGCGCCGGAGCGGGTGTGCCGTCCGGTCTTGTTCGCGTGCGTGTGCCCGGCATAGACGAGATCGATATTGCCGTCCAACCCGGTCCGGTCCTTGGCGATGGCGTCCGCATCATCATGGATGAGTGCGACTACAACGTCGGCCTCTCCATTGGACTCGTCTCCATCGGAAAGCCGGTCGGCCACGCGATTGATGCTGCGCACGGCGGTGTCGTTCAGCTGCACGTCCTTCATGACGCTTGCGGACAGCACCGAGGAAAGACGATCGGTGACCGCTCCGACAAAGGCGACGCGCGTGCCGTTGATGGTGCGCATGGAGTAATCGTGAAGGTTGGAGAACTGTTTCGTATGCGTCACGTTGGCGGCAAGCCAGGCTATGCCGTTGTCGGGCGCGGCGATCCGATCGTTGAAGTCGTCGACGCCGCGGTCCAGTTCGTGATTGCCCATGGCGCTGACGGTCAGCCCCCATACGCCGGCCATGTCGAGCGTAGGCCGGTCCTGCTGAACCGCCGACGGGTATGGCGATCCGCCCACGAGATCCCCTGCCGACACGGCCACCGTATTGCCGGGATTGTGTCGTCGGGCCCGTTCCAGCTGCGACTCGACCCATTCCCCGTGCTCGATGTGCCCGTGGAAATCGGTGATGTCCGCGATGGTGACCATGCGCTCATCCTCGACCGCCGAGACCGGCCGGGACACGATCGTGCCGGTAAGCAGCACCGTCACCGTGAGGATCATCGCGATTCCCGCCAGATGCGTACGCCCGGCATGCAGGCCTTCGCTCCGCTTACTCTCGAAAACCACATGATCACGGTATCAAGGCAAGGTGGCCGTCAGTGGTCGGCGATTGGACTTGTTGGCGACGACGGCGTGAACTTCCATCGACGTACGTTCGCGTTGCCGTAATGCTCGTCGATGTTGTCTACGAGTCAGGCGCGTGCTCGGCATATCGACGCGATTGAGCCGGACAGCGTCCGGTACGCCACGTCATGCCATCCGGTCTCGCGCAGCATCGCGGCCACGCCGTTCCTGCCCGCCCATGCGTCGATCGAGACATCAAGATATCGGTAGGCGTCGCCGTTGCCTCCGAACAGATCGCCCAACGCCGGCAGTACGATCGCACGATACCGTTCGTATATCGCACGCCAAACCGGATTGTTCGGAGTGTCGAAGTCGAGTACGATGATGGGCCCTCCCGCCCGGCACACGCGACGCATGTCGGCGAGTGTGGCTCGGGGGTCGGGCATGTTGCGCAGTCCATACGATATGGTGACCGCGTCGAATCGTCGGTCGGCGAATGGCAGTCGTTGCGCGTCGTGGCATTCGTATCGGATGGGAGTTCGCGCACCGCGCCGGTCTTCGGACTCCTCCCGTCGAGCGATGTCGAGCATGCCGGGACTGATATCGCAGCCCGTGACCGCGGCCCCGCGGTTGGCGAGAGCGCGCGAGGATGCGCCGGTCCCGCATGCCACGTCGAGGATTTCCCTGCCGTCGAGTCCGTGACAGGCCCGTTCGAGTTCGTCGGTCACCGTGCGACGCCACGTCCGGTCCCTTCCTAGGGAGGCTAGGTCGTTGATCAGGTCATAATGGCGTGCGATCCGTGAAAACATGGCCGCTTGTCGTTCCGGATTCTTGGCCTGTGGTTCGTGAGTGTTCATGCCGTCACGATACCGCGTGACCCGCATGCGACGTGCCTTGCGGTCGATCAGTGCTGTGGTTCGTCGATGTCGAGACGGTATCCCATGCCGGGTTCGGTCTTCAGGTAGCGTGGATGCGAGGGATCGTCCTCGATCTTCTTGCGCAGCTGTGAGATGTACAGGCGCAGGTATCCGGTGTCGCGTACGTGCTGGGCCCCCCAGATTTCGGTGAGCAGATCCTGTCTGGTCACGAGACGGCCGGCGTTGCGGGCGAGTGCTTCGAGCACCTTCCATTCGGTGGGGGTGAGTCGCACGCGGACCTGCCGTCCTCCACGGCCGCGGAATACCGCGTGGGCGGTCAGATCGACCGTCACGTCTCCGAGGGTTATGGTGGAGGACGCCGCGTCGTTATCCTCCTTGCGTGTGCGGCGCAGCAGGGCTCGGATCCTGGCCAGAAGCTCGTCGATCGGTACCGGTTTGGTCACGTAGTCGTCGGCTCCGGCGTCGAGCACGGCGACCTTCTCCCGTTCGTTGGTCCGTCCGGACACGACGAGGATGGGGGCTTCGGTCCATCCTCGCACGCCCTGGATCACGCCCATGCCGTCCATCTTCGGCATGCCGAGATCGATCATGAACAGGTCGGGGTGTTCGCGCACCGCCACGGTGATGCATTCCACGCCGTCGCGCGCCGTGACGATCTCGTACCCCTGGGAGTGCAGGGTGATCTTCAGCGCCTTGAGGAACTGGGGGTCGTCATCCGCGATCAGTATCTTCATTGTGTTCGTCCTTCCCGTTGTTCCCGGTCCGTTGCGCGACCGCCGTCGGCGTCGACGAGACGTCGGCGGCATCGGTTCCCCGGCCGTCGTTCCGTGCATCGCCCGGGGCGCGTGTGATGCCATAGTTGATGAACCTGTCGAGGCCGCGCTCCTCGGAGGGGCCCTCCCCGGGCAGCGGCAGGATGACGTCGGAGATCGCCCCGGACAGGTTGAGCGTGGTCTCCCCCAGCATCTGCGAGGGATCGGGCCGCTCCTCGCGTGGGATCGGCTGTCCGACCCGCAGTCCGGGGTCCGCGACGCGCAGGGAGATGACCATGGTCAGTCCGCCGCCCGGGGTGTCCTCGGGTTCGATCGTGCCTCCCATCGATTCGACGAATCCCTTCGACAGGGCCATGCCCAGGCCGAGGCCCGTGGTGTTGTCGGTGTCCCCCAGCCGGTGGAACGGCACGAAGATGTCCTGCTTGCGGTCGTCCGGGACGCCGGGCCCCTGATCGACGATGCGGATTTCCACGACGCCGTTGAAGGTAGACGCCGCGATCCGCACCCGTTTGTCGCCGGGCGTGAATCGCAGCGCGTTGACGAGCACGTTGGACAGCGCGCGCCGCAGCAGCGACGGGTCGGCCACGACGGCGGGCAGATTGGGCGCGATGTCGAGATCCACCTTCCACGGCCCTATGTCCAGTTCGTCGAACAGCGGCATGATGGACTCCACCACGTCGGTTGCGACCAGGGACAATGGCAGAGCCCCCTCGCGAAGACGGGACACGTCCAGCAGATCGGTCACCAGATCGGTAAGCTGCTTGAGTCCGTTGGACGCGACGCCGAGCAGCTCCTGACGATCCTGCTCGCTTACCTTGTCGCCCATGCGCTGCAGTCCGGATACCGCGGTGGTGGCGGAGGCGAGGGGTCGGCGAAGATCATGGCTGACGGCGTTGAGCAGTGCGGTACGGATCTTCTCCGCCGCGGCGAGCGGCTCCACCTCGCTGGCCTTCCGTTCCAAGTCATTGTGCTCGATCACCGTCTGGATCTGCGACAGGATGGCCATGAGCATGCGCTGGTCACCGGCCTCGACCGTATGGCCGTACAGTTCAAGCGACGGGCCGTCCTTGCTCAGCGAGATCGTATCGTGGTCTCCCCCGTCGTCCGCGATGGACGACGACATCAGCGGTTCGCCATCAGAGACGATCACCCGTCCCCTATCGAGGATGCGCACGCAATCGAATCCGAACGCCTCACGGGTCCGATGCACGATCGCGCGTAACGGATCGTCGCTGCGCAGCACGGCGCCCGCCACGCTCGCCAGCATCTCCGATTCCGCCCTGGCCCGTTGCGCCTGCCGGGCGCGAGCGCTGGCGTTGTCGACCACGATCGCGACGATCAGCCCGACGACCACATACAGGATGATCGTCACCACATCCGATACACGCAGCACATGCAGCGTGCCCACCGGCACGGTATAGAGGAAATCAAGCGCCAGACCACTGAGCACCGCGGCCACCGTCGCCGGCACCAGACCGCCGATCACGGCGGAAAGCACGACCAGCAACTGCAGGATCAGCGCATCACGCTGGGCGGACTGTATGGAGGAGAACATGGACAACAGCCAGCTGACGCCGAGGACCGACACCAGCGAGAACATCAGGCCCACGATCCTTCTGCCCAGTCCCAGGGACTGACGATGCTGGGGCAGTATCCGCAGCCCGCGATGGACGAACGAATGGGTGACGATGTGCACGTCGATGTCACCGGATTTCGCGATGATGCCGCTCGTCGCCGAAGGACGGCCCAGCCACCGTGACAGCAGACTGCGCCTCGACACGCCGACGATGACCTGGGTGGCGTTGTTCGCCCGGGCGAAATCCAGCAGGGCGTCGGGAATATCCTCGCCGACGATCTGATGATACGTGCCGCCGAGCTTCTCCACGAGACTGCGCTGTCTGGTCAGCAGCCCCGGGTCCGCGCCCGTCAGACCGTCCTCCGAAGTGACATGAACGGCGATCAGATCGCCGCCGCCCGAGGCACGGGCAACGCGTGCGCCTCGCCGCAGCAGCTGGTCTCCCTCCGGTCCGCCGGACAACGCCACCACCACGCGCTCGCGCGTCTCCCACTTGGCGCTGATGTGATGCTCGCTGCGATACTCCTTCAACGCCTCGTCCACACGGCCCGCAAGCCAGAGCAGCGCCAGCTCGCGCAGCGCGGTGAGATTGCCCACGCGGAAGTAGTTGCTCAACGCGGCGTCCACACGATCGGGCTTGTACACCAATCCCGCGGACAGACGTTCGCGCAGAGTCTCCGGAGGAAGATCGACCAGCTCGACCTGCGTGGCCGATCGCAGCACCTTGTCCGGCACGGTCTCCTTCTGCGTGCTTCCGGTGATCTCACGCACCACGTCGTTCAGCGACTCGATATGCTGCACGTTGATGGTGGTGATCACGTCGATGCCCGCGTCCAGCAGATCCTCGACATCCTGCCAGCGTTTCTCATGCACGGATCCGGGAACGTTCGTATGGGCAAGCTCATCGACCAGCGCCACCTGCGGATGCCGTTCGATCACCCCGAACAGGTCCATGTCGTCCAGCAGCATGCCCCGGTAGCGCACATGCCGTCTGGGGACCATCTCCAGTCCCTCCGCGGACACCTCCGTGGCCTTGCGACCATGGGTCTCCAACAGGGCGATGACCACATCCCGTCCCTCGGCCCGGAGCCGATGCCCCTCCTTGAGCATGGCCACGGTCTTGCCCACGCCGGGGGCTGCGCCGAGCAGAACCCGGAATGATCCTCGCGCCCTTGCCATTGCGATGCGCTCCTTTCCGCGATGATTTTCGGACTCCACTGTAGATGCAGAGCGACCCGAACGGACGAAAGCCCGCTCCCGCGAACGAGACGCAGGAACGGGCCCGCCCCGCCCCTCCAGGGGCGGAATGGATCAGGACAGGTCGTCAAGGGCCTTGTTGAGCGTCACCACATTGACGACGGGCTCGCCGATGAATCCAAGCCCACGGCCCGTGGTGTTGTCCTTGACCAGCTGTTCGACCTTCTCCTGGCTGAGGCCACGCTCCCTGGCCACGCGACGCACCTGAATGGCCGCGTATTCGGGGCTGATGTCCGGATCCAGTCCGGAGGAGGACGCGGTCACGGCGTCGGCGGGAACGTCCTTGACGTCCACTCCCTCACGCTTGGCGATATCGGCGCGACGCGTCCTGACATCCTTGATGAGGCCCTCGTCACGATGGCCGAGGTTCGTTCCCGACGACGCGGACGCGTCATATCCGGACGGATTGTCGTCTCCGACGCCGGCCGCCGAGGGACGGGCCTGGAAGTACCGGGGCAGCGCCTCGCCCTTGGAGTCGGTGAACGACTGGCCGATCAGGGACGAACCCACCACCTGCCCCGACCGGTCGGTGATCAGCGAACCGTTGGCCTTGTCCGGCATGCCAAGCTGGCCGATGCCGAACATGGCGAACGTGTAGACGATCACGACGACCGTGAACACGAGGACCGTCTTGAGGCCGGCCCAATAGCTGCGCATGTTGAGCGCCATTGCGTTCTTCATAGATGCCTTCTTTCGAGCCCCGGATCAGAATCCGGGAATCAGACGGACGAACAGGTCGATGATCCAGATGCCGACGAACGGCACGACGATGCCGCCCAGGCCGTAGATCGACAGATTGCGTCCCAGGATCTTCTCGGACGATTTGGCGCGATACTTCACGCCCTTGAGCGCCAGGGGGATCAGCAGCACGATGATGATCGCGTTGAAGATGATCGCGGACAGAACGGCGGACAGCGAGCTGTGCAGGCCCATGACGTTGAGCACGCCCAGTCCGGGGAACTGCTCCATGAACATGGCCGGAATGATCGCGAAGTACTTCGCGATGTCGTTGGCGATCGAGAACGTGGTCAGCGCGCCGCGGGTGATGAGCAGCTGCTTGCCGATCTGCACGATGTCGATGAGCTTGGTCGGATCGGAGTCGAGATCGACCATGTTGCCCGCCTCCTTGGCCGCGGAGGTGCCGGAGTTCATGGCCACGCCCACATCGGACTGCGCCAGGGCGGGGGCGTCGTTGGTGCCATCACCGGTCATGGCGACGAGCTGCCCCTTGGACTGCTCCCTCTTGATGTAGGCGAGCTTGTCCTCGGGCTTGGCCTCGGCGATGAAATCGTCGACGCCGGCCTCCTTGGCGATCGCGGCGGCGGTCAGCGGATTGTCGCCCGTGACCATCACCGTGCGGATGCCCATGGCGCGCATGTCGGCGAACCGTTCGCGCAGACCCTTCTTCACGACGTCCTTGAGCTGGACGACGCCGAGGATCCTGACGACACCGTTCGCACCCTGCTCGGCCACCACCAGAGGCGTGCCACCTGCGTTCGAGACGCTCTCGACACGATCATGCATCGCGTCGAGCACCTCCTGGCCGATGCCGGCCCCCTCCTCGGAGACCCAGTGCTCGATGGCCGAGGTGGCACCCTTGCGAATCCGCTCCCCGGTGGGAAGATCAAGGCCGGACATACGGGTCTCGGCGGTGAACGGCACGGCCTTGGCCCCCTCGATGTCGTCCAGCTCCATGCCCTCCTTGCGGGCCAGATCCACGATGGACTGGCCTTCCGGGGTGGAGTCGGTAAGGGAGCTCAGCGCCGCGGCGCGCACGATCTCGTCGTGGTCCACGCCGGGCAGGGTGTGGAAGTTGGACGCCTGACGGTTGCCGTACGTGATGGTGCCGGTCTTGTCCAGCAGCAGCGTGGTGACGTCGCCGGCCGCCTCGATGGCACGGCCCGACGTGGCCAGCACATTGCGCTGCACCAGACGATCCATGCCCGCGATGCCGATGGCGGACAGCAGGGCGCCGATCGTGGTCGGGATCAGGCATACCAGCAGGGCGATCAGCACGGTCAGACTCACCGAGGCGCCCACAGCGGACGCCTGCGGGTTGATGCACAGAACCACGATGAGGAAGATGATGGTCAGCGAGCTCAGAAGCACGTCCAGGGCGATCTCGTTCGGTGTCTTCTGACGGTTGGCACCCTCCACCAGGGCGATCATCTTGTCGACGAAGCTCTCACCCGGCTTCTGCGTGATGCGCACGATGATGCGATCGGACAGCACACGCGTACCGCCGGTGACCGCGGAACGGTCGCCGCCGGACTCACGGATCACGGGGGCGGACTCGCCCGTGATTGCCGACTCGTCCACGGACGCGATGCCCGAGATGATATCGCCGTCGCCGGGGATCAGATCACCGGCCTCCACGACGACCACGTCACCGAGCTTGAGATCGGAGCTGGGCACCTCCACGATCGACGAAGGTCCATGCCCCTTCTCCGGACCGCGTACATCGGGATCGTTCTCCGCGTCATAGCACACCACACGATGGGCCGGCGTGGTGGTGCGGGTCTTGCGCAGCGCGTCGGCCTGCGCCTTGCCACGCCCCTCGGCCACCGCCTCGGCGAGATTCGCGAACAGTACGGTGAACCACAGCACGATGGCGATGATCCAGGTGAAGTACACCGGCTGGCCATGCGAGAGATCGTCCGGGGAGAACAGCTGCGCGACGGCCAGCAGCGTAAGGAACGCCGCGCCGACCCATACGATGAACATGACGGGGTTGTGCCACATGTTGCGCGGGTCGAACTTGCGCAGCGCGTCGGGCAGGCTCTTCACGAGCATGACCCCCATGGACTTGTTGTTGGAATTCCTGACGTCAGACGCGATATCGTTCGCGACGTCATTCGCAGTTGCGGTAGACATTGCTTACGCCACCAATCCTTCAGCCAACGGTCCCAGAGCAAGAGTCGGGAAGAACGTCAGCGCGGAGATAATGAAGATAACGAACACCAGCAGGAACACGAACAGACGGTTGTCGGTCCTCATCGTTCCCGATGTCTGCGGGACGACATCCTGCTTGGCGAGGGAGCCGGCCAATGCGACGACCAGCACGATCGGCACGAACCTGCCGAGCAGCACGGCCACGCCCAGCGCGGTGTCGAGCCACGGGGTGTCGGCGGTGAGGCCGGCGAACGCGGAACCATTGTTGTTGGCCGCCGAAACGAATGCGTAGACGACCTCCGAGAACCCATGGTTGCCGCTGTTGGCCAACGACGTGTCGAACACGGACTGGCGGGCGAACGGCAGGGCGAAGCTCAACGCCACGCCCACGACGACGGTGACCGGCATGACGAGGAAGTACAGCGACGCCATCTTCATCTCACGCGGGCCGATCTTCTTGCCCAGGTACTCCGGCGTGCGGCCCACCATGAGCCCCGCGATGAACACGGCGACGACCGCCATGACCAGAATGCTGTACAGGCCGGAGCCCACGCCTCCCGGGCTCACCTCGCCGAGCATCATGTTGACCATGTACACCATGCCGCCAAGCGCCGTGTAGGAGTCATGCATGGAGTTGACCGCTCCCGTGGACGTGCCCGTGGACGTCGTGCCGAACAGACCGGACCAGACGATGCCGAAACGATCCTCCTTGCCTTCCATCGAGCCTCCGGTCAGACCGGTGATCGGATCGTTGGAGAACGATTCGGCGGTCACCACGGCCAGGAAGCCGACGGCGAACAGCGTGGTCATGGCGCCAAGCAGGGCATACCCCTGACGCACATTGCCGACCATGCGTCCGAAGGTGCGGGTCAGCGCCACCGGGATGCACAGCATCAGCAGGATCTCGATGAGATTCGTCCACATGTTCGGATTCTCATAGGGATGGGAGGAGTTGGCGTTGAAGAAGCCGCCTCCGTTGGTGCCGAGCTCCTTGATGACCTCCTGCGAGGCGACCGGGCCCTGCATGATCGTCTGGCTTCCGCCGGCGACAGTATGCACGTCGACGAAGCCCGCGAAGTTCTGCGCCACGCCAAGGGCCATGAGAATGATGGCCATGACGATGGAGATCGGCAGGAGGATGCGCATCGTGCAGCGGGTCAGGTCGACCCAGAAATTGCCGATGGTGTCGGACCGACGACGCGCGAAGCCTCGAACCAGGGCGATGGCCACGGCGATGCCCACGGCCGCCGAGACGAAGTTCTGCACGGCGAGCCCCGCGAACTGGACCGTGTAGCCGAGCGTCACGTCCGGCGAGTACGACTGCCAGTTCGTATTCGTCACGAACGATGCGGCCGTGTTGAACGCCAGAGGGCCCTCGACGTTCGGGAAGCCCAGGGAGAACGGCAGCCAATGCTGCACCCTCTGCAGCAGGTAAAGCACCAGCACGCTCATCAGGGAGAAGCCGAGCACGCCGCGCAGGTAGGCCTTCCAGGTCTGCTCCTTGTCGGAGGCGACGCCGATGATCCGGTAGATCCAGCGCTCGAAGAACAGATCATCCTTCGAAGTGAAGACCCCGTACATGTAGTCGCCCAGCGGTTTGTACATCACCGCCAGAATGCTGGCAATCAGCGCGAATGCCAGAACAGCATACAGATAAACCATATCGAAACCTTGATCCTTGACGTTTTAGGACCCCGAACCCGTATCAGAACTTCTCGGGACGGCACAGGGAGTACGTCATGTAGACGACACCGACGATTCCCAGAATCACACCCACCGTGGTGAAAATGGCCATCATAGCTTGTCCACCCACTTTCCGCACAGGTCAAGCACGACGAATATGACGATCGCGCCGGCGACGTAGGCGACATCAACCCACCAAGGCATGTCCTCTCCTTCAATCAAACGAAAACCGGTCGGCGCAGCACATGTTTCCCGTGCTTCATCGCGCCGACCGGCCATTACGCATTCCATGCTAGGGAGCATGACGAGGACGGAATCGCATCCTAACGGTTTACATACGGCTTTGCCCGGGAATCGCGACAATCCGCTAACACGCCCTTAACGCGCAAAGGGGTCCGCACCGAGAAACCGGTGCGGACCCCAAAAGGAAACCGTGGCTTGTCAGATCGGCGTGTCAGATCCTAGGCTTGCCGCCGATGTCGGTGTGTCCCTTGCCGATGTCGTTGCCGTGCTTGAACGATGCGGCGCCGAACCGGTGGTGGTCGCCGGAGAAGCTCTTCTTGGACTCGGGGTGTCCCTCGGTCTTCTTCGGAGTCTTTCCGGTCTTTTCACCGGCGGCCGGATCGGCCTGGCTCTCCGGATGGGTCTCATCGTAGCCCTGTTCGTAACGGGTGCGACGCCAGTTGTGGATCGACGCGTTCGTGCCACGATGGTGGACGTGATACTTGCGCGGGGTGCCGCCGAGCGGCAGCTCCTTCACTTCCTTGGCCACGGCGATCTGGTTGACGTTGGACGGGTCCATCACGGCGATGGGCGCGACCGGTTCGGTGTCCACCGGGGCGGCGGTGCGCTTCTGCATGTGCTCGGGCAGCCATTCGGCCAGACGGGACAGCAGCCAGCAGGCGAAGAAGTAGACGATGCCGGCCACGACCAGCGTCTGCAGGATGTTGAAGTACATGGATCCGAGTCGGCGCGATTCCTGCAGCAGGTCGGTGTACATGATGATCGAGCCGAGGGCCGTGTCCTTGAGCACGACGACCAGCTGGGTGACGGCTGCGGGCAGCATGGCGGTCACGGCCTGCGGCACCTCGATCTGCATGAGCGATTCGGTGCGGGTCAGACCCAGTGCGAGCGCCGCCTCACGCTGTCCGCCGGGCAGGTTGCCTACGCCGGATCGGACGAGCTCGGCCACGACGGATCCGTTGTAGAGCACCAAGGCCAGCACGACCGCCCAGTAGGAGGGGGCGGCCATGCCTGCGAAGGCGAACCAGCGCCAGAAGAAGATCATGAGCAGCAGCACGGGCACGGCGCGGCAGAACTCGACCACCACGGAGGAGACCAGTCGGATGATCACGTTCGGCAGCAGTCGGCCGATGCCGAACAGCAGGCCGAAGGCCACGGATCCGACGACGGCGAGCACGGACGCCTTGATGGTCATCCACAGGCCGGGCAGGTAGAAGTCGGTCCACGCCTCCTTTTCGAGCGCGGGCTTCCACAGCTCCCAGCTGAGCTGGTTCTCGCCGTCCGGCGGATTGTGCAGACGCATGAGGATCAGCAGGAGGATCACGGCGAAGCACAGACCTGCCGCCCAGTTGATGATCGTGATGCGGCGACGGCCCTTGGGACCGGGCTGGTCGAACAGTACGGATGATGAGGTGTTGTTCATGTGGTCACCTTCTCACTGCGAGCTTGTTGGACAGGAACGTGGTGAGCATGCCGATCGGGATGATCAGAATCACGTAGCCGAACGCGAAGATCAGGAAGATCGAGACGATCACGTCGGGATGGTATTCGATCATCTCGCTCATCAGCGAGGAGGTTTCGGTGGCCACGGAGGCGGCGGCCGCAACGGTGGAGTTCTTCAGCAGTGCGATGAACGTGTTGCCAAGTGGGGCGACCGATCCGCGGAACGCCTGCGGCAGGATGATCTGCGTGGCGGACTGCATGAAGCTCAGTCCCAGCGCTCGCGCCGCCTCGGCCTGGCCGATCGGCACGGTGTTGATGCCCGAACGCAGGGATTCGCATACGAACGCCGCCGTGTACAGGCTCAGTCCGGTCACGGCGAGCCAGAAGAAGTTCGTGGCGAACGTGTCGGAGAAGGTGAGCTTGAGCTGCGCGTAGGCGCCGAGCACCATGAACACCATGATGATGGTCAATGGCATGTTCTTGAAGAACTCGACGTAGCCGCCTGCGACGGCGCGCATGGAGCCGATCGGCGAGATGCGCATCATGACGAGGATCACGCCGAGGATGAGCGAGAAGAGCGCGGACCAGAGCGTCAGCTCGATGTTGACGAGGAACGCGGCGGGAATGTTGTATTCGCTGAACAGGCTGATGAAGCTTTGCATGTCACTCCCCCTCCGTGGGCTTCGGCGGGTTGTATTCGGCGTTCGGCTTGTATCCGGTGCCCTTGGTGTTTTCCGCGACGGCACGCTGCCAGGAGCCGTCCTCGATCATGGATTCGATCGCGGCGTTGATCTTCTTGGCGAACGCCTTGTCGCCCTTCTTGATGCCCACGCCGTAGTATTCCTGGGTGAACGGCTTGCCGACCACCCTGAGCTTGCCGCGGGATGCCGAGGCGAGGCCGGCGAGGATGATGTCGTCGGTGGTCACCGCGTCCACGATGCCGGAGAACAGTGCGGTGGCGCATTCGGCGTAGCCGGGCTGCTCCATGAGCTGCACCTCGTTGGCGAACTTCTCCTTGACGGTGGTGGCGGACGTCGAACCGGTCACCGAGCACAGGCGCTTGCCGTTGAGGTCCTCGGGACCCTTGATGGAGGTGTCGTCCTTGCGGACGAGCAGATCCTGTCCGGCGACGAAGTACGGGCCGGCGAACGAGACGGCGTTCTTGCGCGCGTCCGTGATCGAATACGTGGCGAGGATCATGTCCACGTCGCCGTTCTGCAGCATGGCTTCACGCTGCTTGGACGGGGCTTCCTTCCACACGATCTCGTCTTCGGAGTATCCAAGCTGACGGGCCACGTACTTGGCTACGTCAACGTCGAATCCCACATAGGTGCCGGACTTCTTGAAGCCGAGTCCGGGCTGGTCGAACTTGATGCCGATGCGGATCTTGCCCGCCTCGGCGTCCGACCCGCAGGCGGCGAGGGACACCAGGCACGCCAGCGCGCACAGGCACGCCAGCGCCTTTCGTCCCAGCCGTCGCAGGCTGAAAGTCATTGCATTCATGGTTTTCTCTTCACTCGTTTCCTCCGCCATGGTCACGCACGGCGGTCTGTCATCGATACGGTGCGTGGATCTCAGTGCGTGAGGATCTTCGACAGGAAGTCCTTGGCGCGGTCGGTCTTCGGATGGTCGAAGAACTCGTCCGGCGACGCCTCTTCGAGGATCTCGCCGTCGGCCATGAACACGATGCGGTCGGCGGCGCGGCGGGCGAAGCCCATCTCGTGGGTGATGCAGATCATCGTCATGCCCTCATGGGCCAGTTCGATCATCACGTCGAGCACCTCGTTGACCATCTCCGGGTCGAGGGCGGAGGTCGGCTCGTCGAACAGCATGACCTTGGGCTGCATGGCCAGGGCGCGGGCGATGGCGACGCGCTGCTGCTGGCCGCCGGACAGCTGGGAGGGCATCTTGTTGGCCTGTGAGTCCACGCCGACGCGGGCCAGCAGGTCCATGGCCAGATCCTCGGCCTCCTTCTTGTCCATGTGACGAACGCGCATGGGGGCCAGGGTCACGTTTTCGAGGATGGTCTTGTTGGCGAACAGGTTGAACGACTGGAACACCATGCCCACTTCGGCACGCAGGTTGGCCAGCTCCTTGCCTTCCTGCGGCAGCGGCTTGCCGTCGATGCGGATGTCGCCCGAATCGATGGTCTCCAGTCGGTTGATGGTACGGCACATGGTCGATTTGCCGGAGCCGGAGGGGCCGACGACGACCAGTACCTCGCCCTTGGTGACTTTCAGATTGATGTCCTTGAGGACATGGAGATCGCCGAAGTGCTTTTCGACGTGGGTGAGTTCCACAAGCGGGCGCTCGGCACCCTTGGTGTTGTTCAGAATCTTCTCTTCAGACATACGGGGCAGTATAGCCTATGCCCTTTTCAATCGATTGACCCGGCTCGATGGGTGGAATCGGAAGACCGGCTCTGCCGGCCTTCCGCAATGCATGGCGCTATGCCTGCCGGGGGCGGGGCTTACCGAGTCCGTCCACGATGCGCGCGCCGGGAACGGACTCGAAGATCGCGCCGTTCACCACGAGTTTGGAAGGACGGATGCCGGATCCGAGATAGAGCTCGGGAATGTCGAGGACGCGACGGTCCACGAGCAGCGGCCAGTCGGACGGCAGCCCGATCGGTGACATGCCGCCGGATTCCATGCCGGTGGCCTCCACGGCGGCGGCGATGGGAGCGAACGACACCTTGCTGACCTCGAGCGTGTGCTTGACCAGTCCGTTGAGATCGGCGCGGGTGTCGGCCGTGACGAATGCGGCGGCGAACTGCGGCGGCGCCTTGCGGGTCTTGTGCGTGTGAACCACCACGACATTGCCGGTGGTCTCGAAGGGGATCCCGTATTTCGGGCACCACAGGTCGGTGTCGGACTCCTCGTCGGTGTTCTCGGTGACGCCGATGACCAGGCTCTCGTCCACACCCGAGGCGATCAGGGTATTCAACGCATCGAACACCGGCTTCGCCAGCAGACGTCCATCACGCCAGTCCAGTATCTCCAAAGCCATGCGTTCCCCCATTCCCGGCTTTCCAATTCGCTACTGGCACCGAATATAACGAAAGCGCCACCGGCACATGCCGATGGCGCTATTCGCATTCTCTATGAACGGTTATCGGAACCGTTATCGACTGCGATCAGTCCTCGTCTTCCTCGGGATCGTAATCGACACCGGTTTCGGCGCGCTGCTCGTCCGAGATCGGAGCCGGGGCGCCGGTCAGCGGATCACGGCCGCCACCGGCCTTCGGGAAGGCGATGACGTCGCGGATGGAGTCGGCGCCGGCGAGGATCGACACGGTGCGATCCCAACCGAGGGCGATGCCGGCGTGCGGCGGGGCACCGAACTTGAAGGCGTCGAGCAGGAAGCCGAACTTCTCCTTGGCCTCCTCGGGCTCGATGCCGAGGACGTTGAGGACGCGGTCCTGGATGTCGTCGCGGTGGATACGCACGGAACCGCCGCCCATCTCCTCGCCGTTGCAGACGATGTCATAGGAGTCGGACATGGCGTGCTCGGGATCCTGATCGAACTTGTCGATCCAGTCAGTGGACGGCATGGTGAAGGGGTGGTGCATGGAGGTCCACTTGGAGTGGCCGACCGCCACATCGTCGTCGTCGGGATCGTCGGTGGGCTTGAACAGCGGGAAGTCGACGACCCAGGTGAAGGCGAACTTCTTCGGATCGAGCAGACCCTGACGACGGGCGATCTCGACGCGCACGGCGCCGAGCAGCAGCTGGGAGGACTCGCGGGAGCCGGCGGCGAAGAACACGGCGTCACCGGGCTGGGCGCCGACGGCCTCGCGCAGGCCTTCGCGCTCAGCGTCGGAGAGGTTCTTGGCGACGGGGCCCTTGAGGGTGCCGTCGGCGGTGAACTGCACGTAGGCGAGGCCCTTGGCACCGCGCTGGCGTGCCCAGTCCTGCCAGGCGTCGAACTTGCGGCGCGGCAGATCGGCGGCGCCCTGGTAGACGACGGCGCCCACGTAGGGGGCCTGGAACACGCGGAACGGCGTGTTCTTGAAGTAGTCGGTCAGTTCGACGATCTGGTTGCCGAAACGCAGATCGGGCTTGTCGGAGCCGTACTTGTCCATGGCGTCCTGCCAGGAGATGCGGGCGATCGGCAGCTGGATGTCGTATCCGGCGGACTTCCAGATGGCGGCGATGACCTTCTCGGCCATGGCCATGACGTCTTCCTGATCGACGAAGGCCATCTCCATGTCGAGCTGGGTGAACTCGGGCTGGCGGTCGGCGCGGAAGTCCTCGTCGCGATAGCAGCGGGCGAGCTGGTAGTAGCGCTCCACGCCGGAGACCATGAGCAGCTGCTTGAGCAGCTGCGGAGACTGCGGCAGCGCGTACCAGGAGCCGGGCACCAGACGGGCCGGCACGACGAAGTCGCGAGCGCCTTCCGGGGTGGACTTGATGAACGTCGGGGTCTCGACCTCGGTGAAGTCCATCTCCTCGAGCGCGTGGCGCGCGGCCTTGGCCATGTCGGAGCGCAGCTTGAGGTTGTGCTGCATGGAGGGACGACGCAGATCGAGATAACGGTACTTGAGACGCACGTCCTCACCGGGCAGCTTGTTCTCGGACTCGTTCTCGAGCGCCGTGGACACCTGGAAAGGCAGTGCATCGGACTTGGCGAGCACCTTGAGGTCCTCGACGACGACCTCGATCTTGCCGGTGGCGAGATGATCGTTCTCGTTGCCTTCCGGACGCAGGCGCACCTCGCCGGTGATCTGCACGACGAACTCGCTGCGCAGCGGGCGGGCCACCTCCTCGTCGTAGATCACGACCTGCACCAGGCCGGTGTTGTCTCGCAGGTCGATGAAGGCGACGCCACCGTGGTCGCGGCGACGATCGACCCAGCCCGCGAGGGTGACCTTCTGGCCCACCAGGGCTTCGGTCACTTCGGTCGCATGATGTGTTCTGTAAGCCGTCTGGCTCATCTTCCGTCCTTTGTTGTCGGTTCCCCGTGATGAACAGTCACGCGGAAATTGTTCGGATCAAATGCGGATCAGTCCCCGTATTCGACGGTCTGCCGGGAGTACACAGTATCCGGCTGCCACGACGTGCGGTCGGCCGCCTCCTGGTCTCCGGTGACGATGTTCTTCACCTCGTCGCCGGCGCCTTCCTGACCGGGGAACCACACGTACGGGATGCCCAGCTTGTCGGCGTACTTGATCTGCTTGCCGAGCTTGGCCGCGGTGGGGGCCACGTCGGTGGCGATGCCACGGGAGCGCAGGGCCTCCGCGATGCGGTTGGCCTCGCCACGCTCGTCCTCGTTCCACACGGCCACGAGCACGGCGGCCGGCGACTGTCGGTTCGCGTGGGCGCCGGCGGTGTGCAGCATGTAGGAGACCAGTCGGGACAGGCCGATGGACAGGCCCACGCCGGGGTACTTCTTCTTGCCCTGGGTGGCGAGGTTGTCGTACCGTCCACCGGAGCAGATCGAACCGAGGGACGCGGCGCCGTCGAGGAAGGTCTCGTACACGGATCCGGTGTAGTAGTCGAGTCCGCGGGCGATCTTCAGATCGGCCACCACGGAGCCCGGGCGGATGCGGGCGGCCTCATCCACGATCATGGCGAGCGTGGAGAGTCCCTCCGCGGCCAGGGCGTATGCGTCGGAGGATTCCTCGATGCCGTGCTTGGCGCACAGCGCGCGGAATTCGCGTTCCAGCTCCTCGCCGGTGGACGCGCTCAGCTCGGCCAGCTCGAGGCATGCCTTCGCCTGGGCCTCGGTAGCGCCGCACTCGGAGATCAGCAGCTTGGACACCTCATCGGCGCCGATCTTGTCGAGCTTGTCGATCTCGCGAAGCACGCCCTCGATGTCGTCGAGTCCGAGACCGCGGTAGAAGCCCTCGGAGAGCTTGCGGTTGTTGGCGTGCACGGTGGCCTTGGGCAGGCCGAACGCGCGCAGCGCCTCGAGTGCGGACACCATGACGAGCGGAAGCTCCACCTCGTAGTGGGAGGGGAGGTCCCCGTTGCCCACCACGTCGATGTCGGCCTGGATGAATTCGCGGAAACGGCCCTCCTGGGGACGCTCGCCGCGCCAGACCTTCTGGATCTGCCAGCGCTTGAACGGGAACGCCACATCGCCGGAATGCTCGACCACATACCGGCTCAGCGGCACGGTGAGGTCGAAGTGCAGGCCGAGTCGGTCCTCAACCGGCGTGTCGTTTTCCTGTCCCACTTCCTGAAGTCGGCTCAGCAGGTAGATCTCCTTGCTGGTCTCGCCTTTCTTCAGGAGGCTGGAGCCCTGTTCCACGGCTCGTGTCTCGATGCCGAGGAATCCATTGAGTTCGAAAATCCTGCGGAGCGTGTCGATAGCCTGCTGCTCGACGACCCGTTCTTCGGGAAGCCACTCCGGGAAACCTGATAATGATGCGCCTTTTGCCACGAGTCCATATAATAGGTCTAGTTGTGGAAAAATCGTGGTATTCGGTTCTTCCCAATCTCTCTCACGCAAGAACACAAGGAGCTGGTCATGTCGGACGAGACTGCAACCACACCCGAGAACGTATCCGCCAACGCCCCGAAGGCCTCCGCGTCTTCGAAGGCGGCGCCGAAGCCGGCGGCCCCCAAACCGCACGCCCCCTCCCCCGCGGCCTTCGCGAAGAAGACCCCGAAGGTGGCTCCGGTCAAGAGCTCGTACTCCGACGAGGAGCTTGCCAAGGCCGAGGCGTTCGGGCGTGTCGCCGACGATGGCACCGTGTATGTGAAGGACGGTGACGGCGAACGCGAGGTCGGCCAGTTCACCGATTCCGGCAACGGCACGGATGCGGCGCTGCGCCTGTACGCCACCCGCTACCTTGACCTCAAGGCGAAGCTCGACTTCCTGGCCACCCGTCTGAAGTCGCAGAGCGTCAAGCCGCATGACATCGACGATTCCCTCAAGCTGCTCAAGCAGGAGATCACGAACCCGCCGGTGGTGGGCGATCTCGCCGCGCTGAACGCCCAGTTCGAGGAGCTGGCCGCCGCCGGCGCCGCCAAGAAGGAGGAGCTGGCCGCCGCGCGCAAGGCCGCCGTGGCCAAGGCTATCGAAGAGCGCACCGCCATCGTGGAGAAGGCCGAGGCACTGGCCGCCTCTCTTGGCGACAACACGAACTGGCGCTCCACCGCGGACAAGTTCCGCGCCCTGTTCGACGAGTGGCAGGCGCACCAGCGCACCAGCGTGCGCATCGACAAGGCCCAGGCCGACGTGCTGTGGAAGCGCTTCTCCTCCGCCCGCACCGTGTTCAACCAGTCCCGCCGCAAGTGGGCGCAGAACCGTGACGCCGAGCGCGCCCGCGCCAAGAGCATCAAGGAATCCATCATTGAAGAGGCCGACGGCATCAAGGATTCCACCGATTGGGGCGAGACCTCCCGCAAGTTCAACGAGCTGATGGATCGTTGGAAGAAGGCCGGCCGCGCCGGACGCAACGACGACGACGCACTGTGGGCCCGTTTCCGCGAGGCCGCGGACACCTTCTTCAACGCTCGCCAGGCCGATCGCGACCAGATCGACTCCAGCGAGAAGGAGAATCTCGCCGCCAAGGAGGCTCTGCTGGTCCGCGCCGAGGCCCTGCTTCCCGTGAAGGACGTGAAGGCCGCCAAGGAGGCCCGTCAGGCCCTGAGCAAGATCCAGGACGAGTGGGATCAGATCGGCTATGTGCCGCGTGGCGACGTTCACCGCATCGAAAGCCGTCTCGACGCCGTGGAGAAGCAGATCAAGGCCGTCGAGGATGCCGAATGGACGCAGTCCGATCCGGAGACCGATGCCCGCAAGTCCAGCTTCGAGGAGCAGCTGACCGCCCAGCTCGCGGAGCTGAGCGAGAAGATCGCCAACGAGTCCGATCCGAAGAAGAAGGCCGCACTTGAGGCCGAGAAGGCCACCAAGGAGCAGTGGCTCAACGCGGTGAAGTAGTCTTCTTCGTCTTCATAGACGCGAAAAGACGTCAGGGGTCTTTCCCATATATTCCGGTCGGAATCGTTGGGGAAGACCCCTTCTCATACCCATATGGGTGTAACGCGTGCCCACATGACGTCTATGCCCACATGACGTTAATGAGTCCTCCTGCCGCGGTCCACCAGACGGATGGGATTCGGCACTGCTCATACGAAAACGGGTGGGGAGAATGCGCCATGCATTCTCCCCACCCGTTCGTTTATTCGACTTACATATGCTTACATATGACGCAGCCGCGGCTCCGCGCTGTCCTTGGCTCCGGTGATGCGGTAGCAGTCGAACACACCGTCGATCTTGCGCACGGCCGACAGTAGCGTGTTGAGATGCTGGGGGTCGGCCATCTCGAAGACGAACTGGCTGGTGGCCACGCGATCGTCGCCGGTGGAGATCGTGCCCGAGATGATGTTCACGCCGTGATCGGACAGCATACGGGTCACGTCGCTGAGCAGGTGCGGACGGTCGAGCGCCTCGACCTGGATCTTCACCAGGAACGTGCCGTTCGTGCTGTTCCACGCCACCTCGACGATGCGATCGCCCTGATGCTTCTTCAAATCGATGAGATTCTGGCAGTCCGCACGATGCACGGACACACCCTGGGCCTTGGTGATGAAGCCGACGATGGCGTCGCCCGGGACCGGCATGCAGCATTTGGCGAGCTTGACCCACACGTCGTTGACGCCCTTGACGGAGATGCCCGGCGTGCTGTCGACGTTGCGGACGCGCTGCAACGGCAGGGCCTCCTGCTCCACCTCGTCATCCACCTCGGCCGGACCGACGTCCTTGACCAGACGCGAAATGACGTTCTGAGTGGAGACCTGTCCCTCGCCGATGGCGGCGAACACCGCGTTGGGATCGGGGTAGTTGAGTTCCTCCGCCACGCCGATGAGCGCCTCGGGGGTCAGCAGCGCCGAGATGGGCATGTTGCGCTTGCGCATGGCGCGCGTCAGCTCGTCACGTCCCTCCTCGATGGCCTCGCTGCGGCGTTCCTTGCTGAACCACTGGCGAATCTTGTTTCGGGCCTTGGGACTCTTGACGAAGCTCAGCCAGTCGCGCGAAGGTCCTGCGGTATCCGACTTGGAAGTGAGGATCTCCACCGTGTCGCCGTTATCGAGCTTGGTGTCCAGCGGAACCAGGCGTCCGTTGACACGCGCGCCCATGGTGCGATGGCCGACCTCGGTATGCACCGCATAGGCGAAGTCCACCGGTGTCGCATCGGCGGGCAGGGAGACGATCTTGCCCTTCGGCGTGAAGACGTAGACCTCCGCGGAGCCAAGGTCCTGCTTGAGAGAGCCGAGGAATTCGTCGGAGTCGGGGGTCTCGCTGGTCCAATCGGCAAGCTGCTGGATCCACTTGAGATTGTCGGCCTCGGACAGCTCCTTGTATTCGTCGGTGCTTTCGCGCTTGCGGTCGGACTTGTCGGGGGACGACAGCGCACGGCCGGCCTGACCGTTCTCCTTGTACTTCCAATGGGCGGCGATGCCGAACTCCGCACGACGGTGCATGTCCCACGTACGGATCTGGATCTCCACCGGCTTGCCGCCAGGCCCCACCACGGTGGTGTGCAGACTCTGGTACATGTTGAGCTTCGGCATGGCGATGTAGTCCTTGAACCTTCCGGGAACAGGGTTCCATCGCGCATGCACGGCGCCAAGCGCAGCATAGCAGTCGCGGATCGAGTCGACGATGATGCGCACACCCACCAGATCGTAGATGTTCTCGAAATCATGACCGCGCACGATCATCTTCTGGTAGATGCTGAAGTAGTCCTTTGGCCGACCCGTCACGTACGCCTTGACGTTCTGCTTCTTCAGATCGGCATTGACCTCTTCGAGGATCTGCTTGAGATACACTTCGCGCTGGCCGGCGCGTCGGGCGACCAATACGACGATCTCGTTGTAGATCTTCGGATGGAGTACCTTGAAGCTCAGCTCCTCGAGCTCGGTCTTGATGGCGTTCATGCCCAGACGGTTCGCCAGCGGCGCATATACGTCGAGGGTCTCACGCGCCTTGCGCTGGGCGCTGGGCGTCTTGACGTAGCGCCAGGTACGGGCGTTATGCACGCGGTCGGCCAGCTTGACCACGAGTACGCGGACGTCACGGCTCATGGCCACCACCATCTTGCGGATGGTCTCCGCCTGTGCGGAGTCGCCGTAGTCCATCTTGCTCAGCTTGGTGACGCCGTCGACGAGACCCGCCACGGTGTCGCCAAACTCACGACGGCACTGATCGAGCGTGTAGTCGGTGTCCTCAACGGTGTCATGCAGCAGACCAGCGGCCACGACCAGCGGCCCCATGCCCAGATCGGCGAGGATCTGTGCCACGGCCAGAGGGTGGATGATGTACGGTTCGCCCGACTTGCGGCGCTGGGGCGCATGCTGGATCACCGCCCGGTCATAGGCACGCTGCAGGATCGACAGATCGTCGTCGGGATGGTGCAACTCGCACATCTGCCGGATGGGCAGCAGCGGGTTGAGCGGGTCGGCGCTGATCTCGCAGCCCAACTCGTGCGCGGAGATATCCTTGGGCTTGTCATTGCCTTGTTCGGCCATAATGCTCTCCTCTCCTACGCGGCTGTGGTGGTGCCCATTGTAATGAGTTTCCCCGCTAACCGTCGCATTCGCGCCCCGTTTTGCGGGGCGCGGCATTCGTCAGGAATTGATTCCCGTGGAACCGAATCCACGTCCGGCGCGATCGGATCCGGGAAGTCGCTCGGCCTCGATGAAACGCGCCTCGACATAGCGCTGGATGACCAGCTGGGCGATCCTGTCCCCCGGCTCGAAGACCACGGTGTGTTCGGGGTCGAGGTTGATCAGCGGGACCTTGATCTCGCCACGGTATCCGGCGTCGATCGTTCCGGGCGCGTTCAGCACGGTGACGCCCTGCTTGACCGCCAGTCCGGAACGGGGATGCACGAGCCCCACATATCCTGCGGGCAGTGCCATGGCCACACCTGTGGGCACCAAGGCGCGTTCGAACGGCTTGAGTTCTACCCGCTGCGTGGTCCGCAGGTCGGCGCCGGCGTCACCGCCGTGAGCATAGTGCAGATCGACGGGGGCGCCGGTCAGTGACTTGACGAGCACCTCCACGTTTTCGGGACCGTTGTATGTCTCGTCGTATGTCATGTCAGCCGGCGCACTCCTCGCAGACGGGATCGCCATCGTCGGTGGTGTAGGCCAGCTGGCTGCGGTGCTTGACCAGGAAGCATTCGGAGCAGACGAACTCGTCACCCTGCATCGGGATGACGGTCACGGACGAGTCCTCGTTGCTCAGATCGGCGCCGGGCAGCTCGTAGTCCTCGGCGATGGCGTTCTCATCGTCGTCGATGTCGCCGGCCTGATTCTGCCTCGAGCTCTTGCCCAGAGCCTCGATGGACTCCTCGTCCTCGTCCTTGCTTCTGGGGGTATCGTAATCCTGTGCCATGATGGGACTCCTTTCTATTCAAAAGACATTGGCGTCATGTTCTGCGCCATAGGATACACGATTTCAAATACCCGCAAAATTCCGACACGTGGGGCACAATAGATATATCAGTGATCTTTGTAGGAAGTCGGGTGCCTGTATGTCGAATGAAACGCTCAAGGTGGCGCATTTCGAACGTGTCGATAAAAACGGCGATCTGGTCTTTTCCATGGACGGTCATTCCTTCCTCGTGCGTATCGACGACCGTCTCGAACAAGGCATTCTCGCCAGCAAGCAGATCCGGGTGGAGCGTGGCGATGCGCCGGATCCGCAATCCAGCGCCACGATCCCCATCTCCATGATCCAGTCGATGATCCGCGCCGGCGCCAGCCCCAGCGAGGTGGCGAAGAACTATTCCGTAAGCGAAGTGCTGGTGCGGCGTTTCGCCCAGCCGGTGGAGACGGAGAAGAAGTACGCCATCAACCAGTTCTTCTCCGCTCCCGCCTCCACCACGTCACGTAGTCGCAGCGTGCTTGACGTGGTGGAGGCATCGCTGCGCGCGGCCCATATTCCCATGGACACGGTTCGCTGGTCGGCCACCCGCCACACCCGTGAACCATGGCGTATCCATGCGTCGTTCGAGACCGCGGGGCGTCTGATCAAGGCAGAGTGGGCGTGGGACATGCGTGACAATTCGGTCACGCCCATGAATACGACGGCGGGCATGCTGCTGAAGGCGAAGCGCTTCGAGCCGAACGGCGGAGAACCGGACGACTCCCATTCCGTTTTCGACCGTTCCCAGAATGACAAGAATTCAGTAAACGATGTCCACATTTCGGACAGCCACGGCGATTCTCCCCTGCCGGCAGGCGAGTCGCCGGACTCCCCCGTACCGTCATCCTCGACGATCACGACACCGGACGGTCATGACGACGGCGCGGGAGATCGAAAAGCCGACGGCACGAAGACCACCGGCGACTGGCTGTACGGAGACAAGACCGGCAAGGACGGACGAAACGCCCGGACTGAGGAATCGGCGCAGACCGACACCGACAAGAACGGCGACGGCGACAAGGTCTCCCCTCTGGTGTCCAACGCGCAGGGCGATGGCCACTCCGGAGACGAAGCGGCACCGGCCAAACCGCGTCGCAAGAGCCGACGTTCCGCGGTGCCTAGTTGGGATGAGATCCTGTTCGGTGAATAACGGCGCGGAAGACTCCTCCGGCAGAGGAGTCAGGCCACGTCGATCAACAGAGGAATGTCCATTTCCGCTGACGTCTGGGAACCATGCACGGACGGCAGCCTGGTCGCCTTGTCGGTCTGGATGCGCGAGTCGACGATGGTCGTCCGTCCCGCCGCGCTGACCAGCACGTCGCCGATCATCGGCAGCACGCGCGGCTCCACCTGTCCGTAGACGCCGTCGGCCACGGCCTCCTCACGAGTACGGACCAAGGCGGAGTCCCCGAGCCGTTCACGCCAGCGGGATGCCACCTCGTCCGCCGACTGGCCCGGTTCGAGATACAGCATGAGCGCACGGGGCTCCCCGCCCACTGTGCGTACGCCACGGGCCAGCACGGGTTCCTGCGCGATGTCGATGCGCTGAGCGGGATCCGTGGAGATCATGCCGTGATCGGCCGTGATGACGATCAGCGTCCCCTTGGGCACACTGCGGCTGAGCAGTCCCAGCTGGGCATCGATGCGTTCGAACGCGCCGATCCAACGGTCGGAGTCCCACCCGTAGTTGTGTCCGGTCTTGTCGGCGTCGCGAATGTACAGATAGGTCAGACCGGGGGTTCGCGCCGCCTTGGCCGCGGCAAGCACACGATCACGGGGAAGAACGTTGGAGATGTAGTCCGCGCCGCGGAACGCCGCTTGGGTGAGCGGCGACGAGGCGAACTTGGGCAGACCGGACGAGGTGACCCGCACTCCCCCTGCCGTCAGTCGCTCGAAGATCGTCGGCTGGCGTTGCAACTCCTGCGGTTCGGGAGCGTCCTTGAACTGGATGAGCTGGCAGATAGCGTCGGTCTGCACATTCAACTGGGTGTAGCCGGTCATGGCGGTCAGGCCGGGACAGGTGCCCGTGCCGAACGTGCTCATGGCGGCCACCGTGGTACTGGGATAGCAGGTGGAGATCGGCCTCGAGCAGGCGGAGTCGTCGAGCAGCGAGCGCAAATACGGGGCGTGGCCGCGGCGCATGGCCAGATTCCAGAAGCCAAGACCGTCGACCAGCACGATGACCGCGCTGGAGGCCTCGGGCAATCCGAGTTGTTCGCGGGCGAGTCCCGGATCGGCATGAATCGGTGTCGGCATGGGGCAGCCGATGGCTGCACTGATCGCCGGCAGCACCGTGCTCAGATGTCGGATTCCTCCACGACCCTGATCGTTTCGGTCATCGTATCGTACGGTCGGCTGCAGCCTCAGCAGCTCATTCGGGTCGGGCACTTCCACACTCATGCCTTCCATTGAACCACTGCTTCCCGTCAAGTCGTCGTAATATGGATGGTTGATTCACGTTCGCAAAGGAGTTCAAGCGTTGGCCACGAAGCACAAGACCAAGCCGTCGTTCGATCCTCGCACGGTGCGGGAGAACATCGTCGATACGCCACTTAACGAGGAGATGAGCCGTTCGTTCCTCGAATACGCGTATTCGGTGATCTACGCCCGTGCGCTGCCGGACGCGCGTGATGGTCTCAAGCCTGTGCAGCGGCGCATCATCTATCAGATGGGCGAGATGAACCTGACTCCGGACCGTTCGTATATGAAGTCGGCCCGTGTGGTGGGCGAGGTGATGGGCAAGCTCCATCCGCATGGCGACTCCGCGATCTACGAGGCCATGGTCCGTCTGGCCCAGCCGTTCGCCATGCGACTGCCTCTGGTCGACGGCCACGGCAATTTCGGTTCGCTCGACGACGGGCCGGCCGCCTCCCGATACACCGAGGCCCGTCTGGCTCCCGCGGCGTTGGGCATGAACGCCGACATCGACGAGGATACGGTGGGATTCCGCCCGAACTACGACAACAAGCTGCAGGAGCCCGAGGTGCTGCCGGCGGCCATTCCGAACCTGTTGGTCAACGGATCGTCCGGCATCGCGGTGGGCATGGCCACGAACATGGTTACCCACAACCTTGGCGAGGTGGTGGCCGCGGCCAAATATCTGATGGCGCATCCCGACGCGTCGGTGGACGATCTGATGCGGTATGTTCCCGGCCCGGATCTGCCGGGCGGAGGCATCATCATCGGCCGTGACGGCATTCGCGAGGCGTATGAGAACGGTCGAGGATCGTTCGTCACGCGCTCGGTGACGCATGTGGAGAACATCACGGCGCGCAAGAAGGGCATTGTGGTGACCGAGCTGCCGTTCATGGTGGGGCCGGAGAAGGTGCTGGAACGCATCTCCGAAGGGGTGAAGAGCAAGAAGCTCGAGGGCATCACCGGTGCCATCGATCTGACCGACCGGCACAACGGCACGCGTCTGGTGATCGAGGTGAAGACCGGCTTCAATCCGGAGGCCGTGCTCGCCCAGCTGTTCAAGCACACTCCGCTGCAGGATTCGTTCACGATCAACAATGTGGCGCTTGTCGACGGCCGACCGCACACCATGGGGCTCAGGGAGCTGCTGCAGGTGTGGATCGACCATCGACGTTCCGTGGTCCGCCGCCGCAGCGCCTATCGCAAGCGCAAGGCCGAGGAGCGCCTGCATCTGGTGGAGGGCCTGCTGCTGGCCCTGATCGACATCGACGAGGTCATTCAGGTGATCCGAGGATCCGAGGACGCCGATGCCGCCAAGACCCGTCTGATGGCGGTGTTCGAGCTCGACGACATTCAGGCGCAGTACATCCTTGATCTGCGTCTGCGCCGACTGACCCGCATGAGCCGTATCGAACTGGAGGCGGAACGTGATGACCTCCGCCGCCGCATCGAAGAACTTGACGAGATCCTCGGCTCCGATGAGCGACTGGATCGTGTGGTGACCGATGAGATGGACCAGGCCGTAGCCAAGTGGGGTACTCCCCGACGCACGGTGCTGCTGGATGCCGCACCCAGTGGCGAACTCTCCCCCGTGCACAGCGAGGCCGCAACGCTCTCCGCCGGGCATGCCGCCGATACCGAGGCCGCCATCAACGGAGCCAAGGGTATGGCACGCGCGACTCAGGCGGCGCAACAGGCTGCCCAGGCAGCCCAGCACGGCGTCGCTTCGCTGACGATCAGCGAGGAGCCCTGCTCCGTGCTGCTTTCCGCATCCGGGCTGATCGCCCGCAGCGGCGAAAGCGCGCTCGACGCGCTGGCGGCACGTGGCCCGCATACGGCCCGCGGCGCGAACGACGAGATCGTTTCGGAGTTCCGCACCACCACCACGTCCCGTTATGGTCTGGTGACCTCGGCCGGTCGTTTCGTGCTGGCGCATGTGTCGGATCTGCCGGCATTGCCCGCGACCGCCGAGCCGAACGTTTCGGGAGGCGTGGCCGCCGACGAACTGCTGACGATGACGGAAAGCACCGAGCCGATCGCGGGTGAGCACGTGATCGCCGCCGTGGCGCTGGATGACGACCGTCCGTTGGCGATCGGCACGCGCGGCGGCGTGATCAAGCGGTGGAATCGGGAGTCCCCCACCACAATGGATTCGTGGAGCGTCATCGACCTCAAGGATGGCGACGTCGCACTCGCCGCGGCTCCGGCAGCCGATGAGGATCGTCTGGTATTCGTGTCCACGGATTCCTCTCTGCTGACCTTCGACGCGGGCAATGTGCGCGCCCAGGGGCGCAATTCCGCCGGCATGGCTGGTATCAGGCTCGCCGAGGGCTGCCAGGTGGCCGCGTTTGCGGTCGTTCCCGCCGGGCGTCTTGCGTGGACGGAGTCTGAAACCGAAAGCGGCGAAGTCCTGTATTCGGGCGCCGTGGTGCTTACGGTCGCCGGCGACTCCGAGGCGCTGGAGGGTACGGAGAACGGCAGCGCGAAGATCACGCCTTTGGAACTGTACCCGACCAAGGGACGCGGCACCGGCGGCGTGAGATCCCAGCGTTTCCTCAAGGGGCAGGATACGCTGCTGCTCGCGCGAGTGGGCGCGTGGCCGCTGTTCGCCTCGGCCGCATCCGGGGCTCCGGTCGCGCTGCCGTCGCCGGATATGCGCCGCGACGGATCCGGAGTGGACCTGGACTCCCCCATCGCCATCGTCGCCTGACTCCGTCGGGGACCATAATTCGCAGGGGCGGAAGTCATGGATAGATCTTCAGCCCCTGCGGCGAGGGAGCGAATCCCGCGGCATGCATGATCTGCCAGAACGGATTTCCCCGCGTCAGAGGCATGCCGTTGACGTCGCAGAACAACGTCGTCGAACGGGAACGATCACGCAACGCATAGGCCAGTTCGCCGAACGCGCGGCGCAGCAGATCGTCGTCATACGCCGTGTCCGTCGTTCCGGTTGCCGAGAATACGACCAGATGATGGCTTCGCGGCGTGGCATACAGCACTGCCCGGCCGGCCGATGTCACGACCACGGCCCCTTCACGACGCGTCGGACGCAGTATCGTATGCGATTCGACGTCGATCGACATGTTGTCGGGCATGGGAGCCGGATCGGGCCATGGGATCGCAGCGCCGAACAGGCAGGCCGGATCAAGCGCATCCATCGCGATGACGGACACAGACTCATTACCAGCCCCGCGTCCGCATCCATCGGCGTCAGCCGCCGCGGAGCGCAAGGCATCCACGGCATCCCGTCGAGCGAACTGCGCGGCGCCGAAACCTTCCACGAACATGCCTCGGATCACGTCGCCGCGGTCCTCCATGCGGCGCAGCACCGGATAGATTCCGGAAAATCCTCCGGCGAGTCCGATCATTTCGACCAGTGGCGCACTGACCACGCCGTACCGGTCCAGCAGGCTCTCCGTCACGTCCACGACCCGGCGCGTGGCGATCGCGTCGCCGTCGGAATCCGATTCGCTGGGCAAGCCCCCGTGATCCTTCGACAACGGAAACGTCAGCGACCATAATCCGGCGAGTTCGGTATCCAGCACGGTCGGTCGTGACCGTTCCGAAAGACCGCGTCTGACGGCTCCCACGGACCGCCGACCGCGAGACGTTCTCCGGTTCGGCGACCTCTTCCCCCCGAGAGCCAGACGAACCGGCGTGAACGAACTGCAGGTGATCCCGCCGTTCCACATCAGCGCTCTCATACGTGTCAGGAACACCGAATCCGGAACATCGTCGGGCTTCAGTTGGCGGGCATACCAGGAGCCGCCGGACCGCATAGCCTCGGGTACGTCCGAAACATTACCGCTCAACACGTTGTCTTGTGATAATGGCGAGTCCGAAACATACCAGGCGATGGTCCTGCCGGAGCCTCTTCCTGCACCGCCGACGGCGGAACCCACCCAGAACACGTCGCCGGATGCCAGCAGGTCGTCGAGCATGCCGGCATGGTAATCGTGCACACGGGACGGGAATACCGTCGTCTCCCACATGGCCGCCGGAAGCGCCACGCCTTCCAGCATTCCGATGACGTCGAACAGGCCGTCAACCCCCTCATATCGCTGTCCGCCGACCGACTGCGGCCCCAGACGATCCACCAGAAACGCCTGATATGCGAAGGCCGATACCGGCCGCACAGCCGCCCGCGCCTTGTCAAGGGACCGGCGGCGAAGGATGCGGAACACCTTCGGATGGAGCCAGCGCGTTGTCGTATCCGTCCCGAAACCGCCGCGCAGCAGACGTCCTTCGCGGGCGAGGTAGTTGAGCTCGGCCCGGGTCTGCCCTTCATGCAGCCCGAATCGTTCGGCGATGGCTTCGACGGTGAACGGGCCGTGCGTACCGGCGTAGCGCAGGATCAGATCGTCGGGGTTCTCGTCCAACCGACGCGCGTCGTCGGGGGCGGCCCAGTAGGTGATCCCGCGTATGGGCAAAGCAACGGCCCTGCATTCCTGGCTGAGCCGTTCGACATACTCCCCCGCCGACTGTCCGTCCCGCAGTCTCGCGGCGATGTCGTTCACGGAAAGCGGGCCCAGAAGACGCAGCAGATCGGCGACTCCTTCCATGCCGTGTTTGCGCCGGTCATCGGCCAGACACTGCAGCTCGGCCTCGGTCCGTTCGATCACCTGTGCGTCAAGCGGCAGACTCGTCTCCGCACCGTCATCGCCCAGCAGTCCCGCGAGTAGCTCGGGATCCAAGGCAAGCGTGGCGGCGGCACGTTCGGCTTGCGGCACGTCGTACTGGTACATGTAGGCGCCGGTGTAGCCGAACAGCAGCGACCGGGCGAACGGCGACGGGGTAATGGTCTGCGCGCTTGCCACGGCGATGCGACCGTTCGCGAGCGCGGTCATCATGCGACGGAGCGCGGCCATGTCGTAGACGTCCTGCAGACATTCGCGCGCGGTTTCGAGGATGAGGGGGAACCCGGGTATGGCCGAGGCCGCGGTCTGCAGCTGTGCGGCTCGCAGCCGCTGCTGCCATAGGGGCACGCGTCGCGTGGGGTTCATGCGCGGCATGAACAGCGATCGTGCGGCGTTTTCCCGGAATCGTGCGGCGAACAGGGCCGTTTCGGCGATGTGCCGTCGAACGTTTTGCTCAAGCTCGTCCGGTTCGAAGACGATCAGGCTTTTCCATGGCAATGCCTCGCTGGTGTCCGGCACGCGCAGCACGATGCCGTCGTCGGCGGCCATGGTCTGGCCTTCGTATCCGTATTGCTCCCTGAGCCGCATATCGATGCCCATGGCCCATGGTTCGTGGATTCTCCGCCCGTATGGCGAATGGATGATCACCCGCCAGTCGCCGTCCTCGTCCTGGCATCGCTCGATGACGAGTGTGCGGTCGTCGGGGATGCGTCCGGTGGCGGCCTGCTGTTCGGCGAGCAGATGGGAGAGTTCGTCGATTCCCTGTTCGTCGAGTCCATCGTTGCGGAGTCGACGGAGTATGGGGCCGACGAATCGGCTGTCATGGTCGAGCCCGGCGGTCAGTTCACGGGTGACGCGTCCTATGGTTTCGCCGCTGTCGGCGTCTCGCCCCGGCCCGTCTCCGTGCCAGAACGGCAGTCGTGCGGTCTGCCCAGGGGCGGGGGTGACGATGACACGGTCGTGAGTGATTTCCCGGATGCGCCAGGTGGAGGTGCCTAGGGTGATCACGTCGCCGATGCGGGATTCGTAGACCATTTCCTCGTCGAGTTCGCCGACGCGTTTGGCCCCTCTGCCGGCGGATTCGTCGGCGAGGACCACGCTGTAGGTTCCCCTGTCGGGGATGGTGCCGCCGCATGTGACGGCGAGGCGTTGCGCCCCCGGTCTGGCGCTGATGGCGCCGGTGCGCCGGTCCCAGACGAGTGCGGGGCGGAAGACGGAGAATTCCTCGCCGCTGTACTGGCCCGACATCATGCCGATTGTCGCGTCGTAGGCGTTCTCGTCCAAATGACGGTATGGGGCGGCCCGACGGACGACCCGGTACCAGTCGTCGTGGTCGAGCTGTCCCATGGCGGCCGCAGCCACGGTCTGCTGCGCGAGGACGTCCAACGGATTGGCGGGTATGGTCAGCGATTCGATGTGTCCGTCCCGCATGGCCTCGGCGGTGGCTGCGGTGATGAGGATCTGCTCTCGGGTGAGCGGGTAGAACCATGCGTGCGAGATGCCGTTGACCCGGTGGTCGGCGCGTCCCGCACGCTGGAGTGCGCTGGATACGGAGAACGGCGGGGATATTTGGATGACCAGGTCGACCGTTCCCATGTCGATGCCGAGCTCGAGGCTGCTGGTGGCCACCACGCATTTGAGGAGTCCGGCCTTGAGATCGGCCTCCACCTGGTGTCGTCGTTCCTTGGAGACGGATCCGTGGTGGGCCATGGCGATGATGTCGTCCGGCGCATGGCCATGCACCAGCATGGTACTGGATCCCGCCACGGCATCGTAATGGTCGCGGTTGCGATAGCGCAGCGGTTGGAGGCCGTGGATTCGTTCGGCGTACAGGTCGTTAAGTCTGGCCGTGAGCTTTTCGCACAGTCCTCTTGAGTTGACGAATACGAGCGTGGTGCGGTGGGCAAGGATGTCGTTGAGAATGGACCGTTCGACCCTAGGCCATATCGATCCGTGATCATCATCGTCGCCCGACATTGACGGAACCGTGATGTCGCGCATCTCGTCGGCGGGATTGATGATCCGCAATGCGAATGACGGGCTATCCCGCGGGGCGATGACGGACACGTCGCGTGCGCCGGCGAGGAATTCAGCCGCCGTGTCGAGCGGTCGTACCGTAGCGCTCAGTCCGATGCGCTGGAATTCTCCCGCCAGCAGGACGAGCCGTTCCAGACTGAGCGTCAGGTGGACGCCGCGCTTGGTGCCCGCCAGCGCGTGGATCTCGTCGACGATCACCGTGTCCACGGTGGTGAGGATGCGTCTGGCCTTCGAGGTGAGCAGCAGGTACAGGGATTCCGGCGTGGTGACGAGGATGTCAGGCGGATGGGATGCGATGGCTCGCCGTTCCTTGGGGGTGGAGTCGCCGCTGCGCATGCCCACGGTGATCCGCGGCGCGCGACCATGCGCCTGTTCGAAACGTTCGGCAATACCGTCCAATGGACGGCGGAGGTTCTTGGCCACGTCGGCGCCCAGTGCCTTGAGTGGTGAGATGTAGAGGATGCGTACGCCGCGGCGTGACGCGGCCGACGATGAGGCACCGACCGCGGCGTTTCCCGGTTCGCTCTCCTGCCGAATCAACGTGTCGATGGCGGAGAGAAACGCGGCAAGGGTCTTTCCCGATCCCGTCGGCGCGGTGACCAGCACGTTGTCACCGGAGTGGATGGCATTCCATGCCTGTTGCTGCACGACGGTCGGCGAGCCAAAGGCATGAGTGAACCAGTCCCGTGTCTCAGGGGTGAGCCAGTCCGGACATGTGGGGTCGTTCATGCCTCCGATTTTTGCCTTCCGCGCCGACATGCGCCGGCGGGCAACGGACGGCGTGCACTCAGATGATCCGTACGGTTCCGCGACGGATCAGTTCCGGCGGCAGCGTGACGTGACGGAAATCGTCCGAACCGGAATGATCGATGCGATCGAGCATGATCATCGCCGATTCATGGGCGAGCCATCCGATCTTCTGTCCGATCGTGGTCAGCGGATTGCCGAATCCGAACCGTTCGGCGATGCCGTCGTAACCGATCACCGAAAGATCGGCGGGAACGGCAAGGCCACGCTCGTGCATGCGCTGCATCAGTCCCATGGCCATCAGATCGTTGCAGCAGAACACCGCAGTGGCGCCTGATTCCAGCACGGCGTCAGCGGCGTCATAGCCGCCCTCGAATCGGTAGTCGCCCTCCACCACGGCCACGGGATCCTCTGCTATGGCGTTGCGCAACGCCTCCAGGAAGCCGTCACGGCGCTCGTAGGCATTGCCGATGCGAGTGTCGCCGGACACGCAGGCGATACGTCGATGACCGCATTCCAACAGGAACTGTGCGGCCATTCGCCCCCCGGCCCGGTTGTCGATGCCCACGCCATCGCACCAGTCGAGATCGATCAGGCGATCCACGAACAATACCGGGCATCGGCATTCGGATACGTCCGATCGCAGGGCGTCGACGTTCGCGCAGGACTCCCCGGCCGCGATGAGGAACATGCCGTCGACGCCTCGCGCGGAGAGCCGCCGGATAATCTCCGATTCCGCCATTCGGGAATCGGATGTGTTGGCGATGATCAGCGAGTATCCGGCCTGCCGGCATTCGTCTTCGATCCGTTTCGCCAGCGCGGCGAAGAACAGATTCTGAACATCCGGCATGATGAGGGCCAGCAGCATGGACCGTTGGGTGACCAGAGTGCGCGCCACCTGATTGGGCACGTAGTGTAGGCGCTCGGCCGCGTCAAGGATGATTCTGCGGCGTTCCTCGGAGACGCGCGACGGGCGGTTGTTGAGCACCAGCGATACCGCCGTGACCGACACCCCCGCCGCAGCCGCGACGTCTCGGATCGTCGTTCGTTTGCTCATCGGTCAGGCGCCGAACAGCTCGCGAATCTGACGCACGTCGCCGTAGGAGGCCTGTGCGCCGGCGCCGGTGGCCGCATAGGCAGACACATAGGACGCGACCTGCGCCGCACGTCCCAAGGTCAGGCCCGCGGCCAGACCGGCCAGAATGGTGCCCATGAACGAATCGCCACAGCCCGTGGTGTCAACGGCGTCCACGCGTACCGGGCTGATGCGTTCCACCTGATCGCCGTCGACGACCACGCTGCCGTCACCGCCGAGCGTGATCACGGCCTGTTCGTATCCGAAATCGTGCAGCGTCGAGGCGATCGCGGTCCAATCGACGCCGTCCCAGTCCCCGTCCTCCGGCTCGCTCAGACCCAGCAGCTGGCTCATCTCATGCTCGTTGACCAGCAGGATGTCGGAGTTGGCGATCAGCTCGGCAGGCAGCTTCGGGATGAACGGGGAGTCGTTGACCAGCACCTTGACACCGGCCTCGTGAGCGATCTTCGCGCTTTCGATCACCGCCGGCAGGGGGCTTTCCAGGCACAATCCCAGCACAGCGGCATTGGTGATGACGGAGGCGTGGTCGCGGATGTAGTCGACGTCCACCTGCGCGTTGGATCCCGGCGAGTAGACGATCGTGTTCTCGCCGTGCGAGTCCACGGTGATGACGGTGGTGCCACTGGGACCGGGAACATGCAGCACGTCGGACACGTCAACGCCGGCCTTCCTCAGCTCGCCGAGCAGGAACTCGGCATTGGAGTCCTGTCCAACGGCGCCGAGCAGTCGCACCTTGGCGCCGATCTTCGCCGCGGACGCGGCCTGATTGCCTGATTTGCCGCCGGGCAGCACCCGCAGCGGTCCGGCGTTCACCGTCTCGCCCGGCTGGGGAAGACGCTCGGTGGTCACGGTGTAGTCGGCGTTCATCGAGCCCACCACGGCGATGCCCGCATCCGCCGAGGCAAAGGATTCGAGCAGAGAGAACACTTCGGCCCGATCGATCGTTCCAGTCATATGACAACTCCTTCGTTGAGGCCGAGGTCATGCTCTCGGCGCATTCGTCTTCATTGCAACGTCGGTTGACCGTCTTCGCAAAAAGACTGTCCTCTCATATGGTAAAACGTTAAACTACTTTTGACAAGCGGCTTCATCGCAATCACTCACCAGTTCCTCGTACGCTCCCGTCTCGCATTCGATCAGCGCGATCGCCATCCGCCGGGACCGAGCATCGTCGGACACCCGGTGCAGGACCACGCAGGCCAGTCCCTCGCACAGATCACGGAACAGACGCTGCCTCGATTCGGACTCCTCCTCGCTGCAGTACAGCAGCGACTCCACACCAGGGTCATAGCGGTCGATCAGCAGTTTCGGCATCATGGCAAAGCCGTCTTCCTTCACGATCGTCATCGCCTCACGCAGCTGCTCCACACCGCGGTCGAACATCCTGCGATCACGATCCTCGAATCCCACGATCAGGTCGGAAGCCAATGCGGATCCCAGCAGCGAAATGGCAAGGTTGCGCAGCATCACCGGATTCTGCCACAGCGGCATGTCCCGGCGATTGTCGTCGCGGTTGCCGGCAGACAGCAGCACGTCCCGCGAGCGCGGGGTCTCCTTGTTCCACAGATGTTCGTATGCTTCGACCAACCGTTCGCCGTCACGCAGATATCGCGCACCGACAGCGGTGAATCCGTGATCATCGTTCCCGTCCACCGTCTCCGCGCCATTCCGGTGATCGTCATCCCAACGCCCGACCTGGTCCATCAGATCCTCCTCGTAGGCGACCACGCGACGGTACCGGTAGTCGGGAACCGCGCCCATGCCGTCCACGCCGGCGTCGTCACGCAGCATGCTCATGCCGATGCCGGGATCGGTGAGCATCATACGGGCGATGGACAGGCTCCTCGGTTCGCGCTCACCCCATTTGAGCATGGTGAACGCGCCGAGCCGATGGGTCTCGCGGACGAACTGCCAGACGTCCTCTTTGCGCTGTTTCTTGGAGCCATAGCGCTTTCGGCCTTTTGCCATGCCTCGGATGGCGAGCTCACGCGGTGTAAGGATGCGGATGCATTTCGGCATGCGATCGGACGGTTCCCCCGTGTAGGCCGCGAGCGTGGACGCGTTCATCAGATCGTACAGCCATACCGGCAGTCCGTACCGACGCACCACCGATGCGGATCCCTGCAGGAACCGGCGGCATTCATCCATCAGCGTCACGTCGAAGCATGCGGCCGCCGAGAACAGGTCCATGGACCATCCCGTATTGGTGAATACCTCGTGCGCCAGCACGTACAGGCGGTGGTCGAGCGGTTCGGGGTTGACGCCGTCGTTCTCATATACCCTGCGCTGCGATTCGCGCGAGGTCAGTTCGTCGAACCGTCGCTCGAGCTTGTTGATCGTCTGCAGAAAGCCCGTGGTATCCATGTTGAAATTCGTGGACATGATCACCCTTCTTTGCGCACCATTGTCCCCTGCCGGACCTTCCGGAAGGCCTGTGCAAGGCACACTATGGCACGCGGGCGAATCGTCCGCCACCGGCCGATGCGAAAATGTGGATAAGTGGAGCAACTCGAAAGTTATCCACATTTTTGCATGGCGCATCGGCCGGCGAAGACATGGCCGCGAATCGTCAGGCGTCGATGTTGGACCTGTCGAAGTCGTCGGCGTTGTCCACGATGAACTTCTTGCGCGGAGGCACCTCGCCGCCCATGAGCAGATCGAAGATGTCCGCGGCCTGGGCGGCGTCCTCCATGCGGATGCGACGCAGCATGCGCGTGCGCGGGTCCATGGTGGTGTCGGCCAGCTGGTCGGCGTCCATCTCGCCCAGACCCTTGTAACGCTGGATGTCCTCGTCGAAGCCGATGCGATCCCGCCTGAGCTGCGCTACTCTGGAGGCCAGTTCGTCGTCGGAATACGTGTAGATGTATTCGCCCTTGCGCTTGCCTGTCAACGCGATGCGATGCAGCGGCGGCACGGCGGCGTACACGTGACCGGCCTCGATGAGCGGACGCATGTACCGGTAGAACAGGGTGAGCAGCAGGATGCGGATATGCGCGCCGTCCACATCGGCATCGGTCATCATGATGACCTTGTTGTACCGAGCTTGGGAGATGTCGAACGTGGCGCCCGAACCGGCGCCGACCACCTGAATGATCGCACCGCATTCCTTGTTGGCCAGCATCTGGGACACCGACGCCTTCTGCACGTTGAGGATCTTGCCGCGGATGGGCAGCAGCGCCTGAAAACCGGAATTGCGGGCGGCCTTGGCGGTGCCGAGCGCGGAGTCACCCTCCACGATGAACAGTTCGGCGATGTCGTCGTTGCCGGGCTGGCAGTCGGACAGCTTGGACGGCATGGATGCGGATTCGAGGGCGTTCTTGCGCCGCGTGACCTCCTTGGTCTTGCGTGCCTGGATACGGGCGTGCATTTCGCCGACGATCTTCTCCAGCACACGGGAGGATGGCTCCTTGTATCCCCGCTTGGAGCCGGTGATCATCTCGCCGAACTGCTTGTCGGTGAGACGGGTGACGATCGGCTTGACCTGTGCCGTGCCGAGCACATCCTTGGTCTGTCCCTGGAACTGTGGTTCGGCGATGCGCACGGTGACCACGGCCACGAGTCCGGTGGTCACGTCGTCGCGCTCGATCTTGGTGCCGGAATCCTTGAGGTTCACCTTGAGACGGCGTGCGTTGGCCTCCACAGTCTTGCGAACCTGGCGGGTTACCGCGTTGAGGAAGCCGTCCACGTGCATGCCGCCGCCGGGCGTCTCCACCACGTTGACGAAGCTGCGGATCGTGGTGTCGTAGTTGTTGGTCCAACGCAGGGCGATGTCCACGCCGCAGGTGCGTTCCACCATCTGGGCGTGCAGGTCACCGCCGGGACCCACCACCTGGGTCTCCTCCTCGTAGGTGCCTTCGCCGGAGATGTGCCAGATGCCGCACACCGGCTCGCCCTTGGACAGGAAGTCAACGTAATCCACCACGCCGCCGGTGTGGCAGAACTCCTCCACACGGGCATGTCCGGCGCGTTCCGCAACAGTCGCCGCGGCGGGAATGCCGTCCTCGGAAGACGCCTCGTCTGCGGGCTGATCGGCCTCTGACTGCTCGGCGACGGCAGCCTCCGTGCTCTGCTCCCGGTCCGGAAGCATCATCTCGTCCGTTTCACGAAGATCGTCGATGGATTCGTCGCCCGTTTCGGGCACGTTCTCGTCGACCACGGTGATCGACAGGCCCGGCACCAGGAAACTGGTCTGTCGCACACGGTCGATCAGCTGATCGTAGCTGAACTTGGCCGTGCTGTTGAAGATCTCAGGATCCGCCCAGTAACGGATGCGGGTACCGGTGACGTTCGCCTCCACCGTGCCGACCTCACGCAATTCCGTGGGGGAACGCTTACGGGTCTTCTTGAACGGGGAGTCCGGGGAGGGATGCGCGGGATCCGCGTCGGTGTACACGCCGGGATGGCCCTGACGGAACTCCATGCGGTAGGTCTTGCCGTTGCGGTCCACCTCCACGTCGAGCCTGGAGCTCAGCGCGTTGACCACGGAGGATCCCACGCCGTGCAGGCCGCCGACCGCATTGTATGAGGAGTTACCGAACTTCGCGCCGGCGTGCAACTTGGTAAGCACCACCTCCACGCCACTCAGACCGGTCTTGGGCTCCTTGTCGACGGGAATGCCTCGGCCGTTGTCCGCCACCGTGATCGAACCGTCGGCGTGCAGCGTCACGACGATCCTGGTGCAGAAGCCGGCGAGCGCCTCATCCACCGCGTTGTCGATGATCTCCCACAGGCAGTGCATAAGGCCCTGGGAATCGGTGGTTCCGATGTACATGCCGGGACGCTTGCGAACCGCGTCCAGTCCTTCGAGAACCGCCAGATCCTTCGCGCCGTATTCTTCCTTCTGCGCCGCCATGGCCCTCCTTCGCTAACGCAATTTCTGTATTGTGACGCCGGCCACGCTACCGTGCACCGGCATGGAAACGCTCCCCCGCGCGGGCGAGGGAGCGAATGGTCGGGAACAGTCGTCGATCACTGATCGAGGAAGTCCCTCAGGGTCTGGGAACGGGACGGGTGGCGCAGCTTCGACATCGTCTTGGATTCGATCTGGCGGATGCGCTCGCGGGTGACGCCGTACACGCGGCCGATGTCGTCCAGGGTCTTGGGCTGTCCATCCTCCAGACCGTAGCGCATCTTGATCACGCCAGCCTCACGCGGGGACAGGGTTTCCAGCACCTGCTTGAACTGTTCCTGCAGGAGGGAGAACGCGACCGCATCGGACGGGGCGATGGCGTCGGTGTCCTCGATCAGGTCGCCGAACTCAGAATCGCCGTCCTCGCCCAGCGGGGTGTGCAGCGAGATGGGCTCGCGGCCGTACTTTTGGACCTCCTGCACCTTCTCGACCGGCATGTCGAGCTCGCGCGCCAGCTCGTCGGGCGTGGGCTCACGGCCGAGATCCTGCAGCATCTGACGCTGCACGCGGGAGAGCTTGTTGATGACCTCCACCATGTGCACGGGCACGCGGATGGTGCGGGCCTGATCGGCCATCGCTCGGGTGATGGCCTGGCGGATCCACCAGGTGGCGTAGGTCGAGAACTTGAAGCCCTTCTTCCAGTCGAACTTCTCCACGGCGCGGATCAGACCGAGGTTGCCCTCCTGGATCAGATCCAGGAACAGCATGCCTCGTCCGGTGTAGCGCTTGGCCAAGGAGACCACAAGTCGCAGGTTGGCCTCCAGCAGGTGGTCCTTGGCCTTGCGGCCGTCGTTCGCGGCCCACTTGAGCTCACGCTTGCGCTTGAAGTCGAGATCGTCCTCGGTGTCAAGCAGATGCTGCGCGTACAGGCCGGCCTCGATGCGTTCGGACAGATCGACCTCCTGCTCGGCGTTCAGCAGGCTGACACGGCCGATCTGCTTGAGGTAGTCCTTGACCGGGTCCGCAGTGGCTCCCGTGGCGATCACGCGACGCTTCGGATTGCCCGAAGGGGTGTAGTTGTCGTCGTCGTCCAGATCGGTGACGACGAACGCGCCCTTCTCCTTGGGCTGTTCCGGGGGCTTGGGCTTCTCTTCCTCCTCTTCGGAGTCGTCGCCCGAGTTCTCCTCGTCGTCGTCCGTCTCCTCGACGTCGTCCTCGCCGTCGACGTCCTCGACGTCGTTCTCGTCGAAGTCCTCGTCGTCGATGTCCTCGACGTCGTCCAGCAGGTCGTCGCCCTCCAGCAGATCGTCGTTCTGCTTGATCGGCTCCTGCTCGGCCTTCTTGGCGGCGCTCTTGCGAGTCCTCGCCGTCTTTGCGGCACCTGACGTCTTCCTGGTACGGGTCGTCTTCCGTGTTGCCTTCTCGGTGGCCAAACTTGTCCTCCTGGTTCGTCCTGTCGGCGTCTCCTATAGCATGAAGACACACTTATGGCAAGAGCAAATTGTCAACTAATAGAGTGAACCACGTTCCAAGGACGATTATTCCCGATCATTCCCGGATATCGGCTTGGATCCATGCCGGATGGATGTCGCGCTGCACGACGCCGAGCAGGATCGACGCCATCATGCACGAGTCGTCCACGTACAGCGCCCGCAGCGAGCAGGCCAGCGATTGTTCGTCGCGCCCGACCCACCACAGCAGGTAGGCGAGCGCCGACAGGGGCTGCGCGCCGTAGTCTTCCGGAGCGATCGTGATCATATGCGCGAGCGCATCGATGCTGCGCTGGCAGCGTCGGGGATCGGGGACGAGGGAGGCGTCTTCGAATCCACGGGTCAGCGTGTTGCACACCAGCGTCGAGCTGGATTCCGAATGGGGATTCGTCACCAGCGAAAGCAGATCGTCCCTTGTCACGCCCTCCATCGGCGCGAGGATGATCGCATCGCGCATGGCCAGGGTTTCGTTCATGCCGACGCACAGTCTCATCAGGGAATCCGGGGAGACGTCGTCCTGTCCTTCGGAAATCCACCGGTGCCATTCGTCGAACGGCTCGCGGAACCAGTCGGCGTCCGCCTGCCGTATTCCCTGACTTCTGCGATTGGCGCGGAATCGTTTCCGCAGTCCGGCCATCGTTTTGTCATCCATGCGCATCGCATCGCGCCCCTCCGCGGTGGCGTACGCTCCTTCCAGGGGCCTGAGCCCCACCTCGATTGTCATTTGACCGCCTCCTTGCGTTCGTGGCCCTGATTCGAGCCCATCTTTTTTGCCGTCCTTCACCCTGTTCCCACTATGACGACCGCTCACCGCGCATGCCTAGGGGCGAACGTCAATGTGGTCGAATGGGGACCCCGCCCGGATTTTCACCGTTTGTCAACACCGTTTCGATAGGCTGGTCATTATGACTGCTCAGGCTTTCTCGCATACCATCGGCAACGACATCGAATCCCGTATCGGCGAACTGATCACACGGCATTGCTCCCCCACCGACCGGTCCCTTTCCGGTCTTGACTGCGAGCTGCTGTATGACGAGGTCGTGCGTCAGGCGTGCGTGTCCAGTGAGGGCGGCAAGCGTCTGCGGGCACGGCTGCTCCTCGCGTTCTATGATGTGCTGACCGCGCGGAATCCCGACGACGTGGCACGAGGAGGGGCTCTGGACCTCGCCTGCGCCATCGAAGTGTTCCAGACCGCGGCGCTGGTGCACGACGACATCATCGATGAGGCTGATGTGCGCCGCGGCAAGCCCTCCGCGCATAAGGCGCTGGCGTCTCTGGCGGCCGCACGCTACGCAGGCTCCACTGAGAGGTCCGCGGCCGCGCTGGGATCCGGACTGGGCATCATGCTCGGTGATCTGCTGGCTACCGCCAGCGTGGACATCGTCAATGAGGCGACCTCCATTCTGCCGAACTATGAACGCATCATGTCGGGATTCCTGACCATGCACCGCGAGGTGGAGATCGGTCAGGTGCTCGATCTTGCCGCGGAGCACCTGTCTCTGGACGATCCCGACGAGCTGGCGAAGAACTCCCTGGCCGTGTTTCGTTGGAAGACCGCCAGCTACACCACCATCGCGCCGATTCGTCTGGCACTGCTCGCCGCCGGCGTCGATGAACGGAACGCATCCGATACAGCGGAGGCGATCGGCGTGCCGTTGGGTCTGGCGTTCCAGCTGGCCGACGATCTGCTTGATGTGATCTCGAATCCGGAGGTGACTGGCAAACCCGTGGGCGGAGACATCCGTGAAGGCAAGCGCACGGTGCTGCTGGCGGACGCGCTATCCGATGCGGACCATGAGCAGGCCGACTATCTTAAGCGGGCTTTCACCGCCCCTGCACGCGACGCCGCAACCGTGGATCGTGTCATCGCCCTGTTCTCCGGCACCGGCGCGGTGTCCCGCTCCAAGGAACGTATCGCTTCACTGTGGCGTCAGACGCAGAACGCGTTGGACGACGCACGGTCGACCCTCGATCTGGACGATGCCGATCTGGCCGCACTGCACGACGTGTGCTCACGGTTCATCCCCGCGGATATCCGCGATTGACGGCTCCGATTGCGCGGAACGCCGGATCAGGCCGACGCCAACGACGATTCTAGGATTGAAAGCATGAACGAAGTGACGGAAAGCCCTGTGGGCCGCATGATCGATGGCCGGTATCAGGTGACGCGCAGGATTGCCGAAGGCGGCATGGCCACCGTGTACGAGGCGACCGACGTGAAGCTGGGGCGCACGGTGGCGATCAAGGTTATGCACGTCCAGCTGGCGCAGGGACCGCATCGCGAGCAGTTCGTGCAACGGTTCCAGAGGGAGGCCCGTTCCGCGGCAGCCATCGCCAATCCGCATATCGTGCAGATCTATGACACCGGGGAGTTCGAAGGGCTCGACTATCTGGTCATGGAGTACGTGCATGGCGTGAATCTGCGGTATGAGATGAACCGTCAACGGGTGCTTTCCGTCCGCGAGACCCTGCGCATCGTCGGCGAGGTGCTTGATGGCTTGGCATCGGCCCATGCCGCGGGCGTGGTGCATCGCGACATCAAGCCGGAGAACATTCTGCTCAACGATCGGGGCAGGGTGCAGATCACGGATTTCGGCCTGGCGAAGGCCGCGTCTCAGGCGACGCTCGCCACCACGGGCATGCTGCTGGGCACGGCCGCCTATCTGGCTCCCGAGATGATCGAGGACAATCAGGCTCTTCCCCAGGGAGATCTGTATTCGGTGGGCATCATGGCGGGGGAGATGCTGACGGGCGAGGTGCCGTTCGCCTCCGACAATCCCGTAACCATGGTGTTCAAGCATGTGCATGAGGACGTGCCGGAACTGACCATCAGCCATCCCGGCATGCCGAAGCGTGTATCTGGTTTCATCGCGCATCTGACGGCCCGTCATGTGGAGGATCGTCCCGCCGACGCGGCGGCCGCGCTGCGGGAGCTGCACGCACTGACGCCGACGCTGACACCGGACGAACTGTCATACAGGACCATGGGCACGGACGGCATTCAGCCCACCAGTGTCCTGCCGTCGGAAGCGGTTCCCGCTCCCCCGTCGCAGTCGGGACCGGACTCACGCTCCGAAGCCACCGCCGGGGACGGCACCGCCTCCTCCGATGGAACCGCCACCGAGATCATTGACCCATCCGGACAGGCCGGCGACGCGCCGAACGACAAGCGGGCGAACCGAACAAAAAGGACAGCCATCATCGTCGGCGCGGTTCTGGCATTGGCCGCGGTGATCGGCGGCGGCTGCGCATGGTGGTACTTCCTTGGCCCCGGCAGCTACTGGACGGTGCCGTCCGCCACGGACGTAACCTGCAAGGAGGGGCAGTCGTGCACGCTCAAGGGCGCCGACTTCACCGATTATGAACGCGCGCTGAAAGTCGCCGGCATCCCGTACACGGTCACCCGACAGTACAGCGACGATGTGGCACGGGGAGATATCGTCTCCTCGGATCCGACGAACGTCGGCGACCGGGTGAGCAAACGCAACGGCGCCACGATGACGCTGATCGTGTCCGAAGGCGTGCGCAAGGCCACCATACCCGACGACATCACCGACGCATCGAGCGACAATGGCAAACAGCCGTTGAAGACCTTGAAGAATCTCGGATTCGACAACGTGACCCATGATGAATCACAGGACCAGTATTCGCTGGACGTGCCCGAAGGCGCACTGCTCAGCATCGACCCCCAGCCCGGCACCACGCTTAAGCACAATGAGCCCATCACCGTGACCCTGTCCAAGGGGCCGATGCCGGTGAGCATGCCGAACATCGTCGGGGAAACGAAGGAAGATGCGCTTTCCTCGCTGAACGAGGCGAAACTCAAGGTGACCACGTCCGAAATGTATTCGGACACCGTGGAGGCCGGCAAGGTCATCTCCGCATCGGTGAAGTCCGGCACGCAGATGCACTGGGGAGACCCGGTGAACGTCGTGGTGTCCAAGGGCCCCGAAATGGTTACGATCCCCGACGTACGCGGCAAGAGCGAGAGCGAGGCCAAACAGACGCTGGAGGCCCTGGGCCTGAAGGTGGAGATCACCGCACCGCTCGGCGATCTGACGCAGACCGTGCGGCTGCAGGATCCCGCACCGGGCCAGCAGGTGCGTCTGCGCGACACGAAGGGCAATGCCACCACGGTGACGCTCACCGTGGTGTGACTCGTTTCGTGTGGGCGCGGGACATATCGTCGCCGCATTGATTGCCCGAACGAAAAATGCGGGAGACCCAAACCGTGGGATCTCCCGCATTTGACTTTCACCGGACCTGACACCGGCAGCACTGCACGCTATGCGTCGCGCAGACTACCGGACAGGCACTATTGCTGCTGTTGTGCGGCGATGCGCTCCTTGACCTTCTGCGCGTACTCGTCCACATACTCTTGGCCGCTCATGGCCTGGATCTCGCGGGTCACGCGGTCGGTGAGCTCGCGCAGATCGTCGTGGGTGGCGTTGGGATTGCGCGTGACCGGAATCGGACGTCCGTAAATCACCTGCGTGGTGCCCTTGGCCGGGATCACCGTACCGGGCTTCTGCAGTTCCCTCGACCCGATGATCGCGGTGGGGATGATGGGGCAGCCGGTTTCGAACGCGAGTCGTGCCACGCCGGTGTGTCCCTTGTACAGGCGGCCGTCGGGGCTGCGGGTGCCTTCGATGTGGATGCCGAACAGGTGGCCGGCCTCCAGAATCTCCCTGGCATGCTCCAGCGCGCCGAGGGACTTCGAGCCGCCGGAACGGTCCACCGGGAACACACCGACCGAGGTGAACCACCACTTCTTGAACTTGCCCTTGATGCCCTTGCCTTCGAAGTACTCGGCCTTGCCCATGAAATGCACCATGCGCGGGCAGGTGAGCGGAATCAGCGCATCATCGATGACGGCGAGATGGTTCGCGGCGATGATGCCGCCGCCCTTGCGGGGAATGTTGTTCACGCCCTTGGCGCTCGGTCCAAGGCGACGACGGGCGATGGGTCCGAATCCTTTGACGAAAAACCAATACAGCACAACGACCTCCGTACCGTGAAAACGTCGGCTTCACGGCTACAGTTATACATATGACTGGCAACAAGAATAGCAACGAGAACCGATCACCCTCAAGCGATGGTCCGGACAACGCCGAGGACGCCGACGGCGCATGGGCCGAATTCATGTCGTCGCATCAGGACGAACTGAGCGATCTGGAACAGTCGCGTACCGCCCGCAAGTTCGACAAGGCCGCGCGCAAGGCAGAGAAACAGGCCCAGTTGAGTGTGGACGACCTCAAACCGGAGGCGTTCACCCGTCAGCCGGGTCCGCGTGACTTTCAGGGGCGCAGCTGGCTGGATACCGACGACGTCATGGACGGCGAATCGACGTTCACTCCCCCAAACCCTTCGATCGGAAACGTCCGCAAGTCCACGATGCTGTTCGTCGTCCTGCTGGTGATCGGCGTAGGCGCGCTTACGGTTTCCATCCTTATTCCGGCGTTGTCCGCATGGTTGGGCACGGTGGGCGGCGTGATGACGCTTATCGGTGCCGCCGGCATGTTCTTCCAGCACAAGGGTCATACGGAAACGCGCACCGACGTCTTTGACGACGGTGCGCGAGTATAGCAATCGGTATTCCGGTATCTGCGATCAGGCGGTGACGGAACGCAGAGCGAGGTCGGCGGCGCCGATCATGCCTGCGTCTCCACCGGCGGTGGCCGGCAGAATCTGCGCATGTTCACGATATGCCGCGGCCTGCAGGAAGCGGATGTAGTTGTAGCGCGCGGGCTCGAGCAGGATGTCGCCGACGGACACCACGCCGCCGCCGATCACGAAGACGTCGGGATCGATCACCGCGGCGATGGCGGCCATGGTGCGGCCCAGCCACTCGCCGATCTTGCCGAAGGCGTACAGAGCCAGTTCATCGCCTTCCTGCGCGGCCTGGGAGACCATCTTGCCTTCCAGCGCGTGCACGTCTCCCCCGCACAGCTCGAGCAGACGGTCGGCCTTCTGCGGCATACGGCGGATGCCAGCACGGGCGAAACGCTCCAGAGCGTTGCCGGACGTATAGCGCTCGGCGCAGCCGCGCAGACCACAGCCGCAGAAGTCGCCGTCGGACACCATGGGCAGGTGACCGAGCTCGGCGGCCATGCCGAAGGAGCCGCGGTACAGCTCGCCGTTGATGACGATGGCGCCGCCCAGACCGGTGCCCACGGTGAGCATGACCATATTGCGGCTGCCGCGTCCGGCACCGAGAATGTACTCGCCCCAGCCTGCGCAGTTGGCGTCATTCTCCACGACGACCTTGCACTTGTGATCGGTCAGTTCCTCGATGCGGTCGGCCAGCGGATAGTCGATCCACTTGGCGATGTTGGCGGAGAAGCTCATCGTACGGCGGTCGGCCTTGACGTTGCCGGCGGCGGAGATGCCCATCGTGGGGATCTCGTCGTGCAGCTTGAGAGCCTCGTTGTAGATTTCGATGATGCAGTCGTTGATGTCATCGGGATCGGTCGGCGTGGGGACGCGCCACTGGCTGAGAATCTTGTCGTTCTCGTCGCAGACCGCACCGGCAATCTTCGTTCCGCCGATATCAATGCCAAGCGTGTACATGAAAACCTCCATCATTCGGCCATGCCGGGAGAACACTCATCGCTGATGCGTCTTCCATGATCGGCAAGGGATTAGAACGTTCAACAACACTGCAATAATAGCAATGATTTCCACGACACGCCCAAAAACCTACCAATCGGTTGGTTTATTGTATTCGTCGTTGACATCTGCCGCCAAAACGGAACGCCCCGTTCCGCATTCGCATACGGAACGGGGCGTTCTGCCTATGCATCGAGAAGACGTTCGGGATCGAGATCCCGGCGTCCTCGCGTCGATCTCACTCGGCCTTGGCCTTGGCTGCGGCAATCCAGCGATCAAGCAGCTCGGCGGCCTTGCCGGAATCCACCGTTTCGGCGGCAATATCATAGGCCGCCTTGAACCGCTCGGCGAGCGTGCCATCCGGGTTCGGCAGCAGGCTGTGATCGGCCACGATGGCGGAGGCCGCGTTCAGCAGCGCGGTGGTGCGGAACGGAAGATCCTTGCCGTCCAGGAAGTCCTTCATGGCCTGCGCATTGTATTCAGGCTCGCCGCCACGAAGATCAGCCACGGCGATGCGTGCCAGACCAAGCTCGACGGTGGGATCGAATTCGGTCTCCGTCACCTTGCCGTCACGGATCTCCCAGATGCTCACGGGACCGGTGGGAGCCATTTCGTCCAATCCTTCGGACGAGGTGTAGACCATTCCGTCCTGCCCACGGCTCGCGTACACCTGGGCCATGATCGGGCTCATCGCACGCTTGGCGCAACCGATGGCGACATGCTTGGGGTTGGCCGGATTGGTCAGGGGTCCAAGCACATTGAACACGCAGGGAACGCCCAGCGCGGCGCGGATCGGTCCGACAAAGCGCATGGCCGGATGGAACGTCTTGGCGAAGGCGAAGGTGATACCGACCTCATCGGCGACCTGGCCGACGGCCTCCGGGGCGAGATCCAGCGGAAGACCGAGCTGCTCGAGGCAGTCGGCGGCACCGCACTTGCTCGAGGCGGCGCGATTGCCGTGCTTGACGATCTTCACTCCCGCGGCGGCGGCCACCACGGATCCCATGGTCGACAGATTCACCGTGGACGCACCGTCACCACCGGTGCCGACGATGTCGGTCGTCTCGCCCTGCACCTGCAGGGGAACGGCGTGGGAGACCATGGCCTTGGCTGCGCCCGCCACCTCCTCGCTGGTGAGGCCGAGCTGCTGCTGGGTGGCCAGAACCGCGCCGACGGCTGCCGGATTGGCCTTGCCCTGCATAAGATCATCGACGTACCACTCACTTTCCTCGGCGCTCAGATGCTCGCCCCCAACGAGCTTGGTCAGGATCGCTTTCCATGTGAATGGTTCGGACATGACTATTCCTCCTTGGCACATATCGCGCCTTGTACAAATTCCGTTGTCATTCTAACGGGTGCATGTTGCGGGTACTAGCACCGCCGCGAAGGAGTCCATTATGCGAAAAGAGGTCCTCCACATGATGTGGAGGACCTCTTCTTGGTCATCGCCCGCGCCGAATCATCGGTCTGGGCGCGGACGCAATGTCATGGTCACTTCTCGTTCTTGCCATGGCAAAGCTTGTACTTCTTGCCGGAACCGCAGGGGCAGGGCGCGTTGCGAGGCGTTCCGGGCCAAGTACGGCCGTCGGATTCCGGGGCATGCGCCTCATCGCTCTTGGGGCGCTTGGAAACAGGGACCTTGGCGTCGGCGTGGCTGATCGGCTTGGGGCCGGTCACGCTGCCCATCTCGGTCTTCACCGGCTCCTCGGCCGCGGGAGCGGACTCCTCGGCTTCGGCGACCTCGGCCTCCTCGGCGTCCTCGTCGACCGTTTCCGGTTCGGCGGGGGCGCTGGTCTCGACCTCGTCCGCGGTCACGGTCTCGGTGTCTCCGTCGGCCTGCTTGGTGGCCTCGGCGACGGCCTGGTCCTCGTCGGCGTTGCTGTTCGGATCCTCGGTGCGCGCGTACTGCTGGATGTCCAGGTGGAACAGCAGGCGGATGGACTCCTCCTTGATGCCCTCGACCATGGAGTTGTACATCTGGTAGCCCTCGCGCTGGTATTCGGTCAGCGGGTCGCGCTGGCCCATGCCGCGCAGGCCGATGCCGTCCTTGAGGTAGTCCATCTCGTACAGGTGCTCGCGCCACTTGCGGTCGAGCACGGCGAGCACCACGCGACGCTCGAGCTGGCGCATGCCGTCCGCTCCGGCGATCTTCTCGAGCTCGGCGTACTTGGACGTGGCGTCCTCGACGATCAGCTCGTGCAGCTTCTCGACGGCCTTCTCGGACTTGAGACCCTCGATGGCCTTCTCGCCGTCCTCGACGTCCAGGCCGATCGGGTAGATCTGGCCCAGGGCCTTCCACAGTCCCTTGAGATCCCAGTCGGCGGGCTTGTCGCTGCCCTGTGCGGCGCCCTTGATGTACGAGGAGACCGTGTCGGACAGGAAGCGCTTGATGTCCTCGCTGATGTCCTCGCCCTTGAGCACCGCCTGGCGTTCGGCGTAGACGACGGTGCGCTGCTTGTTCATCACGTCGTCGTACTTGAGCACGTTCTTGCGGATCTCGAAGTTGCGCGACTCGACGGCCTTCTGCGCGTTGCGCACGCCCTTCGACACGCTCTTGGCCTCGATCGGCTCGCCGGTGGGCATGCCCTTGGCCATCACGCGGGCCACGAGCTGCGTGTTGAACAGACGCATGAGGTTGTCCTCGAGCGACAGGTAGAAGCGGGACTCGCCCGGGTCTCCCTGACGGCCGGAACGACCGCGCAGCTGGTTGTCGATACGACGGGACTCGTGACGTTCGGTGCCCAGCACGTACAGGCCGCCGAGCTTCTTGACCTCCTCGTGCTCGTCCTTGACCTGCGCCTTGACGGCAGCCAGGGTCTCGGGCCACAGGCGCTCGTAGTCCTCGGGGGTGTCCTCCGGGGAGTAGCCCTGCTTCTTGAGCTCCTGATCGGCGAGGAACTCGACGTTACCGCCGAGCATGATGTCGGTGCCTCGACCGGCCATGTTGGTGGCCACGGTCACGGCGCCCTTGCGGCCGGCCACGGCCACGACCGCGGCCTCGCGCGCATGCTGCTTGGCGTTAAGCACCTGATGCGGGATGCCGGCCACGTCGAGCAGCGAGGAGACCACCTCGGAGGATTCCACGGACGCGGTGCCCAGCAGCACCGGCTGGCCCTTGGCGTGCCTCTTGGCCACGTCCTTGACGATGGCGGCCAGCTTCTCCTTCTTGGTGCGGTAGATCAGATCGTCCTTGTCCTGACGGATCATCGGACGGTTCGTCGGGATCGGCAGCACGCCCAGCTTGTACGTGTTCATGAACTCGGCGGCCTCGGTCTCGGCCGTACCGGTCATGCCCGCGAGCTTGTCGTACATGCGGAAGTAGTTCTGCAGGGTGATCGTGGCGAAGGTCTGATTCTCGGCCTTGATCTCCACGCCCTCCTTGGCCTCGATGGCCTGGTGCAGGCCCTCGTTGTAGCGGCGGCCCGGCAGCATGCGGCCCGTGTGCTCGTCGACGATGAGCACCTCGCCGCCCTGCACCACGTAGTCCTTGTCGCGCAGGAACAGCTCCTTGGCCTTGATCGCGTTGTTCAGGTAGCCGATCAGCGCGGTGTTGCTCGGCTCGTACAGGTTGTCGATGCCGAGATAGTCCTCCACCTTGGTGATGCCCGGATCGAGGATGCCGACGACCTTCTTCTTCTCGTCGACCTCGTAGTCCTCGTCGCGGTTCAGCTTCGGGACCAGCTTGGCGAACTGACGGTACCAGCGCGTCACGTCGCCCTCGGCGGGACCGGAGATGATTAACGGGGTACGGGCCTCGTCGATCAGGATGGAGTCGACCTCGTCGACGATGGCGAAATGATGCTCGCGCTGCACCAGATCGGCCTTGTCCCACGCCATGTTGTCACGCAGGTAGTCGAAGCCGAACTCGTTGTTCGTGCCGTACGTCACGTCAGCCGCGTACTGCTTGCGGCGCTCCGGCGGCTTCTGATCCGTGATGATGCAGCCGGTGGTCATGCCCAGGAAACGGAACACGCGACCCATCAGCTCGCTCTGGTAGCTGGCAAGGTAGTCGTTGACGGTGACCACATGCACGCCCTTGCCCTCTAGGGCGTTGAGATAGCTCGGCAGGGTGGCCACGAGGGTCTTGCCTTCACCGGTCTTCATCTCGGCGATGTTGCCCCAGTGCAGGGCCGCGCCGCCCATGAGCTGGACATCAAAGTGACGCATGCCGAGCGTGCGCTTGGACGCCTCACGGACCGTGGCGAACGCCTCCGGCATGATCTTGTCGAGATCCTCGCCGTTCTCGATGCGCTGCTTGAATTTGGCGGTCTGCGCCTTGAGTTCGTCGTCGGACAGCGAGGAGATCTTTTCCTCCAAGGCGTTGGTCGCTTCCGCCACTGACTGGAGTTTGCGAAGCTGTCGTCCTTCGCCTATACGCAGGATCTTGTCCAGAACTGCTACCACGAGTCGTCTCCTCAAGTTTGACGGTAAGTTGGCGGTCAGGCCCGATTATTCTTCCGTTCGGGCACAAACTGCAACCATACTACGCGATCATTCCGATTTTCACGGTTAATCCGTCCGAACATCATGGCCTGCGGCATCAAAAAACGCCCCCGGAATGGCTCCGGGGGCGTATGACGGGGGTTGAGAAGGCTTACTTGGCCTTATCGACGTTCTCCGGGGTGTCGATCTCGAAGACGCCGTAGCTCCAGCCGTGGCGGTGGTAGACGACGGACGGACGACCGGTCTCCTTGTTCACGAACAGGAAGAAGTCGTGTCCGATCAGTTCCATCTCGTACAGGGCCTCGTCGATGCTCATCGGCTCGGCGATGTGCAGCTTGCGACGGATGACGATCGGCGTGTCGCCGACCTGCACCTCGACGGATTCACCGGGACCAAGATCTCCGGCGACGGCGTCGGCCGGGCTGTTGCTCGGCTCTTCGGCGACCGGCTCCTCCGCCTGGGGCGGTTCGACCACGCCGAGATCGACGGGCTGCGGGTTGGTGTAGCCGCGGCGGTGGTCCTTGCGGCGGTCACGGGAGCGGCGCAGACGCAGGGTGAGCTTGTCCAGCGCCAGATCCAGAGCGCTGAACTCGTCGGCGCTCGAGGCCTCGGCACGCACCACGGTGCGTCCGGCGATCACGGTGATCTCCACCTTCTTGGCGGTGTCAGCCTGACGAGGGTTGCCCTCGTGGGTGACGACCACCTGGGCGCGCTGCGCGTCGGGGGCGATTGCGGTCACACGATTCATCTTGCTCTCTACGACATCACGGAAGCGCTGCTTGATCTGCGTGTGACGTCCGGTAACGACGATTTCCATGTGGACCTCCTTTATCGAGCGGCATCAGAGCCGCTGTGGACACCTAACAGCATCTTCGCGAAAGGTTGCTTTTATCTTAACCGACGATTCATGTATTTGTGGGAAATCCGCGTAACGAAAATCATCGTTTCTTTTCCCGTGTCTTCCCGGGCACGTCTGCTATGGCGACGACGGTTGTCGCAGGACATGGTATGCTTGTCCGCCGAGACCTCCTGATGGCCGCGACGGCATTTCGCCGTTGAGGAACTTCCGGGCTCCGCAGAGCACGATGGCGGATAACGTCCGCCCAGGGTGACCTGAGAGATAGCGCAACAGAGAACAGACCGCCGGCCTCGGCCGGTAAGGGTGAAACGGCGGTGTAAGAGACCACCGGGCCGCTGGTAACAGGGGCCGCATGGCAAGCCTCATCGGGAGCAAGGCCAAGCAGAAGACGTTAAGGGCTGCTCGCTCGTGTCTTCGGGTAGGCTGCTAGAGCTTGGCGGTGACGTCAAGTCGAGATGGATGGCCATCCACGTGACTGGTTCACGTGACAGAACCCGGGGTATAGGAGGTCTCATCCCCTCATTCATCGATATCGCCGTCGTTGCGGAAGATGTCGGAGGCGACCTGACGGATCAGGTCCGGAGCGTGCCCCTTCCTTCCTCCGGCCGCCCAGAAACGACGTAGACGCCGGTCCCGGTCCATGCCGGCGGTGCGACGCGCCACGACACGCCCGAGCTCATAGGCGGACTCCACAAAATCCCCGTTCTGCGCGGCTTCCGCTGCCACGCGAACGGCCAGTACACGATCCACGCCCTTTCGTGTCATCTCACGCACCGTCCCCATCTCGCCGAGATGCCTGGACAGGCAGTACCGGACCATGGAACGCGCATACTGCTCATCGTCGACAAGACCGACACGGCTCAGGCCGTCAATCACCTCGACGACCGTCTGCTCCTCGTATCCCTTGCGCCTGAGACGATCGGACAGGGCGCCCGACGAGCGCGGCGCCGCATCAAGCAGATTCAGTGCCGCCTCACGGCACGAATCGACGTCTCGTGGGTCGTCCGGCCCCTCACCGAACGACCCACGAGATCCAAATCCTCCCCGACGCGGCATGGTCCGTTCGCGACGATCGGCGCGAACGGACCTCTCATCCCGTTCCCCGTGGCGAGATCGAACGCCGCCGAATCCCTCGGTGGCGTCATCAGGCTCGGTGTTTTGCAGTCGTACGGGATTCGCCTGAAGGAATTCCTCCGCGGAAATCACCGTCAGGCCTTCGCCGGGGCCTTGGCGCCTGCCGCCGACTTGGCGTCGACGGGCTTGCCGGCAGGCTCCTGGGAACCGTCGGCGGGCGACTGCGCATCCGCATCCGTCGGCTGGGCATCGCGCTCATCGGGCTGCTCCACCCCGAAGGCGACCTTGACCTTGTGCTCGATCTCGTCGGTGAGGCCGGGATTGTCCTTGAGGAACTGACGGACCTTCTCCCTGCCCTGTCCGAGCTGGTCCTCATCGTAGGTGAACCAGGAGCCGGACTTCTTGACGATGCCGCTCTGCAGGGCCATGTCCAGGACGGATCCCTCCCTGGAGATGCCCTCACCGTACAGGACGTCGAATTCCGCGGACTTGAAGGGCGGGGCCATCTTGTTCTTGACCACCTTGACCTTGGTGCGGTTGCCCACCGCATCCTCGCCCGACTTGATGGTCTGAATGCGCCTGATATCCAGTCGCACGGAGGCATAGAACTTCAGCGCCTTGCCGCCGGTGGTGGTCTCCGGCGAACCGAAGAAGACGCCGATCTTCTCACGAAGCTGATTGATGAAGATCGCGGTGGTACCGGCCTGGGCCAGCGCACCGGTCATCTTGCGCAGAGCCTGACTCATCAGCCTTGCCTGCAGGCCCACATGACTGTCGCCCATGTCGCCCTCGATCTCCGCCTTGGGCACCAGTGCGGCCACCGAGTCGATGACGATGACGTCCAGCGCACCGGAGCGGATCAGCATGTCGGCGATCTCCAGCGCCTGTTCGCCGTTGTCCGGCTGCGACACGATCAGCGAATCGGTGTCCACGCCGAGTTTGCGGGCATATTCAGGGTCAAGGGCGTGCTCCGCATCGATGAACGCCGCCACACCGCCGTTCTTCTGTGCATTGGCCACCACGTGCAGCGCCAGCGTGGTCTTGCCCGACGATTCAGGACCATAGACCTCGACGATCCTGCCTTTCGGCAGACCGCCGATGCCCAGCGCCAGATCCAATGCCAGGGAGCCGGTGGGAATGACTTCCACATTCTGGATGGGCTTGTCGCCCAGGCGCATGGCAGAGCCCTTGCCGAAGCTCTTTTCCACCTGCGCCAACGCCGTATCAAGAGCCGCCTGCCGCCGCGCTGCCAGCTGGTCGGCCGAATCCTTCTTGGTCTGCTGTGCCATCAATGTCTCCTTGCAACGTTTTCCTACTGCCCCGTCACCGTACGCATGGAAAAGACGACAACGCCAGTCATGCCGATGATGTGAACAAACAGAACCCCCTCATGATGCATTCAGACGATCAGATTCCATTCCTGACCGACATGTAGGGCGCACTGCTGCTCGGCAGCCACTCTCATGAGTATAGCGAACATTTGTTCGAAAATCGTGCGACACTCCAAAAATTTCGGAATCGATAGGCGATCGTCGCCCATACGTCTTCAGAAGCGACCATCCGCCGGCATCGGCGGCGCATTATGATCCCTCCCCCATCTACGGGAATCGGGGATGTCCATCTGATCGCACAGCACGTTCCACACCACGCGCGGCTGGATGCCGGCGGCCAGCGCCTCAACCGAGGTCATCGAATCAAGTGCGGTCAGACTTTGATCGCGGGACAGGCTTCGGCCATACGACCGGCCGAAGACCTCGTCCACCAACTGCCAGAATTCACGTTCCCTCATACCGGACGAATCTAGTTGCGGGCCTCCACCTCGCGCACGCGATCAGCGACCATCATCAGCATGTCGCTCAGTCGCACGCCGAGCGCCTGGGTGATCGACACCAGCAGTTCGGAGCTGGCCTCCTTCTGGCCACGCTCCACCTCGGAAAGATAGCCGAGGGAAACGCCGGCCTTGCCGCTCACCTCACGCAACGTCTTGTGGTCCTTGGTGCGCAGCGAACGCAGCACCTCGCCGATGACCTTGCGCAGCGAGATCTGTCCGTCCTCGCTCGCCACCACGCGGGTGCGCTCGGCGTCGTTCGTCTTGTCGGCGAACCCGTCCTCACGGTCGGCATTGGCCCACATCCTGCTCAGGGCGGCCTGGCGGTCATCCTTGGCCTTTTTGGCCGCACGGGCGCGCAGGATCTGCTGCTGGGCGAAGGCCACCGCACGCCGTTGCGCCGGAGTGAGGTTCTTCGCCATGGCCTTGCCGTCGGGAACGGCGACGGCGGAACGTTCCGCGGAACGCATCTTGACGTCGTTTTCGTATCGTGTTGCCGTAGTCGTCATATCCACTCCTTAAAGTCCAACCCGTTTCTCGAAATTCTCTACCTAAAGCAACCGGCCATGGGACGAGATATTCCATTTTTGGTAGAAAATGTCAATAAATGTGACTCAATTCACATGGATGGTCGACAGGTCTCCACTTTGTGGACGTGGATGTCAGTCAGCCAAGCAGCAGGTTCAGATGCTTCAGCACCGCTTCGACAGTACCCAGCCGCACCTGTTCGCGAGTGCCCGACAGATGCAGCTCCCGGGCTTCGACGACGTCATCGTTCCGCCTGTCGTCATAAGGAAGACTGATGCCGATGTAAACCAGACCGGCGGGCTTGTCTCCGTCGGGACCGGGCCCGGCGACACCGGTGGTCGACAGTCCGACCACACGACCCCGATATTCGGGCATGGTGGAATACAGTCGTGCCGTGGAACGCGCCATCTGCATGGCCACCTGCGGATGCACCGCACCTTCGCGATCGAGCAGATTCCCGTCGACGCCGAGAATGCCTGCCTTGGCATGGATGTCGTAGGTGACCGCGGATCCCAGAAAGACCTTGGATGCGCCGGGGATGCGCACGAACGCGTCGGCCAGCAGCCCGCCTGTCAGCGACTCCGCGGCGGCGATACGCCAGCAACGCTCTTCGCAGATGCGAAGAGCCCGGGCGGCAAGATCGTCCCTTCGCGCCCGGGCCTCGGCGTCATCGAACGCGGTCATCGGGCGTCCTTGGAATCGGCGGACGCCGTCGGCCTGGCGAACACGCCCTTGAGATATTCGTATCCTGAGTACAGGCACAGCACCAGCGCGACGACCAACAGCGCATAGGCCAGCAGGTAGTACCAGCGCACCCATCCCGTGTAGACGCCGTTCGCGCCGGCGTTCGCACCGGCCAGCGACCACATGGGCACCATGTAGAACGACAGGGCGATGGACTGGAACACGGTCTTGAGCTTGCCGGGCCATGCCGCCGCGATCACCTTGCCGCCGGTGTCGATCACGAAGAAGCGCATCACGGTGATGCCGATCTCACGCACGAGGAACAGCACGGTGATCACCCAGGCCAGCGGGAACTCCGAGAACGCGGACAGCACGATCAGCGCGGAGCACATGAGCAGCTTGTCGGCGATGGGGTCCATGAGCTTGCCCAGCTCGGTGACCTCGTTGCGGGATCTGGCGAGATAGCCGTCGATCTTGTCGGTGCTCGCCGCCACGATGAACAGCACGGCCGCCACCCAGCGCAGGGTCAGATCGTTCCGCCCCTCAGGGCCGGCCATCACGGTCAGCACGATGTAGACGAGGACGAGCACGATGCGGGCGTAGGTGACGAGATTCGCCGGCGTGTTCCATCCCACAAGCAGAGGATTCTTGGCCTTCTGCGACGCATTGTTCTTGTCTGACATCGATCACTCCTTGGCCCGTTCGCGAAAAGCCCCGTTACGAGGCATCCGTTGCCGGACCATCAACATGAAACCTTGTTTGCGATTCCCTAGGGTAGCGCATGGTATCGTACCGCCGCTCCACGGCGTCGATGGGAACGACAGCACGGTCATGGGATCACAGGCGGCGCCTCCAGGCGCCGCCGATCCGACGTTCCGTCATTCGCCCGACTGATCGCCGGCCGCGGGCTGCGAGGGCGTGATCGATGAGGTCTCGCCACGGATGAACGCCAGCACCTGGGGCAGGTCCTGAGGCTGGACGAGCACCTGGCGCGCCTTCGACCCCTCCGAGGGGCCAACCACGCCGCGGGACTCCAGCAGGTCCATGAGGCGACCGGCCTTGGCGAATCCGACGCGTAGCTTGCGCTGCAGCATGGAGGTGGAACCGAACTGGGTGGTGACCACCAGTTCCGCCGCTTGCAGCAGCACCTCCATGTCGTCTCCGATCTCCTCATCCGGTTCGAGGGCGCTCTTCTCGGCGTCCTTGGCCATCTGTTCGATGTCCTCGCGGTAGCGCGGCTTGCGCTGGGTACGCACGAAGTCGACGGCGGCGCGGATCTCGGACTCGGAGACCCACGAGCCCTGCACGCGCTTGGGCTTGGCCTCGCCCATGGGCAGGAACAGCGCGTCGCCCTGGCCGATGAGGCTTTCGGCGCCCGTGGTGTCGAGGATGACCCTCGAATCGGTGGCCGACGACGTGGCGAACGCCAGACGGGAGGGGATATTGGCCTTGATCAGACCGGTGACGACGTCGACGGACGGACGCTGCGTGGCGAGCACCAGATGCACGCCGGCGGCTCGCGCCAGCTGCGTGATGCGCTGGATGGAGCTTTCCACGTCGTTCTTCGCCACCATCATGAGGTCGGCCATCTCGTCGACGACCACGAGAATGTACGGGTACGGGGCGATCTTGCGGTTGGAGCCCTCCGGAGCGTGCACCTTGCCGGCGCGCACGGCCTCATTGAAGTCCTTGATGTGACGGAATCCGAAGTACTGGAGGTCGTCGTATCGGGAGTCCATCTCCTTGACCACCCATTCCAGCGCCTGCGCGGCCTTCTTCGGATCGGTGATGATGGGGGTGAGCAGGTGTGGGATGCCCGCATAGGCGGACAGCTCCACGCGCTTGGGATCGACCATGATCAGACGCACCTGCTCGGGGGTGGCGCGCATGACGATGGATGTGAGCATGGAGTTGATGAAGCTGGACTTGCCCGAACCCGTGGCGCCGGCCACCAGCAGATGCGGCATCTTGGTCAGATCGGCGGTAACGAAGCGGCCCTCCACGTCCTTGCCCACACCGGCGAGCATGGGGTTGTGGTCCTTGAGTGCCTCATCGCTTCGGAGTACGTCGCCAAGATGCACGATCTCGCGGTCGACGTTCGGGATCTCGATGCCGATGGCGGACTTTCCTGGAATGGGCGACAGGATGCGCACGTCGGAGCTCGCCACCGCGTAGGCGATGTTGCGGCGCAGATTGGTGACCTTCTCGACCTTGACGCCGGGGCCGAGTTCGACCTCGTACTGCGTGACCGACGGGCCGCGCAGGAATCCGACGACCTGGGCGTCCACCTTGAACTGCTGGAAGGTGGAGCGCAGTGCGGCGATCACCTTGTCGTTGGCCGGCGTACGAGCGGCGTGCGGCTTGCCGTGGGCCAGCAACTCGAGGTCGGGAAGATGGTACTCGTACCCGTCGGAGGCAGCCGGCGACGGCGCTGCCACGGATGACGGCGCCGAGGCGTTCTGCGCCGACGCGCCCGATGTCCCTTGCACGGTCGGGAACGGTTCCGACGCATGCGAGGGAGCCACGGCGTTCGCATCGGATGAGGAGACGAACGAAGCCGGAACCACGTTGGATGTTCCGGTCGGCACAGGGCTCGAAGACGCGGGGACGATGGGAGTGCCCTGGCTGAGTACGGTGGTGCCGGATGGCCCCTCCTCCCCCGTTGCAACGGGTTCGGCGACGGGATCGAGGATCGCGGTGGCCCACGGGTCGACGCCCATGGCGCGGGTCTCCGGTTCCGGCTGAGCAGTCGGCCCACCGGCGGAGGACACGGAACGCGGCGCATGCGCGGGCAGCCCATCGACGGATTCCACGGCGGTTTCCGCCTTGTCCCCGTGTGAATGCGCCGCCTTGTCGAAGGCGGTGTCCGCCGCATAGGAGTCAAGTTTGTCGTCCGACTTGTCCTTGTCGCCTCCGGAGAACAGTCGGCGCCACCACGACTTCCATGCGGGCTCGGCGACCGTCTTGTCGGACGCGTCGGCACCGTCGTGGGCGGGAACGCCGTCAGCGAGCACCAGAGTATCGTCGCCGAGCGTGACCTCGCTCGGAGAAGTCCGGGATTCCTTGCCGCGCTGCTCGGATTCGGTCTCCTTCTCGTGCTCCTCCTCCCACTGCAGACGCAGGGAGTGGCCATAGGAGGAGATGTCGGTCATCGTGATGCCGGTGATCAGCAGCAGCGACAACAACGCCACGATGACGAACAGAATGACGGAGAACGCCTTGGATAGTCCCCAGGTGAGCGGAGAGCCGAAGGCGAATCCGAGGATTCCTCCGGACCCCTGTACCATTTTCAGATTGAATTCATGGACGTTGCCGATGCGCACGGCGTCGATGATCGAACAGACCGACCACAGAAGCAGGCCCAGTCCGGCCAGCACTCTGGGGCGATTGAGGGACCGCAGCGTGGAACTGACGACGCACAGGGCCGCATACAGCAGGATCACCGGCAGCAGCACGCTCATCACGCCAAACAACGTGGCGGCGATGGCGTGGAGGAACTGGCCGATCGAACCGTTGACACGGAACCATTCGCTGGCGCAGAACAGCACGGCCGCCACCAGCAGGCCGAAGAACAGCATGGTCCGATGCCATGCCGATTCGGGCCCGCGCGTCAGGGGAGGTCTGCCCTGGGTGCCGGCGCCTTTCGAAGACGACGTTCTGCGGGAACTCGCGGATCGGCCCGAAGCCGAACGTGGGGATGATTTCTGTGCCATAGCAATGCCTGATATTACCGTCCCGTCAGGAAACGTTCGGTTCGGGTCCACGATATTCACACCATTGCGCATCACGGCAGGCTGTGATGCGCGGGGTTACCGGTCAGTCGATGTCGCCGAGATGATGCTGCACGTAGTCGTCGGCCTGTGCGTCGATCGCATCGTAGTCTCCGGCGTCGGCGTGACGAACAATGGCCAACGTGTTGTTCAGTAATGCCGGGTTGAGCGCCTGCAGCCAGTGAATGCGCGGATCGCGACCGAACCATCCCATCTGCTTGCGGGCGAGACGGCGGGTCTTCTGCGCGATGTCGGCGAACGCCTCGTCCTCGTCGAGCAGGCCATCAAGCACGTCGATCATCTGCTGGTATCCCAAGGCCCTGGCGGCGGTGGGACCGAGATGGTCGCGAAGGCGCTCGGCCTCGGCCAGGAACCCCTGATCCCGCATCGCGATCGTCCGTTCGGCGATCCGACGGTCGAGCTCCTTGCGAGGCAGATCGAGGCCGATCTGCACGGTGGGGATGACGTAACGGTACTTCGGCAGACTCGCGGAGAACGGCCTCCCGGTGATCTCGATGACCTCGAGCGCACGGATGGTGCGGCGCACGTTATGGGCGTCCATGCGAGATGCGGCCTCGGGATCCTTGGCCTTCAACTCCTCGAACAGCAGTCCTGGCCCCTCGGATTCCGCACGGCGTTCCAGTTTCGCGCGCACATCGGGATCGGTTCCGGGGAACGAGATGTCGTCGATCGCCGCCCTGGCGTACAGACCGGATCCGCCAACGAGGATCGGCCGGATCCCGCGGGACAGCAGATCATGGATGCAGCTGCGCGCCAGCTCCTGGAAACGCGCCACCGTCATGGTCTCGCTCGGCTCGATGATGTCGAGCAGGTGATGGGGCACCTGCGCCTGTTCCTCGGCCGTGGCCTTGGCCGTGCCGATGTCCATGCCGCGGTACATCTGATAGGCGTCGGCATTCACGATCTCGGCGCGCTGTCCCTGTTCGGCGAGCGCCTTGGCGAGTGCGATGGCGAGCCCGGTCTTGCCGGAGGCGGTCGGGCCGATGATGGAGACCACGCGCATGGTGTCGGGCCGCGAAGGCTCGTGCTGGGGTTCAGTGACGGACGGCATAGGTCTGGCCTGCCTTCGGATCGGGATCGGCGATGATGTAGTGGTCGGCCGCACGGGTGACCGTGGCGGTGATGAAGTCGCCGACCTGCGGCATGGGCTCTCCTTCGGGAACGCGGATGTGCGTGAGCACGCCGGTGCGTTCGCGTCCGGTGACGCGGTGGGTGTCTCCGTCGCGTCGGCCCTGGGTGGCGGCGACCATCACCTCGACGTCACGGCCTTCGAACCCCTTCATGTTCTCCGCGGTGAGCCGCTCCTGCAGTACGTGCAGACGGTCGTAACGCTCGCGGACCACCTCATGGGGCACCTGATCCATCACCGCGGCGGGCGTGCCGGGACGCGGCGAGTATTCGAAGGTGAAGGCCGAGGAGAACCGCGCCTCCTCGACCACACGCATGGTCTGTTCGAAGTCCTCGTCGGTCTCGCCGGGGAATCCGACGATGATGTCGGTGCTGATCTGCGCGTCGGGCATGGCCGCACGCACGCGTCTGAGGATGTCCATGAACTTGGCCGACCGGTAGGAGCGGCGCATGGCGCGCAGGATGCGGTCGGAGCCGGACTGCAGCGGCATGTGCAGCTGGTGCATGACGTTGGGGGTCTCGGCCATGGCCGCGATCACGTCGTCGGTGAATGCCGCCGGGTGCGGCGAGGTGAAGCGCACGCGTTCAAGCCCGTCGATCGTGCCGCAGGCGCGCAGCAGCTTGGAGAAGGCCATGCGGTCGCCCATCGAGTAGCCGTACGAGTTGACGTTCTGCCCGAGGAGCGTCACCTCCTTGGCCCCGTCGGCCACGCAGCGCTGGATCTCCTCGAGCACGTCACCGGGGCGGCGGTCGCGTTCCTTGCCTCGCACGGCCGGCACGATGCAGAACGTGCAGGTGTTGTTGCAGCCCACGGAGATCGACACCCAGGAGGAGATCCTCGACGCGCGTGACGTGGGCAGCTGGCTGGGGAAGTATTCGAGGTCCTGGGAGATCTCGACCTGTGAGCGGCCGGCGGCGCGGGCGTTGTCGAGCAGTCTGGGCAGGGAGCCGATGTTCTTGGTTCCGAACACCGCGTCCACCCAAGGGGCGCGGCTGGTGATGCGCTCGCGGTCCTTCTGGGCCATGCATCCGCCCACGGCGATCTGCATGTCGGGGCGACGGCGCTTGAGCCTGGCCCATCGGCCGATGGTGCCGTACATGCGCTCGGTGGCGTTCTCACGCACGGCGCAGGTGTTAAGCACGATCAGATCGACGTCCTCGGTCTTCACCTGTTCATCGGTGGCCTGCACGTAGCCTTCGGATTCCAGTACGCCGGCGATGCGTTCGGAATCGTGGACGTTCATCTGGCATCCGAGCGTATGCACGTAGTACACGCCCTTGCCGCGGGCCTTGGCGATGGCCCCGTTGCTCGTTCCCGTGAGCGCGGCGGCCGGTATGGGGTTGCGTTCCTCGATCGTCATCATGTCCTCGTTCATAATGCTCCATCCTACCGAGTGACTTGGAGCGCGCCGATCGGCGGCCGCAGGCCTTGTGCCGTCGATGGTCGACGGACGTCGGTTCATTTGTCGACCATCATAAAATGAACATACGTGCATCGATTTCGATGGACGAATGTAAAAAACGATGATATGATAAAACGGTAAACCCCGCCAATGATGGCAGGATCGATTAGGGAAGGAACACCAAGATATGCTCACCCAGTCCCAGCTCGCCAAGTACATGGACCACACGCTGCTCAAGGCCAACGCCACCGAGGAGATGATCGACAAGGTCGTGGCCGAGGCCATCAAGTACAACACCGCATCCGTCTGCATCAATCCCTACTGGATCCCCCGCGTGCACGCGGCGCTCGCCGGCACCGACATCGCCACCTGCACCGTGATCGGCTTCCCCCTGGGAGCTAACACCACCGAGACCAAGGTGTTCGAGACCAACGACGCCATCGACAAGGGCGCCGACGAGATCGACATGGTCATCAACATCGGCGAACTCAAGGCCGGACATGACGACGTGGTGCTCGCCGACATCACCGCCGTGGCCGAGGCCACCCACGCCAAGGGCAAGCTGCTCAAGGTGATCATCGAGACCGCGCTGCTCACCGACGACGAGAAGATCCGCGCCAGCAAGCTCACCGTGAAGGGCGGCGCCGACTTCGTCAAGACCTCCACCGGCTTCTCCACCGCCGGCGCCACCGCCCCCGACGTGAAGCTGATGCGCGAGACCGTGGGCCCCGACTTCGGCGTCAAGGCCGCCGGCGGCATCCACAACCTGGCCGACGCCTACGCCATGATCGAGGCCGGCGCCACCCGACTCGGTGTCTCCGCGTCCGTGGCCATCCTCGAAGAGGCCGCACGCCAGTAGGCATCCATCCAATCGCATAGCACCACACAACCCTTCAACGACGAAGGAAGGACAACACATGTCATACACCTACAAGCGAGTGCTGGCGATCGCGCTCGACTCCATCGGCATCGGCGAGGCGCCCGACGCGGCGCGCTTCGACGATGTCGGAGCCGACACGCTCGGCCACATCGGCAAGTTCTTCGACGGCGGACTGCATCTGCCGAACCTCGCCCGCATCGGCCTGGGCAACATTCGCGCCGACGATCCGATCATGGGCGTGCCGCCGGCCGAACCGGCCGAGGGCTGCTTCGGCAAGATGACCATCACGTCCCACGGCAACGATTCGCTCGACGGCCACTGGGAGATGATGTGTCTGCCGGTCCGCTTCGAAATGGCCACGTTCCCCGACGGGTTCCCCCAGCACATCGTCGACGATCTCGAGAAGTTCTCCGGCCGCAAGGTCATCGTCAACAAGCCGTACTCGGGCACCGAGGTGATCCACGACTACGGCGAGCAGCAGATGGCCACGGGCGACCTGATCCTGTACACCTCGGGCGACTCCGTGCTGCAGATCGCCGCGCACGAGGACGTGATCCCGATCGACGAGCTGTACCGCATCTGCGAGTACGCACGCACGCTGATCAATGGACCCGAGATCGTGATGGGGCGCGTGATCGCCCGTCCGTACGTCGGCCCGGACAAGGACCACTTCGTCCGTACGTCGAACCGTCACGACTATGGACTCGAGCCGATCAAGCCCACCGTGCTGGACTTCCTCAACGAGGCCGGATACGACGTGCTCGCCGTGGGCAAGACCAACGACATCTTCTCCGGCCACGGCATCACCAAGGGCTGGCGCAACAAGAGCAACATGGACGGCATGGACCACGTGGACGAGGCCATGGCCTCCGACTTCACCGGACTGTGCTTCACCAACCTGGTCGACTTCGACGCCATGTATGGCCATCGTCGCAACGCACAGGGCGACGGCGAGGCGCTGATGGCGTTCGACGAGCGTCTCGGCCACGTGATGGACAACATGCACGACACCGACCTGCTGCTCATCACCGCGGACCACGGCAACGACCCCACCTACAAGGGCACCGACCACACCCGCGAATTCGTGCCGATCCTGGCCTACTCCCCCGGCATGCCGAACCCCGGCACCTCGCTCGGCATCCGCGACACCGCCTCCGACATGGGCGCCACCATCCTCGACAACTTCGGCGTCAAGGGCAACGGCGAGGGTACCAGCTTCCTCTCGCAGATCAGCTGAACCGGCATCCATCGACATCGCAACGGAACACAGAGAACGTATAAGGAGACATTCATCATGGCAACACCCCACATCGAAGCCGAACCGGGCGACTACGCCGACGTCGTGCTCATGCCCGGAGACCCGCTCCGCGCCAAGTACATCGCCGAGACCTTCCTCGAGGACGTCGTGCAGGTCAACGGCGTGCGCAACTGCCTCGGATTCACCGGCACCTACAAGGGCCACCGCGTCTCCGTGCAGGCCAGCGGCATGGGCATCCCCTCGCTGTCGATCTACACCAACGAGCTCGCCACCATCTACGGCGTGAAGACCATCATCCGCGTGGGATCCTGCGGCGGCATGGCCCCCGACGTGAAGCTGCGCGACGTGCTGCTCGCATCCGGATCCACCACCGACTCCGCCGTGGTGACCAACACGTTCGGCCATGGCGTGCACTACGCGCCGCTGGCGAACTTCGAGCTGCTCGACACCGCCTACCACGTGGCCAAGGAGCAGGGCGTGGACGTGAAGGTGGGCGACATCTTCGCCGCCGACCGCTTCTACAACGACGAGCTCGACATGAAGAAGCTGGCCGACTACGGCGTGCTCGGCACCGAGATGGAGTCCGCCGGACTCTACCTGCTCGGCGCCAAGCTCGGCTTCCGCGCGCTGTCGATCCTCACCGTCTCCGATCTGATCTTCGGCGAAGGCAAGACGACCAGCGAGGAGCGTGAGAAGACGTTCAACGACATGATCACGATCGCGCTGGAAACCGCGATCGCCGACAAGTAGCACGCACGCGGAACGAGCCGCTACACCCACCGATCACGGAAATACGGGAGGACGGGAGATGGACACCAAGGCACGGAAGAACGCCGATAGCCTCAAGGTCGCGAAGCTGTACTACCAGCAGGACTACAGCCAGAACGAGATCGCCAAGATCATGTCCATCTCCCGCCCCACCGTCTCCCGACTGCTGCAGTACGCGCGGGACATGGGACTGGTACGCATCGAGATCGCCGATCCCATGACCGACGCCACCGATATGGCCGAAACCATCCAGCAACGGTACGGGCTGGCCAAGGTGATCGTCGTGCCGATCCAGGGGGTGGCGCCCAAGGACCAGCTCGACACCGTCGCCCAGGCCGCGGCGCTCTATCTCGAAGGCATCGTGCGCGACGACGACATCATCGGCATCGGATGGGGACGCACGCTCTACAGCATCGGCACCCATCTGGCCCCGAAGGACGTGCGCCGTGTAAGCGTGGTGCAGATCAAGGGATCCGTGTCGAACACGGAAAGCAACAACTACGGCTTCGAAAGCGCGAACGCATTCGCCAATGCGTTCCACACGCTGCCGCAGTACCTGCCCCTGCCCGTGATCTTCGAGCACATCCAGACCAAGGAGCTCGTGGAGCGTGAGACCTACATCCGCCGCATCATCGACATGGGGCGCAGGGCGAACATCGCCGTGTTCACCGTGGGCACGGTGCGCGATTCGGCTCTGCTGTTCCGACTGGGATACCTGACCGACGACGAGCAGCGACGACTGCAGGAGACCGCAGTGGGCGACGTGATCTCGCGATTCATCGACGTGCACGGTGACCCCGCGGACGAGGACATCAACCGCAGGACCGTGGGCATCGACCTCGACGATCTCAAGGCGAAACCCCACTCCATCCTCGTGGTGGCGTCCCCGTCCAAGGTCCCGGCCACGCACGGCGCACTGGCCGCCGGCTACGCCAACACGCTGGTGATCGATCAGGTCAGCGCCGCCGAACTGCTGGATCAGCCGTCGGCGGAACGCTGACCGCTCGTTTCCGCACATCCGTTCTTTCAAACCAACCGACAAAGGAGTCACAATCATGCGTATGGTCGACGTCATCGACGTCAAGCGCAACGGCGGCGAACTGACCGCCGAGCAGATCAAGTTCTTCGTCGACGGCTACACCGCCGGCGACATCCCCGACTATCAGGCGAGCGCCCTGCTCATGGCCATCTGGTTCAACGGCATGAGCGACGAGGAGACGCGCAATCTGACCATGGACATGCTGCATTCGGGAGACCGTCTCGACCTGTCCGACATCCCCGACGTCAAGGTGGACAAGCACTCCACCGGCGGCGTGGGCGACAAGGTGAGCATCCCGCTCGCCCCGCTGGTCGCCTCGCTGGGCATCGTCGTGCCGATGATCTCGGGACGCGGACTGGGCCATACCGGCGGCACGCTCGACAAGCTCGAAGCCATCCCCGGATACACCGTGGAGATCGGCGAGGACGCGTTCAAGAAGCAGCTGCGCGACGTGGGGTGCATCATCTCCGGAGCCACCGGCAACATCGCGCCCGCCGACAAGAAGATCTACGCGCTGCGTGACGTGACCGACACCATCGACTCGATCCCGCTAATCGCCGGATCGATCATGAGCAAGAAGATCGCCAGCGGCACCGACGCACTGGTCATGGACGTCAAGACCGGTTCCGGCGCGTTCATGAAGCGCGAGGAGGACGCTGTGGCGCTCGCCCACGCGCTGGTGAACATCGGCAAGGGCGTGGGCATGAACGCCATGGCCGTGATCTCCGACATGAACCAGCCGCTCGGCCGGGCGATCGGCAACGCGCTGGAGATCGAGGAGTCCATCGCCCTGCTCAAGGGTGAGGGGCCCGATGATCTGCTCGACATCGTGCTCACCATCGGCAGCCAGATGACGGTGATGGCCGGCAAGGCCCAGACCCTCGACGAGGCCCGCGGCATGCTGGAGGAGAACATCGCCAACGGCAAGGCGCTGGAACGCTTCCGCATGATGGTCGAGGCGCAGGGCGGCGACGGCCGGGTGATCGACGATCCGACGATCCTGCCGCAGGCGAGGTACCACATTCCGGTGCTCGCCGAATCCGACGGCGTCATCGCCTCGATGAAGGCCGACGAGATGGGCATCGCCTCGATGATGCTCGGCGGCGGCCGCGCCACCAAGGACGACAAGCTCGACTACGCGGTGGGTCTGACGCTAGACCGCAAGGTGGGCGATACGGTGAAGACCGGCGACCGTCTGCTGACCATTCACGCCAACCGCGAGGACGTGGAGGACGTGAAGCGGCTGATCCTCGACAACATCGTCATAGGCGACCACGCCGAGCCGATCACGCTGATCCATCAGGTCATCGTCTGAGCGCATCCGAGTATGCGGGGCACCGGGCTCCCGGATATCCACTGAATCCGGCGCCCCGCAGAGTACGCTGGGACACGTACCGGAGAGAGAGGTCGGCCGTGGCATGCCATGCCGCGCACCAAGACCGTGAGATCGGCCATCTCCCGGCATAAGGAAAGAAGGAACAAACATGTATTTAGCCGTAAACATTCTGGGCCTGCTGGTCTTCCTGGCCCTGGGTTGGGTGTTCTCCCACAACCGGAAGGGCATCGACTGGAAGTCCGTCGGATGCATGGTGGTGCTGAACCTCGCCATCACCTGGCTGCTGACCAGCTTCGAGTGGGGTCGTGACGCCGTCAAGGCCGCGGCCGACGGATTCGCATGGATCGTCAACATCTCGTACAAGGGCATCAACTTCGCCGTGGCCAACTGGGTGGGCGCCAACGGTACCGACCCCGCCCCGGTGAACTTCATCGTCAGCGCGCTGCTGCCGATCCTGCTCATCGTGCCGCTGTTCGATATCCTCACCTACATCGGCTTCCTGCCGTGGATCATCAAGTGGATCGGCCGCGGTCTGAGCTTCATCACCCGCCGTCCGAAGTTCGAGACCTTCTACGCAGTCGAGATGATGTTCCTGGGCAACACCGAGGCCCTGGCCGTCTCCAAGATCCAGCTGCAGCGCATGAAGGCCGGCCGTAACGTGACGCTGGCCATGATGTCGATGAGCTGCGTGACCGCCGCCATCATCGGCTCCTACATCCAGATGGTCCCCGGCGAGTTCGTGATCACCGCTATCCCGCTGAACTGCATCAACGCCCTGATCGTCAGCCACATGCTCTACCCGGTGGCCGTCACCAAGGACGAGGACGTCATCTACACGCTGGGCGATCCCGCCTCCGAGGGTGACGTTCCGGAGCTGACCGAGGCCGAGCAGAAGGAGCAGGACAAGGCCGTGGCCGAGTACAACGCCCTGCCCTGGTACAAGAAGATCTACAAGCACGATCCGGCCGCTCCGAAGAAGGAGCCGTTCTTCTCCTTCCTGGGCGACTCGATCCTGGGCGCCGGCAAGCTGATCCTCATCATCACCGCCAACGTGATCGCCTTCGTGGCCCTGGCCGGTCTGATCGACGCCTTCCTGGGCATGATCTGGGACAAGCTGTCGCTCGAGTCCATCCTCGGTGTGGTCATGTACATCCCGGCATGGCTCATGGGTCTGGATCCGGCCACCGCCTGGGACTTCTCGCAGCTCATGGGCCTCAAGCTCGTGACCAACGAGTTCGTCGTCATGGGCCAGATCACCGGCGAGGTCGCCTCCTACGCGGCCCACTACAAGGCCGTGCTCACGGTGTTCATCACCTCCTTCGCCAACTTCTCCACCCTGGGCATGGTCATCGGCTGCTTCAAGGGCATCGTGGACAAGGAGAAGAACGACGCCATCTCCAAGCAGGTCGGCCGCATGCTGCTCTCCGGTATCCTGGTCTCCCTGCTGTCCGCCGCCATGGTCGGCCTGTTCGTCTGGTAATCCCGACAATCCAATGATTCGCGGCGGTCTTCGGGCCGCCGCCCTGGTAAGGAGCGCAATATGAGCAAGAAGATGATTCTGGATCTCGACACCGGCATCGACGACACGCTCGCCATCGCCTACGCGCTGGGCAGCCCCGAGGTGGAGCTGATCGGCATCACCGGCACCTACGGCAACGTGCTGGTAGAGCAGGGCGTGCGCAACGCCCTGGCCGTGACCGATCTGTTCGGCCATCCCGAGGTGCCGGTGTATGCCGGTCTGCCGCACGCCAGCCGCAAGGACTCGTTCGAGGTGCTTCCCGTCTCGGCGTTCATCCACGGTCAGAACGGCATCGGTGACGTGGAGATCCCCGATTCGAGCCGCTCCCCCGAGTCCGGCTCCGCGGTGGACTTCATCATCGATGCGGTCAAGACCTACGGCAAGGATCTGGTCTACGTGCCCACCGGCCCGATGACCAACATCGCCGCCGCGCTGGCCAAGGCCCCGGAGATCAAGGACGAGATCGGCAAGATCGTGCTCATGGGTGGCGCGCTGACGGTGTGCGGCAACGTCGATCCGTGGCAGGAGGCGAACATCTCGCAGGATCCCGACGCCGCGGACGAGCTGTTCCGCTCGGGCGCCCCGGTGACCATGGTCGGCCTTGACGTGACGCTGCAGACGCTGCTGACGTACAAGGAGACCGCCACCTGGCGCGAGCTGGGAACCCCGGCCGGTCGTTTCCTCGCCGACATGACCGACTACTACATCAAGGCCTATGAGACCACGGCACCGAAGCTCGGCGGATGCGGCCTGCACGACCCGCTCGCCGTGGGCGTGGCCGTTGACCCGACCCTGGTGAGCACGCTGAAGATCAACATGAAGGTCGACGTGGATGGCCCGACCCGCGGTCGCACCATCGGTGACAACGACCGTCTCAACGATCCGGTCAAGACCATGCAGGTGGCGGTGGGCGTGGACGTGCCCCGCTTCCTGAACGAGTTCATGACCCGCATCACCGGTCTCGCCAAGGCGTGATCCGGCTTCCGGCGGACGTGGCACACGATCCGCCGGATCCATCTCCGATGCCCCGCTCTCCTGTCGAAGACGCGGGGCATCATTATATGTACGCGGCCCTCCGGCTCCCCCGCATAAGCCTGAGTCGAATTTCACCGAAGAAATCCAAGACAAGGACCGTTCATGACTACTCATGGAACCACTCATGACATCAACGACGTCGCCGCCAAGGCCCGTCGCACCCTCATCCCCCTGCTGGTCATCTATCTGCTGGGCACGGTGTGCCTGCAGGCGTTCAATCTGGTGTTCCAGCACATCGGCGCCGATCTGGGCGCCCCCGACCAGGCCTCGCTGATCACAGCCATCCCCGGCGTGGTGCTGGGCATCGTCTGCTTCATCTACGGCTCGCTCGGCGACTTCCTGTCGCTCAAGCGCATCACCCTGTTCGGGCTGGCGCTGCTGTGCGCCGGATCCGTGCTGGGGTTCCTGCTGCACGGCAGCCTGCCGCTGGTGATCGGCTTCCGCATCATCCAGACCATCGGCTTCCAGGCAGCCGGCTCGGCGTATCTGGTCATCGTGGCGAAATACCTGAAGCCGGAGGAGAAACTGCTCTACTTCGGTCTGTTCACCGCCGACTATCAGCTGGCCACTGCCATCGGCGTGCTGTCCGGCGGCCTGTTCGTCTCCATCGACTGGTCGTATCTGTTCCTCATCCCGCTGCTGTCGCTGCTGGTGCTCGTGCCGCTGGTCCGAGACCTTCCCTCCTCCCGCGGCGGCCACGGCAACGTGGACGTACCCGGCTTCGCAATCTTCGGCGTGGCGGTGCTGATGCTCACCCTGTTCTTCTCCATGCTGCAGTGGTGGATGATCGTGGCATCGCTGGCGTTCTTCATCCTGTTCGCCATCTATATCTCCAGGGCGAAGGATCCGTTCATCACGCCGGACTTCTTCCATAACGCCCGGTGGATCAAGTCGATCATGCTGATCGTGATCTTCTACTTCATCAACTTCTCGATCACCCCGCTGGTCAACGCATTCGGATCCGAGGTCTACGGCATGACCAGCTCGCAGATCTCGCTGATGCTGCTGCCCGCACTGATCCTCGCTACGATCTCCGGCACCTGCTCCGGCAGGATCGCCAAGGCGATCGGTCGCGAACACGCCATCCTCACCGGCGGCACGCTCATGGGGCTCGGCATGCTCGGCGGCGCGTTCTGTCTGGGACTCGGACCGGTGGCCGTGGCCGTGACGATGTGCTTGTTCTACGGAGGCATGGCCATGCTGTACTCCCCCACGGTGGACACGGTGCTTGGTACGCTCACCCCCGAGCAGTCCGGACGCGGCGTGGGTCTCAACGATCTGGCCATGCAGGGAGCCGGCTCCATCGGCATCGCCGTGTTCGGCGGTCCGATCGTCACGCAGCCGTTCGCATCGGGCAGCCTGATCGGCGCCACCGGAGCGGCGGCGAACGCGTCCAACCTGCTGCTCATCTATGCGGCGATCATGGTGTTCGGAGTCGTCTGGTTCCTAGTCTTCCGCAAGGCGATCGCCGGGAAGCGCTGATTCCGTCATCGTCGGCGTTCCTCGGTTCATCGGCGTCGGCCAAACCACCGTTGATCCTCTCCGAAACAGGTCATGTCGATCGGATTCGGGGAGGATTTTTCAGCAAATTCCCCGGAACCTTTGCTACGCTACCCTCGGTTTTAGCAAGGAGAACAGTTCCCATGATGCTCGAACGCAAACAGCGCTTCAACGTCCCCGAGATCCGTTCCAAAGTGGAGCAGATCTCCACCGATATCGGCACTGACGTATTCCAGGGATCGCAGATCGTGGCATACGCGGAGCTCGAACAGATCTACTCCGGCGCCATGCGCGAGATCGGCACGAAGCTGGAGAACCTCGATGACGAGTTCCAGCTGAAGAACCGTCATAATCCGATCCATCACATGGAGTGCCGACTCAAAAGCATCGATTCCACCATCGGCAAGCTGCGTAAACGCGGACTGCCGCTCACCGTGGAATCGATCCGGCAGAACCTGTACGATATCGCCGGCATCCGCGTGATCTGCAACTACGTGACCGACGTGTACGCCGTGGCGAACACGCTGTCGGAGCAGTCCGACATCGAGGTGATCCGCATCAAGGACTACATCCGCAATCCCAAGCCCAACGGCTACCGCAGCCTCCACGTGATCTACCAGGTGCCGGTGTTCCTGTCGGACGGCCCGCATCCCACGCCCGTCGAGGTGCAGTTCCGCACCAGCGCCATGGACTACTGGGCCAGCCTGGAGCACCGTCTGCGATACAAGAACAGCATCGAGGACGACGAGCGCGAGAAGCACTACGAAACGTTGAAGGAGTGCGCGCGTCAGCTTGCGGACATCGAAGATCGCATGCAGCAGATCCATCAGGAGCTCGGCTGAATGCGGTGATGCACGGAGTGTCACCGGCGTTGCGGCCGGTTCGACGTACCGTCCGTACGTCTTCACCGTCCGCGCCTTGATGACACACGCGTGCACCGCCACATTCCACATTCCGCCGTACCGACATCGGCAGTGACGTCGATGCGGCGGAACCGATCAGAAGTCGAAGGTGTCGGGATTGGCGCCGTTTCGCACGCCGCTGCCGGCCGCTTCGACGGCGGCCATGTCCTCATCGGTCAGTGTGAAGTCGAACACGTCGATGTTCTGACGGATGCGATTCTCATGCACGGACTTGGGAATCACCACCACGCCGCGCTGCAGATGCCAGCGGATGACCACCTGCGCCGCGGACTTGCCGTACTTGGCGCCGATCTCGGCGAGCGCCGGATTCTTCAGCAGACCGCCGCCGGTGCCGCCGAGCGGGCTCCACGCCTCGACTGTGATGCCATGCTTCTTGCAGTAGTCGATGACGTCGTCGTTCGGGAAGTCCGGCGAGGATTCGATCTGGTTGGCTGCGGGCACGACATCGCTGATGCCGGCGAGCTCTTCGAGATGGTGGATCTGGAAGTTGCTCACGCCGATGGCGCGGATGCGGCCTTCATGGTACAGGTCGACCATGGCCTGCCACGCATCCTGCCAGCCGTCGGCGGGCCAATGGATCAGGTAGAGGTCGACGTAGTCGGTGCCCAGGCGCGCGAGGCTTTCCTCGAACGCCTCCTTGGCGCGGTGCTGGCGAATGTCCTCGTTCCACAGCTTGGTGGTCAGGAAGATGTCCTTGCGGTCCACGTCGGATTCGGCGATAGCCTTGCCCACCGAATCCTCGTTGCCGTAGACCTTGGCGGTGTCGATGTGGCGGTAGCCGTTGGCGAGCGCCCAGCGCACTGCGTTTTCGGTCTGTTCGCCCTCGGGGGTCTGGAAGACGCCGAGTCCCAGCTGCGGGATGGTCACGGCGTTGTTGAGTGTGATGAAGTCCATGAATCCTCCTTGATTTCGTGCCGGGGTGCTTGCACGAGGATCGCACGGCATGCACCGAATCGGCCTGATTCGCGTTCCATCCTACTGTCTTGCGCGCAGGTGCGGCCGTTGCGTCGAGTCACCACGCCGACTGTTATCGTTCTCAGCGTAATTGCCCCCTAGTGTTCAGCAAGCCTTCAGGTGACTTCCATAGACTGGCGGCAATGATGCATAGAAGGAGCGATCATGGCATTTGGTAATAATGGCCAGCCCCGAAATCAATTCAACAACGCGCAGAATCCGTATGGGCAGCAGCCGTATGCGCAGCAGAACTATCAGCAGCCGCAGTACGGTCAACCGCAGTATTCACAGCCCCAGTATGGCCAGCAGAACAATCCGTATGGTCAGCCGCAGTATGCGCAGAACGGCTATGGGACCGCCGCCTACGGCCAGCCGGTGATGGACGCGCAGGCCACGTACACGCAGGAGAACTATCTGAAGGCCACTCGCGTATCCACGGCAAAGGCGTATGGCGAGATGACCGCCGGTCTGCTGGTCACCGCGGTGGTGGCGCTGCTTACCCAGGCCACGGGTCTGCTGTATGCGTTCCTGATGGCGTTCGGTTCGGTCGGCCTGATCGGTCTGGCCATCGTGCAGGTGGGTCTGGCCGTGGTGCTCGGCTGGAAGGTGATGTCGATGAATCCGACCACCGCACGCGTGATGTTCTACGTGTATGCGGCGTTGATGGGATTCACGCTGAGTTCGATCTTCGCCGTGTATTCCTTGGGCAGCATCGTGCTGGTGTTGGCGATGACTGCCGGATTCTTCCTGTGCCTGACGATGGTCGCGCTCACCACGAAGGCGGATCTGCTCAAGGCGGGGCCGATTCTCATGGTGGCGCTGATCGTACTGATCGTGGCTGAGCTGATCATGATGTTCGTCATGCCCGGTCAGACTGCGACGATGGTGATCTCGGCGATCGCCCTGGTGATCTTCGCCGGTCTGACGGCGTATGACGCGCAGTTCACGCGTGCGCTGTTCCAGCAGTATGCCGGGGATGCGACGATGATCAAGCGCGTGTCGATCCTGTGCGCGCTGAATCTGTATCTCGATTTCATCAACTTCTTCCTCAACCTACTGCAGCTGCTCGGCTCGCGCGAGTAACTGTGGCAACCCGACGTCGATTCGCCATAGCGGCGATCGGCGGTTCGGACTCGGATAGGCGAACCCGCCCGTTTCGGCATACGAGACGGGCGGGTTTTCCGTTACCCGGGACGGTTAGGTTATGCCACGTGCAGAGGAAAGAATTGGGCGGCATCGTCTGCCTGCTGTTGACGGCCCTGATCTGGGGGTTTTCGTTCGTGGCCCAGGTGCAGGGCATGGATTCCGTATCCCCCTTCTTCTTCAATGCCACCAGGTTCACACTGGGCGCACTGTCGTTGGTTCCGATCCTGCTGGTTCAGTCGCGAGCGCGGAATCGAACAGGCTCCGTTCCGGACGTGCGCGCCGAAACGGGCGACGCGCATGGCGACGTGTCCGTCGGGTGGACGCGCACGCTGCTGGTGGGAGGAGTCTGCGGCGTGGTGTTGTTCACGGCAAGCACTTTGCAGCAATACGGCGTGCTGTGGGGGCGCGAGGCCGGACGTGCCGGGTTCATCACGGCGTTGTATATCGTGATCGTGCCACTGCTGGCCTGGGTGTTTCTCCGGCGACGCATCACGTTCGTCACGGTGGTCAGCGTGATCATCGCCGTGATCGGCTTCTATCTGCTGTGCATCACCGGCGGATTCGGATCGATCAGCGGCGCCGACCTTATTCTGTTCGGCTGCGCCGTGCTGTTCGCCGCCCATATTCTGGTGATCGATACGATGGGTGCCGCGGTGGATCCGATCCGCCTGTCGTTCTGTCAGTTCGTCGTGTCCGCCGTATTCAGCTGGGTCGGTTCCCTGATCGACGGTTCCATCGATTGGGCGGGCGCGGCCTCCGGCTGGCTGCCGATCCTGTATGCCGGCATCGGCTCGGTGGGCATCGCCTATACACTGCAGGTGGTGGGGCAACAGTGGGTGCCGCCCACGCAGGCGTCGTTGATCATGTCGTTGGAATCGTTCTTCTCCGTGGTGGGCGGGGCGATCATCCTCGGCGAGGTGATGACCGGACGCGCCTACTGGGGTTGTGCGCTGATCTTCATCGGCACGCTGCTGGCGCAGATGCCGGCGTCGTTGCCCAAGCGACTGCTTGAGCGACGGCACCGTCGAAATTAAGACAGATTCAGACAATCGTTTGATGAATGAATAATGAATGTATTCGAATATGCGAGTGGGGGATGTTCGACGTCATAGTCGATCATCCCCCACTGTGTCGGGCATCGTAGATTTACGATGTGTCGCGGATCCGAGTTCTCGATCAGGCCGGGCAGTGTGCCTTCGCCATCGTCGAACCGAGGACGGCCTTGTGCTGCGGGGTCCTTACCTGGCCATACACGAGTGCGCGGGTGAAGTGCATTTCGCACATCCCGTTGGCTTCCGCCTGTCTATCGCACCCGATTATGGCGCATTGCTGACTTGTCATATCAAGGACCCCCTTGTTCCTGTGGTTAACCTGTTCATTGTTTCGTTTCTCTCCGAAGACGCTGAATGTCGCTGCCATGCGCCGTTCACTGCCCCTTCTCTATTCGACAATAGACCACATGCCCCCTCCGGTACAGTTACGAGTCCAAAAACGTGAGGTAATGAACACCATTGGCGTGTCGTGTCGTCTCATCGAGGGCAGTGCATCGATACCCCCTATCTTGCGAGCACCGGTCGTTTCTCCCCATGCAGCCGCCTGCCGATCCTCTTGTTCACGTTCACATCGAGAATGTTGTTTTGTCGAACATACGAATGTGCCCGGCGGACGATCAGCAAATCGTCCGCCGGGCACATTCACCACATCCCCACGGCCAACGGCCGTGATCGACGGTCAGCGGGATGGCTCCAGCGTCACGCCGGCGGCGATCATCTCACTACGGGCCTGCTCGCCGAGCTCGGGGCTCACCGGGACGGTGAGATCGGTGAACACACGAACATGGAATCCGAACTTCACGGCATCCAACGCCGTCTCCTTGACGCAGTGCGACTCGGCGATGCCGACCACATCCACATCGGTCACCTCGGCCTTTCGCAGCGCGTTGACCAGCGTATGCCCCTCCTCCGTGGCGATGCGCACCTCGGCGCGGGACTGCTGCCGATCGCTGTTGTCCTCGATGCCCTCGAAGCCCGAATATGCGGCGGCATACTGGCCCTTCTTGAAGTGATGGGCGACGTTCAACGCGGCGATGGCAGGATGCAACTGCGCGTTCGCGGTGCCGGCCACGCCATGCTGCGGCCAGGAGTCCACGAAATCGGGATGGGCGGAGAAATGATCGCCCGGCACGATATGCCAGTCCTGTGTGGTGGCGATATAGGCGTATTCGCCGCGATGCGCACGCACATAGTCGGCGATGCGCTCGGCGACCGCGTTGCCGCCGTTCACACCGAGCTCGCCGCCTTCGCAGAATGTGGGTTGCACGTCGACGATGATCAATGCCCTGGTCATGATTGCCTCCTGAATGGGCCGGTTGGGTCGCCTCCCATTCTGCCATGATGGCGCCGGACGATAAAGGCATCGACGCCGATACCGTGAGAATCATCCGATCGGCTATCCGATGGGCAGTTCCACGTGGATGATCCAGGAATCGTCCTGTCGTGTCGTGCGCATGACTCCGCCCAGGGATTCGATCCGTGACCGTTGCGCCGCGAGTCCTACGCCCCCGGCCCGGCCGCGCCACGACTCGTCGGCCGCGCACGAGTTCGTTTCGGTGACCGTGATCGCATGACCGTCGATGCGCACGGCGATCATGTACGGCTGAGTCGGATCAGCATGACGCATGACGTTCGTGCAGATCTCGCGCAGCAATGAACACGTGGCGTCCACGACGACTTGGGAGAGAGTCTTCGGAGCGTTCCCGCCAACGGTCAGCGTGCCAGCCCCGTCGAATCCGACCCGATGCAGCTGGCGGTCGATCCCGTCAAGTGCCGCGCGGATCACGGTCGGTCCATCGTTCGTATTGCATGCGTCTCCGTCCGCGGTTTCGGACGCCGCCGATGACGCCGGCCCGGTGCTGTCCGACGGACCGTTCACGGCTGGTACACGAAGCACGTCAATGACTTTGTGCAGTTCGTCCAGTGCGTGCAGCGACTGACGGTACAGACCGTCATATGTCTCGCGTTCCTCGTCCGGCAGTCCCTCCGAACGCGCCTTGCGACCGGCGACCAGCGCGATCGACGACAGTTCGTTGGTGACCGCGTCGTGAATGCTGCCGGCGAGCGCCAGATCGCGTTCGCGTGCCTTGAATTCCCGTTCACGGTCGCGCAGTCGGGACGTCTCCTCGACGGCCTGCTGCGCCCGGCTTCGGCAGAGCAGCGCGTATGCGGTCAACGGTGCGAGGGCCATCTGCGCCGCGATGCCGATCGACGACAGCCATGCCGCGGCGGACATGTCCATCCATCCGTGCATGTAGTAGCCGAACGTGGACACCAGCACGTAGATGGCGAGCGCCACCGGGTAGATCAGGCCAAGCGTCCAGAACAGGACGTGCAGGATGCCTTCGTCCCGCCATTCCTGCACGCGGCTGCGCAGGGTAGGCGTGTATTCGTACACCATCAGGGCGAGGGCCAGCATGACGCCGGGGACGAACGGGAGAATGCCCAGGTCCACGTCGCACCAGTTGCGCAGCTGGGCGATCATGATGTAGAGGACAGACGTGAGAATGCCGCCCACACGGGGATGCCATGCCATGGATGCCACGGCGTACGCGTAGCAAATCAGCAGGAACGGGACCAGCCCGTCGGCGATGGGCCCGTGGGGAATAGGCATGAGTGCGAATTCGATCAGCGTGACGGCGAAAGCGGCCACGGTGATGAGGATTCGCCAGGGATGGGTGTGATACCACTGATGCAGTCGGCTGGCGAGCGTGTTCATAGCTGCCCCTTTCCCGTCATCCAGCGTACAACCGCCTGGCTGAGGTTGCGGGCGCCCAGTTTGGTTTTGATGTGCCCGATGTGCGTACGTACCGTGGATGGCGATATGGTGAGTCGTTCGGCGATTTCGGTGAAGTCCAGTCCGCTGCAGCAGAGATCCATGATGGTTGTCTCCTGAGCGGATAGGGCGTGGCTGTCACGTCCTGTTCCACTGCAGGCGCCTCCCCCATCCAGTCGTTCGTATGCCTGTTGCGCGGTTTGGAACGGCACGGGCGGAACGCCGGTTTCCTCGGATGAGACTGCGGGGAGGGCGCTGCAACAGGTTCCGCCGTCCAGCACCGTTTCGACGGCCTGGCACAGTTTGGATACGTCCGCCTTGCCCACGATGCCCTGCGCGCCAGCGGAGGCCGCCGCGGCGGCGTAGGTGTCCACGGTGAACGAGGTGACCGCGAGCAGCTTCACGTCGGGGGTGCCGGTGCGGATGCGACGGCAGACGGTGATTCCGGACATGCGCTCCATCGACATGTCGACGAGCAGCAGATCCGGTCGGGTCGGCTCGTTCAGGCAACGGTCCACCGCCGTCTGTCCGTCGTCGGTGGTCCAGATCACCGTGCTTTGCGGCAGCTGCTGTTCGATGAGCGCCCGCAGTGCGGTGAGGGCGAGGACGTCATTGTCGACTATGGCAATGCGTCGTTTCGTGTTCTGTCGTCCGTTCATGCCTTCACCATATGCCGGACGGACATCTGATGTCGAACGCCATGGACGAACGTCTACGTCGTTGGGTTCGTGGAACGGCGCTTTCTACAATGACCGTAGAGGACGGAGGAACCGCTGATTTTTCGTGGTTCCCGTCGGTTGGACCATGGGCGGGTCCATGGTCGTGAAAGCGAGGTGCATGATGGGTGTGAGAGCGATGCTGAAGCCGTATCCGAAGAGCGTGAGGGCGCGCATCATCTGCTATGCGGTGTGCTGGACGGTGGCGTGCCTGACCGGCGCCATCTATATCTGTGCGGCGGACCCGGTGATGAGCCGCGTGGTGTTCGCCGGCGTTACGTTTGGCGATCTCATGTATTGGATCACCACGGTGCTTACGCTGCTGCCCATCGTCGTTGATGGGCTGTGGCGTCAGTTCGGCGGTGAACGCGGGTGATGCGGTTGGATGGACTGAGCTTCTTTCCGATGGTTTGATAACCGTAGGTACAGGGCTGCGGGGAGCGGAGCCCTCCCTCAGCCCGACTGCGTCGGCCAGCTCCCTCCCTCGGAGGGAGCACATGGGTGTCTGAACGTGCCACGCAGCAAGGGCCGTACCTCATCTCCCTTTCGTGGAGGGCGCGCACATGCTCAACACTAGCGTGCTCCCTCCGGGGGAGGGAGCTGTCACGCAAAGCGTGACTGAGGGAGGGAACACACACCTGATTCTGCCGGAACCCATTGAACGGTGTTCCGGCAGAATCTCTTGATTTCTCGGGCTTTCGCCTCGATCCTATTAATCGTTGAGGTGTTCGACGGCGTAGTTGGCTTCGTCTGCGGTGAACTTTTCACCGTATTCGCTGGTCAGCTGGTCGCGGATCGCCTCGGGAGACATCGCCATGCTCTTCTGATAGTCCTTGGCCTTGGCGAGCGCGTTCGCATTCCAATCGGCCTTGACATTGTCCACGGCGTACTGCGCAGCCTCGGCGGAGAACTGACCGCCGTATTCGCTGGTCAGCTGGTCGTACACGCCCTGCTTGGACATGTGCATGGTGTTCGCATAGCTTTCCGCCTGACGGAGCGCGGACTTGTAGTCGGCGGGTACGGACGGCTCCTCGCTCTTTTTCTGTTCGGCGGCGCCGCCGCTTGATGCGGAACCGGACTGTGCCGACTGCGACTGTGATGTGCTGTTCGTATCGGAGTTTGACGAGCTGCCGCCATTCATGTTGCTGATGCCGATGATCAGCACGATCACGATAAGCACCCAGAACCACCAGCGTTTGAAGATCGGCTTCTTCTTCGGCTGCGGCGGCTGCTGGAGCGGTGGCATCTGCTGCGGAGTCATCTGGGGAACGGGCTGCTGTGGCTGTGCCGGTTGGGGGCTTCCTTGGGTGGGCTGGGTCATGATGTGCCTCTCTTCCGAATGCGTCGGCGAGCGTCATGGTCGTCGACGAGCGATCGTTTACGAGGACAACCGTACGGGAATCGGCAAAGTCCCGTCAGTGTCCGAACGGACCGTTCTGCTTGCCCGTTCGGACAGGCTGATCGTGCCGATGAGGACAATGGCGTTGTCGTGAGCGCGACCGTATGCTTCAGGTATTATGACGACGCAGACACCTCCCGCAGTTCCTACGAATCCAGACCGGCATGAATCCGAATCCCGCCCCGACTGCCCGGTTCCGGCCCGCCGTCGATGGACGGTCGTGATGATCGTCTGCGCCATCATGATGAATCTTGCCGAGGACGCCTACACGTCGTCGTATTTCGAGGCCATGGGCATGCAGCTCGGCTATCTGTGGACCGCGGTGGGACTGCTGCTGGCCTTCGTGACGCCGATCATGCTGCGATGGCGCGAACGTCGTCCCGAACTGGTGTCACTGGCGGCATCGGCGACGGTGCTGCTGCTGCCGTTCAGTCCCGCGGTCAGCCTGTTCGGACTATGCGGGGTGTGGGCCCGGCGCAGTGACCGGAAGACGTTGGGCGCGTGTACCGCCGCAAGTCTGATCGTAATGGTCGTGGCGCACGCTCGGGACATCGCCCGTCCTGCGGATTATTCACTGTGGCATCGTCTGTTTGCGGAGCCCGGTACGGGTGTCGACGGCGTGCCGGTCGTGGTGAACTCGGATCTGTCGTCGATCGTCGTGGCGGCGGTGGTCTGGTCGATCTGCACATTCGCAGCGGCGATACTCTCGGGCCTGCACCTACGCAGTCGGGCGTACGCACATGCCGCCGACGTACGGATGGATGTGGAACGCAACCGCGCGAATGTATTGGAAAACGATCTCAACACACAACGGTTCGCGGATGCCGTGGCGGCCGAGGCACACGATACGCTGGCGCACAGCCTGTCGCTCATCGCGGTGAACGCGAGTGCGCTGCAGGCGGAGGCATTGAAGCTGAGCCGGGATCCGAAGTATGCGGGAACGGATACCAATGCGGAAGAAGGCCAGGATCTCGTCCGGCTGGCCGAACGTGCCGGAGACATTCGACGACAGGCTGCGGGGGCATTGGACGAGGCGCACAGCATCATCGACATGCTACGGCATCCGCAGCAGGCGCAGGTGTTGCTGATGCCGGACTCCGACACCGCATTGACTCGTGAGGCGCTGTACGCGGTAATCGACGATGCGCGTGATGCGGGGATGACATTGGACACGTGGATCGACATTCGCGAGCTCGGCTTATTGGACGTGGAGATCGGCAAGATCGCGTTTCGCGGCATTCAGGAAGGGCTGACGAATGCGCGACGGCATGCGCCGGGGGCGCGTGTCGCATTGGAGATCTCCGCCGAGCCGAGGACCGGCGTGAACGTGCGATTCACCAATCCGACCGTGTTCAACACCGCGGGCGTCGCCGTGCCGGTCGGCATGGAGCGAGACGGTCTGATCGATCATGGCGACGGCACGATGGCAGAGGACGGGAACAACGCAGACAAAGGCGGGGGCAATGGTCTGCCCGGACTGAAGGCTCGCGTTCTCGCCGTCGGCGGAGACTGCCAGTACGGGTATGACGAACGCAATGATTTCCATCTTGACTTCCGTCTTCCATTCAACCGGATACGATGAGAGGCATGACCTCAGCCAACGCCGACACCCACTCCCCCACGCCATCGTCATCGTCCCCCGACGAATCCGATGCCGTGCATTCGTCACCGGTCAGGCCGATCACGGTGAGCATCGTCGACGATGATCCGATGATCTGTCAGGCGATGTCGCTGATCCTCAACGATTATTCGGATGGAAGGATCACGGTGGTGTCCACGTCGACCAATGGTGTCGAGGCCGTGGAACGTGCGCGCGTCGAGCGACCTGATGTAGTGCTCATGGACATCGCCATGCCAGATGGCGACGGCATCGAGGCAACCGCACGTATGAGGGCTCTGCCCTCTCCCCCGCACGTGCTGATTCTGACGTCGCTGTCGCCGTCGAACACGGTGGAACGCGCCGCCGAAGCGGGCGCGGAGGGGTTCGTGTCGAAGACGGACGCGCCGGAGGAGATCATCCGGCGGATTCTCGGCGCCTGCACGGGCGCACCGCAGTTCAATCCGGCCAGCCAGCGGCAGCTGCTGCAGGATCTCAATCGGCGCAGACCATTGGCTCGCAGAGATGAGGCGCGTCGGCTGCTGGGCACGCTCAGCGAGCGGGAGCGCGAGACGGTGGTGCTGGCCGCGGATGGACTGACGAATCAGGAGATCGCCGGGCGGATGTTCATCAGCGAGCGCACCGCCAAGGCGCATCTGTCGAGCGCGTCGGACAAACTCGCGATGAGTCGGATCCAGCTGGCGCGACTGGTGGAGCGGGCGGATCTGCCGGAGGCAGGATGATGCGTGACGGCAAAGCTTGGAACGTCTTCCCGGAGAAGATGAATCCCTCCCTGGAAGGAAGCACGAGATAGCACAGCGGCCGTCTCCCCCGGACTGAGGAGAGACGGCCGCTGTGCTTCGTTTCGGCGGATGCGCTACTTCATGAGGTTGCGCAGCACGTACTGGAGGATGCCGCCGTTACGGAAGTAGTCGGCCTCGCCGGGGGTGTCGATGCGCACCACGGCGTCGAAGCTCACGGTGGAGCCGTCGGCCCTAGTGGCGGTGACCTTCACCGTGCTCGGCGTCACACCGTTGTTGAGCTCCTCGATGCCGTCGATGTCGTAGGTCTCGGTGCCGTCGAGGCCGAGCGACGTGTAGGATTCGCCGGCCGGGAACTGCAGCGGCAGCACGCCCATGCCGATGAGGTTGGAGCGGTGGATGCGCTCGAAGCTCTCGGTGATCACAGCCTTCACGCCCAGCATGAGCGTGCCCTTGGCGGCCCAGTCGCGGGACGAGCCGGTGCCGTACTCCTTACCGGCGAGCACGACCAGCGGAGTGCCGGCGGCCTTGTAGTTGAGCGAGGCGTCGAAGATGGTGGACGGCTTGCCGGTGGTGAAGTCGTAGGTGAAGCCGCCGGGCGTCACCTCGTTGCCCGTGGATGCGAGCAGCTGGTTGCGCAGGCGGATGTTGCCGAACGTGCCGCGTACCATGACCTCGTGGTTGCCTCGACGGGAGCCGTAGGAGTTGAAGTTCTTCGGTTCCACGCCGCGCTCGGTCAGGTACTTGCCGGCGGGGCTGGACGCCTTGAACGCGCCGGCCGGGGAGATGTGGTCGGTGGTCACGGAGTCGCCGAGCAGGGCGAGCACGCGGGCGCCGTGGATGTCCTGGACCGGGTCGGGCGTGGCCTTCATGCCGTCGAAGAACGTCTGCTTGCGCACGTACGTGGACTTCGGATCCCAGGCGAACAGTTCGCCTTCGGGCACGTCAAGGCCCTTCCAACGGTGGTCGCCGTCGAACACGGAAGCGTAGTCCTTGAGGAACATCTCGCGGCTCACGGTGCCGTTGACCACGGCCTCCACCTCGGCATTGGTGGGCCAGATGTCCTTGAGGTACACGTCCTCGCCGTTCTTGTCCTTGCCGAGCGGCTGGGTTTCGAAGTCGAAGTCCATGGTGCCGGCGAGCGCGTAGGCGATGACGAGCGGCGGGGAGGCCAGGTAGTTCATCTTGACGTCGGGGCTGATGCGGCCTTCGAAGTTGCGGTTGCCGGAGAGCACGGCGGTGACGGTCATATCGTTGGCGTTGATGGCCTCGCTGATCTCGGGCAGCAGCGGGCCGGAGTTGCCGATGCAGGTGGCGCAGCCGAAGCCGACGAGCTCGTAGCCGAGGGCGTCGAGGTCATCCTGGAGTCCGGCGGCCTTGAGGTAGTCGGCCACGACCTGGGAGCCGGGGGCGAGCGAGGTCTTGACCCACGGCTTGGGGACGAGTCCCTTGGCGTGCGCGTTGCGGGCGATCAGACCGGCGGCGACCATCACGCTCGGGTTGGAGGTGTTGGTGCAGCTGGTGATGGAGGCGATGGCCACGGCGCCGTTCTCGAGGTCGAAGTCGCCGCGGAAGTCGGTGGACACGGCCACGGGTTCCTTGACGGTCTTCTCGGTCTCATAGGCGGGCAGGGTCTCCTCGAACGTCCGCTTGGATTCGGTGAGCTTGATGCGGTCCTGCGGGCGCTTCGGGCCGGCGATGGACGGGACCACGGTACCGAGGTCGAGCTCCATGTATTCGGAGTACTGCGGTTCCACGTAGTCGGGGTCCTTGGCGTCGCCCCAGAGCTTGTTGGCCTTGGCGTAGGCCTCGACGAGGGCGACCTGCTCCTCGCTGCGGCCGGTGAGGCGCAGGTAGTCGAGGGTGACGTCGTCGATCGGGAAGATGCCGCAGGTGGAGCCGAATTCGGGGCTCATGTTGCCGATGGTGGCGCGGTTGGCGAGCGGTACGGAGGCGATGCCCTCGCCGTAGAATTCGACGAACTTGCCGACCACGCCGTGCTTGCGGAGCATGTCGGTGATGGTGAGCACCACGTCGGTGGCGGTCACGCCTTCGGGGATGGAGCCGGTGAGCTTGAAGCCGACGACGCGCGGCACGAGCATGGAGATCGGCTGGCCGAGCATGGCGGCCTCGGCCTCGATGCCGCCGACACCCCAGCCGAGCACGCCGAGGCCGTTTTCGGTAGTGGTGTGCGAGTCGGTGCCCACGCAGGAGTCGAGGTAGGCGAGCGTGTTACCGTTCTGCTCGGCCTTGGTCATGACCACCTTGGCCAGGTATTCGATGTTGACCTGGTGGATGATGCCGGTTCCCGGCGGCACGACTCGGAAGTTGCGGAAGGCCTGCTGTCCCCAGCGCAGGAACTGGTAGCGTTCGCCGTTGCGCTGGTATTCGATGTCCATGTTCTGCTCGACGGCGTCGGGCAGGGCGTACTTGTCGATCTGCACGGAGTGGTCGATGACCATGTCGGACTGGACCTGCGGGTTGATGACCTCGGGGTCGCCGCCGAGCTCCTTGACGGCGTCGCGCATGGTGGCGAGGTCGACGATGCACGGAACGCCGGTGAAGTCCTGCATGACCACGCGGGAGGGCGTGAACTGGATCTCGTGGCTGGGCTCGGCGTTCGGGTCCCAGTCGAGCAGCGCCTTGACGTGCTCGTCGGTGATGTTGGCGCCGTCGATGTTGCGTACGAGATTCTCCACCAGCACCTTCAGGGAGTAGGGCAGGTGGTCGATGCCGGGCAGGTCGGCGATGGCATAGTAGTCATAATCCTTGCCCGCCGCGCTGAGCGTGGCAAGCTGATCGTCATGGATGGACATACGGCCTCCGTGATTTTTATGAAATCATTAACACGTCAGTTCTAGCGTGTTTTTGTTTCGTGTGTAATAATGCGCCCGATCTTTGGGACGCCCCAGATGCAGACCACGAAGATGAGCGCGGCGATGACGAGCGCGGCACCCGTGGCGATCAACGTGGCGCCGGTGGGGATGATGAGGGCGAAGAAGTTCGCGACGAACGGGATGAACATGCCGATCACGCCGCATGCGGCGAAGAACGCGACGAGCCCGCCACGCCATGAATTGAGCGGTCGCGCCACGCGGGAGAGCACGAACACGCCCATGAGGAACAGGATGATCGCGCTGGTGGCACGCAGGGATTCGAGATCCTTGGGGCTGGCGAGGTTCCAGCCCATCACGCGCGGCACGATCCATGCGCTGAGCAGCACGGACAGTCCGGTGGCGATGCCGCCGGGCAGCGCGAACGCGACGACGCGTTTGAGGAATCCGGGGATGTACCGGCGCGTGTTGGGCGCGAGCGCGAGGATGAACGCGGGTGCGCCGATGGTGAGCGCGCCCACGTAGGTGATGTGGCGCGGCAGGTACGGGTAGGGCATGGCGGTGAGCACCACGCCGAGGGAGATGATGGCCGAGTAGACGGTCTTGACGAGGAACAGGCTGGCCACGCGTTCCATGTTAGCCATGACCTGGCGTCCGCGGGCGACCACGTCGGGCAGGTGGGAGAATTTGGAGTCGACGAGCACCACCTGGGCTACGGCCTTGGTGGCGGGGGCGGCGTTGCCCATGGCGATGCCGAGGTCGGCCTCCTTGAGGGCGAGCGTGTCGTTGACGCCGTCGCCGGTCATGGCGACCACGTGGTCGCGTTTGTGCAGCGCCTGGACGATGGCCTTCTTCTGGTCGGGCAGCACGCGGCCGAGTACGTCCACATTCTCAAGGGCGTCGGCGAGCGCGTCGAGGTCGTTCACGTCGGGCAGTTCGCGCGCGTCCATGTATCGTGGGGCCTGGTCGCCGGTCAGCCGCACCTTGCCGGCGATGGCAGCCACGGTGCGTGGATTGTCGCCGGAGATGATGCGGCAGCGTACCCCCTGCTCGCGGAACCATGCGAGGGTCTTCTCCGCATCGGGGCGGATGCGTTCCGTGCACACCACCAGTGCGACGGGGACCGCGTTCGGATTCAGGGTCGGTTCATTGCCATCCTCGGAGGGGATCTCCGCCGCCGTCCGTGCCAGCAGCACCACGCGACTCCCCTGCGCCGCGCATGCGTTCGCCTGCTTCAGTACGTCGGAGTACGTGTCGTTGAGCGCGGCGATCACGACCTCCGGCGCTCCCATGTACCATGTCACGCCATCGTTCGTTGTGATGGCGCTCCATTTGCGTGCCGACGAGAACGGCACGCGTTCGGCGATCCTGCTTGCGCTGACGCCCTTCTCGCGCAGTCCGGCGAGAATGGCGCGACCGGTGCCGTTGGGCTGCTCCTCGTTGGCGAGATCGTACAGCGCCTGTTCGGCGGCATGACGGGCGGCGTCATGCTTCTTCTTGTTTTGTTCGTTCGTTGAATCAACGGCATCACTGTCAGGCTCGTCGAGCATGATCAGGCGGTCGAAGGCGATGCCACCGTCGGTGATCGTGCCGGTCTTGTCGAGGTTGAGCGCGTCCACGCGGGCCAGCGTCTCCACGGATTCGAGCTCCTGCACGAGCGTGTTCTTTCGTGCGAGTCGCATGGCCGCCACGGCGAAATTCAGCGAGGTGAGCAGCACGAGCCCTTCGGGGATCATGCCGACCACGCCGGCCACGGCGGAGACCACGGCCTGCCGCCAGGCGCCGGTGGCGAGCGCCGCATGCCAGCCGCCCACGGTGTTGAGCTGCGTCCAGATGAGCAGGATGCACAGCGGCACCACGAGGAACGTCATGAACTTGAGGATGGTGTTGATGCCTGCGTTGAGATCGGAGTGCGTCTTCTTGTACACCTTGGCCTGTGCGGTGAGCGTGGCCGCGTAGCTGCGCTCCCCCACCGCGGTGACGCGTCCCAGCGCGAGACCGGATACGGCGGTGGCTCCCGAGTACGCGGTGTCGCCGACGTTTTTGCGCACGGTGCGCGATTCGCCGGTGAGCATGGATTCGTCGAGTTCCAGGCCCCAGGTCTTCAGGATCTCCAGGTCGGCGGGCACCTGGTCGCCGGCGCGCACCCACAGCAGATCGTCCTTGACGATGCGGTCGTGGGCGATCTCCTGGTCGATGCCGTCGCGGCGCACCAGATACGTAGACGCCACAAGAATCGACAGCTTGTCGAGCGTGCGCTTGGCCTTGAGTTCGGTGATGATGCCGATGCCCGTGTTGAGGATGATCACGAAGCCGAACACGGAGTCGCGCCACTGACCGGTAAGCAATACCATGACCATGGCCACGGCGATGATCGCGTTGAACAGCGTGAACACGTTGGATCGGATGATCTGTCCGATCGACCTGGAGGATTTGTCCTTGGCGATGTTGATGTCGCCCTGCATGACGCGTTTGCTCACCTGTTCGCCGGTGAGTCCCGTCATCCGTACATCGGGCATCGTGATCTGCTGTGCCACCGATTCGCCGCCTTTCCCACGCGTACCGTATTCATTATGTCAGTGACGGTGGGTTTCACTAGGTAGTGAACGGGGGAATCGGAGGAAAATCAATCGTAGGGATGAGGAGGGTGGCTGTTTTATTTTTGGAATCGGCGTTGCCGATGAGCTTGCATGGTATTGTGCCGCCTTCCCCTTGAGGGGAAGGTGTCCGGCATAGCCGGACGGATGAGGTGGAACATTTTCCGCAATAGCGGAAAACAGCACATCGTATCGGCCAAAGGCCGATTCCATGTACACGCATAGCAACACGTTGAATCAGTCCGACACAGGCCGATTCCGTGTACAGTCACGCGTATCGTCACGGCAGCGCCATTACCAGACTCTGCTACTCCACTCCTGTCAGCAGTACGTTCATGGTCTTGGCGTGGGGCTTGTCGTCGATCACGCGCATCAGGGCGTCGCCGATGCCGTAGTTCACGCCGCCGGTCTGCGTGTCACGCGGCACCACCACGAACCGGGCCGCGTACAAGGTCTGGTCGTCAGGTTCGATCGCGCTGGCGAGCAGGATCACGGGGATGCCGGCCTTGCGGGCCGCGGTGAGCGTCTCCTCCCAGCCGGTGGACTGGTCGGCGTGCAGGATGATGGCCTTCACGTTGCGGTCGAGGAAGTCGCGCACCGCCTTCTGCTGGCTGTCGGCGTCCGTGTTGCCGGCGGCGTAGAGCGCGGGCATGCGATCGTTGCCGATCGCCTCCACCACCTGCGAGTCCAGACTCGTCTTGGCTGCATCGGTGCTGCCGACCACACCGACTGTGGCGTCGGCGCGGTCCACGCCGTCATGCGCGATCGCCGCCGCGGTCTCCTGCGTATCCCCCACCGCCTTGTCCTGCGGCATGCACCCAGCCAACGGCACCATCATGCACGTCAGCATTGCCGCAGCCACGGCGCGTCTGCCCCATTTCACCATTCGACTGTTCATCACCGTCATTGTACGTTGGCCGGCTGGCGCGGCTACTTGGCGAAGAGGGCTACGGTTTCGACGTGGTGGGTGTTGGGGTAGATGTCGAAGCCCTGGATGTGCGCCAGATCGTAGCCGAGGTCGGTGAGCGTGGCGGTGTCGCGGGCGAGACTTGTCGGATCGCAGGCCACGTAGATCACGCTGCGAGCGCCGGAGTCGGCGATCTGCTCGCACACGCGCCTCTTCGCACCGGCGCGCGGTGGATCGAGCACCACCACGTCCGGCAGGGCGAGGTTCTTCGGAATGCTGCGCAGGGTCTTCGACACGTCGCCGGCACGGGAGTCCACGTTGTCAAGCCCAGCGGCACGCAGGTTGCGCTGTGCGCTCTTCACGGCGGTCTTGGCGCCCTCGATGCTGAGCACCTGCGTGCGTTCGGCGGTCGCGCTGGCCAGCGGTAGGGTGAACAGGCCTGAGCCAGAGTACAGGTCCCACAGCACGGCGGAAGTGGCGCCGTCGAGCTGCTGGCGGACCAGATCGATCACCTCGTTCGCCAGAGCGATCGGGGCCTGACGATGCACCTGCCAAAAGCCGCCAGCGTCCACGGTGTAGGCGAATTCGTGGCCGTCGTTGAGACGCACGGTTTCGGTGAGGGTCTGGGAGCCGGCCTTGAGCTTGCCGTCGATGAGGAGGGCGTGGTTGGATGCAACCGGGGAAACGGTGCGGGGTTCGGGGACGGCGAGGCGAATCTGGGAGCCGGGGGTGAAGCCGCCGTCCCAAACGTGGAGCTCGTCGGCCACGGCGTTGAGCGCGTCGGTGGCGAGCGGCATGGCGTCGAGCGGCACACGGGTGTGCGATTCGCGACGGCGCATGGATGGCCGGCCGTCATCGTCCGCGATCATCTCGATGCGCGTACGCCAACCGAGACCATGGCGTTCCACATCATCCGGCACGCCGGTCACGGGCACGTCGACATCCATGTGTCCGAGGCGTCGCATCTGCTCGCTGATCGTGGAGGACTTCCACTTGAGCTGGCCGAGAATGGAGACATGCACCATGTCGGCGCCGCCCACTCCCCCGCCCCATGCGAGCGGTCCGGCCAGCGGCCAGACGGGATCCACGCGGTCTTCGCTCGGCTCGATCACCTCGGTGACCTCGCCCGTCCAGAACCGGTCGTCGCGATCGTGCGGTTCGTCGAGACGAATGGCCACGAGTTCGCCGGGCAGCGCGAAGCGGACGAACACCACACGTCCGTCGATATGCGCCACGCACCGGCCCTGATCGGCATAGCGTTCGATACGGACCTGAGTGTTCATATGGGTATGGTTCCTTTCCATTTCGCATTGTTCTCCCTCCGTGGGAGGGAGATGTCACGATTGTGTCGTGACAGAGGGAGGGATCAGCATGCGCCTGCAATCCCTCCCTCAGACCGGCTCTCGCCGGCCAGCTCCCTCCCCGGGAGGGAGCACAGTACGTGATATCTACTCCTGTTTGGCGGCGGCCTCGGCGAGGCGGTGACGGTGCAGTGGGGTGGCGATGATGAGCCAGGTCACCCAGATGGCAGCGGCGAACATCGGCACGCCCATGATGAGCCGCGCCGTGCCCAGCCAGCCCACATGGTTGGTCAGATACATCGGAATCTGCACGCCGAGTCGGGCGGCGAACACCGCGATCCACAGTCCGGTGACGATCATGTACGCGCGCAGCAGCGGCTTGTCGTCACGCCATGCGGCCAGCCATGCGCGCGGACGCTCGGTCACCGGATTGCGCACGAACTCCACCAGCGCGCCGATGCCCGGGATCCGCACAATCAGCGAGATCGCCAGCACCACGATCCAGAACGAATTGACCAGAAAGCCCGGCAGATAATAGTTCCTCGCATCATGACTGAACCACGCCCACACCAGGCAGATCGCCACGGCGAACACGCCGGCGAGCGCACCCATGGCCGACTGCCGCTGCAGCAGGCGCACGATCACCTGGATCACGGCGAGCGCGGCGGCGACCATGACCGTCAGGTGCAGGTCGCGGGTGGCGACGAACAGCACCACGAACACCACGCCGGGCAGCACGGATTCGAGCACGCCGCGCGGACCGCCGATGGCGTCGATGACGGAGAAGTCCTCGTTCGCCAGGGACGCCATGCCGCTGCGTTTGCCGTGAGTGCCGGTGCCATCCGCACCCGTGTCACCGCCGTCGTTCGCGACGCCGGTCTTATGATCGAACAGGCCCATGCCGGATCAGCGCACTTCGGAGAACAGCGGACCGCGGCGCAGCGTGGTCTGCGTTTCGGTTTCGAGCGTCTTGCTCAGCGGGCCCTTCGGCTTGCCGGGGATCTCGGCGGCCTTGGACTCGCCGGAGTCCTCGTCGTCTTCGATCTTGCCTTCGGCGGCGGCCTGCTTGGCGCGTTCGGCCGGACCGATCGGCGGGTGCATGGGGATCAGATCGCGCGGAGCGAGCGGCTCCTCGCCGCGTTCGACCACCACGTCGGAGAAGTACTTGTCGAGCGTCTTCTTCTCCTCGCTGCCTTCATCGGTGGCGGCGGGGCCGGAGAACACGCCGCGCAGCATCCAGCGCGGACCGTCCACGCCCACGATGCGGGTCTTGAGGATCTTCTTGCCCACCTTGACGGGCAGGATCAGTTCGGTGCCGAACGTACCCTCCTGCTCTTCGGCGCCGCGGTTGGCGTCCATGAGATCGCTGCGTACGTCGTCCCACAGGCCGAAGGACTTGGGTGCGGCGAACGCCTCGAGCTCCAGGCTGGAGTCGCCCCAGGTGATGGTGGCGCCCAGGATCTGGTTGGTCTGGCGGTTGCCCTTCAGACGCAGTTCGATGCCCTGCAGGAACGGCAGGTAGAGCGATCCGATGTCGAGGTAGTCGTCGTAGTCGGGGATGTTCTCGTCGTCCACGTCCCACGGGCCCTGATTCTCGCCGCGCTCGCCGTCGGCGGTGGGCTGGCGGTCGTCGCGCTTCGCGGCGGTCTCGTCCTCGTTCTCGTCGGAGTCGTCGGAGGTGGCCTCGACGTCTTCGGCGGCGTCGACGGCCTTGTCCGTCTCGTTCTCCTTGGCTTCCTCCTCGGCGTGCTTTTTCCTGCCGAATCCGAACAGTCCCATGGTGCCTCGTTTCTTAACGCGTACGAACGGTGGGTTCCCGTTGTTTCCGCTACATAGGTTACACGTTGTACATGATGCTCAGCGGAGCGTGGTCCGACCAGCGGGTCTCATAGGTGGGGGCCTTGTCGATCACGAATCCGCAGGCGGTCTCGGCCAGTTCCGGTGTGGCGAACTGGTAGTCGAGGCGCCAGCCCACGTTGTTGTCGAACGCCCGGCCGCGCTGGCTCCACCATGTGTACGGTCCCTGGATGTCGCCGGCGAGGTCGCGCATCACGTCGACGAACTCGTATTCGTCGAGCCAGCGGTCCACGTAGGCGCGTTCCTCGGGCAGGAATCCGGCGTGCTTGACGTTGCCTTTGGCGTTCTTGATGTCGAGTGGCGTGTGCGCGATGTTGAAGTCGCCGCACAGCACGGCCTGCCTGCCGCCTCGGGCCGCCTCGTCGCGCAGTTCACCGAGCCGGACGAGCATGTGGTCGAGGAACCGGTACTTCTGCGCCATCTTCGTCTCGTCCTCGGCGCTGCCGGCGTGCACGTATACGCATGCGACGGTGATCGTGTAGCCTTCCGGCGTGACGACATCGGCTTCGATCCAACGGCCGGAGTCCACGTCCTCGTCGAGGCCCGGCAGTCCGTATCGGGTGGCGGCCACGGACAGCGTGGTCAGCATGCCGACGCCGGCCCTACCCTTGACGCGGCACACCTCGTTCATGCGGTGCAGGTCGGCGGGATCGGTCACGGCGCCGTGTTCGGCGTACCGACAGGCGAAGTCGTTGAAGATCGGATCGATCTCGTCCTGCGGGGCGCGCACCTCCTGCATGCACCAGACGTCGGGGGTGTGGTCGTTGACCCATTTGCCGACGTTCTTGCGGCGGGCGGCGCGGATGCCGTTCATGTTCGAAGTGGTGATCGTGATCGTCATGGTTTCCCTAGTGTAGTCGGTGCAGTCGGTGAGGTGCGGACGGGCCGGACCATTCGCATCACGCGCGGGGAAAGGCCTGATTGTAGCGACGGGTGAGCTGTTCGATGGACACGTGCGTGTATCGCTGGGTGGTCTGCAGCGAGGAGTGGCCGAGCATCTCCTGCACCTCGCGCAGATCGGCGCCGCCGTCGAGCATGTGCGTTGCGGCGGAGTGGCGCAGCGCGTGGGGGCTGATGTCCGGCACACCGGCCTCGGCCGCGCTCCGGTGCACCACCGTGCGAGCCTGCCGCGGGTCGATGCGGGCGCCACGGGCGCCGAGGAACACAGCCGTCTCCGAACGCCCGGCATATTCGAGGATCCACGGCCGTCCCTTGTCCAGCCACTGCGACAGTGCCTTGGCCGCGGGCGCTCCGAACGGCACCACGCGCTGCTTGTTGCCCTTGCCGGTCACGCGGATGGTGCGGGCGGAGAAATCGATGTCGTTGAGGTCCAGCCCGGCGAGCTCGGAGACTCGAATGCCGGTGGCGTACAGCAGCTCCATGATGGCGGCGTCACGCAGTGCGATGGCATGCTGGCGCGGAGAGGCCGCGGCCTGCGACGCATCCTTCGACTCGCCGTGCTCGCCAGTCATGGCAGACGAGGCGGAATCGGCGCCCGGAGCAGAGGATGCGATGTCGTCCACGCTGTCCATCAGGGTCTCCGCCTGTGACTCGCTCAATACCGCGGGCAGCGTCGACGGGATCTTCGGAGTCTTGAGCCCGGCGGCCGGATCGGAGGCGATCATGCCACGGTCCTGCAGGAACGCGAAGAACGAACGGACCGACACCACCTTGCGTGCCATGGAGGATCGCGCGTGCGAGCGCGATTCATGGGCGAGCCAGGAGCGCAGCTCATCTACCGTCACCGCGTTGAGCGACGCCACGCCATACAGGTGCAGGATGTGCAGGCATTCGGCCAGATCGGCGCCGTAGGAGCGCACGGTGTTCGCGCTCAGGCCGCGATTGCGGTCCAGGTATTCCAGAAACGCGTCCAATTGACGGTCATACTCCACCTCAAACCCCTTTCCACGGCATTCATGTGCCATCGTACAGTTCACGATTGCGAGGGGATGGATATCGTGAACCGGAAATGGGCATTTCGGGCGTGGCGTTTGGCCTCCGGGCGAATCTATGGTTTAACAGAGGGGTGAACACTACCGACAACGCCAGCAATCCGACCGCAACGGCCGGCGACATCGTACTCACCTTCGTGGTCCCCTCCTACAACGTGGAGGATTATCTGGGCCGCTGCCTGTCTTCGCTGCTCATCGAGCAGGATCTGAGCGACACCGAGATCCTTATCGTCAACGATGGATCCAAGGACGGTACCGCGGCGCTCGCCCGCGAATATGAGAAGCGCTATCCGAACGTGATCCGTGTGATCGATCAGGAGAACAAGGGCCATGGCGGTGCGGTGAACACGGGCGTGGCCAATGCGCGCGGCATGTACGTGAAGGTCGTCGATGCGGACGACTGGCTCGACATGGTGGCGCTGCGCAACGTGCTCGCCGAACTGCGCACTCAGGCCAGGGCCGAGGCGCCGGTGGATCTGCTCATCACCAACTACACGTACGAGAAGCAGGGCAAGCGCATCAAGCAGACGATCCGCTATCGCGGCGTGCTGCCCGTCAATCGCATTCTCGGCTGGAACGACGTCAAACGGTTCCGTCCCGATCAGAACCTGCTCATGCATTCGCTGATCTACCGTACCAAGGTGCTGCGTGAGAAGGCCCGTCTGGCCCTGCCGGAGCACACGTTCTACGTGGACAACATCTACGCGTATGCGCCGCTGCCGCAGGTGCGCACGCTCATGTACATGGATGAGGATCTTTACCGCTACTTCATCGGCCGCGAGGGCCAGTCGGTGGAGAAGGACACGATGATCCGCCGCATCGACCAGCTGATCCGCGTGGTGCAGACGATGATCGACGCCACGCCGTCGCCGGACGCGGTGCCGGCCGGACTCTACCGTTACATGATCCATTATCTGACCATCAACATGGCCGTCGATTCGGTGTTCATGGTGCTGTCCAAGGACAAGGAGAACTACCGTCGCAAGGACGAACTGTGGGCGTATCTGGCCGAGCACGCACCGGAGGCGAACGAGGCGGTGCGTCGCACGATGATCGGGCGTCTGCTCAACGTGCCCGGGCCGCTCGGACGCATGCTCGTGCATGTCGGCTACGGCATCGCGCACAACGTGTTCGGCGTGAACTAGTCAGCGAAAGCGTTTCAGATAATCGTCGAGCAGTTCCACGGTGCGGTCGGCCATGTATCGGTAGCCGAACGCGCCCGGATGGAAATGGTCGGACGCATAGAACTCGTCCGTGTCGGCACGCACGTTCTCGTGGGTCATGTCGAGGAAGAACACGCCACGTTCCTCGCAGATCTGACGGCTGGCCTTGGTCTGTGCATCGATCCGCCCCTCGAGGAACTGTCGCAGCGCGGATCCGAGCGAGGGGCTGTTGTAGAGCTGGCCGGAGCTGAACACCACGATGTTGTCGGTCAGGGGCAATGCCTCGTCGAGCACGGCCGCCAGATCGGCTTTCCATTCCTCGACGCTGCGCTGCGCCATGATGTCGTTCGACCCGGCGCACACGATCAGCAGGTCCGGGGAATCGTCCACTTCGGGCAGCAGACGGTAGCGTACGCGGCGCATGGTGGCGCCCAGTTTGCCGTACGTTCGCCACTGCACCTGACGGCCCAGAGCACCGGCGATACCTCGGGCGATGTCCGGGATGAGACCGTCCTTCTGGTCGTCGACGCCGCAGCCGGCCACCATGGAGTCGCCCACCGCCACCAGGTTCAGTGGACTGCGCTCGGAGGCCAGAGGCCCGACCACGCCGGAACGCTCCCCTGCCGGCTCCGCGGCGAGATGCACATGGTGCTTGGCCCACCATGCCTCGGCCAGCACTCTGGTTCGTTGCGCAAGATTCATCGTCGATCCCCTGTCCTTCCGTCCTCGATCGCAGTGCAAGTTCTGCAAGCCCCGTAATGGCGCCGCGTCATGCACGCCCATGCACTGTCAGCGGCACATTGACACATTGTAGAGGCAAGGTCGTGGTTTCGATCGGGAGCGTTCGAGATCACGGCCGCGGACGTTCAGTTCCCGAGTTGGCGCGAGACGACGTCGTCGTAGATGTACATCTCCGTGGAATCAGCCCGCCCGCCAAGCGTGATGTTCACCGACCGGGCCGCTCGTCGGCTCATGCCGCGATGCTCGTAGAAACCGAAGTCGCAGTCGGTGTCCGTGTACAGGAAGAAGTCCTCGACGCCGATCTCGCGGAAATGACGCAGCGCGTCGTCGAACAGGAGACGGCCAAGCCCGTAGCCACGGTATTCGTCGTTGACGATGAACAGGACGATCTCGCCGTCATAATGCTTGCCCTGTTCCCGGGCGTCATTGTCCAGCCGGCGGTCGGTGGCCATGTACCGGCGGAACATCGTCAGTCCCTCGCGGCCGTCACGGCTGGCCAGCAGGCGAAGCATGGACACGGCCTGAATGGCTCGCAGCCGCATATCGCGACGGGGATTGCGCAGATCGTTGACGACGATGAATCCGGCCACGTCGCCGTCGATGTCGGCCACACGCATGTAGGTGCGGCGGGACAGGCAGTTGCAGGTGTCGATCCTGCCCAGCAGTTCGGCGGTACGCTCCGATACCTGGTCGTCGTAGCTCCAGGTGCGACGGACGATCCGCTCGATCCTCGGCATGTCCTCGGCACGCATGGCTCTTAGTACGGCTTGCGACGTCATTGATGCATAACCTCCATTCGATCGGTCCTTCACCTTATCCGATGCACGCGCGGAATGCCAATCGTCGGAGCCGACGTTCGGGGAACCCGCCGGGAACATTCACGCGTCGTTCAGCGAATCATCCGTGTTTTTCCGCGTAATGAGGGACAATGGTGGGGCAGGCCGGCAATGGTGAAGGACACCATGGTTCCGGCGGGAAGGCTGGGTACGATGATGTCGATGTTGTTCGATGACGACGCCGAGCTGGAGGACGAGTTCAAGTCCGCAGCATTCACTTCGGATGATGTGCGTGCGATGGAGAGGCCTCTGCTTGATGACGGCGTGCCGCTGATGCGCATGGCCGCGTCCGCGACCGCCATGACCGCGCGTGTGATGATGGCCCGTGCCCACGTCTCCCCCGACACCGCGCGCATTGTGCTGCTGGCCGGAGGCGGAGACAATGGCGGTGACGGTCTGTTCGCCGCGGCCGAGCTGGCGCGCGACGGCGTTGAGGTGACCGTGGTGGCTGTGGGACGCAGTCTGCACGAGGAGGGTTTCGCCGCGCTGCGCGCCGAGGGCGGCGAGGTGATCGTGCTGGACCCCGACGCCGACATTCCCGGATTCGCGGGTCCGGAGGACGAGCAGGAGGCCGCCGACCTGTTCGATGACGCGATCGGCGTGATCGAGACCTCGCATCTGGTGATTGACGCGATGACCGGCATCGGGCTGAACGGCGCGTTGCGGGGCATTCCCGCGCATATCGCCGCCGAGGTCGGAGAGAACGGCGAACTGCCCGACACGATCGCCCTGCCGCACGGTCGCGGCGGCGACGAGTTCCCGCTCGTGCTGGCCGTGGATACGCCGTCCGGCGTGGGTATCAACGACGGCACGCTGCCCGGCCCCTATATTCCCGCCGATGTGACGATCACGTTCGGCGCGTTGAAGCCGTGTGATCTGCTGCCGCCGGCCACGTACGTGTGCGGCCGTCAGGTACTGGTGGACTTCGGATTCGACACCGAGCCGTTCGCCCCGGCCGTGGAGGCGGTCACCCGTCGTACCGCCGCGCAGGCGATTCGTCTGCCGCATGTCAACGACGCCAAGTATTCGCGCGGCGTGGTGGGTCTGGTCACCGGTTCGGACGAATACCCGGGTGCGGCCGTACTGTCGAGCGAGGCGGCGGCGAGCGCGAATGTGGGCATGATCCGCTATGTGGGTCCGGTGCGTGCGCAGGACATGGTGTTGCGCAGCGTGCCGGAGGCCGTGATGGGCAAGGGTCATGTGCAGTCCTGGGTGGTGGGTTCGGGCGTGCCTGCCGGACCGGATGATGGCGATATGGATCCGCAGCGCAAGCGCATCGCCGCGCTGCTCGCCCATTATGCCGTGGATGAGGAGGGCAGCGACGAGATGCCGCCGATCGTGGTGGATGCCGGTGCGCTTGATCTGTTGCCCGAGTCGTGCGTGCCGCAGGTGCTGATCACCCCGCATGCCAGCGAATTGGCCCGGCTCATCTCCGAGCGTGATGAGGATGTGACCGCCGACGAGGTGATGGCGGAGCCGCTTGTCTGGGCGACTCGCGCGTGGGAGCTTACCGGTGCGACCGTGCTGCTCAAGGGTGCGGTGACCGTGGTGGTGGGCGATGACGGCGAGGGCCATGTGCAGACGTTCGTGTCCGGTTCGGCTCCGGCCTGGCTGGCGAGCGCCGGCGCGGGTGACGTGCTGGCCGGTACGCTGGGTGCGCTGATGGCGCAGAATGCGGCGACGCTGGAGAAGCTGCCCGATCAGACGGCCATCTATGCTGCGGTGGGCGCCTACATTCATGGTCTGGCGGCGGCCATGGCCTCCGCTTCGACGCAGTCGGGTCTGTGTGAGCCGGTGATCTATGACGGCGGGAATCCGATTGCGTTCCTGCATGCCATGGAGCCGGAGTCGGTGTCGGACGATGCGGTCACGGGAACGTTGGGGCTGCCGATTCGCGCCGGCGACGTGGCGGCGCATCTGCCGTTGGCGTTCGGCGATCTGGTGCGGTTGTACGACGACGAGCCGGACGACGATCATGGCGATGACGCGGACTCCGACGATGACGGGGGCGCGGACGATCCTGTCGCTCCGAGCACCGTGGACGATTCGGACGTGGACGATTCGGACGATGTGCGCGTGTACTCATCCGATGGCACGCCGCTGACCGTCGGCGATGATGGCGTGCATGATGTCGCCGATCTTGCCGGCGTGAATTTTAACGGTGGGCCGGACGACGAGATCGTGCTCGACGCGGACCGCGACTACACGGACGAGGAGCTTGACGCGCTTGCCGACGCGCTGCTGTCCCGGTATGCGGATCGTGAGGAGTGATCGGACCCTTCGGTCGCTGAAGGTCAGGATGTTCTCCGGTGACTGAGGGAGGGGTGACTTGCATCCCTCCCTCAGTCACGCTGTGCGTGACAGCTCCCTCCCTTGGAGGGAGCACCCGCTCTTCTTTGTCACGCCCCAGGCCGTCTATTTCCGGGACAGATGCTCGCCGATGATGTCGAGGAAGGTCTGCGATGGGGGCTCCGGGGCGTGTTCGTCCAGCCCGCGCTCCTGATTTGCGGCCTCGCGGGTCTCGTCGTTGAACACGTAGACGTCGAAGTCGGGCAGGTTCACTCCGACGACCGGCATCGACGCCAGTCGGTCGTCGTGGTCGACGGCCACCGAGGCCATGAGGCCCACGGCCAGGCCTGATGTGATGATCGCCTTCATGGTGTTCACGTCGGACACTTCGATGAGCCGTGTGGTGTCCACGTGCGAGCGCAGGAACGCGGTGGCGGCCTTGGAGTGGACGAAGTCGTCGCCGAGCGTGACGAACCGCAGGGTGTCGACCAGCGTGGCATCGGAGAAGTCGAAGACCGTCCGCTCCCCTACTGCGGCCAGTCCTTGCGGCGGATTGCCCGGTGCGTAGGCGAGCACGAACGGGAACGATGCGATGCGGAACGTCTGGATGCCGCCGACGCTGGGCGCTTGATCCACGCTGGCCACGGCGCCGAAGTCTACGGCGTGCCGTTCGATCTGCCGCATGAGTCGCCGCGATCCCACGGACTGCACGTCCACCTGTCCGCCGAGACGGTGGGCGAGCGTGTCGAGCGAGTCGGCGCCGAGCAGGTAGGCGGAGATGATGGGAGGCAGTCCCACGTTGTATCGGCTCGTCTGCCGTGCCGCCTGCAGTTCCTCGGACAGTTGGTCGAGTTCGCCGAGGATCGACGCCGTGTGCCGCATGACCACGAGTCCGGCCTCGGTCAGGGAGATGCCGCCCTTGGCCCCGAATCGATGGCGTTCCACCAGGGTGGCGCCGAGTCGCTGTTCCAGTCGCTTGACCGCCAGTGACACCGTGGGCTGGGAGACGTGGGCTGCGGCCGCCGCGTCGGTGAAGCTGCCGAGTTCCGCGACGAGCTGGAACAGTTCCATGTCGCGCACGTTGTCGATCGACGCCATAGGCAAAGCCTCCCCGCTTTCCGCCGTTGTTCTCCAGCCATTGTACGTGGAGGACGCGGAAGGATGCGGGGAGGCTTGAATCAGACCGAGGAAAGGCCTATGCTTCGGGATGCCAGGTGTTGGCCTCCACCGCGGCGGGCACGTCCGGCACCGGCTCGCGGTTGAGTCCTTCGGCGATGGCCTGCTCGGCCACGGCGATGGCCACGCGGCGGGAGATCTCGGTGAGCGACGAGACGGGCGGCAGAACGGCGGCGCCGGGCTCGTTCACGTCGATCATGCCGGAGATGGCGTGTGCGGCGGCGAGCAGCATGCGGTCGCTGATGAGTCGGGCCTTGCCGACGATCGCGCCGAAGCAGATGCCGGGATACATGAGCGCGTTGTTGCCCTGGCCGATGTGGTAGGTCACGCCGTTGTACTCCACGGGGGCGGACGGGGTGCCGGTGATCACGAACGCGCGGCCTTCGGTCCAGCGGATCACATCGGCGGCCTTGGCCTCGGACAGTTCGGTGGGGTTGGAGATCGGGCAGATCAGCGGGCGTTCCACGTGGGAGGCCATGGCGCGGACCACCTGCTCGTTGAATGCGCCGGGACGGGTGGAGGTGCCGATGAGCACGGACGGCTTGAACGCGTCGACCACGGCGGCCAGATCGGTGATGTCGTCAAGACCGGCGAATTCGGCCGGATCGTGCGCGTACTTGGCCTGGCCTTCGGTCAGTCCTTCCTGACCGGCGAGGATCAGACCGTAACGGTCCACAAGCGCCACGCGGCTCATGGCGTCGGCGCGGTCCATGCCTCCCTCGAGCACCATGTCGTCGACGAGCTGGTCGGCGATGCCCACGCCGGCGGTGCCTGCACCGAACACGAGGATGCGCGTGTCGTCGTAGCTCGTGCCGGCGATGCGGCGGGCGGCCACGAGGGCGGCGAGCACGGTCACGCCGGTGCCCTGAATGTCGTCATTGAGCGTGAGCACATCGTGACGGTAGCGTTCCAGGATCGGCGCGGCGCACGGGCGGCCGAAGTCCTCCCAGTGCAGCAGCGCGTCCGGGTAGAGTTCCAGACTGTCGCGTACGAACGCTTCGATGAAGTCGTCGTAGCGCTGTCCGCGGACGCGCGGGAAGCGGTTGCCCACGTAGTGCGGGTTGTCGAGCAGCTCCTGACGGTCGGTGCCCACGTCAATCATGACGGGCAGCACGCGGGCGGGGTCGATGCCTGCGGCGGCGGTGTACACGGCGAGCTTGCCGGTGAGGATCTCCGCGCCCTGGGCGCCCCAGTCGCCGATGCCGAGGATGCCCTCGCCGTCGGTGGCGACGATCAGGTCGATGTCGCGACCCTGAGCGTACTGGCGCAGCGCGTCCTTGATGCGTTCGGGATGCTCGATCGACACGTAGGCCACGTCGGATCCGAAGTAGAACTCGTCGTAGCGCTGGATCGACTGGGCCACGGTGGGCGCGTAGACGATCGGCATGTATTCGGTCAGATGCTTGGCCATGCCGTGATAGAACAGGCGACGGTTCTCACGGCACACGCCCATCAGGTACAGGCGCTTCTCAATGTCCTTGTCAAGGCTGTGGAATCGTGCGTACATGGCCTGTTCCTGCAGGTCGAGCGACTGCACCGCGGCGGGCAGCAGGCCGTCGACGTCCGCGGCCACGCGTTCATCGGCAGTGTAGGCGATGCCCTTGTTGACAAAGGAGTCCTTCAGAGTGGCGAATCCGGTCATGTCGATCATCCTCTTTTCTTGGAACGGCGTGGGCGTCCTTGCCCGGTTGATGTCTCCCAAATTAGGAAGCCGCCGACCGCTCTACAAATAAGTCCTGTTTATATGCACGACACGCCTGACATCGCAACGATCCCGACATATGGCACGGTGAGTCGCACCCATATTGTCATTCGTTATTTGTGAGGCAGTTCACAGATTTCTATGCTCGGGTGCATAGCCCGTCGCCACAAGGATGCCGCGGCGGGCCACCAATCTTTCGTGTAAAGGAGCACATCATGGCAGCAGCAGCGAGCATCAACACCGCCGCACGGACCGCCAAAGACACGTCGAGGACGGCCTTCGAACCGGCGCGTCTGATCAAGGCGGCGATCTGCGTGGCCGTCACCGTTGCGATCTACGTCGTTCCCGCACCGGACGGACTCGAACCACAGGCCATGCATATGCTGGCGATCTTCCTTGGCACGATCCTCGGCCTGATCCTGCAGCCGCTGCCCACGGCCGCGGTGGCGATCATCGGGCTGACGGCGGCGATGCTCACCGGAACGATGGATCCGAAGACGGCGGCGTTCTCCGGTCTGGGCAGCGCCTCAATCTGGCTGATCGTGGCGGCCTTCTTCATCGCCCAGGGATTCGTGAAGACCGGACTGGGCCGTCGTGTGGCATTGGTGTTCATCAGTCTGCTCGGCAAATCCACGCTCGGCATCTCCTATGGCCTGTCGGCGGCCGACCTGCTGCTGGCGCCGGCCACGCCGTCGAACACCGCACGACTGGGCGGCATCCTGTTCCCGATCATCACGTCGATCAGCGACGTGCAGAAGTCCACGCCGGAGAGCGACGAATCCCGTCGCCGCATCGGCGCGTACCTGGCCGTGACGGCGAACAACGTGAACGCCATCACCTCCGCCATGTTCGTCACGTCCATGGCCGCGGGCCCGGTGGTGGTGCAGCTCGCCGCCGACAGCAATGTGACGATCGGCTGGGGCACGTGGGCGCTGGCCGGCATCGTGCCCGGCGTGCTGAGTCTGCTGATCATCCCCGCGCTGGTGTACAAGGTGTACCCGCCCACGATCAAGCATGTGCCGTCCGCCCAGTCCGACGCCCGTGACGAACTGAAGCAGCTGGGACGTCTGAGCATGCGGGAGTGGATCATGGCGGCGACGTTCGTGGTGATGCTCGTGCTGTGGGCCACCGGCTCCATGACCGGCATCAATGCGACCACCGTGGCGTTCCTGGGCGTGGCCGTACTGCTGGCCACCGGCATCATCAGCTGGCAGGACATGGCGGCCAACAAGTCGGCATGGTCCACGCTGATCTTCTTCGGCGTGCTGGTGGGCATGGCCACGCCGCTCAACGAGCTGGGCGTGACCGAATGGGCCGGCGAGATGATCGCCGACGCCACCTCGGGCATGCCGTGGATGGCGGTGCTCGCTCTGCTCACCGTCTGCTACTTCCTGATGCACTACATGTTCGCCGCCGAACTGGCCCAGGCGGTGGCCCTGTACACGCTGTTCCTCGGCGTGGCCGTGGCCGCCGGCGCTCCCCCGGTCGCCTCCGCGCTGATGCTGGGCTGCGCCACCGGCCTGATCGGCGCCATGACGCACTACGCGTCCGGTCCGGCGGCACTGATCTACGGCGCCGGCTACCTCAAGACGCCGGAGTTCCTGAAGATCGGCTTCCTGTGCGGCATCGTGACGGTGGCGATCTGGCTGACCGTGGGCATGGGCTGGTGGAAGATCATCGGCCTGTGGTGACGGATCCGGAGCAATCGGACCTACACAAAGAAAAACCTCTTCGCACATCATTGTTCGCGAAGAGGTTTTCTCATCCCCGTTGGCATCCGGGATTCTGGTCCGGAGCAGGGCTTCCCACCAATCGGTATTCACGTTACTCCTGCCCGGGTTACGGCACCTCGAGGAAACCGATGGCAACCGATCGATGTGACGCAAATCACATCGTTGACATTGATCGCCGATCTGCATTCGACGACATCGAACCGACGATTACACTCGAAACCATGATCCTACCGAAGCATATTCCGACCGGCGCACGCATCGTGGTGCGCACCCTCATCGGCGTGGACGAGCACGACGGGCGGGAAAAGTATCGCGACTACGTGGGGCACGTCACCGGATGGGACGGACGAACGTTGACGATGCTGCGCGACGAATCGGCGAACGGACGACGAAAGGCCGAGATCGTGTCCGTCGACGCGGCCAGCATCGTACGGCTCAAGCCGGTTCCCGAACGCCCGCAGTTCCCCGTCCGACGCGCATGACCTCCTCACACACGTTATACGAACAACGTGTTGATTATGGTCAGTGATAGGCTGGTCCGAAACACATGCACGAAGGACTGCGGACGGACCGGTCTGTCCGCAGTCGACCGCAAGGAGAGCCCATGGTACAACGCAGGAACACACGCACCGAAGGCGCCATCAAGGAGGCGTTCATCACGCTGACGAACGCCAAGGGATTCGACGCCATGACCGTCAGCGATCTCGCCCGCGAGGCGCACATCAACCGCGGCACGTTCTACACGCACTACACCGACAAGTTCGATCTGCGCCAGCAGCTGCTCGCCAACGCCATGAGCGATCTGACGCAGATCATGCTCAGTCCGGGCTCCGCGCCCCTCCACCAGCAGACGTCCGGCCCCGAAGGCCAGCTCATCCCGTACATGGCCCTGCTTGGAGGCCTGCGCTACATCAAGAACGACTTCGCGTTCTTCGACGCCATCTCCCACAGCGGCAACGACATGCAGCTGTACAACCGCACCAAGGACATCACCACCGAACTGCTGCTCATCGAGGCGGAGAAGGTGGGCAAGAAACCCGGCCGCGACGACATCCCCTCGGTCTATGCGAGGGAGATGCTTGCGGCGTCGCTCACCGCCGTCATCTGGCTGTGGCTCAAGCGCGGATGCGAGGAGTCGCCCGAAACCATCGCCACGATCATCGATCGCGGGCGTACGCTGGCGCCGGCGGACCTGCTGAGCTAGGGAGAGCTTTTGACAGTGCATCCCTCCCTCAGTCACTGCGTGACAGCTCCCTCCCTTGGAGGGAGCACAGAGAAAAAGCCTCAGACGTGCTATGCCCCATGGGGAGGGAGCACACGGGGCAAGAAGACTACCTAGACAAGGGCGGTGCGGACCTCGGCAACGGCATGGCCGCGATCGGTCATGTGCGTGACGTGCTCGCCACGCTTGGCGGATTCCAACAGCTGACCGCGCCATACGGTCTCATCACCGCCGTCGATGCGCACGGTCACGGTCTCATGAGCCGCTCCCCCGCGCTCGCGGGCCTTGTACTCACGGTACGGGCGGGCCACGGCGAAGAACTCACGAATCCGTGCCATAGCCGTCTCGTCACCCGATTCCAGCAGCGTCGCCATGGAGTCCAGACGCTCACTCATATGGTGCAGCAGCATGGCCACGTTGGCGGCGTCCTCCTCCACCATCGCACGGGTGCGATCGGGGTCGGTGAGGGCCACACGGGTCATGTCCCGCCAACAGCCGGCGGCAAGCGCCTGGGCGATGTTGCGCCCCGGGGTCTCGGTCAGCTCGTTGGCCAATGCGGTGGACACCACGTGCGGCATATGGCTGATCAGCGCGGCAGCATGATCGTGGGTATCGTCGTCGATCGCGATGAAACGGTCGCCCACGCCCTCGCAGATCATGTCGGCCACGACGAGCAGACGGTCGAAGGCAGTACGTTCATCGAAGGTGATCGCCCAGAGGGCGTCGTCGTACAGTGACGGATCGGAGGCCGCATAGCCGGAGAATTCGTTGCCGGCCATCGGATGCGCCCCCACGTAGAGGTCGTTCAGGCCGGCGGCCTTCACCTCGTCACGCACCTGCCCCTTGACGCTGCCCACATCGGTGAGCACGGTGCGTCGGTCCAGAACGGGGGCCAGTTTCGCCAGCACGTCGGGCATGGCCTTGAGCGGCGTGCACAGCACGAGTACATCAGGAACGGCACGCGCCAGATCCGTCACGTCGTCCACGCATTCGATGCCGGCGGCACGCGCCAGATCATAGGGCGCCGGGCGGTGGTTCCATGCGATCACGCGACGGCCCCGGTCCGCCAGACGACGGGCCAGCGATCCGCCGATCAGGCCCAGTCCGGCAACGGCGATCACGCGTGCCTCGGGCTTCGCATTCACTTCCGCATTCACGCCCATAGCAGCTCCTTGTCATCGTCCGGCTCGAACTGCATGCCGGCCGCGGTATCCTCGGGGGTCAGTCGCACACCGCCGTCGGGCAGCATCCATGCGCTCACCGGAGGATTCGGCCGTTCACGTCGCGGATAGACGGCCAGGGTCTTCACCCAATCTCCGTGCGCCACCACGGTGTTGAGCACCGCCTTGAACTGCGGCTGCCACGGTGCCGCATCGAGCGTGGCGATGAAGCTGTAGGTGCCCGCGTGCCCCTTGATGGGGCGGGAGATGAAGCTGGTCATATTCAGGCCGGCGTCGCGGATCACGTCAAGCAGATCGGCCAGCACACCGGGGCCGGTGCTCAATGGAATAAACGCAACGATGGACTCGAACTCAGTGACGCCCTGCGTCTCGGCCTGAACCAGCTGCTCGCGCACCTGCTCGCGAGGGGCGAGCACCAGAAAGTCGGTGGAGGCGCCATCGAAGTCCTGCACGCCCTTGCACAGCACGTTCAGTCCGTACAGGCCGGCGCAGATCGAGGGGCCGAGCGCCACCTCGTCGGCGGCGATGTCACGGCATGCCGCGGCGTTGGACGACGACGGCTCGGCGGTGAGCGCATGCTCGGCGATGAACTTGGAGCATTGCGCCAGCCCGTGCGGGTGGGCGCGCACCACGGTCAGGTCGCCATGGCCCGGACGGACCAGCGCATCGAAGGTGACGTCCACGCTCACGCGGGCGAATCCGGCCACGTCCTCGGCATCGATCAGGGCGTCGAGGTTCGGCACCACGTAGCCCTCCACATTGTTCTCCCAGGCGACCACGCCCCAGCCGTTGCCGTTGGCCACGGCGTCGAAGATGGCCGGCACGTTCGGCGCGGCGACGCATTCGCCCCCGTCGGGGATGAGCTGCGCGGCGGCCGAAGCGGCCTGATGGGTGAACGAGCCCTGCGGCCCAAGATAATGCAATGACACGGTCATAATCAGCGAATCCTTCTATCGGGCACGTCGAACCACCGTTTCGGCAGCATCAGCATGAGCACCTGAAGCGCCACCATGCCCAGCATCCAGATGATGCCGGTCTTCTGCATGAAGAAGGTGTAGGAGTCCGAGGTGTACCCGAAAATCAGCATCGCTCGGGACTGGGTGGACATCTGCAGGATCAGCATGGTCACCGCACCGGATGCGATGAGATGAAATCCCACTCCCGTGCTGCCGGATCGAGCCCGCGCCGACCATGTGGATATGCCGAGCAGGAGGAACGACAGCACCAGTCCGTAGGGGATGCTCCACTGGACGCCCATGCGATGGGCAGCGGCGCCGACGAAGCCGACGATCGCGCCCGAGGCCGCGCTGACGAGGATGCGGCCCCACAGGGGCAAACGAAAACTCCACGGCTTGAGGGCGTTTCGATCCGCCCGGCCTCGCCGTGGAGTCATCTCCATTCGTGTAGTCATATGGTTTAGTATGACCGTCGGCCTCTACAAGTGCTTCACAATTCCACCTGCCGAGACCGACGGCCGACACCCGGTAAACGTTCGGGAAACGAACGCTTACTATCAGGCGTTCTTGTTCTGGCGACGCTGCTTGGCGCGCCACTTGTACCAATCGTCACGCTTGAGGATGATCTTGCGCACGCGGATGGACTCGGGGGTCACCTCCACGCACTCGTCCTCGTTCGCGAAGTCGAGGGACTCCTCGAGGCTCATCTTGATCGGCGGGGTGAGCGTCTCGAGCACGTCGGCGGTGGCGGAACGCATGTTGGTCATGTGCTTGGCCAGCGTGATGTTCACGTCGAGCTCGTCGGGCTTGTTGTTGATGCCCACGACCTGGCCCTCGTACACCGGGGACTGCGGGTCGACGAAGAAGTTGCCACGGGCCTGCAGACGCTGCATGGCGTACGGGGTGGCCACGCCCTGACGGTCGGAGACCATGGAGCCGTTCTGGCGAATGGTGATCTCACCGGCCCACGGGGCGTATCCGGCGGAGATGGAGGAGGCGATGCCGGTGCCGCGGGTGGCGGACAGCAGCGCGGTGCGGAAGCCGATCAGGCCGCGGGACGGCACGGTGAACTGCAGACGCACCCAGCCGGAGCCGTGGTTCGTCATGTTGTCCATACGGCCCTTGCGGTCGGCCATGAGCTGGGTGACCGCGCCCATGTACTCCTCGGGCACGTCGATGGTGGTGTTCTCCATCGGCTCGTTGATCACGCCGTCGATGGTCTTGGTGACCACCTGCGGACGGCCGACGGTCAGCTCGTAGCCTTCGCGGCGCATCTGCTCGGCCAGCACGGCCAGCGCCAGCTCGCCACGGCCCTGGACCTCCCAGGCGTCCGGACGCTCGGTGGGCAGCACCTTGATCGACACGTTGCCGATGAGCTCGCGGTCCAGACGGTCCTTGATCATGCGGGCGGTGAGCTTGTGGTCCTTGCCCTCGGTGCCGGCCAGCGGGGAGTCGTTGACGCCGAAGGTCATGGAGATGGCCGGATCGTCGACGTGGATGAGCGGCAGCGGCTTGGGATCGTTGGGGTCGACGATGGTCTCGCCGATCATGATGTCGTTGACGCCGGCGACGGCCACGATGTCTCCGGGGCCGGCCTCCTCGACGGGCTGACGGTCGAGGCCCTGGGTGCGCAGCAGCTCGGAGACGCGGAAGTTCTCGATGGAGCCGTCCACACGGGACAGGCCGTAGGTGGCGCCCTTCTTCAGCGTGCCGTTGTAGATGCGGACCAGACCGAGTCGACCGAGGAAGTCGGAGGAGTCGATGTTGGCCACGTGGGCCTGCAGCGGGGCGTCCTCGTCGTATTCGGGGGCGGGGATGTTCTTGATGATGGCCTCGAACAGCGGCTCGAGGTTGTCGTTGTCGGGCAGACCGCCGTCGGCGGGCTGGTCGGTGGAGGCGTAGCCGGCCTTGGCGGCGCAGTAGATCACCGGCATGTCGAGCAGCTGGTCGAGATCGAGGTCGATGCCCTCGTGCTGCACGTCGTCGGCCAGACCGAGCAGCAGGTCGGAGGTCTCGCCCACGACCTCTTCGATGCGGGCGTCGGGGCGATCCACCTTGTTCACGCACAGGATCACCGGCAGCTTGGCCTCGAGGGCCTTGCGCAGCACGAAGCGGGTCTGCGGCAGGGGGCCTTCGGAGGCGTCCACCAGCAGCACCACGCCGTCGACCATGGAGATGCCGCGCTCGACCTCGCCGCCGAAGTCGGCGTGGCCGGGGGTGTCGATGATGTTGAGGGTGATGCCCTCGGGGTGACCGTACTTGGCGGCCAGCGGGCCGGTGTACTCGACGGCCGTGTTCTTGGCCAGGATGGTGATGCCCTTCTCGCGCTCCAGATCGTTGGAGTCCATCACGCGATCCGGCACTTCCTCACGCTCGTTGAACACGTGGGACTGCTGGAGCATCGCGTTCACCAGCGTGGTCTTGCCGTGGTCGACGTGAGCCACAATCGCCACATTACGGATATCACCGCGTACCGCCATGAAAACCTCTCTTAATTGACTGTCTATTTGTGTCGCAATGAAGTATTTGCGTCGCTTTTGGAGTATTCGGACTGGTTCGTTGCCGTTTCCCTATACACAAACCGCACCAATAGTAGCCGTATTCCTTGACAGTGACCAATCGGCATCATGGCATGCCGGCGGCGTTCGTGGCGTCGAAACGGCTTCGGCGCCACGACGGCGGTCCGGCGTCGGATCAGCAGTAGGAGACGAGCATCTCCGTGAAGGCGAGGATGGTCAGCGACTGGCCGTACGGCATCGGGGTGCGCTCGATGGTGCGGTAGTAGTCGAGGTCGGAGCCCATGCCGGTGCCCACCGACACGTTGGCCACCGCGCCGTCCTCGCCGACCTGCTCGGTCAGTCCCGCAATTGCGCGGTAGGCGATCGCCGCGTACGACTCGTTGAGCAGCCCGCCGTGCACGGCGCGCAGGATGCCATAGGCGAAGCCGGCGGTGGCGGAGGACTCGACGTACGTGTCGTCGTGATCGACCAGCGTGTGCCACAGGCCGGACTCGTCCTGGTGCTTCGCCAGCGCGTCCACCTGGGTCTTGAGCACCTCGACCAGCCAGGTGCGCAGGGAGTCGCCGGGCTCGAGTTCCAGAATGTCGATGATTTCGGGGATGGCCATCGTGGCCCAGCAGTTGCCGCGGCCCCAGTGGGCGCCGGCGAAGTTGTTGCGTCCGTCGAAGGTCCAGCCGTGGAACCACAGGCCGGTGGACGGGTCCATGAGGTACTTGACGTGGATCTGGAACTGGTATTTGGCCTCCTCCACGTAGTCCTTGCGGCCGAGCAGCATGCCGATCTTGGCCAGCGGCAGCACGGTCATGACCAGGGTGTCGGCCCACAGCTGGTTGTGGTGCGGCTCGCCGAACGTGATGTGCTGCATGCCGAGTTCCTCGGTGCGCGGCATGGCGTTCATAGCCCAGTCGGTCCAGCGCTTGAGATACGGCAGCAGCCGGGATTCGCCGGTGCGCTCGTACAGGAACGCCATGGCCAGCAGCGGCGCCATGGTGTTGACGTTCTTGGACGGCGTGCCCTTGGCCAGGGCACGGTCGAACCAGGAGGTCACGGCCTGCCAGGCGGCCTCGTTGCCGGTGACGTCGTAGTTGCGGAACAGTCCGTACAGGCCCACGCCCTGAGGCCAGTTCCATACGTCCCAGCTCTTGTCGTCGACCACGACGCCGCCCTGCGTCCACAGGCCGTCACCGTCCTTGCTGGAGATGGACACCAGATTGGAGATCATGGCGTCCATGAGCTTCTGAAGATGTTCGCGGGTGATCGGCATCGCGGTCGTTTCCATTGGAGCCTCGTTTCGTGAGAAGAACAATGACATCGTTGACTTTGTTGACATTCTCATCGTAACGCAATTTTTCGCAAATTTTGCAAAAAATTATTCCAGTTTTTGGAAATATATATCGCAAATATTGCCTTTTCTTGTGCTATTCTTCCACTGATTCGACGGCTCGCGCCGATTCGGGCAGGAACGGGGCAAGAGACGGCAGATGATCAAGTCCGTCAAGTCCCATTTTTTCCAGAAATACGTCGGTGGTCACCAGAAGCGCCGCATGTGAATCGGGGTCCGCGCCGCGTTCCTCCACCAGTCTGTGCAGCGTCAGCGAACGGATCACGCCGTCGGAGCTCACCCCGCGAATGGCCGATATCTGCGCACGTGTGATCGGCTGCTTGTATGCGATGATCGCCAGGGTCTCCATCGCGGCCTGCGACAGCCTCGCCGTCTTTCCGTCGTTGACGAAGGCCTCCACCGCGGGCAGCATCTCCCGACGGCTGGCCAGGCGCCATCCGCGAACCGTATGAAGCAGTTCGAATCCACGACGTTGCGTGCCATCCGCGCCATCGTAGTCGTCGCGCAACGATTCCAGAACCTGGACCACGCGATCGACGTCCACGCCCAACGCCCCCGCCAGCGCATCCTCCGTCAGCGGACGGTCACTCACCATCAGCACCGATTCCAGACAGGCGGCCAGACCACCGGGGAATTCGTCCACATTCACCATCTATGCAAAATCCTTTTCGCTGATTGTCACGTCATCATCATCGTTCGTGGTCGCCGAGCCATCCTCGCCATCGCCCATACGCCCGGTCACGGCACGCATGCCAGCCGCCCACCGCAGGTGCAGGTCGGCGTACGGTCCCTCCTGCTTGAACTGCAGCTCGCCCTGCTTGAAGAACGCCAGCACCGCCAGGAACCGTGCCACCACCTCGATGCGGGTGTCCGTGTCGGCGGTCAGCTGGTCGAACGTCATGGAGTCCCCCTCAGGAAGCCGGCGCAGGCGGTCGCGAACCATGGACGCCTGCTCGCGAAGGTCCACCAACGGCACATGCAGCTGGCTGACCGTCACCTCCTCCGGCGGCGCGCCGGCGATCGCACGGGCGGCCATCCTGGCCAGCGCCTCCGCGTCGATCGTCAGTCGCAGATCCGGCATCATGGCGGCGATCGCATCGTCCACGTATCCCGGATGGTCCACTCGACCGGCGTTGGCGGCCATACGCGAGCGGAAATCCACGCCCGCCTGCTTGAACGCCTTGTACTGCAGAAGTCTGGCGAACAGCAGGTCTCGTTCACGCAGCGCGTCCATGCTGTGCTCGTCGCGGTCACCGTCATCGAAGGACGGCAGCAGCGCGGCGCTCTTCGCCTCCACCAGCACCGAGGCGACGTCGATGAACTCGCTCGCCTCGTCCATGTTCGCGGTCAGGTCCATGGCATCGATGTAGGCGATGAACTCCTCAGTGACCGTGGCCAGCGACACCTCGGTCAATTCCAGACGCTTGTTGGCCAGCAGTCCCAGCAGCACGTCGAACGGCCCCTGGTAGGAGTCGAGCTCGACATGAAAACCGGCGGTGGCATCGGATTCGATGGCCTCACCGCCGGGCTGCGAGTTCGAAAGATCCGCGGAACGTTCCGCCGCCGTCACGCCACCACTCCGCGTGCCACCAACTCACGCGCCACCTCGCGGTATTCCTTGGCGGTCTTGTGCTCCGGGGCGTACATGGTGATCGGCGCCGCGGCGATCGTGGCGTCGGGCAGTTTGATCGACCGTGTGATCACGGTGTGGAACACCTTCTCCTGGAACGCCTCGTAGATGCGGTCGAGCACCTCCTCGGAGTGCAGCGTGCGTGTGTACATGGTCACGAGCACACCGTAGACCTCAAGACCGGGATTGATGCGGCTCTTCACCTTCTCGATGGACTGCATGAGCAGCGCCACGCCTCGCAGGGCGAAGAACTCGGCGGCCACGGGGATGATCACGCCGTCGGCCGCGGTCAGCGCGTTCACGGTGAGCAAACCCAGCGACGGCTGGCAGTCGATGATGATCAGATCGTATTCGTCGCGCAGCGGACGCAGCACGCTGGCGAGCACCTGTTCGCGTCCCACCTCGGTGACCAGCTGTACCTCCGCGGCGGACAGGTCGATGTTCGCGGGAATGATGTCCAATCCCTCGAACCGCGTGTGATGCACGACCTCGTGCGGGTCCATCGACGGGTTGAACATGGCCGTGTAGATGGTGTTGTCCACGGAGTTCGCGTTGATGCCGAGACCGACCGAGGATGCGCCCTGCGGGTCGGAGTCGACGATGAGTACCTTGCGCCCGAAGTTCGTCAGCGCACCGGCGATGTTGATCGATGAGGTGGTCTTGCCTACGCCGCCCTTCTGGTTGCACATGGCGATGATTCGTGCGGGTCCGTGATGGTCCAAAGCTTGCGGCGCGGGGAAGGTCTCGTATTCGCGCCCTAACAGATCAGTAGGCATAATCTCCATGCTAACAACAACCGTGCCTAGTTTTCGTCACCCGAATCGCGGATTTTGCCGACGTGTCATCCGCATGCCCGACGGCATGACGACGGGACCGCCTGCGGGCGGGGCGGCGATGTCATCGGGCACGCGGATGGGAGGTGAGGTACGTCTCCATCAGCACCTGGGGGCTGACGTGCGTGTAGATCTGCGTGGTGGTGACGCTGGCATGGCCGAGCAGCTCCTGCACGGTGCGCACATCGGCGCCGCCCTGGATGAGATGGGTGGCGAAAGAGTGGCGAAGCGTGTGCGGATGCAGCGGTTTGTCGATGTGGGCCCGCTCCCCTGCGATCCGAACGATCTCCCACACGGATTGTCTGGAAAGACGGCGTCCGCGCTTGTTGAGGAAGATCGCGCGCAGCTCGGGATTGCTCTTGGCCTTGCGCATGAGCGGCTCGCGCCCGTCGTTCAGGTACGCGTGCATGGCGGCGCAGGCGTAGGAGCCGACGGGAACCAGACGCTGCTTGGATCCCTTGCCGGTCAGTCTCGCCACGCGCTGGTCGAGGTCGATGTCGGCAAGGTCCGCCCCCACCGCCTCCGAGACGCGGCATCCGGTGGCGTACATGAATTCGAGCAGCGCACGGTCGCGCAGCGATACGGGATCGGTCGCCCCCTTGGGTGCCGCCGCGTCGAGCAGCTTGGACACCTCGTCCACGCTGAGCACATCAGGAAGCGTGGACGGCCCCTTGGGCGGCTTCACTCCTTCGGAGACGTCGGACGGAATCTTGCCCTCGGCGACGGCGAACCGGTGCAGCTCGTGCACCGCGGCGAGGCGACGGGCCCGGCTCCTCGCGCTTTCCACGGCAAGCGACGCCATGAAATCCTCCACGTCATGACGCGAGACCTCGACGAGCGAACCGATGCCTCTGCCACGCAGCCACTGCGCGTATCTGGACAGGTCGGAGCGGTAGGCGGCGACCGTGGCCTTCGCCAATCCCCGTTCCACGTCGATGTACGCCAGAAAGCGATCGATCAGATCGTCCAGCGTGTCCGTGCCGGATTTCGCGTGCCAGCCAGGTTCGTCCATATGGTCCTCCGTATCCGTATCATCCACTCATCCATGTCAATCGGCATCGTTCGGCGCCGTCGGACATCGCGCCCGATATCAGAAAACCGTTGCAAGTTAGTTTGTTCTAGCTTGTAGGACGCCCTTGCGGGCGTCCGCTCCAAGTCTCACACGGCTGTCGCCGTTGCTTGGTTCGCACTTCACCGGGTCCTGCGTTGCGCGACGCGAGGCGTCGTTCCGTCTTCCGGTCCCTCCATGCGCGTTTAGGGTCTCCGGGGCACTCCCGGCGACCTGGATGTTGACGGCCGCGTTCAGGTCACGGTCGATGGTCAGTCCGCAGGCTTCGCAGTGGTAGATGCGCTCGCCCAGGGAGAGCTTGGCTTTCACCCTCCCGCAGTTCGAGCAGCGTTTCGAACTGGGATACCAACGGTCGATGACGTGCAGTCTCGCGCCCGTGCGGACGGTCTTGTACTCCAATTGGCGGCGCAGCTCGGCGAACGACACGTCCATGACGGCCTTGGCGAGCCGATGGTTTTTGACCATGCCGGCCACGTTCAGATCCTCGATCGAGATGTCCGAGTACGTGGATGCGAGCATCGTGGTGAGCCTGTGCAACAGGTCACGGCGCCGGTCGGCGACGCGGGCGTGCAGCCGGGCGACCCGCTCGCGCGCGTCGTGCCTCCGATGTGATCCCTTCGTTTTGCGGCTCAACGACTTCTGCGCGCGCTTCAATCGACGTTCGCCGGCCCTGAGCGCATGCGGATTCGGGATGACGGTGCCGTCCGAGAGCGTCGCCAGGGTCCTGACGCCCAGGTCGATGCCGACCGCCTCGCCCCTTGGCGGGCGGATGGGTCTCACGTCCGGTCGTTCCACGGTCAGGGACGCGTACCAGCGGCCCGCATGCCGGCTGACGGTCATGCGCAGCACCCTCGCGCCTCCGACCCGTTTCGCAACGTTCTCCATGCAGTGGACACGCCCGATGCGCGGCAGCTTCAACGCCTTCGGGTCATCCCCGACGAGGCCGAACGACCCGGTCGTGTACGCGAAGCGCGGCGGCGTCCTGTCCTTGGACCTGAATCTCGGGAACCCGACCCTACGCCCCTTGCGCAACCCACGGCGGCTTTTCGACCAGTTCGACAACGCATCCGACAGCGCTTCCAGCCCGCTGTTGTAGGATTCCTTGCTGTTCTCCCGCCACCATGGCATGCCGTCCACATCCACGGCCAGCGCGTCCTTGTTCGCGTTCCACCAGCGACGCAGCGCATACAGCGACCACTCCGGCTTCCCCTTGGCCTCAATGGTCTCCCTGACGTGCGCCAACCCCGCGTTGAACGCGAACCGGGCCGCGCCCGCATGCGACATGAGCCCGCGCTCCTGCGCGGGAGTGGGATCCAGCGCCACCTTGACGGCCTCAAGCATTCTCCGCCGCCTCCATCGCGGCCTTCACCTTGCTCCTCGCCGCGCGACGCCCGTACAGGCGCGCGCAGAACGAGGTCAACACCTCGGTCATGTCACGTACCAGATCATCGTCAAGTTCCGTATCATCCACGACGACGAGACGACGGCCGGAGGCTTTCAGCGCGGACTCGACGAGTCCGGCGTTCATGCGGGCGAGACGATCCCTGTGTTCCACGATGATGGTACCTACGCTCGGGTCGGAGAGAATCCGGTTGAGCTTGCGACGCCTGTCGTTCACGCCCGAACCGGTCTCCATGACCGTCTCCGGGTTCTCGACATCCATGGCGATGGCGAACGCTTTCAATCGATCCGCCTGACGTCGCAGATCCGCTTTCTGATCCGCGGAGGATACGCGCGCATAACATACGGTGCGCGAGCCCGCGACGGGCGCATCAGACCTCTCGTATTTCGGGTCGTGGATGAGCCACACTCCGTTCGAACGCTCGAACGGCACGGGCATACGATTCTCACGACACCACTTCCACACCGTCTGCTCGTTCAAACCCTCACGGGCCGCCCATTCCCTGACACGCATGAACAAATCATAACACTGGCGAACAAAGAAAAACAAGCCAATAACACAACAATTCAAAACCCCGCCGCGCGAAACAGCGTGGCGGGGTTTTCAATCATCGAACCTGAAAACGAATCAGGCGTTGACCGGGGCGTTCACGTCCTCGGGCAGAGCGGCCTTGGCGGCCTCGACGATGGTCTTGAAGGTCTCCGGATCGGAGACGGCCAGCTCGGCCAGAGCGCGACGGTCGAGATCGATGTCGGCCAGACGCAGACCCTGGATGAAGCGGTTGTAGGTGATGCCTTCGGCGCGGACGGCAGCGTTGATACGCTGGATCCACAGCTTGCGGAAGTCACCCTTGCGAGCCTTGCGGTCGCGGAAGTTGTAGTTAAAGGAGTGCAGCAGCTGTTCCTTGGCCTTGCGGTACAGGCGGGAGCGCTGGCCACGGTAGCCCGAAGCCCTCTCGAGAACGACGCGACGCTTCTTCTTGGCGTTGACTGCGCGCTTGACACGTGCCATATCTTAATTCCTCAGCTTTCCTAAGTCGTCTTCTGTGCAGACCACGGATCAGTGGTTGAGCATGTTCTTCAGGTTGGCGGTCTGGGTCTTGGCCAGCACCTTGTCGGCCTTCAGAGCGCGGCGCATACGAGCCGACTTGTGCTCAAGGTTGTGGCGCATGGAGCTACCAGCGTGCATCAGCTTGCCCGTACCGGTGACGCGGACGCGCTTGGATGCAGCGGAGTTACTTTTCATCTTCGGCATTGCTGCCCTCCTTTTGAGTATGTTCCTTCACGGAAGTCTTGTTCAGTTCGGCATGGGCCTCGGCTGCGGCCTCGGCCTGGGCTTCCTTCTTCGCGGCCAGTCGCGCGGCCTGACGGGCCTGGCGTTCCGCGCGGGCGGAGGCGCCACGACGGCGCTGTTCGGACTGGGTGTGCACCTTCTTGCCCTTGGGGGCCAGCACCATGATGATGTTGCGGCCTTCCTGACGCGGCTGGGATTCGATCGTACCCAGCTCGGCCACCTCGTCGGCAAGACGACGCAGCAGCTCCACACCGCCGATCGGACGGGACTGCTCGCGGCCACGCAGCATAATGGTGACCTTGACCTTGTCGCCGCCGGAAAGGAACCGCTCGACATGACCCTTCTTGACGTCGAAGTCATGGTCGTCGATCTTCAGGCGGAAACGAATCTCCTTGATCTCCGCGGTGCTCTGGTTACGGCGAGCCTCACGAGCCTTGATCTTCTCGTTGTACTTGTACTTGCCGTAGTCAATGAGCTTGGCCACCGGAGGCTTCGCATTCGGCGCCACCTCGACGAGATCGAGGTTGGCCTCACGCGCAAGATTCAGCGCGACAGAGGTCGCGATGACGCCCACCTGCTCGCCCTTCGGGCCGATCAGGCGTACTTGCGGTACGCGAATCTCTTCGTTGATACGTGGTTCGGCGCTAATGATGACTCCATTCCCTACTGCCCGGCGAAATTCCATCTGCGTCCGAAACATACAGCGTTCACACGTCCAACCGATCACCATTCACGAAGGCATGCTTCGCGGCGACCATACGTGTGCGGAATCCTGAGCACATCGATGAACGATGCACGATTCCTCGGCACGTCGTGCATTCCGACGTTGCCGGCCGAATCCAACAATCAGGCATTGCCCTTGATCGACGGTTCGGAAGGCTGTAGGCCTTGGACCCGAGGCCATAAGAGGCTTCCAGGTGGGATTTCTCCACTTTCTTGATTTCTCAAGCCTTGAAGATAATACCACGGTTTTTCTGTTATGCAACCGGCGTGGCGCGTGTCGTGTCCCCGACGTTCCCGACCAGCCGCGGCACCGGTCGGAGGAACGTCAGCGTACCGCGTCGAGCAGTCCCTGGATGCCCTGCTCCTTCAGGATCTTCCGGTAGGGGCCGGCCTCCTCGGCGATGAGCTGGTCGATGGCGCGCATGCCGAGCAGTTCCACGGGGGCCTTGTCGTCGGTGAGGATGAGCGGACTGTCGGAGTCCGGCTCCTCCACCTTCACAAACCGATGCGCCACGTCGGACATGTAGTCGCGCAGCTCGGAATCGTGCGTGCGAATGTAGGTGATGGCACGCAGCGGTATCGCCTTGGAATCCTTGGCCAGATCGCTCACACCCCTGAACGACTTGTCCTCTCCCTGAGTCTTGGCGAACAGCTCGCGGTTGGTGGTACCGGGCACGTCGGCGGTGATCACGTTGCCGCTGCCGAACACGGAGGCGATGGTGGCCTGCAGGGATTCGTTGATAGATCCCTCGCCATCGGAGATCATGTTCATGTTCACCACCATCACACCGCCCGGGTTGAGATGACGCTGCACCATGCGAAAGAACTCGACACTACTCATCTGGAACGGGATCGTGATGTCCTGATACGCGTCGACCATGATCACGTCGTACGTGTCGTCGCTGGCGGCCAGCCATGCGCGACCGTCGTACGTGCTCACCGGAATGTCGCTCGGCTCGTCGAAGTACTCCCCCGCCAGTCGCGTGATCTTCCCGTCGATCTCCACGCCCTGCACCTTCATGTCGGGATAGTACCGGCGCAGCTGCCGGGCGTACGTACCGGTTCCCATGCCGAGGATCAACGCGGAGTCGGCGTGGTCGGCGAGCGCGGGTGCAGCCAGGGCGGTGTCGTAGTACATGCCTGTGAGGCCTTCGGATTTCATGGTGACGGATTGCACGCCGAACAGCACGTTGGTAGACAGGATGGTGCGGTCGGCGAGGTTCTTGACCTGCAGATAGTTGTAGATGGATTCGCCCTCGTAGGCGAGGTTGTTCTCCCAGAACGCGAACCCGCTCATGGGCGAGCAGACGGCCGAGCCAATGAACAGCACGGTGCATACGGCTCCGGTGATCGGCTTGATGCGCGAGGCGATGAAGTAGGCCAAGGCTATGGCGAGCAACAGGCCGGAGAAGATGAGGAAGGTGACGAACGTGCCTACCGCGGGAATGGTGACGAACGTGGGCAGGAACGTGCCGAGGATGGAGCCGGCCGTGTTGCATGCGGAGAGACGGCCGACGATGGTGGCGTTGTCGTCGAGCGAGTCGGTGGTGAACTTGACCAGTCCGGGGGTGACGGTGCCGAGCAGGAAGAGCGGCGGCACGAAGATGATCATGCAGCTGATGAACGCGGCGATGACGAGGAAGTTCGTGGAGACGGTGACGATCAGCAGTCCTGAGATGAGCAGGATCAGGTATTTGCCGACGAGCGGGATCAGCGCGATCCACACGGCGGCGATGGCGATGCGACGGTAGAGCAGGTCGGGGTCAGGGTTGCGGTCTGCCCAGCGTCCGCCGACCACGGCGCCCAGGGCGAGGGCGATCATGATGGTGCCGATGATGATGGTCCATACGATCTGCGAACTGGAGAAGTATGGGGCGAGCAGTCGCGATGCGCCGAGTTCGGCGGCCATGACCGCCATGCCGGAGAAGAATTCGGTGACGTAGAGGAAGGTCTTCGATTTCAGGATCGGTCGGTTGTTCGTTTCGTTCTTCCTCATGTTCCGTGTTCCCCGCCTTGCGTTGCGTTGGTGATGGCGTTCCACATGGCTGTATGACTGTGCCATCCCACATGGTTGTCCCACCCAATTATGGAGAGAAGTCTAGAATTGTGGGTGTCATGTTCCATCAACGATGAAGGAGGACGCGATGATCGACCATCTGACGATCAAGGTGAGGGATTTCGAGAAGGAGGCCGCGTTCTATGAGGCGGCGCTCGCTCCGCTCGGCTATGCGAAGGGCGTGGAGTTTCCTGGAGCGGTGCAGTTCGCGTCTTCGGACGGCAGCAGCGTGTGGGTGAGCGGCACGGATGGCGATGTGGTCCCCGTGCATGTGGCGTTCGTCGGCGACGAGGATGCGATCAAGGCGTTCCATGAGGCCGGTCTGGCGGCCGGCGGCACCGACAACGGCGCGCCCGGTCCGCGCCCGAACTACGGACCGACGTACTATGCGGCGTTCGTGCACGATCCCGAGGGCAACAACATCGAGGCCTGCTCTCACTAGCCGAATCATCCGGGGCGTCCGGGCCGTTGCAGCGCGAGCGGCCCGGACGCGATCATATACTCACAGAACGTGGAAGTGCTGCAGCGCCTTGAGAATGCCGTCGTCATCCACGTCGGCGGTGATGTAGTCGGCGGTGGCCTTTGCCGACTCGCCGCCGTTGCCCATGGCCACGCCGATGCCGGCGTAGGCGAGCATGTCGGCGTCGTTGCCGCCGTCGCCGAACGCGATGCATTCCTCACGTGTGAATCCGTAGAGCTTCAGGAATGCCCTGATGCCGGCGGGCTTGCCTCCGTCGGCGGGGATGAAGTCGCAGAACATGGGGTGCCAGCGCACCGAACGGCAGTTAGGCAGCATGTCGACGATGCGCCGTTCCTCGTCTTCGCCGACGAACGCGCTGAACTGGTAGGTGGGGTGGTCGAACACGCGGTTCACGTCGTCGATCACCAGCGAGGGGGCGGTGGATCCGAGTCCCGCATACTGGATGCGGATCGTCTCGTTGATCTGGTTGAAGTACACGTAGTCCTCTTCGGCGAAGTTCGCGCCGACCTCGGGATGGGCAGCGAGGTAGTCGAGGAAGATGCGAAGGTCCTGCTTGTCGATGTCGTGTTTGAAGAGGAACCCGTTGGAGTCGAAGCAGTACTGGCCGGTCATGGTCATGTAACCGTCGAAGGTGATGCCGAGATGTTCGGTGACGACGCCCATCTGCGTAGGCGAGCGTCCGGTGGCGATGAACACCTTGATGTCCTTGGCCTTGAGCGCGTCGATGGCGTCCTTGGTGGACTGCGGAACCTCATGGGTCTTGAAGCTGGTGAGTGTGCCGTCGATGTCGAAGAACGCGGCCTTGATCTGCTGTGCCATGAGTGATCTCCTCGGTTGCCTTCATTGTGCTTCCGGCCTCAGCTTATCAAGCTTCCCACCCATATCCGCCTATCGACCACGTCCACTATTCTGTAGTGCAACGTCGTTCGAGGGGGTTTCATGACGCAATCAGACACAGCACGGCCATGGCGACGGCTACCCGATGCCGTCAGACGGGTGTGGATGCTGCGGTCGCTGATCATGGATCTGTGCGTCATGGCGGTCTGCGGGCTGGCGGCTGTTGTCTTCCACGTCATCCGATGGTGGTCATGGTGCCATGCGCTGGCTTTGACGTCCATCGTCGTGCTGGCGGCGCTGGAACTGGCCACCCAACCGTTGCGCACGCGATACGCGTACCGATTCAACCGGTATTCGATCGGCGGGCATGACGTGATGCTGCATCGGGGATGGCTGTTTCGCACGACCACGACGATCCCCTATAACCGGGTGCAGCATGTGGAAACCCGGCAGGGGCCGTTGCTGCGCCGGTTCGGTCTGACGGCGGTGGAGATTCATACCGCCGTGAGCGAGCATGAGATCCCCGCGTTGGAGAATACGCAGGCGGCCGCGATCGTCGAACAGATCAGCGCCCGCGTGCTGGCGTCGAGGGATGACGTGTGATGGGCCTGTTCCGGATCACCATGCCGGCGCCCGATTCCACGACTTGTGACGTATCGGAGCAGCTATGGCATCGAACGCACCCCCTGTCGCTGATTCTCGACATCTACGGATGGGGAAAGAGGATCATCGGATTCGTCGTCTCCATGCTGGTGGTGTTCTCCAGATTCCATCTGTCGTTCCGGCTCATATGCGCGATCACTGCGGCGACGCTGATCGTCGGCGTCATCTGCCGTGTTGCCTCGTGGTCGGCAAGACGGTACCGGCTGGGTGACGATGCGCTCACGGTCAGATCCGGTCTGTTCACCACAACGCGCACGACCATTCCCTACGATCACATGCATGCCGTCAACGTTTCGTCACCGATAATGCTCCGACCGTTCGGTCTGGTGACGGTGACCGTGGATTCGGGCGGTTCGTCGGATGGTTCGTCGATCACCCTGTTCGCAGTCCCGGAGAAGCTGCCGGATCGTCTGGAACAACTACGCCGGAATGCGACGGCGGACTGCGCCATGCCGACTACAGATACCGTTGCCGGCCAACGCCCCCGTTTGGCGGTCGATGATGATGGCAACATCGCCATCAAACGGACCCTGGTGTTCCGCGCATCGACCCGCGACACGCTGCTGTTCGCCGTAACCGATCTTGGATTCCTCGCCGCGTTGGCGGTCCTCTACGGGTTCGTGCAGAACCTGCACGACGTGATTCCGGGAAGCGTCTACGATTCCGCGCAGGATTCCGTCATCCGTCTGTCTACGCACAGCACGTTGAGCATCGTATTGACGATCATGCTGGTCCTGGCGTCGATGCTGGCCGTCAGCATCGTCAGATCGCTGATGCGATACTACCGGTTCGAGGTGTGGCGGCGTGGCGGTGAACTAATCATCGTGAGGGGGCTATTCACCCGCAGGTCGGTGACGATTCCGGTCCGCCGCATTCAGACCATCACCGTACAACAGTCGGTGCTGCGCAGACTGCTGCATCTGAGTTCGGTCCAGGTGGGGCTGGCCACGACGGGCGCACCCCATGACGACGAGGACAAGCGTATGCACGGCGGCATTCTCCCGGTCATCGCCGATCGGAGACTGTATGGGACATTGCGGAGCATGCTGCCGGAATGGGATCTCGCATGCCCGCACATACGCCGCACGGCGCGTGGACTGGGCCGGTATCTGCTGCTCGCTCCCCTATTGGGCACGGTCATCGCCGTGGCTGCGATCGTGACCGGCGTAATGGCGTTCGCCTCCTTCCGTGCCTCACACAGCGGGATGTCAATGAGCATGGTGACGTTGTCGGGCGGAACGGATCCGGATTCGCTCATGGGTTCGTTCCGAATCGTCTGGCTGCTGTGGCTGGCCCTGATACCGGTGTTGTTCGGCGGACGTCTGTGCCTGTGCCGCTGGCTGAAGCTGCGTTCGGAAGGATATGAGCTGCTCGACAGCGAGCGGATCGTCGTCACGGGCGCCCGCGGAGCCGGGTTCGTCACGATGTTCACACACCGGTCGCGTATTCAATGTGTGTTGCGCCGTGTGCTGCCGTGGAGACTTGCCGCAGGAGTGGAGTCGCTGGATCTGCCGTTGTTCGTGATGAACGGGTATTCGTGGCTGCGGTTCAGCGTGATCAGGTCCGGCGAGGCACAGCGGCTACACGACTGGGCGGCGGATGTCGAAAAGACGGCCGGCGGCCCCACACGGAGGGAGCACTCGGGGACGACGACAGAGCATGAAAAAGGGTCTCCCCTGTGGGAGACCCTGGAATCGGTCGAAGGATGATCGACGATCGGCGGGGAACGGGATCAGTCCTTTGCCGTCAGTCCTTGGCGATGGTCTTGCCGGCGGTCGGGCCGGAGGCGAGGTCCTCGATCTCGGTGATCTCGAGCACCGGGATGGCGGCGGGCTTCTTGGTGCCCTTCTCCTCGGCCACCTTCACCTGCTCCTCGTAGATGGCGTCGTCGGTGTGCAGCACCACGTTGCCACGGAAGCGGTAGCCCTTCTTCTCCGCCAGGTTGGCGAAGGCGATGACGAGCTTGCCATTGGCCTGCAGGTTCTTGTAGGCCTGGCCGGCGGTGCGCTCGTGGTAGGCGATGTGGTTGTCGTCGAGCACGAACAGCGACATCTTCGGACCGAGATCCAGCGTGCCGTCCTCGTTCTGGGTGGCGATCCAGCCCAGGTTGTTCTCGATGAAGGTCTTCATCTCAGCGGTGAGCGTTGCCATATGCGTCCTTTCAACGTTCGTTTCTGTCCGCTGTCTACCCTACTCTGCAACGTCGATGGCGCGCAGGATTTCAGCCTGTGAGAAACATCACTCCGCGCCGATCGGGTCTATTCCGGGCTCTTCAGCGCGGAGACCATGTCGATGCGGTCGAGCATGCGGTTGGTCACCAGGGTGACGATCAGCGCGAAGCCGAGCGCGAGCGCCGCGGAGTATACGTAGCTGATCCAGTGCGCGTGCACGGCGAAGTACATGCTCGGCATGCGCAGTGCCACGGTGAAGCCTTCGGCCACGAGTCGGCCGAACGGCAGTCCGAGAGCCACGCCGATCAGGGTGAGGATGATCATCTCCTTGTTCACGTAGTGCCGCACCTCGCCCTTGCGGAAGCCGAGCACCTTGATGGTGGCGAGTTCGCGCTGCCGTTCGGAGATGTTCGTGGTGCCCAGGGTGAACAGCACCACGAAGGCGAGGGCGCCGGCGAGCACGAGCAGCACGTAGACCACGGTGTTGATGAGCGTGAAGTTCTTCCGGAAGTCGCGCACGAGTTCGGCGGTGCTCGTGACGGACAGGTAGCGGTCGTCGTGCCGGAGCGTGTCGGAGAAGTCGATCTGCCCGGCCGGGTCGCCGTTGAGGTGGGCGAGCATGCCGTTGGCCTTGTATTCGCCGAAGAGCTTCTCGTACAGCGGCTGCGTCATGTACACGGTGTTGCCGAGGTAGTTTTCGACCACCGAGTCGACGGTCACGTTCACGCCGTTGAGCGAGGAGTCCTTGAGATGCGCCTGGCCTCCTTCGGCGAGGCCCAGCATCTGCTGCGCGTTCTTGGTGACGGCCACGCCGGTGTCGGACAGCGTCACCGGCGCTCCCCCGCCGATCGCCGCGCTGTAGTCGCTCTGCGCCTCGCGCAGATGGATGTATCCGCTGATATCGCCGCCCTTGGGCACGACCATGATCTGCACGCTTTCCTCGCGGTTGCCGCCGATGGCGTTGAGCGTGCCGGAGTCGATGCGCACGGACTGCACGTCCTTGACTTGCTTGTTCTGCCGCAGCTCGTCAAGTGCGGAATCGTGGTCGTTCTCGCCGGTGACGGCCATGAGATCGTAGTCGTAGACGCCTCCGTACTGGCTGGGCGAGAGTTCGACGACGGAGTCCTTGATGGCGAATCCGCACATGAGCAGCATGGTGCAACCCATGATGCCGGCGATGGTCATGAATGCCCGGGACTTGTAGCGGAACAGGTTGCGCGCGGTCACCTTGTTGAGGAACGACATGCGCTTCCAGAGGAATCCGATGCGTTCGAGCAGGATGCGTTTGCCGGCCCGCGGCGCCTTGGGGCGCATGAGTGCGGCCGGGCTGAGGCGCAGTTCGCTGCGGCACGACCAGATGGCACTGCCCACGATGGCGACGACGAACAGGGCGACGCTCGTCAGGCCGTACACCCAGTCGAAGTGCAGAGTGAACGCCGGCAGCAGGTACATGGTTTCGAAGATCGAGAAGATGATTTTGGGCATGGCGATGAACCCGAGCAGATCGCCGAGGATCCCACCGGCGAGGCAGGCGAGCAGCGCGTAGACCACGTATTTGCGCAGGATCTCGCTTCGACGGTAGCCGAGCGCCTTGTAGGTGCCGATCAGACCGCGGTCCTCCTCCACCATGCGGGTGATGGCGGTGAGGCTGATGAGCACGGCGACCAGCAGGAACATGACGGGGAAGACGGTGCCGATGGCGTTGATGGATTTGGTGTCGCTGTCGATGCTGGCATAGCCGCCGAGGGCCATGCGATCGCGCACGTACCAGCGTGCGTCGGCGATGTTCTCCACGTCGGCGCGCGCGTCCGTGATCTTCTGCTGGGCCTCGGCCTTCTTCTGGTCGAGTTCCGTCTGCCGGGCGTCGAGCTGGCTTTGCGCTTCGGCGATCTGCTGTTTTGCGGATTCGATCTGCGCGCGGCCTTCGGCGATCTGCTGGGCCGCTGCTTCGGCTTGGGCCTGGGCCGCCTGCAGCTGGGCCTGTGTCTGGGCGCTCTGCGCGGAGGTTCGGGAGTTCCGCTCCGTCTGCCCGTTCGCCTGTTCGGCGCTCTGCGCGGCCTTCAGCTGTTCCTCCTGCGCGTCCAGCTGCCGTTCCTGTTCGTCGATCCGGTTCTGCTGGTCGGTGAGTTCGGCGCGGGCGTTGTCGATCTGCGTCTGCGCGTTGCCGAGTTCGTCGTTGGCCTTGCTTTCCTCCTCGTCCACGGTGGCGTGGGCGTCGGCCTTGAGCGCCTGCGTCCGTGCCGTCTCCCGGTCGGATTGGATGGCTTCGATCGCGGTCTTGGCGCCGTCCACCAGGTTCGTGTATCCGTCGGAGTAGGCACGTTCGGTCGTGGATCCGTCGACGTGCACGTAGGCTGCCGTATAGACGTCCTTCGCCGAATCGTTCACCGCTGCCGCCGTGGTGAAGAACGTGTAGTCGGGGGTCGTGGAGGTGTCGCGGAACGCGGTGGCGCCTTCGCTGTTGTTGGTGTTGGTCGGGTCGATCACCGTGCCGACGATCGTGTAGTCGCGGCGGGCGAAGATCTCAGTGGAGCCGGACGCCGTATCATCATCCTTTTCCGTCGCCGCGGTTCCGAAGCTCACCTTGTCGCCGATCTTCGCGCCACTGTCGTTGAGATAGGCGGAGGTGGTCGCGACCTCGTCGCCATTGTTCGGCAGACGCCCATCGAGCACGTACGGCGTGTTGAAGCCGGTGACGATCTGGCTGAGCGTGGCCGTGGTCTTGCCTCCGTCAACGGTGACGCCGACCTCTTCGGAATGTCCCCCGCGCACGTCGTCCACGCCCTTGACCTTGGCGAGCGCGTTGATGTCGTCTTCGGTGAGACCCATGGTGGAGACGACGGAGACGTCGTACAGGTTCTGCCGGTCGAAGAACGAGTCGGCGGATCGGAGCAGATCGTCGCAGGCTGCGTGCAGGCCGGTGGCCATGGTCACGCCGAGCGCCGTGATGCTGAGGATCGAGACGAATCGTTTGCCGTTGTGCGCGATCGTACGACGGATGTCCTTGCCGAACGCGGTGTTGAATCGTGGCGGACGCCGTCCCTTGGCCGAATGCGCGGGGCGGCGACGCACCGGCCTCCGCCGGATTCCGGATTGTGCCTGCTGGGTCATTGTGCTCACCTCACCATTCGATGTCGGCGATGGGCGTGGGATGCGGATTGAAGGTCATGTCGGTCACCGTGCCCGAACGAAATCGGATCAGCCGGTCGGCCATGGGGGCGAGCGCGGAGTTGTGCGTGATGAGCACCACGGTGATGCCGTCCCTGCGGCAGGTGTCCTGCAGGAGCTGAAGGATCTGCTTGCCGGTGGCGTAGTCGAGCGCGCCGGTCGGCTCGTCGCACAGCAGCAGTTTGGGGTTCTTGGCGAGCGCGCGGGCGATGGATACGCGCTGCTGTTCTCCGCCGGACAGTTGCGCGGGGAAGTTCATCATGCGATGTTCGAGTCCGACCTTGGCGAGCGTCTGCGCGGGGTCGAAGGCGCGCTCGCAGATCTGGGAGGCGAGCTCCACGTTTTCGAGCGCGGTGAGGTTGGGGACGAGGTTGTAGAACTGGAACACGAATCCGACGTCGAAGCGTCGGTAGTCCACGAGTTCGTTCTCGGTGCATGTGGTGATGTCGCGTCCGTCCACGGTCACTGTGCCGGACGTGGCGCGATCCATGCCGCCGAGGATGTTCAGTGCCGTGGTCTTGCCGGCGCCGGATGCGCCGAGCACCACGGCCAGCTCTCCCTTCTCCACGACGAACGACGCCTTGTCGAGCGCGAGGATCGCCGTGTCGCCGGCACCGTATTGCTTGGTCACGTCGCTGAATTCGATGTACGCCATCACACACCTCCCGAGGCTCGTCACTGAACATCATGTTGTGTTATACAATCACTGTATCGGCAACGTTGACGGCCATCGCTCAACACGTCAGGCACATGATGTTGAGTGATGGTCCGGCAAACGGTTGGGGCTGAACCGATCGGCGTCGATGCACAACACGCGACACGCTCCCGACGTCGTGGGCGTATGGCCGGTTCATCGATGCCGACGACGCGTATCGGATAGCGAACAGGAGGCGGCGATCATGAACAAACAGCCACAGGTGACCGAACGGACCAAGGCTATGCTGTGCAAGGCGTTCTGGTCGATGTACCGCACCAGGCCGATCGAGAAGATCACGGTACGTGAGATCACGGAGAAGGCAGGCTACAACCGCGGTACGTTCTATCTGTATTACCGTGATGTGCGCGACATGTTCTCGCAGATCGAGGAGAGTCTGCTGGACATGATCGACGATCTGGTGGCCGACATGCTCGTGGACGACGATCGCATCGACATCGAGTCGAACATGGGGGTGATCCTCAAGGCGGCGAAGTCGCATTCCGCCTACATGTCGGTGCTGCTCGGCGACAGGGGTGATCCCACGTTCGTCACCCGGTTCAAGGAGATCATCTGGCCGCTTGTGGATCGGTATCTCGGCATCACGAAGTCGCCCGACATGAGCGACGACGAGCGCCGTCTGCTCAAGGAGTTCTACCTGTCCGGATTGGTGGCCTCCGTGACCACATGGCTGTCGATGAGCAACAGGATGCCGATCGACAGGTTCATCGCCTTCATCCTCGGCAGTGTATTCACCAATCTTCCCCGGGCATGACCGGGAACCGGGAGCAATGACGACAAGGACGACAGCAAGGAGTGCGAAAAATGGGCATGACGCATGAGCGCGACGTCACCGACTGCGTAATCTTCGGCGCCGGCGAATACTACGACGAGATTCCGTACGTCCCCCATGGGGCGTACGTGGTGGCCGCCGACGGTGGGCTCGACCATACGCGCGCCTACGGCATCGACACCGACGCCATCATCGGTGACTTCGATTCGGTGGCCGACGATTTCTCCGCGTACATCGGGCTGAGGAACATCACCCGCCTGCCTAGTGAGAAGGACGAGACCGACATGCTTTCGGCGGTGAAGATCGGCTGGGCTCAGGGAGCACGCCGATTCCATATCTACGGAGGCCTCGGCGGGCGTCTCGATCACACGATCGCGAACATGCAGATGCTCGCCCGCATGGCCTATCACAGCGGTATCGGGTTCCTGCACGGCAATGGGTTCGTCGCCACGTCGATCGCCGACGCCACGCTAAGCTTTCCCGGCTGGGACGCGCCGGAGCGCCGCATGGTCTCGGTGTTCGCGCACTCCGACCGCGCCCGGCACGTAAGCATCCAAGGGCTCAAGTACGAGGTGAGCGATGTGGAGCTGCGCAACACGCGGGCGCTCGGCGTGAGCAACGAGTTTCTGCCGGACCGTCCGGCAACGATCTCAGTCGGCGACGGCACGCTGAGCATTACCTTCGACTCCGCGGCTCCGGCACCCGTATGGCGCACCACGCGCGAACCGGAGGGTCCCGACGCCCTGGGCGAGCTCGACACCGAGATCTCGGCACTGCTGGCCCGTCGATAGAAGCGGGGGCGATGCCGCGGACCGTTCCGCTTCTACAGCAATGCGGTCTCCCATTCGTTCTGCCGGAAGCCGACGAGAACGGTGCCGGGAGCGCCGCTGTCGTCGGCGATGATGAGCAGGGGGCGCTTGACGAGCATGCCGTCGGTGGCGAGCAGGGCGATGGCGTCCTCGTCGCTCATGGCGGAGAGCCTGTCCTTGAGGCCCATGGAGCGGTAGAGCTGTCCGGAGGTGTTGAAGAAGCGGCGGATGGGCAGGCCGCTGACGGCGTGCCATTGCGTGAGTTCGGCGACGGTGGGGTTGTCGGTGCGGATGTCTCGCTCCGTGTAGGCGATGCCATGCTCGGTCATCCATGTGCGCGCCTTGGCGCAGGTGGAACAACGGGGATGGCAGAGAAACAGCGGTTGGGTCATGATGGGATCCTTGTCTGTCGTTGTCGGGTTGGTGAATGGGTGTGGCCGGCTCCGTCCCGTCGCGGCACGGCCGGCACGGCGCGGCTTTGTCAAAGGAACGGGACCGATGAAAAAGGCCTCTTCCCCGGTCGCCCGGAGGAAGAGGCCTCTGTTGACTAATCAGTAACGATCAGCGTCTCGCTATACTCACTCGGAGATCTCGGCGAAGTACAGCAGGGTACGGATCATGTTGGAGGTGAAGCCGTACTCGTTGTCGTAGAAGGTGACCGTACGAGCCAGGGTCACGCCGTCAACGGTGTTGACGTCGGTCTGGGTCGGGTCGAACACGCCACCGTGGGTGTCGCCGATGATGTCGGAGGACACGATGCCGTCACCGTTGTAGCCGAAGTACTCGGTGTTGGAGAAGGCTTCCTTGAAGGCGGCGTTGATCTCGTCGGCGGTGGCCGGCTTCTCGAGCACGGAGGTCAGCTCGGTGACGGAGCCGTCCGGGACCTGGATGCGCTGGGCGTGGCCCTGCAGCTTGCCGTTGACCTCGGGCACGACCTTGCCGATGGCCTTGGCGGCACCGGTGGAGTGGGCGATGGTGTTGATGCCGGCGGCGCGCAGGTTGCGGCCGGTCTTGGCGCCGCGCGGGCCGTCGAGGATCATCTGGGTGCCGGTGTAGGCGTGGATGGTGGTCATGAAGCCGGCCTTGATGCCCCACTTCTCCTGCAGCAGCTTCACCATGGCGGCCATGGAGTTGGTGGTGCAGGAACCGGCGGACACGATCACGTCGGTGGGCTTGAGGATCTCGTGGTTCACACCGAAGACGACGGTCGGAGTGGTGTCGTCCTTGGCCGGAGCGGAGATGAGGACCTTCTTGGCACCGGCGTTGATGTGGGCCTGGGACTTCTCAGCGGAGGTGTAGAAGCCAGTGCACTCGAGCACGTACTCGACACCGTCGTTCTTGACCCACGGGATGTTGTTAGCATCCTTCTCGGCGTACACGGTGTACTCCTTGCCGTCCACCACGATGGAGGTGTCGGTGGAGGTGACCTCGACCGGCGTGCCGTCGTCGTGACGGAAGGTGCCGTGGGTGCTGTCATACTTCAGCAGGTAGGCCAGGGTGGCGGGAGTGGTCAGATCGTTGATGGCGGCGACTTCAATATCGCTGGCCTGGCCACCGCGAGCCTGAAGCTCGAAGATGCGGCGGAAAGCAAGACGACCGATGCGGCCAAAGCCGTTGATACCAATCTTTACTGTCATTTATTATCTCCTGAATGGAAGTGGCGGGGGCGCATGAGGCGAACGCCCTTGTGAGCGTTCGCACACCTCTGCCTGCTGTTGCCAACGTCCCCCATACTACTTGGTTATCTGTACTTTTTGGGGGTTTCAGCTGAAAGTTTGTCCATTTGTCGTCGACGTGTCGTCTGTCGTCCAGACCGACGGACGGAACGGCAAACGATCGACGTCATGTTCCCTATCGCGCACTCAGTCGCGCAGCGCCTTCACGAAGCGCATCACATCGGCGGGTTTCATGCCCGGCAGATAGCTCTGCACCACGGCGAGCGCGATCTGCACGAGCTTGGCGGAATCGGGGTAGCAGATGTACACGCCCTGCTCCTGCGGCTGGAACTTCTTCTTGAAGCGGAACAGCGAATGGAATCCGTACACGGGCTCGATGATGTCGGCCACGGCCATGAGCACATGCTGCAGGAACTCGACGCCGGCGCTCTGATTCTCGAGCTCCATCACGCTGATGCCGGCGAGTGGGGCGGCGGACAGGCTCATGAACTCGGCGCCCTCCTCCTTGAGCCGTTCGGCCATGCGGGCGATGAGGAACTCCATCACGCCGTTGGCGCTGTCGGGGCGGTGCCGCATGAAGTCGAGCGTCCATCCGACGATCCGGCCATCGCGCCAGGTGGGCAGCCAGCTGGTCACTGCCTGCACGGTTCCGTCGGCGTCCACGGCGCACAGCAGTCGCACGCGCGGGTCGAGCAGCTCCTCCACGCCGCCGAGGGTGAACTTCATCTCGGGCAGCGACTTCTCCTCGGCCCACTGTTCGGAGATGTCCATGATCTGGGACTGCACGCTCAGCGGGGCCTGCTCGAACGTGGTGAGCACGTCGGTGACGCCGTCGCGCTTCGCCTTGTTGATGGCGGTGCGCACGTCCTGCCACTTCTTGCCACGGGTCTGCCACTGCGCGGGCAACACCACCATCTCGGTGCCGACGTCCAGAGACTGCCATCCGAGCGAGGCGAGCAGATCCCGCTGTTCGGCGTGCACGCTGTAGAACACCGGCGTCCACGACTGTTCGGCACAGTAGGCGATGAAGTCCCTGAAGTCCTGCTCCCATTCGGCGCGGTCGCCGAACGGTCCGGTGACGGTCAGGGCGATGCCATGCTCCACGCGATAGGCGATCACCGACCGGCCGGACGGCGAGAACCAGTAGCGGTTGCCGTCCCAGGTTCCCATGAACGACATGGATTCGCCATCGATCTCCACGAGCTTCGAGGCCCTGGCCTGCGCCTCGTGACCCTCCAGAGCGGAGTCGGTGAAGCACCAGAGCGCGGCGAGAACAGCCACGATCCAGAACACCGGCCCGACGCCCTGATAAACCACGGATGCGATGGTGTGCGTCCGAGGCAGGAAGTCCGGCGTGACCTCGTTGAGGAATCCGATGGGCAGGAACCGGCGGGGAAGCTCCTCGACCAGCAGTCCCACGCCCGGACGGATGGTGAACTCGTTCGGCCGGGTCAGTCCGACGATCATATATGCCGCGCAGAGCGCGAGGAGGACGCCGATCGAGCCGCCCAGGGCCATCGTCAGCCGCCGCGCGCTGGTGCGCAGACGGAAGCATCGCATGGACATGCCCACGGCAACGACGAATACGATCGGCAGCAGGGCAGTGAACAGCGCAGAGCGCCATGCGCCGTGAGTGATCAGGGCGCGCATGCCGTCCGGCGACTGCGCGAGCGGGAATACGAGATAGTAGATCATGGCCAGCGCCGCGGTGCCGATGTTGGCAATGATGCTGGTCCACGCGGCGAGTCGGCGCCCCTTGAACAGGCCCCAGGAGACGACCAGCATGAACGCGCACGGCAGCAGGGAGACGATGATGCCGCCCGGCATGGAAAGCCGCTGCAGACGATACTGCACGAAGCAGTCCATGGAGTTGGCTCCATTGAGACACTGCTGCAGGCGGGTGTTGTCGAGCGAGTTCGGCCCGAGCAGCAGGCCGAGCGTGGAGAGCGGACCGTGGTGGATCGGCGACGACATGGCCACCAAGGGTCCAAGCGCGAACACCGCGGAGACGATGCCCAGCATGCGGCGCGTCTCGAACACGGTGCCGTGGTTCCACTGCATGTGCTCCTCGTCGCGTTGCGCCATGAGATAGCCGAGCAGGTGGCCGAACAGCGCGGCCGCGAGAATGCAGTAGTCTCCGGGCTCGCCGCGGTAGAGCACGAGCGCGGCCACGATCGCATAGCCGACCACGCGGATGCGGTGACGCCACAGCAGCGAGGTGAATGCGCTCGCCGCCATAAGGGGGCCTACGGCCACGGCGAGCGGGCCGAGCACAGTGCCCAGCTGCGCCATGGACTGCCATGCCGCGCTATGCCCGTTCACCGCGACGGATACGCCCATGCCCGCCGCGATGCCGCCGATCGAGCAGATCAGCGCGATCCACGCGGTCTTTGCAGCCCCGAACCGGGATTCGGCCACCGATCCGGCCGCCAGCAGGGCGGGAATGTCAAGCAGCAGTCGCAGCGGGTGCATGACGAGCAGCAGGGCGAACGGCACCACGACCAGCAGGCCCTGGCCGAGCTTGTCGTAGCTGATACGCGCCAGCTGCGGTGGGAACACGCCGTTCGTGACCGCCGCCCATACGACGAAGGCCAGATTGAGTGCCAGAACACCGGCGGCGAACGACACGGTGAGCGGATGGGACCGCACCCATCCGGTCACGTCCCGCATCACCGGGCCGAGCGAGCGGGACAGGCTCCGATCCGTTCCGCCCGTTTTCGGATTCCCCCGCTTTCCCGGTCCTTCCGTCCGTTTCGGCTCGTTGGGTCTGGTCGGTTCGTCCGTTCTGGAATTGACTGCCGCGGTATCGCTCATCGTTCCTCCTCCCGTGAGATCGTCGCCACATCAAGCGGCCGTATGTTGTTGAAGTCCTGCAATGGTCGGGCCTCGCCGCCAAGGCCCAGTTGCGCGCCGAGGCGATCGACGCTCGCCCGCAACGCGGACTGCACGGTATGCCAGTCGTGTCCGGTGCCGGTCACCACGAACGTGGTCACGTCCATGCCGATGCCCTGGGCCACGCCGGCCACCTGGGTGATGTTCGACACGGATTCGTCGTCCAGCTCGCCGGCTGACATGATCAGCGTCTGGCTCGAATGCCCGCGGGCACGCATGATGTCGATCGGTACGTGCCGGCGGTAGGCCTGCTCGTCGCCGTTGAAGAACGTGCGGATCATCGACTGCTCACTGCCGTTGTGCGGACCGAGTTCGGCGCCCACGGTGAACATGTGGCCGTACAGGTCGGGATGCGACGGTCCGAGTTGGATCGTGCAGGTGCCGCCCTGTGAGAATCCGCCGATGGCCCAGTGGTCGGCGTCGGTCTCGACGGGCAGGGTGCTCGTAATCCAGTTGGTGACGTCACGGGTGAGATAGGTCTCCGCATTGCCGTACTTGCTCGAGTCCACACACAGCGTGTTATGGAAGGCATTGCCGAGCTGGTCCGGAGAGACGACGATGGGGGCGAGCCCATGATGGGCCGCCGCATAGTCGTCGAAGATCTCCTTGAGGTGTCCGGCGAGGAATGCCCTGTCGGGGCTGCCGGGCTGTCCGGCCATCATGATGAACACCGGCAGTTCCGGCGGGTTGTCGACCAATGCGGCGGGCGGCAGGTACACGACGGCGGCACGGGCGCGGAATCCCGACTCGGTGGCCGGAATGAACACCGAGGCCACCATGCCGTGTTTTGGCGCCTGGGGCGCGCTCCCCCGTTCCGCGGCCGCGTTCCACTGTTCGACCGTGGTCGTGGCGCGGTGGATCGTCGCGGGGTCGAATTCACGGAACGTCGAAATGCCGAGCACGCTGCCCACTGTGGGATACTCCCCGTACACGCCGTTGACGTTCATGACGCAGGACAGCACGGCGAATGGTATGAGCGTGGCGGCCAGCACACGACGGCGGCCGCGAAACAGCATGACGGCCGCGACGAGAGCGCCGACGATCGCGCATCCGAGGCCGATGACGAGATCGACCTTGATGCCAAGCTCCACTCCGAACACCAGCAGACGATCCAACAGGAACGCGATGCCGAAGCCGCCGACGAATCCAAGCACCACACCCGCCGGCATCCACCATGCCCGATGGCCGGCGAGCGCGAACGGACCACCGATCGCGAACGACCGTCGTCTCGCCTCCCCGTTCTGTTTCGATTCGTCATCGTCGCCCGATGCGTCGTTGCCGGCTGTGGCGCCGAACGACAGCACGAGCAATACGATCATGCCGATGCATACCAGTACGAATAGTCCGACCGGCAGCCATCCCGAGTCGATGCGGATGCGCAACAGCTCACGAACCCACCTCGAACGCACGCCGGATCACCTCCCGTTTCGTCACGCGCATGCCCTATATCGTCGATATGGATTTTCCAACCCAGAAACGATAGGCCCGGCACGGCATCATAGTCATCATCCTCAGGATTGATTTGACCGACGCAACGCCGGCATGGCGTACGACATGGCGCAGTTGACCGTTGCGGGTATTACTGAAGGCATGTCAAAGAAAGCAAAGAACGCCAAAGGCAAGGGATCCACACCCGCCACGCTGCAGCTGGAGAACGCGGGAGTGGCGTTCACCCTGCACGAGTACGAACATTCCAACGATCATATGGACGACGGCTATGGCGTGGAGGCCGCCACGAAGCTCGGCTACGACCAGCATCAGGTGTACAAGACGCTGCTGGCCGACACCGGCGACGAGCTGGTGACCGCCGTGGTGCCGGTGAGCGGCCATCTGGACATGAAGGCGCTGGCCGCGGCTGTGGGCGCGAAGAAGGCACAGATGGCCGATCCGAAGAAGGCCATGCGGCAGACCGGTTACGTGGTGGGTGGCATTTCACCGCTCGGTCAGAAAACGCATCATCGCACGGTGATCGACGAGGGAGCGCTTGCCTTCGACGAGATGCTGGTCTCCGGAGGCAAGCGTGGACTGAGCATCGGTGTGGCTCCGAAGGATCTGATCGCCGTGCTGGGCGCCGTCACCGCGCCGATCGCCACGTGGTGAGATTCGATCGTCACGTGACGAGACTCGGTCTCAGGACAGGTCGACGGGGATGCAGTGGTCGGAATCGTAGCCGTTGGCCGAGCACCAGCTGGCGGCGTCGTCCGTTGAGGAGAATGATTCGCCGGACAGGGTGACGTAGTATTCGCTCGGCCCCTTCTTGGTGTACGTGGGATAGTCGTTCGACCAGATCAGCAGGGCGTTCGGGTAACGGCTCTTGAATCCGAGATATTCCGCCCAGATGTTCTGATACGACCAGACCTTGCCTTCCGCATCGAGGTTGAGCCGCTTGCTCGACAGCTGCGTGGTGTACGTGTAGTAGAAGCCGGACGCCGCGGACTTGTCGTGGTCGATCTGGTTTTCCAGAGCCTGTTGCGCCGCGGATTCACGGTCGTCGTTATTCATGGCATTGGCACCGGCCATCACGCCGCTAGCGGGCGAGGACGGCGAGCCGTCGGCCGCGGTGGCCGTGCTCACGGTCACGGTCAGGTCGGTGGCGTCGATCTGCTCGGGCACTCGCCAGTACTGGTTCGAGGCGAAGGCGAGACGGGCCTGCGCCGCCGACGAGGAGATGTCCACGGGGTCGGATGAGAAATCGAACACGGCGGATGCCACCAGCCCGTCGGAGTCGGAGAGCTTGATCTCGGTGTTATTCGCGCCGAAGACGTCCTTGGATGACCCCGAGCAGGACGAGGAGAAGTGCACGGCGGCAACCAAGTAGTCGTTCATCGTGTCGATCGTGGCGACGGTCGCCTTGGGGGCAGTGCTGCAGGTCGACGATCCTCCAGCTGAAGAGGCGGACGACGAAGACGATCCCTGTTGTTCGGATGCGGTCGAACCAGCCGTGCCGTTAGTTGAATTGCCCTTGCCGCCGAACAGGGCCACGGCGGCGAAGATCACCACCACGATCAGAGCGGCGATCAGAGCGATCGTCAGCGCAGGCATCTTGTTCTTCGCCGCAGTGCCGGCAACCATGCCCGGCTGTCCGCCTACCGCACCGGGCTGGGCCACCGTCACCGCCGGAGCCGCGGCGCCGGGAATTCGGGCACCACATCCACTGCAGAACACCTCATCGGGGTCGAGGGCACGACCGCAGACCGGACAGGTACTCGACATGCCGGCGGCGGCTCCTGTTCCGACCCCACCTTCCACGGAATTCACCGGATTCATGACCGGGGTGGCGCCCTGAGCCGAGTCCGAGGAAGCCTTGGGAGCCGGATTAGATACGGGTTCCGGCTCGTTCTTCTTCGGCGCCTCTATCGGGGCACCGCAGTTGGGACAGAACACGTCATTGTCTTCGCAGGCAACTCCACATTGATCGCACTTCATCGCCTCTCCAATCCCTCAACGACAATCGCTGGACATTGTAGAACGAAAGGCGAACGACATGGACGGATGTCCGTTCAATGAGCGCGACGCAGTTCGGCCGGCAGCACGAAGTGCATCTTCTCCTTGGTGGTGGTCACGTACGACACGTCCTCGTACCCCATGGATTTCAGCGCCGTCACCACACCGGAGACCAGCGCCTCAGGCACGGACGCACCGGAGGTCACGCCCACCGAGGAGGCGTGTTCGAACCATGCCGGGTCGAGCTCGCTCGCATCATCCACACGCCAGGCGCGTCCACGGCCCGCGAGCGCCTGTTCCGCCACCTCCATGAGCCGCACCGAGTTCGACGAATTCGCCGAACCAACCACGACCACGCAGTCGGACTTCTCGGCCACGGATTTGACGGCGGTCTGCCTGTTCTGTGTGGCGTAGCAGATGTCGGAGCTCGGCGGCTCGATGATCCAGGGGAATCGCGCCTTGAGCGCTTCGATCACCGCACGGGTTTCGTCGATCGACAGCGTGGTCTGGGACAGGTAGATGAGCTTCGAGTCGGGCGGAAAGTCGAGCCCGTTCACGTCGTCGGCATGCTCGATCAAATGGACATGTTCCGGGGACTCCCCCACCACGCCCACGGCCTCGTCGTGGCCGCGATGCCCGATGTAGACGATCTCGTAGCCGTCTTTGACGTAGCGCAGCACCTCGCGATGCACTTTGCTGACCAGCGGGCATGTGGCGTCCACCACGTGCATGCCACGCCGAGAGGCCTCGTGCTGGATGGCCGGGGATACGCCGTGAGCGGAGAACACGACGGGGATGCCGGCGGCCACGGCCTCGTCGGGGATCTCGTCGAGCTCCTCCACGAACACCGCGCCCTGGGCGGCGAGGTCTCCCACCACGTGGCGATTGTGCACGATCTGACGTCGCACGTATACGGGGGGAAGACCCTGCGGGCGTTCGGTGGCATCGCTTTTGGCCGCCTTGAGAATCGTCTCGACGGTCTGGATGGCGCGGTCGACTCCGGCGCAGAAGCCGCGCGGATCCGCCAGTACAATGCCCTTGCCCATGAATACAGCCTTTCCTATCGTTGCCGTGCGAACTGCAACCCATGGTAAGGCATCGCGGCGAAGAGGAAGAGCGGCGTGATGTGTGATTCACCGTTGGAACATCAGGTCCGGCATGGTTCCGGACCGAAGGGGTACACTTATGAGAGCGGTAACATTTCGGTTATCGCAACGACCAATCGACATGCGTTCGCATGGACGTTCACTATGGGAGTGATGGATATGGCAATCAAGAACCTGCCGCCGCGCACCGGTCAGCAGTACTCGATCTCATACGGCGACTACGAGGCCGTGATCACCGAACTTGGCTCCACGATGCGCAAGATTACCTACAAGGGCAAGAACGTGATCGTGCCGCTCGGCCCCGACGATCCGATCACCTGCTGCCAGGGTCAGCTGCTCATCCCGTTCCCCAACCGCATCAAGGACGGCAAGTACACGTTCGAGGGCAAGACCTACGAGCTGCCCATCGACGAGCATGACCGCAACAACGCCATTCACGGCTACGGCTACCGTTCCTTCTGGAACCTCGAGACGCTCACCGAGTCCTCCGTCACGCAGACGTGGCGCGTGCCGAACATGAACGGCTACCCGTTCGACCTGCTGGTCACCTGCACGCATGAGCTGGACGAGGACGGCATGCACGTCACCGTGAGCGCCTACAACAACGGCGACATCAACGCCCCGTGGGCGATGGCCATCCACCCGTGGCTCGACAACGGCTTCAACGGCTACGGCGATGAGATCGACGGCGCCAACGCGCAGTGCCATCTGACCGTGCCCGGCGACACGCACGTGACCGTGGACGAGAACCTGATCCCCACCGGTACCGAATCCGTGGACGGCACCAAGTACGATCTGCGCCAGGGTCCGCTGCTGGTGGACCAGCCGTTCGACGACGCCTGGACCGATCTGCATCATGACGCCGACGGCACCGTGACCGCCACGTTCACGCGCCCCGACGGCCTGACCGTCAAGGTGGGCGGCGACGAGACCATCACCTCGTTCCAGGTGTGCACCGGCACCGGCTTCCCCGCGTTCATGCACCCGGCCGGCACCGCGGTGGAGCCGCAGACCGCGTACGCGAACACCTTCAACACCGGCATTGATCTGGTGAGCATCAAGCCCGGCGAGACGTTCACGAGCAAGCTGTTCATCAGCGCAAGCCTGTGACATCACGGGCGGCCGGCGTGCACCGCATCCGTCGAGCCCGTTGCCGAATGACCGGAGAATGAACCATGGGTTGACCCTGAGTTGTGTTTGTCGCGCAAATATGGGATAATCCATCAGGCTTATTTCATCATCAGTAAAGGAGTCCATCATGGGCAAGCGCGGACGTCTGCGTCGTGACCGCCGTAAGAAGGCTGCAAACCACGGCAAGAGGCCGAATGCCTGATCTTCAAGGCAGGCTTTTCCAAGCGAAAGAACCCCGGAACGCGATATGCGTCCGGGGTTCTTTTTTGTAATTCGTAGGCGGAGGTTTCAGCCCTCCCTCAGTCCGACTTCGTCGGCCAGCTCCCTCCCATGGAGGGAGCACAACAATAAAAAAGTCAGACCCCGCGGAGGAGGAAGCACGCGGAGCACACAACGCTACACGGTCAGTCGGCGTCGTTGCGCAGGCACTGGTGAAGACGTTCGATCAAGCATTCGGGGGCGCCGGCGGGACGCAGATAGGCCCGCAGCATCTCGATCATGGCCTTCTCCCGATCGTCGCAACAGGTGTTGATGTCGAAGCATCCACCGTCCGATGACGCAAATCCCTCGGGCGCGGCTGGTACCGGAACCGCCGGGGCGGGCGTGACGTTGACCACGGTCTGGGTGATCGTCGCGTGGCGGAGCGCACCGTTGGGGTCGCTCGTGATGCTGACGCTGGTATGGCGTTCGATCTGACCGTTCATGAGCGCTCCTTCCCTACGGCATGGCCGGCGATCGTTTTCCGTCGACCGGCATGCGATCGCTTCCTACGTCCATTATCGCCCGAATCGTCGCCTTTGGAGTTCGCGTTCGGTGAAACGGCGGTCTTGCCGTACCCGCGTTCCCGGGCATAGCTTTCCAGCTCGTGCTTGAGCTGGGTGCGGGCCCTGTTGAGACGACTCATCACCGTGCCGATCTTTACGCCCTGCTCGTCTGCCACCTGCTGGTACGACTTGCCGTCGATGGCGGCATCGATGAACACCTGACGGCGTTCCGGACTGAGTTTGTTCAGCGCGGCCATGATCTCCTCGGGAGCAAAGGCGTCCCAATAAGTCTGCTCGGCGGATTTGAGTCCCTCGCCGCTGTGCTCGGATGCGGAGTAGATGTCCCAGTCGTCGTATTCGCCGGTCGAGTCGTTGGCACGTTGGGGGCGCCGTTTCGCCTTCTGATACTGGTTGAAGTACAGGTTGCGTTCGATGGTGGTCATCCATGCCGCGAAGTTGGTGCCCGTCGTGAACGAGTCGAAGTTCTTGAATCCTCGTTCGAAGGTGTCCTGCACCAGATCCTGTGCGTCCTCGGGATTGTTGGTCAGCTTCATCGCCTGACGGTAGAGGCCGTCCACCACGGGCATGGCCAGCGCCTCGAATTCGGCGCGCCTGTCCCCGTCCGTCATGTCTGGAGTCTTGTTGTCAACCACCATTCCATTGTGCCACGGGCATGCCTGAGAACCGCGAAACCCCGGTCATCGGCCGTTCTTTGTCGTTGAGACCGCAGACAATACAAGGCATGACCGAATTGCTTACGGCGATCGAAGCCGCACCGAATCAGACCGCAGATCAGACACTGGCCGACTCATGGCTGCTGGGGTTCGACACCGAAACCACGGGCGTGACCGCAGGTCGCGACGCCATCTGCTCGGCGTCCCTGGTGCTACGCGACCCGGCCAAAGGCTATGCGGGCGACGTGATCGGCGAATGGCTGATCAATCCGCATCGTCCGGTCTCCCCCGCCGCAAGCCGTGTGAACGGATTCACCGACGAGTTCCTGCAGGAGCATGGCGGCGAACCCACGGAGGTGCTGGAGACGATTGCCGGGATCATCGCCGAGGCGCAGCGTCATGGCATTCCGCTGCTCGCCTACAACGCCCCGTTCGACGTGGACATGCTCGAGGGTGATCTTGCCCGTTGGGGACTGCAATCGCTGCGTGACCGTTTGGACTGTGAACCCGTCGTGGTGGATCCGCTGGTGATCGACCGCGAGATCTCGCACCGCAAGGGCAAGCGCACGCTGACCGACACCACGTTCTACTACGGCGTGGAACCGCGTGGTGACTTCCACAACGCCACTGCCGACACCACGGCCGCGGTGGACCTGATCGCACCGATCACCCGTCTCTATCCTCAGACCGGACGGCTGACGCTCGGCGAGCTCATGGACTGGCAGCGCGACGCCTACCGTCGCTGGAGGGACTCGTTCAACCAGTGGCTCACCTCCAAGGGACGCACCCCGATCATCGGCGGCTGGTTCGAGTAAAGCGATCGACCCTCGGCCGGACATTCATCGAAAAGTCCAGAGAGCAGAAGGGATCATCACAGAATTACCACGATGTTCCCAGCGTTCTTGAACGTGCGCGGAGATACACTGTCACCGGTTCCGGCGGCACGGGCATAACCCGAACCACCGCCGGACGGATTCACCGATCATCCGTAACTCCAGTCAGGAACAATGGAAACCATGACGCTCTCACTCGCATCCGCCGCCCGTCTGCTCGACCAGCATGGTCTGCTTCGAGAAATCATCCAGAACGATCGCTGGTCGCTCGATCCGCAGGATTTCGATAACATCGAATTCACCGCGGTCACCTATGACTCCCGGGCCGTGGACGCCACCACGCTGCTGTTCTGCAAGGGCCGCTTCAAGGCCGAGTATCTGACGGCCGCCAACAAGGCCGGACTCGCCTGCTATGTGGCGGAAACCGACTTCTCCGAGCACACCGACGCCACCGGCCTGATCGTCGACGACGCCCGCAAGGCGATGAGCCTGCTGTCGGCGGAGTTCTTCGGCCGCCCCCAGGACTCCCTGACCGTGGTAGGCATCACCGGCACCAAGGGCAAGACCACCACCGCGTACTTCACTCAGGCCGTGCTCAACGCCTGGTCCGGTGGCAAGGCCGCCCTCTTCTCGTCGGTGGACAACTGCCTCGACGGCAAGCACTACGAGGAATCCGAACTGACCACGCCGGAGTCGTTGGATGCGTTCCGCATGATGCGCACGGCGGTCGACAACGGCATGAAATACCTCGTCATGGAGGTCAGCTCCCAGGCCTACAAGGTCCACCGCGTCCACGGGCTCACCTTCGACGTCGGCGCCTTCCTCAACATCAGCCCCGACCACATCAGCCCCATCGAGCACCCCACCTTCGAGGACTACTTCCACTGCAAGCGCCAGATCATCGCCAACAGCCGCGCTCTCGTACTTGGTGAAGGCTGCGCACACGCCGATCTGATCCGTCAGGACGCGGCCCGCGCCGGCATCGACGTGACCGAGACCGCGCCACGCGAACAGGTGATGGCATCCCATGATCTGGCCATCGACGGCGACTTCAACTATGCGAACGCGTCCGCCGCGCTGGCGATCGCCCATGTGATTGGTGTGCCGGACGACGATCCTGCCCTGCACGCCATGGACACCGTGCGCATCGCCGGCCGTATGGAGCAGTTCCACGACACGCACAGCGACACGGTGGCGATCGTCGACTACGCGCACAACTACGCCAGCGTGAACGCGCTGCTCGACTTCGTGGACAAGCGCTTCGGCGAGCGTCACCCGCATGTCACGCTGGTCACCGGTTCGGCCGGCAACAAGGCATACGACCGTCGCGACGGCATCGTCAACGCGGCGCAGTCGCGCATCGACCAGTTCGTGTTCACCACCGAGGACAGCGACACCGAACCGTATCTCGACATCTGCAATCAGATGCAGGGGTACATCACCGACCCGAACGTGGCGTCCACGATCATCGTGGATCGCACCGAGGCCGTAACCTGGGCGGTGGACCGCGCACGCGAGCGCCAGGATCGGCTGAATGTTCTGCTGCTGATCGGCAAGGGCGACGAACGTTGGATCAAGGACCACAACCGCCATGTGGCCTACGAGGGCGACGACCGTCTGATCGCCCGCCTGTTCGACGCACAGGAGTGACGGCGCCATACGGTCGCTGTAGAATATCCGTCGTGCGTGTCGATGTGGTTGTGACGTGCACGACGGATATCTAGGAAGAGGACCGTATGCCCATGGAATCGAATCGTTCCGGATTGTGTCTGGCTTCGGCCGTGGACCTGCTCGCCCGGCATGGACTGCTGCGCGAGATCATCGTCGGAGACGCATGGACACTTAACGCGCATGACCTGCCGCATAGTGAGACGCCATTCACCGGCATTACCTATGACACCCGTGAGGTACGGCCCGGGAGTCTGCTGTTCGTCAAGGGTCGCTTCGAGCCCGAATTCCTGGACGGCATCGACGACAAGGGACTCTCCTGCTATGTGGCGGAAACCGACTACGAGGACCGTACCGCGGCCCCTGGCCTGATCGTGAACGACGTGCACAAGGCGATGAGCCTGCTGTCGGCGGAGTTCTTCGGCCGCCCGCAGGACTCCCTGACCGTGGTGGGCATCACCGGCACCAAGGGCAAGACCACCACCAACTACTTCGCGCATGCGATCCTCAACGCGTATTCCGACGGTCATGCGGCGATGATGAGCTCCATCGCCGTCTGTCTTGACGGCCGCACGTGGGAGCCGTCGCATCTGACCACGCCGGAGTCGTTGGATGCGTTCCGCATGATGCGCACGGCGGTCGACAACGGCATGAAATACCTCGTCATGGAGGTCAGCTCCCAGGCCTACAAGGTCCACCGCGTCCACGGGCTCACCTTCGACGTCGGCGCCTTCCTCAACATCAGCCCCGACCACATCAGCCCCATCGAGCACCCCACCTTCGAGGACTACTTCCACTGCAAGCGCCAGATCATCGCCAACAGCCGCGCCATGGTGATCGGCGCGGACAGCGATCATCTCGGCCTGCTGCTGCAGGATGCCGAACGCCATGACGTGGCGGTGACGACGTTTGGCATCGATGCCGCGGACGGCGGCCATGAATCGCAGACCAACGTCGACGTGATCATGACACCCGATCCGAGTCGTAAGACCGGATTCGATCTTGTCTATCAGGGCGGTACGCAGTCGTTCGAGCTGGACATGCTCGGCGAATTCAACTTCCTCAATGCCGCTTCGGCCGTGGCGCTTGCGCTGCGCGTCGGCGTGCCGTTCGACGATCCGGCGATGCACGCGATCGAACGTGTGCAGGTTCCCGGCCGCATGGAACGGTTCGTGGGAGACAACGGACTGCACGTATACGTGGACTTCGCGCACAACTATCTGTCGACCAAGGCTCTGGTCGATGAGATGCTGCGCGTGTACGGCGAGCGCGATCCGCGCATCACGCTGGTAGCCGGCACGACGGGCGGCAAGGCGATCGACCGGCGCGAGGGCATCGTCAAGGGTGCGCTGGGGCGTGCCGAGTCGTTCGTCTTCACGCTGGACGATCCGAACTTCGAGGATCCGCGCAAGATCTGCGAGGAGATGGCGTCGTTCGTCAGCGACGAATCGGCCAGGGTGCAGATCATCGTGGACCGCGAACAGGCGATCGTCACCGCGATCCGCGAGGCGCGCGAATCCGTCGACCGTGACGGACGGTTCAACATCGTGCTCGTGATCGGCAAGGGCCACGAGACGCGCAACATCATCGACGGCAAGGCCGTATACTGGCCCGGCGACGCTACGATCGTGCGCCGTGAGCTCGGACTGGACTGAAACACACCGTTCCCAAGGAGAGGACAACAACACATCATGGCGAAGAAATTCCAGCCGATTCTGCTGGGCAGCGACATCAACGTGTACGGTATGGCCCGCGCGTTCCATGAGGAGTACGGCATCGTGTCGGATGCGTACGCGTACTTCCAGCTGAGCCCCACCAAGTTCAGCAAGATCGTCAACGTGCACATCGTGGACGATTTCAACAACTTCGTGAAGTTCCGTGACTTCATGCTCGATCTGGGCAAGCGTATGAAGGCCGAGGACCCGGATCGTACGCTGCTGCTCATCCCCTGCGGCGACGTGTATGCAAACCTGCTCAGCCAGTGCGGCGACGATCTGCGCAAGTACTTCGTGTACAACACGCTCGACATTCGTCTGTCACGCCGCCTCGCCTACAAGACCACGTTCTATGAGATCTGCGAGCAGTACGATCTGCCGCATCCGAAGACCCGCTCCCTGACCGTCGACGAGGTGCGCGCCGGCGAATACCGCAATCTGCCGTTCGACTACCCGGTGGCCATGAAGCCGGCGAACAGCGTAGAATGGCTGAACATCGACTTCGAGGGCCGTCGCAAGGCGTACATCTTCCAGGATCCGGCCGAGCTCGAGACGATCATCAAGCGCGCCTACGACGCCGGATACACGTCCGAGATGGTGATCCAGGACTTCATCCCCGGCGACGACAGCCGCATGCGCGTGCTCAACGCCTACGTGGACAAGCATCACCGGGTGCGCATGATGTTCCTCGGCCACCCGCTGCTCGAGGACCCCTCCCCCGTGGCGGCCGGCAACTACGCGGCCATCATCCCCGACTACAACGAGGAGGTGTTCCGCACGATCAAGACGTTCCTCGAGGACATCAAGTACGAGGGCGTGGCCAACTTCGACATGAAGTACGACGAACGCGACGGCAAGTACAAGCTGTTCGAGATCAACCTGCGTCAGGGACGCTCCAGCTACTTCGTCACGCTCAACGGCTTCAATCTGGCCAAGTACTTCGTGGAGGATCTGGTGGAGGACACGCCGTTCGACGGCAACACCGTGTTCGGACGCGGATCCAAGCTGTGGCTGGAGATCCCGCGCTCCATCTTCACCGACTACGTGGCCGAGGGCGACGACAAGCGCCGCGGAGAGTCCATGCTCAAGGCGGGCAACTGGGGCACTACGCTCGAGTACTCCAAGGATATGAACCCGCTGCGCTGGCTCATGATCCGCCACATGTTCTCCATCTACAAGAAGAGCTACGCCAAGTACTTCGTCAAGAAGTAGACGGATTCCGCGCTGCTATCATTGCTTCTCAGGCAAATTCGACAATACATCCGACAATCACCGTGAACGTGGCCGTCGCGTCGGGATCCTCCCCCGATCATCCCGACGCGACGGCATGCGGACAAGGCAAGTGGAGCATACATGAAACGACCGTTTTTCGCTGTTCTGGGCGGCATGGGATCCCTGGCCACCGAAAGCTACGTGCGTCTGGTCAATCAGGCCACGCACGCGCACCGCGATCAGGAATTCCTCGACTATGTGGTGTTCAACGACGCCAGCGTGCCTGACCGTACCGAGTTCATTCTCGGCCGCAGTCAGGAGGACCCCTTCCCCGTGATCGCCGACGATATCGAGAAGGCCACGGCCATGGGGGCGAGCTTCATCGTGCTCACCTGCAACACGGCCCATTACTTCTACGACCGTTTCCAGGCGCTCACCGACGTGCCGATCCTGCACATGCCGCGTGGCGCGGTACGGCGCATGAGCCGCCTGTACCCCGCCGGCGAGTACCGTCGCGTCGGGTTCATGGGCACCGAGGGATCCCGCGCGTCGGGCGTGTACCGCAAGGCTGTGGAGGAGGCGGGATACGAGTTCGTCGAACCGGACGAGAGCATGCAGCATCGCGTGGACTATCTGATCTACCACGACGTGAAGGGCACCGGCGAGCTCAATCGCGAACGATACGAGGCCGCCATCGACACCATGCTCAACTACTACCGCTGCGACACGGTGATTCTCGGCTGCACCGAACTGTCCGTGCTCAACGAGGCGTTCCCCATGCCGGACATGCCGATCATCGACGCGCAGGCCATTCTTGTGGACGACACCGTCGCCCGCGCTAAGGCGTTGCGCGGATGATCATGTAGACGCGGAATCATCTTACTCATCAGAAAGCGGCGTTGTTGCAAGCGATATCAATATCGCGCTTGCAACAACGCCGCTTTCTGCTATGGGCTGTGACTACCGTTCCAGCTTCTGACTCACCACGGCGGTGACGCCGTCAGCACGCATCGTCACGCCGTACAATGCGTCGGCAATGCCCATCGTGCGCTGCTGATGCGTGATGACGATCAGCTGAGCGTGCTCGCGCAGCTTCTCGAACGCGTCGAGCAGACGGGTCAGGTTCACGTCGTCGAGCGCGGCCTCCACCTCGTCCATCACGTAGAACGGGCTGGGACGCGCGGTGAAGATCGCGAACAGGAACGCCAGTGCGGTCAGCGAACGCTCGCCGCCGGACAGCAGACTCAGGCGCTTTACTCGCTTGCCGGCCGGTCGGGCCTGCACGATCACGCCGGAATTGAGCGGATCGTTCGGATTGTCGAGCTTCAGCGTGCCGTGACCGCCGGGGAACAGCACGCCGAACATGGTGGTGAACGCCTCGGCGGTGTCGTCGAACGCCTTGCGGAATACGTCGACCATGGTGGAGTCGAGCTGTTTGATCAACGCCATCAGGTCGTCGCGGGAGCGGGCCACGTCGTTGCGCTGGTCGTTGAGATACTGGTTGCGGGCCTTGAGCGCGTCATACTCCTCGGTGGCGAGCGGGTTCACCTTGCCGAGTCTGATGAGATCGCGTTTGGCTCGTTCCAGTCGCTGCACCTGTTCGTCGCGCACGTAGACGGTCTGTCCGTTCGGGTTGCCGGTCTCGTCGAGCACCGGCACGGGCTGGTCGGGACCGTAGTCGCGCACGGCCTCATCCACGGTCATACCCAGCGTCTCGGAGATGCGGGTGGCGAGCTGCTCGTAGTCGGCCGCCATGCGTTCCCGATTCATGTCGAGCCCGTGCTCCCGGCCGCGCAGGTCGACCACGCGCGGTTCCAGACGGTCGCGGCGCGCACGCAGGTCGGCGAGCTCGTCGTCGTTTCTGGCGGCGGACCGCTGTTCCATGGCGCGCCGTTCCTCCACCTGGCCGATGCGCTTCGCGAGGTCGGCGGCCACCGCCTTGGCGCGTTCGGCAATGCGGGCTGCCTGATCGGCCTGCTTGCGACGCCTAGCGTTCAACGACTCAATCCTGATGCGGCGCTGTTCCGCCTGATGGGCGTTGTCGCGAAGCAATCCGGCTTGGCGGACGAGCGACTGTGCCTGACGCGTTGCCTCGTTCCAAGCCATGGTGGCGGCGAGCTCGTCATTGCGGGCCGTGGCCAGCATGGTGTCCAGCTCGTGTTCGCGTACGTCCAGATCGTCGATGTCCGCATGCGCATCGTGGGCGTCGTTCATGGAGGTCATGGCCCGATTGAGATCGTTGAGCTTGAGCGTGTGCTCCTGTTGTGCCTCGTCGATAGCGGACGCCTTGCGTTCCAGAGTCTCCAGCCTGGCACGCAGCGACGCCGTCCTCTCCCCCGCCGTCTTCAGCATCTGCCGGGACTGCTGGATCTGCAGACGACGTTCGGCGAGCAGGGTCTGCTCGTTCTGCACGAGCTCGGACGCCTGTTCCGACCGCTCCTTGGCTTCGGCCAGATCGGCGTCCAGCGCGGTGAGCTCGTCGCTCAGTTTCGCCACGTCGGCCAGTGCACGGTTGCGTCGTGCCGCTAGGCTCAAATCGCTTTGGGCCAGCGCCGAGCCGCCGACCGCGGCCACGCCGCCACGGAACAGTTCCCCGTCCATGGTGACCGCGGCCTGCCAGCCGTGACGTACGGCGTGCATCGCCTCGTCGCGCGAGCGGGCGGCCGCTACATCGGCGACGAGATGGCGTACGGCACGGACCGTGCCCTGCGCAGCATCGGCGTTCTCGGCGTTCGGGTTGATGCGGATGAGGTCGGCGATGCCGGGAATATCGGCACGGTCGGCGGTATCCGTTTCTCGCTGACCCAGCTGACCCATTGGATGGGTCGGATCGGCGTCCGCGATCTCCTCCGCGGAGAGGGTCCTGAGCAGGACCGCCTTGCCCAGTCTGTCCGATTTGGCGCGGGTCAGCGCATGGTCGACGTTTGTGTCGTCGGCCACCACGATCGCGCCGGCGAACACGTCGAGCGCGTGGGAGACGGCCTCCTCCCAGCCGTCCTCCACTTGGATGAAGTCGGTGAGATGGCCCAGCGCGCCTGTCTGCGGGTCCTGTTCCAGCGCTCCTGCCGCGTTGCGTCCGTCGAGGGTGTCGGCGAGCGCATCGGCCTTGGCGTTGAGCGAGACCATGCGGGTTTCCACAGCGCGGCGATGATCCTCGAGTTCGCGTACCTGCGCCTGTGTCTGTTCGAGTGCCGTGCGGGCTTCGACAAGGGCGGTGTCGTCGGGTTCGTCGTTCTCGGGGATTCGATGTTCAAGCTCACCCTGTTCGGCGACGGCGGTTTCCAGTTGGGAGTGCAGTGCGTCCCGCTGGCCGTTGATGTCGTCGCGCTGTGCCGTGGCGGATTGCAGGAGCGCCTCCTCACGGGCGATGAGCTCGCGAAGCTGCGCGATGCGGCTTTCCCGTTCGCGGGTGCTCTTGCGCAGCTCGGCCATGGTCTGTCGCAGGGATGCGAGCTGACGTTCAAGCTCGGCGCGGTGCTCCTGCGCCTGCTTCAGCGTCTGCTGTGTTTCGGCGGCTTTGGCGTGCTGGTCGTCGGCCTGCGCGGTGAGCTCGTCGGCACGGTGTATGAGCAGTTCCGGGTCTTCGCCGAGGTTTTCAGTGATCTGGCCGAGCAGTGAGCTGCGACGTTCGTCGGCCAAGGAAGCCAATGACTCGAGCCGTTCGTGGATCTGGCTCATTTCGTGCCAGGTGGCGGTGAGAGCGGCGATGGCGGGCGAGGATTCGCGCGACGCGGCTTCCACCTGTTCGATACGGATCTTGACTTCGGCCAGTGTGCGCTGTTCACCGGCGAGCTCGCCGCGTACGCGGGTGAGTTCCTCGCGGTTGGCGTCTCTCCGTTCGATCAGTTGCGCGGCGTCGTCGGCCATGATGCGGCTTTGCGCGTCACGCACGGACACCTGGATGGCGTCGGCCTTGCGCGAGATGCGAGCCTGACGTCCCAGCGGGCCCATCTGTCGTCTGATCTCGCCGAGCAGATCGTCGAGACGCGCCAGATTCGCTTCGGTGGCGGTGAGCTTGCGCAGTGCACGCTCCTTGCGCTTGCGATGCTTGAGGATGCCGGCGGCCTCCTCGATGAACGCGCGGTGGCCGGTCGGGTCGGCGTGCAGGATCTGGTCGAGCCTCCCCTGGCCGACGATCACGTGCATGTGCGAGCCGAGACCGGTGTCGCTGAGCAGCTCCTGAATGTCGAGTAGACGGCACGGCGTGCCGTTGATCTCGTATTCGGATCCGCCTCCGCGAAACATGGTGCGGCTGATCGTCACTTCCGTGTAGTCGATGTCGAGCACGCGGTCGGAGTTGTCGATGGTCAGCGACACCTGTGCACGGCCAAGTGCAGGGCGCGAGGTGGTGCCCGCGAAGATGACGTCCTCCATGGAGGTGCCGCGCAGGTTCTTCGCACCCTGTTCGCCCATCACCCAAGTGAGAGCGTCGACGATGTTCGACTTGCCGGAGCCGTTGGGCCCCACCACTGCCGTGATGCCGGGCTCGAAGCGGAGCGTGGTGGCGGAGGCGAAGGATTTGAAGCCCTTGAGCGTGAGTTCCTTGAGATACACTAGGCGCGCTCCGACTTCGGTTTGGCGAGGTCGGCGTTCGGCTGTTCCTTCAGCAGATGACGGGCGTCACCGGCAGTGACGAAGCTGCCGCAGACGAGGACGCCCTGACCGTAGCCGATGCCCGTCTCGTCGGATTCGTCGGCGAGATCGACGGCGGCCTGAATGGCGTCGGGCAGGAAGTCCTTACGAATCACGCGGTCGGGGCCGAACACGTCGATGGCGATCTTCTCGAGATCCTCGGCGGGCATGACGCGGCTCGTCCACGAGTTCTGGGTGACGACGATGGTGTCGAGGATCGGCTCGAGGATGCCGAGCACGGACTCGACCTCCTTGTCGGCCATCATGGAGACCACGCCGATGAGGTGCTGGAAGGAGAAGTTCTCCTCGATGGCCTCGCGCAGTGCGGTGACCGCCTGGATGTTGTGGCCGCCGTCCACGATGATCGTGGGCGAGTTGCGAACCACCTCGATGCGGCCGGGCACCTTCACGCTGCCCAGGGCCTCGGCGACCACGTCGCCGTCGAGCGGGCCGTTGACCGGGATCACCACTTCGGCCGCGGCGAGCGCGGACAGGGCGTTGTGCGCCTGATGTTCGCCGAACATGGCGACGGGAACCTGCTCGTACACGCCGTTCGGCGTGCGCAGCGTAACCATCTGACCACCGACGGCGAGCTGACGGGAGACGACCTCCATCTCCTGGCCGTCACGCGCCAGTCCCTGTGCGCCCTGCTCGCGTACGGCGTCCTCGATGATCGGCAGCACGGTCTCGTGGGTCTGCGGGCCGACGATCACGGTGGAGTTGGGCTTGACGATGCCGGCCTTCTCGGTGGCGATCTGCTCCACGGTGTCGCCCAGCCACTGCATGTGGTCCATGTCCACCGGACCGATGATCGACGCGTCGCCATTGAGCACGTTGGTGGCGTCCCACCGGCCGCCCATGCCAACCTCGATCACGGCCACATCGACCGGCGCGTCGGCGAACGCCCAGATGGCCATGGCAGTGAGCACCTCGAAGAAGCTCATCTTCGGACCGCCCTGCTCGACGGACTTGGCGTCGACCAGGTCCACGAAGTCCTTGATCTGATCCCAGATGTCGACGAACTCGTCGTCGGACAGGCGCTGTCCGTCGATGCAGATGCGCTCGGTGATCGACTCCACGTGCGGCGACGTGTACAGTCCGGTACGCAGTCCGTAGTGACGGCAGATCGATTCGACCATACGGGCGGTGGAGCCCTTGCCGTTCGTGCCGGTGATGTGCACCACACGGAACGACTGCTCAGGATGCCCCAGCAGATCCATCATCATCTGCATGCGGTCGAGCGTGGGATCGAAATCGTGCTCGGGAGCCCGCTTCATGATCGTGCGATACACCTCGTTGAGGCTTGTTCCTGCAGTGTTCGGATGTTCGAAAGACATACCTCTTGCCTTCATGCCCTTTCCGCGCGTCACGTCTGAAGTATCCGATGCGCACGGCAATGGTCGATGCACATCGATGCTCGATGTATTCTAGGCAATCGCTGTGACCATGGGTGCCCATACGCGACGGGCGTACATCGTGACGACGCCGGTGGCATGATGAACGCCATTCGCGTGAAGCATCTCCTAAGATGAGCGATAGCGATGCAGACGTCATGCGGACGCTGCACGGGCATGATCGAAAGGAGCGGCGCGATGTCGGCAAGCGACGAGACGCGAAGCGCACAGGCGGAGAAAAGGTATCAGCAGGATGAGGAGGAGCTGAGCGCACAGGCCGTGGGCGAGCGCGTGGCGAACCGCACGCTCTCCCCGCGTTCGGAATCGTTCAGGAAGTTCATGACCGAGGGCTGGGGCGAGGTGGATCCCGGCGTCACGCCGCTGGAGTCCAGCAAGTACATTCCCGCACGTCTTGAGGCGCTCGGCAAGCGGTTCCCCGGCAGCCGCATCGTCATTCCGGCCGGTCAGCCCAAGACCCGCAACAACGACTGCGACTACGCGTTCCGCCCGGATACGACGTTTGCCTACTACACGGGACTGGGCGAGGATTATGAGGCGGGCGCCGTGCTGGTGCTCGACCCGGTGGACCCGGACGGTGAAGACGCCAAGGCCGGACGCACGCACACCGCCACGCTGTTTCTCAAGCCGCGCGCCGATCAGACGACCGAGGACTACTACCGTTCCGGCTACGGCGAATACTGGGTGGGCGCCCGCCCGGGTCTCAAGGAATTCACCACGATGACCGGACTGAACACCCGTGACATCTCGCAGCTGTCCGACGCGCTGTCCAAGGACGTGGGCCCGGAGGAGGGCGCCGTGCAGCTGCGCGTGGTGCGCGAGGCCGACCCGCAGATCACCGGCGAGGTGGAGCTCATCCGCGAGCAGAACGGCTGGGCCGACCCCGACCGCAACCGTGCCGCCGACGACCGTCTGCACGAGTACGCGGCCGAGGCCCGCATGGTCAAGGACTCGTACGAGGTGGGCGAGATCCGCAAGGCCGTGGCCGCCACCAAGCGAGGCTTCGACCGTATGCTCACCGCGCTGCCCGGCGCGCTCGACAAGCCGCGCAGCGAACGCATCCTCGAGGGCGCGTTCAACGCCAACGCCCGCGAAGAGGGCAACGACGAGGGCTATGAGACGATCGTGGCCTCCGGCGCCCATGCCGCGACGCTGCACTGGGTGCGCAACACCGGCAGCATCGACTCCGGTGATCTGCTGCTCATCGACGCCGGCGTGGAGGTCAACAGCCTGTACACCGCCGACATCACCCGCACCTTCCCCACCAACGGAAAGTTCACGCCGTTCCAGCGCCGCCTGTACGAGGCCGTGCTCAAGGCGCAGCAGGCCGGATTCGACGCCGCCAAGCCCGGCGTCACCTACCATCACATCCATGATGCGGTGATGCGTTCGATCGCCGAGTCGCTGCACGAGTTCGGCATCCTGCCGGTGAGCGTGGAGGAGTCCCTCTCCCCCGAAGGCCAGCAGCATCGCCGTTGGCTCGCCTGTGGCGTGGCGCACCATCTGGGTCTTGACGTGCACGATTGCGCGCAGGCCCGTTTCGAGTCGTATCAGGAGCGTCCGATCACGCCGGGCATCACGTTCACCATCGAGCCGGGACTCTACTTCAAGGAGAACGACCTGCTCGTGCCGCCGGAATACCGCGGCATCGGCATCCGCATTGAGGATGACGTGCTCATGACGGAGAACGGCCCCGAGTGGATCAGCCACGACATTCCGAAGCAGCCCGACGACGTGGAGGCGTGGATGGCCGAACGCGCCGCGGCCGGTGCCGCCGGCTCCGGCGCCGAGGAGCGCTGAGCATGGCGACCCCGGAATTCATTCTCGAACTGCGCAAGAAGATCGGCCATGACCCGCTGTGGCTGATCGGCGTGTCCGCCTACGTGGAGGATGCCGACGGCCGTGTGCTGCTGGGCCGTCGCAGCGACACCGGCGAATGGGCCATGGTGTACGGCATCAACGAGCCCGGCGAGGAGCCTGCCGTGACCGTGGTGCGCGAGGTGAAGGAGGAGACCGGCGTGGACTGCGTGCCCACCGACCTGGTGTCCGTCAAGTCGTCCACGCGCATGCTCACGTACGGCAACGGCGATCAGGCCATGTACATGGATCACCTGTTCGTCTGCAGGCTGGCCGAAGGCGGCAACGCCGACCCGTTCGTAGGCGACGACGAGAGCCTGAACGTGGGCTGGTTCGACGTGGACGACCTGCCCTCGCCGCTGGCGGCGACCACCGTGGAGCGCATGGGATACGTGCGCCAGTGGAAGGCCGCCGGCAACGGAAAGGCCCTGTTCTCGCTGGAGTAGACGCTGAGGACTGGGTGTTGGGCCCTCCCTCTGCCATGGCTGCGCCACGGCATCTCCCTCCCCAGGAGGGAGAACGAAGAGAAAGAGCATGTGCTCCCTCCGAGGGAGGGAGCTGGCCGGCGCAGCCGGACTGAGGGAGGGCCCGACACCTGCGTATGCCGTGACAGGGAGGGAATCCTTCCATGCCCTCCGGCCTCCCATCAGATGCGGGACCATCGCCAACGAAGCCCCTCCCCGCATCATCCACCCACTCTCTATCGAAAGGAATCCATGTCTGTTCTCACCATCATCTTCGGCATCCTCGCGTTCGTGATCGGTGTGCTGTTCGCGTCGCTGCCGACCAGCGCGCGCATGATGGACGGCGCCCAGATGGGCTTGTCGCTCGTGCTCGTGATCGCGCTGATCGGCATGCTGATCTGCATGTACTTCATCGGCTCGGACGCCGAATCCTGGGTGATTCTGATCACCGCCATCGTCGGATACGTGATCGGCCATCTGCGCCCGATCAACGATTTCCTCGCCTCGCACTGGGACATCTTCGACTTCCGCTGACGATGACCGGTCGTTTTGGATCAGTGATCGAAACGCATGATGGGGGCGGGTCGGCTGTATTCCCAGTCGGACCGCCCCCCATCATGCGTTCACCGGATCTTCCGTCAGAGGTCCATGTAGTCCATCGGTCGTTCGATGAAACGGCGCAGGCCATAGGCGGCCGCACCATGCAGCGCCGGATGCTCATCCGATGCGCAGGACAGCACCCGCAGATCGATCGATCCTCCGGCAAGGAGCTGCGGAGTGACGCGTTCACGCAACCGAGCGGCCAGATCCTCGCCGAACACGGACCAGAATCCCCCAAGCACGATGGTGTCGACGTCCAGCACATTGATGACCGTCGCCGCCGCGGAGGCCATGGCGTTCAACGCCTGATCGATGGCATTCACCGCCCTGTCGTCTCCGTCACGCCACCGGTCATGAAGCTCCTGCACGTATCGGCCCTGTACGGCCTCGTCGCCGTCGGCAATCCCGGCGGCACGCACCAGTTCGCGTCGACCGGCGTACATCTCCAGGCATCCCCGCCTGCCGCACCGGCACTGCGGACCATTCATATCCACGGACACATGGCCGAGCTCACCGGCAAACCCGTGATCACCGCGCACTAGCGAGCCCGAACGCACGAACGCACCGCCCACGCCGACATCGGTGGAGATGTACAGGAAGGAGTCGTTGGGCGACAGCGCCTCTTCGAGCCGCCCGCTCTCCTCGGCACGCTCGCGCTCCGTCTCCCGTGCCACATCCTCGACCTGCGCGGTCGGCCGGCACGACGCGTATCCGGGAATCTGTGCAATGGCGGCGAGATTCGCCTCGTTATCGGCCAGCGCTTCCAGTCGGCGCACCACATCGTATTGATGCAGATCGATGTCCGTCCAGCCCAGATTCGGGGCCATGAGCAGACGCTGCTCACCGGCACCGAGATCGGCGATCAGGCCAGGCAGGGCAAGACCGGCGCCTACGATACGGTAATTGCGACGCTTGAGGGTGGCCTCCGCGGGCAGCAGCAGCTCGTCGAGCGCGGCGAATGCCTCGTCGGGGGTCACACCGGTCATCGACCGATCCTCCCACTCCCCCATCACGGTCTCGCCGGCGATATCGGTGACGGTATATCCATAGCCGTCGGTGTTGATCTGCATGCCGATGCCCACCCAGCAGCCCGGGCGGAACGCCAGCGGGGTACTGGGACGGCCGTTCCCCGACTTCTGCAGCGGGTCCAGCTCCTCCACCACTTCGTTGGTCAGCAGAATGTCGGACAGCAGCGACAGGGTCGCCTTGGTCAGACCGGTGGATTTGGCCAGCTGCGCGCGGCTCATCGGCGAATCCGACTGCAGCAGTGTGGTCAGCACCACCGACAGATTATGGTTGCGCAGATCGTCCTGATTGATGCTTCGTGATCTCGGCATGACTGTGTCCTTTTGATCCTATGATCCATGTCATACGGCGCCGTACCGGCCATGCTTTGTCGCCGCATATATGTCGGTTTTGGAACGTCGTTGAACTAAGTGCTTTTCCTACCTTACAACAGACATGTTCAATACGTTGCGATCCACAGCTGCCCAACAAAACCAGCACCACTTCCCACCATTTAGTTTTTTCGTCTAATTAACTGATATACTGGAAGACGGAATTCGGCAGAAACGAACAGACGGGAGCGGTTATGACAGAGCGGATTCTGGTGGCCGGCATCGACACCTCCACGCAGTCGTGCAAGGTGCGCGTCACCGACGCGGAGACGGGGGAACTCGTACGATTCGGCTCGGCGAAGCACCCCGACGGCACCAGCGTGAACCCCGAGGCATGGTGGAACGCCTTTCTCGAAGCGTCCCGGAAGGCCGGCGGCCTCGATGACGTGTCCGCGCTCGCCGTCGGCGGACAGCAGCATGGCATGGTCCTGCTCGACGAGCACGGCGCCGTGATCCGCGACGCGCTGCTGTGGAACGACACCCGGTCGGCGCCGCAAGCCGAGGCACTGATCCGCGCACTCGGCGCCGCTCCGGCGGAGGACGACGAACCGGACGGAGACGGCGAAGACTCGATTCACGCGCGCGGCGTACAGCGTTGGGTGAAGGCGGTGGGATCCTCCCCTGTCGCATCCTATACGCTGACCAAGGTGGCATGGGTCGCCGAGAACGAGCCGGACAACGCGGCGCGCATCGCCGCGATCTGCCTGCCGCATGACTGGCTGAGCTGGCGCATCGCCGGCTACGGCCCGGTCGCCGACGGCGAGGACGCACATCTCGACGCGCTGTTCACCGATCGCTCCGACGCCTCCGGCACCAGCTACTTCGACGCCGCGGCCAACGAATATCGTCTCGATCTGCTCGATATGGCGCTCGGCCGTCACGACGTCATACTGCCTCGTGTACTGGGTCCGGCCGAGATGGCACCCGTCAAGGCCTCGCCCGAGATCGCCGGCAGCGACGTCGAAGGAGGATGCCTGATCGGCCCCGGCGGCGGAGACAACGCCATGGCGTCATTCGGTCTGTCGATGGGAGTCGGCGACATATCGGTGTCACTGGGCACGTCCGGCGTGGCCGCGGCCATCGCCGAACATCCCACATACGACCTCACGGGTGCGATCAGCGGGTTCGCCGACTGCACCGGGCATTTCCTACCGCTCGCCTGCACAATCAACGGTTCGCGCATCCTTGACGCCGGCCGTCACGCGCTCGGCGTGGATTACGACGAGCTGGCCGATCTGGCGTTCGCCTCGACGCCCGGCGCCGGCGGCATCACACTGATCCCCTATTTCGACGGTGAGCGCACGCCGAACCGTCCGAACGACACGGCCCGTCTGGAGGGAATGACACTGACGAACACCACGCGCGAGAATCTGGCCAGGGCGTTCGTGGAAGGGCTGCTGTGCTCGCAGCGTGACTGCATCGAACTGGTGCGCGCGCTCGGCGCCCGCATCGACCGCATTCTGCTGATCGGCGGCGGCGCCAAGTCTCCGGCCGTGCGCGCGCTCGCGCCCGCCGTGTTCGGCATGAATGTGACACTGCCCGCAACCGACGAATATGTGGCCATCGGTGCGGCACGCCAGGCGGCCTGGGTGCTGGCCGCGGCCCAGACCGCTTCGGAAACGGCCCCCGAACCCCCGGCGTGGCGGATCACAATCGATGGTGTCGAGTCCGCCGAGCCGGCACCCGAGGTCTACGAGACCTACGCCCGGCGTCGCGGCTGAGCAGGGCCACATATCGAGCTCCCACCGTACCGCCCTCTTCGGTGCTTCTTTGACGCACGTTCGCGTCGGTTGAGCACCGGAGAGGGCGGTACGGTGTTTCTTTGTCGCACGCATGCGTCAAAAAGGACTTAAAGACCCTCCCGCGCGGCGTATTCGACGCACGCGTGCGACAAAGAAGCATCAGAAAAGCCCGGCGCATCCCCACACACTGGGACACACCGGGCTTTCTCTTACGAGGCCGGTTTCAGAAGGCCGAATATCACGCTTCGGCGAGCGCCTGGATCATGTAATTATTGAGGGTCGCCTTGACGCACTCGAGGTGGTCGGACTTGGTGGCGGCGATCAGTTCGGACTGCGGCTTGTCGAGCGCGTACTCCTCCAGGGAGGCCAGCGTGGCGGTGCCGTTCTCGATGGTGGCGCCGATGCCGGAATCGTAGGAGCTGTAGCGGTCGGCGGTCAGGTTCTCGATGACCTTGTCCTCGTGCAGCTTGGCGGCCACGAGCAGGCCGGCGGCGTAGGTGTCCATGCCGGCGATGTGCGAGCGGAACAGATCCTCGGCGTAGAAGGAGGAGCGACGGGGCTTGGCGTCGAAGTTCAGGCCGCCGTGGGGGCCGATCTGACCTTCGTCGAGCACCTCCCACATCACGGAGACGGTCTCCATGAGGTCGGTCGGGAACTCGTCGAGATCCCAGCCGAGCAGCTTGTCGCCCTGGTTGGCATCGAGGGAGCCGAGCACGCCGGCGTCGCGGGCGGTGCGGATCTCATGCTGGTAGGTGTGGCCGGCCAGGTTGGCGTGGTTGCCTTCCAGGTTCAGCTTCATGATGTCCATCAGATCGTAGCCACGCAGGAACGCGATGGCGGTGGCAGCATCGAAGTCGTACTGGTGGGTGGTGGGCTCCTTGGCCTTCGGTTCGATCAGGAACTGGGCGTCCAGACCGATCTCCTTGGCGTAGTCGTGGCACATGTGGAAGAACCTGGCCATGTGCTCCTGCTCGCGCTTCATCTGCGTGTTCCACAGGTTCTCGTAGCCTTCACGTCCTCCCCAGAACACGTAGTTCTCGGCGCCGAGACGCTTGGCGATCTCCAGAGAATGCTTGAGCTGTCCGGCGGAGTAGGCGTAGATGTCGGCGTACGGGGAGGTAGATGCGCCGGCCACGAAGCGCGGATTGGTGAACAGGGAGGACGTGTTCCACAGCAGCTTGACACCGGTGGACTTCATGTTCTCCTCGATCTTGTCAACGACCTTGTCGAGGTTGGCGTTGGTTTCGCGCAGAGTGTCGCCCTCGGGGGCGATGTCGCGGTCGTGGAAGCAGAAGTACTCCACACCGAGCTTGGTGAAGAACTCGAAGGCGTAGTCCACCTTGGCGAGGGCCTCGTCCATCGGATCGGAGTACTTGCCCTGCCACGGACGATGCGCGGTGCCCACGCCGAACGGATCGACGAGCTCGGCGTCGAAGGTGTGCCACCAGGCGACGCCGAAACGCAGCCAGTCCTTCATCTTCTTGCCGGCGACCACGCGGTCGGCATCGTAGTAGTGGAAGCCGAGGCCCTGCTGCAGACCCTTTTCCTTGCCGACGAACGGAATCTTGTCGATATCCCACAGTGCCATGAGAACTCCTTTGCTCTTGTCTGGCAAAGCCATTTTTTGCCTTGCATCGCGATGATGCACCATCTCGCGACCTGTCGGGAACCTCGTCCGTCCGCCGCGAACACCTATATAGTAAAACCATTAAATAATGTTTGTCAAATCAAAAAACTTATTATTGGCCTGACGTGTCGCGGAAATCGCTTAGTTCTTCGTCACCGAGGCGTAGCGGAAGCGGAAGGAGGCATCGAGCCTCACCCCTGAAACGTCCCTGCCGGTCACGGCCACCTGTGAGCCCTGCAGCAGAGGGACGGTGGACAAGTCCCCGGTCTCCAGCTGCTGGATCTGTCTGAGCAGATCCTCGCGCCTGGCGGCGTCCTGCTCGCCGGCCTGGGCCGCCAGCAGCTCGTCCATGCGCGCGTTCCGGTAGCCGTTGCTCGGATAGTTGTCGCTGCGGAAGAACGGGGACAGGTAGTTGTCCGGATCCGAATAGTCCGGGAACCACCCCAGCTGGTAGATCGGATACGAGCCGTCGGACTTGTCGGTCACCACGCGGTCTTTGGTGTACTGGGTCCACTCGGTCTGCTGCAGGTTCACCCGGAACAGGCCGCCGTTCTCCAACTGGGTCTTCACGGCCGCATACTCGTCGGTCGACGTGGCCCCGTAATGGTCGGTGTTGTACTGCAGATCGAGTTCGACCGGGGTGGACACACCGGCATCCGCCAAAGTCTTCCTCGCCTTTCCCACGTTCGGCCTGCCATTCCCGTCGCCATAGGCACTCTTCAACGTGTCGTCATGACCGGACAGACCGTCGGGAATGAAGGAATACAGCGGCGTATACGTCCCCTTGTACACGCCCTTCGCCAACGCCGTCCGGTCCACCAGCTCCGCGACCGCCTCGCGCACGGCCAGCGCCTTGCTCTGGTCGGCGTTTGGACGGGCCTCGCCGTACGGCATGATCCTCATGTTGAAGACGAGATACCGTTCCTCGCCGCCAGGACCGGTGACGATCCGCACGTTGGAGTCACGCCGCAGGTCGGCGATATCGGTGGGGGTGAGCGTCCGGTACGCCACGCCCACCTGCCTCTGCTGAATGGCGAGCTTGAGATTGGCGGCATCGGCGAAGTACCGCACTTGCACGGCGCCGTTCCGCGCCGGGGTAAGCCCTCGATACGCGGTGTTGCGCCGGTAGATCGCGGATTCATTGAGCTTGAAATCGGTCAGCATATACGGCCCGGCGAACGCGTTGGATGCGACGATGACGGAATCGTCGGTCAGCCTGCCAGCGCTGAACACCTGCTCATCCACGATCGGACCGGCCGGCGAACCCAGCACCTGCTTCAACGTGACGTCGTTCCTCACGGAGTCCCTGATCACCACGGTAGTGTCGTCCGGAGCCTCCACGGATTCGATGTTGGCCATCAGCGGCAGCGGTCCGTTGGCGCTGTTGATCCTCCTGATGCGGTCGAGCGAGAACTTCACGTCGGAGGACGTCAGCGCATGACCGTTGGCGAACTTCAGGCCAGGCTTGAGCTTCACGGTGAACTCGGTGCCATCCGCACTCCAACTGCCATCATCGGTGGCAATGTCCGGACTCATATCGGACCGCCCATAGTCCGGCGAGAACAAAAACGGATAGATCTGGATGAACACCGCGTACGAACCGGTCTCGTAGGTGCCTGCCGGGTCGAGCATGTTCACCTTGTCGGTGGTGCCGATGGATATGACGTCGCCGGAGATCGTCGAATCGGGCCTCACTCCCCCGCAGCCCGACAGCAGCAGCAACGACACGGTCATCAGCAATGCGCCGAGCAGAGTCCCCATCCGTCCCGGCCGTTTCGATTCCGACATGTCATGATGCGTGCCATGATGCTTCGATGACAGATACGTCAACGCCAATATCCCCCTGCTATGTTCCCCATCCGATGAGATTCGTCCAATGACCGCGTTTCATTATGGCATGATGCATGACGACGGCGGCAAATCATCGAGAACATGAAAAAACGGGTGCGAAGCGTTCCATGGGCACCGTCATGGAATCACTCCGCACCCGTTTCCCGGATACGGCCGTTTGAACGTCGGTCAGCCGCTCAGCCCTTGGTCACCGAGGCATAGCGGAAGCGGAACGAAGCATCAAGCTTGACACCCGAGATGTTCGTGCCGGTCACGGCCACCTGCGCGCCCTGCAGCAGCGGCAGGGTGGAGATGTCCTCGGTCTCCAGCTGCTGGATCTGCTTGAGCAGATCCTCGCGCTTGGACTTGTCCTGCTCACCGGCCTGCTGAACGATCAGATCGTTGACCTGACTGTTGGAATAGCCGTTGTTCACGAAGTTGCCGTCACGGAAGAACGGGGACAGGTAGTTGTCCGGATCCGAATAGTCCGGGAACCACCCCAGCTGGTAGGCCGGATAGGAGCCATCGGAGTCTTCGGTCACCACACGCTCCTTCTGATACTGGGTCCACTCGGTCTGCTGCAGATTCACCTTGAACAGGCCGCCGTTCTCCAGCTGCGACTTGATGGCCGCATACTCGTCGGCGGAGCTCGCGCCGTAGTGCTCGGCGTTGTACTGCAGGCTCAGCTCTACCGGAGTGGAGACGCCGGCGTCCTCGAGCACCTTCTTCGCCTTCTCCACGCTCGGCTTGCCATTGCCGTCGCCGTACGCGCTCTTCAACGTGTCGTCATGACCGGACAGACCGTCGGGAATGAAGGAATACAGCGGGGTGTAGGTGCCCTTGTACACGTTCGTGGACAGTGCCTCGCGATCGATCAGATTGGCCGCCGCCTGGCGTACGGCCTTGGCCTTGCTGGCGTCAGCGTCCGGCTGGGATTCGCCATACGGCATGATCTTCATGTTGAAGGTGATGAAGCGCTCCTCGCCACCGGGACCATTGACGACCTTGACCTTGCTGTCCTTCTTGAGGTCGGCGATGTCGGTCGGGGTGAGCTGACGGTAGGCGACGTCCACCTGCCCCTGCTGGATGGCGAGCTTGAGGTTGGACGCATCGGCGAAGTACTTCACCTGCACGGCGTTGTTCTTGGCCGGGGTCAGACCCTTGTACGAATCGTTCTTCTCATAGGCCAGCGCCTCGTTGAGCTTGAACGAGGTCAGCTTGTACGGACCGGCGAACGCATCGCCTTTGACGATGGTGTCGGCGTCGGTTACCTTGTCGGCGCTGAACACCTGCTCATCCACGATCGGACCGGCCGGCGAACCCAGCACCTGCTTCAACGTGACGTCGTTCTTCACGGAATCCTTGATCACCACGGTAGTGTCGTCGGGCGCCTCCACCGATTCCACGTTGGCAAGCAGCGAGGAGGGGCCGTTCTCGTCGTTGATCTTCTTGATACGGTCGAGCGAGAACTTCACGTCGGAGGAGGTGAGCTTGTGGCCGTTGGCGAACTTCAGACCAGACTTGAGCTTCACGGTGAACTCGGTGCCATCCGCACTCCAACTGCCATCATCGGCGGCGATATCCGGGCTCATGTCGGACTGCCCGTAGTCCTGAGCGAACAGGAACGGGAACACTTGGATCTGCACGGCGTACGAACCGTTGTCGTAGGACGCGGCCGGGTCGAGGCTCACGATCTTGTCGGTGGTGCCGATGGTCAGCGTGTCTCCGGACGATGATGATGACGATCCGCCATCCTTGACGCCGCATGCTGCCAGCGACGCCACAGCGGCCACGGATACCATGGCCGCTCCGATCTTCTTGATATTCATGGGATTCGTCTTCCTCCTGACGCTCCCGCTCGATGTGCGGGATTGCCCTGACTATCCGTCTGTCATGTTGCGCTTCGGTTTCCCCTTCGTTAGTTGAAACAACCAAACAGATGTCTTTTGTTTCCTCGGCGAGCATTTCCCGGATACGGTTCGATCACAAACACCGACGGACCGACGACGGAACCCGTCACGAAACCAAAGCGAACCGATCCCCCTCGAGGACCTTGTGGGCGAGGGAAACGACAAGGATGTAGACGCAGCCCACGGCCATCACGAGAATACCTCCGAACTGTCCGGCCACGTCAGCTGCGACGCCCATGAGCGGCGGGAAGACCGCACCGCCGATCAGTCCCATGAGCATGAGACCGGAAATCTCGTTCTGGCGTTCCGGACGGTACATGAGCGCGTGGGAAAGGAATAGCGAGAACACGTTAGAGTTGCCGAAACCGATGAGCGCGATGGCCAGCCAGAACAGCCAATGCGGTGGATTGGATGGAATCAGGGCGAAGATCGCAAAGCAGACCATGGCCAGCGTCACGATCACACCACATACACGCAAACCGAATGCATTGCTCACTTTCTTCAGTGCCACGCCGCCGACGAGACATCCGACCATGCGCGCGATGAAGTACACCATCGTGGCGTTGGTGGCGACGGTCAGGGCGATGTCCGTATGCTCCATGAGGATGCGCGGAGCCTGGGCGTTGACGCCCACATCAATGCCCACATGGGCGACGATGCCGAGGAAACACAGGAGTACGACGCGATCGGAGAACAGCAGTCCGAAGCAACGCGCGATAGTGGTGGAGCCGGAGTCGGGATTAGGCTCCTCAATCCGGTCGAAGGCAAGCCAGACATAGCCGATGACACCGACTGCAAGATAGATCACGAACAGGATCCACCACATGTTCAGCCTACCGAATCCCCATGCGGCGATATACGGAGCGAACAGGGACGCGAAGGCCTTGACGAACTGCCCCGTGGTCAGTGTGGAAGCGAGATTGTCGCCCTTGACGAACACAGTCAGCAGTGGGTTGAGCGATACCTGCATCAAGGTGTTGCCGATGCCGAGAAACGCGAAGGAGGCAACGATCAGCGCCAGTCGGATAGACGACCCTGCAGGGTAGACGACGTATGCGACGATCGGCAGGGCCATAGCCACGAGCGTGATGAGAATGGACCACAGCACGGTTCTGCGACGGCCTATTCTGTTCATTAGAATGCCGGTCGGCACGGAGAAGATGAGGAACCAGAAGAACACCATGGTGGTGAACAGATTCGCGGTACCGTCGGCCAGTGTGAATTCGGCTTTGACATAATTGGTGGCCGTGCCGACAAGATCGACGAAGCCCATGACGAAGAATGCCAGCATGACCGGTGCGATTTTGGAAAAGCCGGACTTGACGATTGTGTTGCTCATTGCGTTATTCCTTCATGACGTCGCGATTCAGAACGTTTACAGATCCAGTGGGGGCAGGGAAACGGTGGCGTCGGCACGATCACGGCAGGCCGCAATGCGACGGGCGTTGACCTCGTCGACCTCCATAACCCATGCGCGTGCCTGTTCCGGCTTCTTTCCGAATTGGATATGCCGTTCGACCAGACGTTCGTGACGCAGTTCGTCATCAACATCGACGTACCAGACCTCGGTCATGGCGGCACGCACGTCCTTCCATGCATCGGTCTCATCCAGCAGGTAGTTGCCTTCGGTGACCACAAGACGCGTCCACGGGAACACAGGGATCGCACCGGCGAGCGGCTGTTCGAGATCGCGTTCAAACATCGGAGCATAGATCACGCCATCCTCGCCGGCGTGGATCCGGTTGAGCAAGGAGCGGTAGCCCCGTGCATCAAACGTATCGATGGCGCCCTTGCGCTGCAATCGACCGAGACGCCTCAATTCGACGTCGGCCAGATGATAACCGTCCATCGGTACCCAAGCTGCGAAATGATCCACCGGTTCGCCGATACCGGGGATGCCATCGGAGAATGCCTCGGACAGTAGCCGGGCCAATGTGGACTTGCCGGCGCCAGGAGCGCCCACGATGCCGAGAATCACACGCTCGCGGGAGGCGAGCATGGATTCCACTCGGGATTTGGCCTCATCGAGATTCTTAATATGGATTGTCATTGTCGTTTCCTCCTATGGAAATCGGTGGCATTCGCCGCCATTGCGATATGACGTCGCACGGACTTTACGACGTTGCCGTCATCGCCGAAGGACCTCTTGGAACGAAAGCTTCACCGCTATCCGTAATCCTCCTTGCAATACATAAGAATAGCACTCTTTTGTATATACATATACAAAAGAAGACAAATAAATGTGAAGATATTGTCATATTGGCCGGCGAGTATGCTGTCAATCATGACCAAAGTGGAGGAAAGCACAAACCTCAATGAGGGTACGCTCGAACTGCTCACCCGACTTCGCACACACGGGGCGATGACGCGTAGCGAGATCGGCACTGCAACCGGATGGGCACGTCCCACCGTGAACAAGCGCATCGATGAACTCGTCGCGATCGGCATAGTGCGGCCATCGGCCCTGCCCAGTCCGACCGGTGGCCGTCCCGCGCAGGGATTCGCCTTCGACGCCTCATGCGCTGTCATTCTCACCGTCGATATCGCCACCACCATCACCACGCTCGCCCTGTGCGATCTATCCGGGCACCCCCTCCTGACCCGGACCATTGAATCCGGCGCCGAAAACGGACCGGAGGAGACGCTCGACCTGATTCACGCTGCAGCGGATGCAATGCTGGCCGATGTCTCCGAAACCGATACCGACGATGGTGCTGGACAAGGCGACCATGAACGTATGCCACGACTGTGTGCTGTATCCGTGGCGGTGACCACACGAGTCGAGACGACCACCGGCAACATCATCCAGGCCCCAGTGATGCGCCATTGGGAGAACCACAATCTGCGCGACCACTTCTCCGCGCGCTATCATGTGCCCGCATTCGTCGAAAACGACGCCAATGTCCGCGCCCTATACAAGGCGTACGAACTGGCCGGCAACGGTGAACGCATGGTCGACGATCTGCTGTATGTGCATGCTGGCATGGGTCTGGGCGCCGGTGTCATATCCTCTGGAGCCATCATGCATGGCTCGGGCGGCGCGGCCGGCGATATCGGACACATCCACGTATTCGGCGAGGACGGCTCTGATCGTCCATGCCGGTGCGGCAACATCGGCTGTGTGGAGGCCACCGCCGGAGGATGGGCCGTGTTGCAGGCCATGCGAGATGCCGGCAAGCACGTGCATACGTTGTCGGATGTGGTAGACCTCGCCGAAAACGGCGACGTCGAAACCATACAGCTGATTCGTCGAGCGGGACGTCTGATCGGTGATGTGGTTTCCGCATGCGTCAATCTGACCAACCCGTCGACCATCATTGTCGGCGGTGAACTTGCACATTGCGGCGAGCTGCTGATGAGCGGCATTCGCGAACGCGTATGGGCCCGCGCCCAGCCGTTGGCGACCACATCGCTGCGTATCGAATCCTGTGACGACGAGGTACGCGCCGGCATCATCGGACTGGCGTACGCGGCCATCGATCAGGGACTGACATCATTGGAGTTCCTGCGTCGGTTCGCCCGGTCCTCCTGCTGAGGATACAAAAACGGTCGTGGTTTCTCCCCACCACAAGCAGCACAAAGGCCCGTCCATATGAAAATCTCATATGGGCGGGCCTTTGACGATCGACCTCACCGGCGTTCAGCAGAGAGACTACTTGTTCTCCTCGGCAAGCAGGGCGTGCAGATGCTCGCGGTGCTTGGCCTGTTCGCGCGGGTCCGGGATCGGCAGCGAGGCGAGCAGCTTCTTGGTGTACGGGTTCTGCGGGTTGCGCAGAATATCGTCCGTGTCACCATGCTCCACGATCTCGCCCTTGTGCATCACCATGACGCGGTCGGCAAGCATGTCGACCACCGCGAGGTCATGGGTGATGAACAGGCATGCGAAGCCGATCTCCACCTGCAGGCGCTTGAACAGCTCAAGCACCTTAGCCTGAACCGACACGTCCAGCGCGGACGTAGGCTCGTCGGCGATCAGCAGCGGCGGCTTGAGCGCCAGAGCGCGGGCCAGCGAGGCCCTCTGACGCTGACCGCCGGACAGCTCATGCGGGAAGCGGTCCATGTACGCCTTGGGCAGCTGCACCATCTCGAGCAGCTCCTCCACGTACTTGCGGGCGGAGGCCAGCGAATCGTACTTCTTGTGCACAAGCAGCGGTTCGGCCACGTTCTGCGCGATGGTCATCAGCGGGTTGAACGAGCTGCCCGGGTCCTGGAACACAAAGCCGATGTCGGCGCGCTTCGGCTTGAAGTCACGCTCCTTGAAGCCCTTCATCTCCATGCCGAGCACGTTGAGCGAACCGCCGGAGATGCGCTGCAGGCCGGCGATGGCACGACCTGTGGTGGACTTGCCGGAACCGGACTCGCCCACGAGACCCACCACTTCAGAACGGTGGATGTCGAAGTCGATGCCCTTGACGGCCTTGAAGTCGGGCTGCATCAGGTGACCGGGGTACGTGATCTCGAGACCGCGGGCCTTGACGGCGATGGGCTGGGTGCGCCAGTCCACCTTGCGGTCGATCACGTTGCCGTTCTCGTCCTTGACGATGAGCTTCTGGCCGATGCGCGGCACGGCGGCGAGCAGTCGCTTGGTGTAGTCGTGCTGCGGGGAGTAGAAGATCTGCTCCACGCTGCCCTGCTCTACGACGTGGCCGCGGTACATCACGATCACGTCGTCGGCCACGTCGGCGATCACGCCCATGTTGTGGGTGATGATCAGCACGGAGGCGTCGAACTCGTCGCGGGCCATGCGCAGCAGGTCGAGGATCTCGGCCTGCACGGTCACGTCGAGTGCGGTGGTCGGCTCGTCGGCCAGGATCAGACCGGCGTTGAGCACGAGCGCCATGGCGATGACGATGCGCTGCTTCTGACCGCCGGAGAACTGGTGCGGGTAGTAGTCGATGCGCGTCTCGGCGTCGGGGATGCCCACCTTCTTGAGGATGTCGATGGACTTGGCGCGCTGCTCGTGCTTGTCGGTGATGCCGTGGGCACGCAGGCCCTCGGCGATCTGCCAGCCGATGGTGTACACGGGGTTGAGCACGGAATTGGGCTCCTGGAACACCATGGCCGCCTCTTCGCCGCGCATCTTGCGCAGGTCCTCGCCGGACAGCGAGAGCACGTCCATCTCCTTGGAGCCGTCACGGCTCTTGAGATAGATGGCACCAGCGGTGGATGCGGTCTCGGGCAGCAGCTTGAGGATGGAGCGCGCGGTGACGGACTTGCCGGAGCCGGACTCGCCCACGATGCCCACGATGGACTTGCGCGGGATGGTCAGGTTCACCTTGTCCACGGCCTTGATCGGGCCGGCGTCGGTCACGAAGGAGACGCTCAGGTCCTTGATCGCTGCGAGATCGCCGTCGCTCACGGCATTGGCAGTGTTCTTCACGGAATCAGCCATGATCATTCTCCCTTGCTCGCGGTGGACGTGGATTCGGCCTCGCCGGCGGCGGGGTCGGCGGCGACCTTCGGATCGGTGAAGACGACCTCGGCCGCGTCCTTCTGCGTGGACGGGTCGACGGAGGTGTCCTCGATGCTGCCGATGACCTCGCCGGCGGACTTGCGGGCGCGCAGTCGCGGATCGGCAAGATCGTTGAGGGACTCGCCCACCAGCGTGATGCCGAGCACGATGAGCACGATGGCCACGCCCGGGAACACGGCGGTCCACCAGATGCCGGCGGTCACGTCGGAGACGGAGCGGTTGAGGTCGTAGCCCCATTCGGCGGCGGCGGTCGGCTCGATGCCGAAGCCGAGGAAGCCCAGACCGGCGAGGGTCAGGATGGCCTCGGAGGAGTTCAGCGTGAGGATGACCGGCAGCGTACGGGTGGAGTTCTTCAGCAGGTGCTTGGTCATGATGCGCCAGGTCGGGGCGCCGATCACACGGGCGGATTCGATGAATGCGGATTCCTTCATGCGCACGACCTCGGCACGGATGGTGCGGAAGTACTGCGGGATGTAGACCACGGTGATCGACAGACCGGACGAGAGGATGCCGGCCCACAGACCGGACTGGCCGCCGGAGATCATGATGGCCATGAGGATGGCGAGCAGCAGCGACGGGAAGGAGTAGATGGCGTCGGCGATGACCACGAGCACGCGGTCGACCCAGCCGCCGAAGTAGCCGGAGACGAGACCGAGGATCACACCGATGAAGATCGAGCAGACCACGGCCACGAGGATGGCGATGACGGCAGTGCGGGTGCCCCACACGGTGCGGCTGAACACGTCGAAGCCGCCCACGGTGGTGCCCCAGATGTGGTCGGCGCTCGGCGCCGCCTGCGTCGGGAACGCCTTGCCGCTGGCGTCCTTGATCTGCGAGTAGCCGTAGGGTGCGATCAGCGGGGCGAAGATGGCCACGAGCAGGAAGAACGCGCACAGCACCAGACCGGTGATGAGCATGCCCTTCTGCCAGCCGACGGCGATGCGCAGCTGCTTGACGATCGGCAGTTTGGAGAAGAACGACTGCTGGTTCTTGGCCTTGAGCTCGGCGAGACGATCGTCACCGGGAACGGTGGGCGTGGAATTGGCGGCGGTCATGTCAGTACCTCACTCTCGGGTCGATCAGGGCGCTGATCACATCGACGATGAAGTTCACCACCGACACGATGATCGCGATAAGGATCACGATGCCCTGCACGGCGGTGAAGTCACGCGCCTTCAGATACGTGGACAGCATGAAGCCGAGGCCCTTCCATTCGAAGGTGGTCTCGGTGAGCACGGCGCCGGCGAGCATCAGGGCGATCTGCATGCCCATCACGGTGATGATCGGGATCAGGGCCGGCTTCCAGGCGTGCTTGCTCAGCAGGCGCTTCTCGGAGACGCCGCGGGAGCGGGCCGCCTCGACGTAGCCGGAGGTGTAGGTGCTGATCACGTTGGTGCGCACCAGACGGATGAACACGCCGGCGGTCAGCAGACCCAGAGCCAGCGCGGGCAGCACGGCGTGCTGGAGCACGTCGGCCAGCACGGTCATGTCGCCCAGCTGCAGCGCGTCGATGATGTACAGGCCGGTGGGCGAGACCAGACGGCTGAACTGCATTTCGGAGGCCAGCGAGGAACGGCCCGAGCTCGGCAGCCAGCCCAGCCACACGGAGAAGATGAGCTTGAGCAGCAGACCCAGGAAGAACACGGGGGTCGCGTAGCAGAGGATGGCGAAGGTACGGATGCCAGCGTCCACGGCGCGGTCGCGGCGGCGGGCTGCGATACGGCCCAGACCGATGCCGACGATCAGCGCAATGATGAGGGCCATGATGGCCAGCTCGAAGGTAGCGGCGCCGTAACGGCTGAGCACGGAGATCACCGGCTGGTTGTCGGTGAGCGTGGTTCCGAGGTCGCCGTGCAGCAGGTCGCCGAGATAGTCGATGTACTGCACGATGAGCGGTCGGTCATAGCCGGCCGCGTGGATTCTGGCCTGCAGCTCCTGCGGAGTGAGTCGTCCGCCGAGGGCCGCGGTGATGGGGTCACCGGTGGCTCGCATCACGAAGAACACGATGGTGACCAGAATGAAGATGGTGGGGATGATGAGCAGGAATCGGACGATGACGAATCGGAAGAACCCGCCGGATATCCTGTTTTTCTTGGGTTGCTCAGGAGTGTCAGCCGCTGTTTTCTGCGGCTGCTCGTTGAGAGCTTGGGCTTTCGACGCCACTCGTTTCTCCTTGGATTGGTGCCCCGATTGTTTCGGGGCCTTTACTGGGTAAAGGGGGATGTCCGGCACGCGCCTTGATGGCGGCGTCGGGCATCCCCCTTGCAATTTATGTGTAGAGCGTAGTCCCGCTATGTTTCACGAAAACGTCGCGAACGTCACGGGACCGCCGTTCTCTACGTGGGTCAGCCTCAGGACTTGGTCACAGAGGAGTAGCGGAAGCGGAACGAAGCATCGAGCTTGACGCCCGAGATGTTCGTGCCGGTCACGGCCACCTGCGCGCCCTGCAGCAGCGGCAGGGTGGAGATGTCCTCGGTCTCCAGCTGCTGGATCTGCTTCAGGAGCTCAACGCGCTTGGCGGAGTCCTGCTCGCCGGCCTGCTGAACGATCAGGTCGTTGATCTGGCTGTTGGAGTAGCCGTTGTTCACGAAGTTGCCGTCACGGAAGAACGGGGACAGGTAGTTGTCCGGGTCGGAGTAGTCCGGGTACCAGCCGAGCTGGTAGGCCGGGTAGGCACCGTCGGAGCTATCGGTGACGACGCGTTCCTTCTGGTACTGGGTCCACTCGGTCTGCTGCAGATCGACCTTGAACAGGCCGCCCTGCTCGAGCTGGGACTTGATGGCAGCGTACTCGTCGGCGGAGCTGGAGCCGTAGTGCTCGGCGTTGTACTGGAGCTTGAGGTCGACCGGGGTGGACACGCCGGCGTCGGAGAGGATCTTCTTGGCGTTGTCGACGCTGGGGCCGCCCTTGCCGTCGCCGTAGGTGGTCTTGAAGGTGTCCTCGTGGCCGGTCAGGCCGTCGGGGATGTAGGAGTACATCGGGGTGTAGGTGCCCTTGTACACGGTGTTGGCGAGCTCTTCGCGGTCGATCAGGCTTGCGACGGCCTGACGCACGGCCTTGGCCTTGTTGGCGTCGGCGTTCGGCTGGGACTCACCGTAGGGCATGACCTTCATGTTGAAGGTGATGAAGCGCTCCTCGCCACCGGGGCCGGTGACGACCTTGACCTTGTTGTTCTTCTTCAGGTCGGAGATGTCGGTCGGGGTGAGCGTGCGGTACGCCACGTCGACCTGGCCCTGCTCGATGGCCATCTTCAGGTTGGACGCGTCGGCGAAGTACTTCACCTGCACGGCGTTGTTCTTGGCCGGGGTCAGACCCTTGTAGGCGTCGTTCTTGGCGTAGGCCACGGCCTCGTTGAGCTTGAACGAGGTCAGCTTGTACGGACCGGCGAAGGCGTTGCCCTTGATGATGGTGTCGGCGTCGGTCAGCTTGTCGGCGGAGAACACCTGCTCGTCGACGATCGGGCCGGCCGGGGAGCCGAGGACCTGCTTGAGGGTCACGTCGTTCTTCACGGCGGAGTGGAACACGAGGGTCGTGTCGTCCGGAGTGTCGATGGACTCGATGTTGGCCAGCAGCGAGGCGGGGCCGTTCTCGTCGTTGATCTTCTTGACGCGATCGAACGAGAACTTCACATCGGAGGAGGTCAGATCGTGGCCGTTGGCGAACTTCAGGCCGGGCTTGATCTTGACGGTGAACTCGGTGCCGTCCGCGTTCCAGCTGCCGTCGTCGGCGGCGATGTCCGGGCTCATCTCGGACTCATCGTAGTTCTGGGAGAACAGGAACGGGAACACGTTGATGATCACGGCGAAGGAGCCGTTGTCATACTGGCCGGCAGGATCGAGGCTGACGATCTTGTCGGTGGTGCCGATGGTGATGGCGTTGGAATCCGCGGAGGACGCGTCATCCTTGACGCCGCCGCAGCCTGCGAGCGACGCGATCGCGGCGACGGACACGAGCGCCGCGAGAATCTTTTTACTCTGCACGAGTACCTCTCTTCGTTTGTTTCCTTCCGCCGTTGCCGGCGGCCTGAACATCACAGGCCTCATCCCGTCCGCATGTTCCGCATGGGTCAGGGCCATATCAGGGTACAAAAGTACAAATAAGTGTTATAGCGAATACCTAGGATATTCATAGGGTTTATCTCGGTATACGGCAGGGTGAACGGAGTATGACCGATCGGTCAGCCGCGGTATCGGACCAGCCAAGCCGATTTTGGCTGGCTCTACGCTCATAGCGAACATCGGCTATGCGTCGGGGCTTGCACCGCTCCCCTCCCCCATCGTTCCCGCCAGCGTGGGATCACGCCGACATTCGGCGATGAACGACGAGCAGATCATGATCACCTGCGCCACCAGATTGAACCAGATGAGTACACCGATGATGGCGGCGAACGGCGCAAGCAACGGATTGCGCGACGCGCCGCCGAGCAGTTTAGTACCGAACAGCTGCATGACGGTGAGCGTCACCGCGCCCAGCGCGCACGCAGCGATCATGAACCTGCCGGCATGGATGTGTGCAACCACGCGGAACAGCAAGACGAACAGCAGGAAGTTCAGCACCAGTCCGGAGCACAGACCCACCAGATCCAGGGCCAGTGATCCGGCGAACGAATCGCCGGGAATGCCCAACCAGGTCAGCAGGGCGCGCATCAGACCGCTGGACACCGTGCCGGCGACGGTCGACAGTATGAACAGCAGCGTCACCATCATGGCCGCAGCGGTGTCGCGCAGACGCGCCTTGACCAGATCGACGTCGTCCTTGTAGTCGTCGAACATGGCCTGTACCGCGGTGCGCAGCGAATCCATCCACCCGGTGACCGTCCACCAGAAGATGCCGACGGTGACCAGACCGGTCCAGGTGAAGGTGTTCGACGCCTTGGCCAGCACCGAGGCAGACAGGAACGTGTCGGCGCCGCCGGGAACCACCGTGTTCACCGCATCGATCAGCAGGTGCTGCAGCTGCTCGTTGCCGATCACGATCACGCCGGCGAGCGACAGCGCCATCCATACGCCGCCGAAGAAGGCGAACAGCAGTCCATAGGCCAGTCCGTTGCCCATGAGCGAACCGCGATGCGAAAGGTACCGGTCGACGATGCGTCCTGGAAGCGACCGCTTCCACCAGCGCAGCATGGCGTCGATCAGTTGCCTTGCGGACCCTTCCACGTTCGCTCCCCCGTTTCGGTTCTCGTGGTCGTCGTCGGCTGCGTCCACGTACGTTCCATGGTCATCGTCCCGTGTCCCCGTGCCGTCTCGTGGCCGAGACGCCGTGAATGTGCGAGAACGCTAGGAGCTAAGCCAGAGCAGGTATTCGTGGTTGCCGTGCGTGCCCTCGATGGGCGAGTCGGCCGTGGCCTTCACATGCAGGCCGTGTTCGCGGGCGCAGGCGGTGACCTTGTCCAGCGCGCTCCGACGCAGGTCCTCGCTGTCCACGATGCCGTTCTTGCCGAGATTGCCCCGGCCTACCTCGAACTGCGGTTTGACGAGCAGTACGACGTCGGCGGGCTGCCCGGCGATGCGTGCGATCACGGGGATCACATACGTCAGTGAAATGAACGAGACGTCGGAGACGATCATGCGCGGCACGAACGGCAGATCCGCGGAATGCACATCCCGAATGTTGACACCACTCATCTCGATCACCCGAGGATCGCCGGCGATACGAGGGTCGAGCTGGCCGTGGCCCACGTCGAGCGCCACGACGTGCGAGGCGCCGCCGCGCAGCAGCACGTCGGTGAATCCGCCGGTCGATGCGCCGATATCAAGACAGTCGAAGCCTTCGGGGGCGGGCAGCCCCTGAGGACCGAACGCATCGAAGGCGCCTACGAGCTTGTATGCGCCGCGCGACACGTAGTCGTCGTCTGGCGTGACCGTGATCGTCGACGAGGCATCGACCGTGGCGGCCGGTTTGGTCACGGTCGAGCCGTCCACGGTCACGGCGCCCTGACGGATCAGCCGCTGCGCCTTGGATCTGGACAGCGCCAGACCGCGTTCGACCAGTTCTTGATCCAGTCGGCTCATGATTCGACCCGGAGCCCGTCGAGCTCCGCCTTCAGCTGGTCGAGCACGGAACGGTATGCGGCAATCTGTTCATCGAACGAATGGCCGTCGAGTCCTGCCAGACGGGGGAACTCCGACGAAATGTCGACGGGCCCGTCCGCGGTTTCGGCGGTCACCGTACCCGTGTCATGCATTGCTGATGCCATACCGTTGTCCTCGGATGTGTCGTTGATCGGATATGTCAGATATGTCAGATATGGAATTCGGGGATGGTCAGGGAACCGGGGTCCGTGCCGGCGTCGACGGCCTGCCACACGGCGCAGCAGGCGGCGCGCAGGGCGTCCAGAGAGCCCAGCGCACGATCGGCGTCGCCGTTCTCCCGCACCTGCAGCACGCCGTCAACCACATGGGCGGTCGCATCGCGGCAGATCCATGAACCGTCAGACTGCGGCAGCACCGCGGGCTGAGGCTCGTTCAGTCCGCGAAGATCCTTCGCGATGAACGTGGGACGCAGGACCGGCTCGGCGAGCACGATCTCGTTCGGCGTGGACACGCCGGTGAGCACCACCAGAGAATCGTAGCCGCCGCGGTTTCCCGCCTCGATGTCGGTGTCCAGACGATCACCGATGGCGAGGCAACGATCCTTGGCGATCGGCTCGACGTGTTCGCCCGACGCTTCGGCCAAGGAATCGGCGACCAGCTGGCGAGCCTCGTCGTACATGGCGGACTCGGGCTTACCGGCCGAACCGAGAGGCTGATGGCCCACCGCCTCGATCACCGCATTGACCAGAGATCCGCAGCCCGGCGCGATACCCAGCTCGCGGGGGATCGTCAGATCCCTGTTGGTCACGAAATACAGGGCACCCCGCTGGGCGGCATACGCCGCGGAGGCCAGCTCATTCCACGTGATCTCCGGATACCAGCCCTGGATCACCGCATCCGGACCATCCTCCACTCGCTCGACCAGAATGAGCCCGGCACGGGTCACCTCCTCGCGCAGATGCGGCGCACCGACGGCCAGCACCTTGGCACCGGCCGGTACGTGATGCGCCACCATGCGGGCGGCCACCACCGACGAGGTGATGACCTGCCACGGTTCGACGTCCAGTCCGAATCCGCGCAGCTGCTCGGCGACCACGGCCTGGAAACGCGACGAGTTGTTCGTCGTGTATTCCATGACCATGCCCGCCGACTGCGCCTGCCGGATGGAGTCGGCGGCATGTTCCACGGGGTTCTTGCCCCGGTAGACCACGCCATCCAGATCCAGCAGAGCCAGATGATACCGCTCGCTGATCGTCGTGTCCGTGCCCTTGATGTACTGCGTCATGCCGCTCCCCCGCTTGTATCGCTGCCTATCGGCGTTCACTCGGCCTGATCGGCGCCGTCCTCAGACTCCGCCTCGGAGGCCTCGTCCTCGGTACCGTCGAAGGCATCCGGGTCGGAGGGATCGGTATCGGAGTCGGAACCCTGCTGCGTCTCCTCGGCGGGGAGGGTCTCCTCGTCATCGGCATTGCGCGGATTGTCGGCATCCGTATCGTGCTCGTCAAGCTCGTTGACAGTAGTGGAGGTCACGTCGAGCTCATCGGAGGTCACATCATCCTCGTCGGACACGGTGGAGTCATCGTCGGAGTCCTTGGAATCGTCGGCGTCGGATTCCTCGTCGCCTTCGGTGTCGTCATTGTCGTCGGCAAACGCCGTCGGATCGATGCCCAGACCCTCGAGCAGCTCGTCGTCAATGTCCTCAAGATCGTTGTCGATGATCGCGTCGTCATCGTCCTCGACATCCGCGTACTCGTCCTCGAGACGACCCACGAAGTCGTCGAGCTTCGCAGCCTCCTCGGTACGGCCGGCCTGCTCCAGGAAGTACTGCTCGGCCTGCACCGCACGCATGCGGTAGCCGCCGGAGATGCCCTTGGCATGACCGATGGTGTGCACCATATCGATGGCCTTGTCCCAGTTCTCCAGATCGGCGTACGCGCCGGCCACCACCAGGAACATCTCGGCCTTGGACTCGCCGCGCAGCTGCTTGGCGTCGTCGGACATGGCCAGTTCGATGGCCTTCTTCGGGTTGCCCAGACCGCGCTCGCAGTCGGCCATGAACGGCAGGTAGTCCACGTAGCCGTTCATGCGGTAGGCGGTGCGGAACTCACGCAGGGCCAGCTTGTAGTCGCCCTGACGGTAGGCCACCAGAGCCAGCGTCTCACGGGTCATGTCGATACGGGACGCCTGACGTGCGATCCACTTGGCATGCTCAAGGGCCCACTCCGGATCGCTCTCCTCAAGCGTGTAGGCGGCCAGCATGTGCAGACCGATGTTCTCGGCGTGCTCCTTGCTCAGACCGCGCAGACGCTCGCGCTCGTCCGGAGACAGCATGGACCATTCCAGGCCCTTCGGCATCTTGGGCTCGTCGGGACGACGATCCGTGTACGGGTTCTGCGACGGATACGACACGGTGCCGTCGGAGTTGCGGCGACCACCCTGATAGAAGGCGTGCGAACCCTTGCCGTCACGGTTGTAGTTGTTCGTGCGCTCGCGACGCTCGCCGCCCTTGAACTCGTCGCCGTCCTTCGCGTAACGGGGATTGCGCGGCTTGTCGTCGAACGAACGACGCGGCCTACGATCGTCACGCTGGAAATCACGACGATCGCCATCACGACGATCGCGATCCCCGCGGAAACCGACCTTGCGGTCGTCGCGGTGGAAGTCCTTGCGGTCATCACGACGGTCGAAGCGACGCTCGCCGTCACGACGGAAGTTCCTGCGCTCGCCATCACGACGATCATCCCTGCGGTCATCACGACGGAAGTCGCGACGGTCCTCGAAACGACGCTCGTCGCGCTCGCCGTCACGATCACGACGGTCGAAACGACGGTCGTCACGGTGGAAGTCACGACGTCCGCCATCACGACGATCGTCACGACGATCGAAGCGACGTTCGCCGTCACGACGGAAGCCGCCGTTGCCTCCACGGTTGCCGTAGCTCTTCTTGTAGCCGCCCTTGAAACCGCCGCGGGATTCGTCGCCGTCACGGCCCTCACGACGATCGCCGTGATCGTCGTTGTAGCGACGGAACTCGCCGTCGCGCTGGAAACGACGGCCACCGCCGTTATCGCCACGGTTGCCGTAGCCGCCACGACGGTCGTCACGACCGCGGCCGCCGCCGAACGACTTGCCGCCACGGCCCTTGCCGTAACCGCCGCCGTTGCCGCGACCCTTGCCATAGCCGCCGGAATGTCCACCGCGTCCCGCGGAATGGTTGCGTTCTTCGCTCATCGAGTCTCCTCCACTGCTGCCAATGCCTTCTTACCGCGACGGAGCAAGGCGAAGCGTCCCTGCAGGAAATCGTCGTCGGTCAATGTCTGTTCCTGATCTTCCACACGTGCGTTATTGAGGTACAGTCCACCGGACTTGATCGCACGACGCGCCTCGGACGCGGACTTGAACAGTCCCGCCGCCGCGGCCACGTCGATGATGCGCTCTCCGGCCTTGGTCTGCGGGAACTCGCCGTCCACCTTCAGACCCTCCAGCGCCGCCTCAAGCGTTCCCTCGTCCAGCGCGGACAGATCGCCGCCACGACCGAACAGTGCCGCTGCCGCGTCAATGGCCGCCTGCGTGGCCTGCTCGCCATGCACGAAGCTGGTGACCTCCCAGGCCAGGGTGCGCTGCGCCTCGCGGGCGCCCGGATTCGTGCGGCTCTCCTCCACCAGACGTTCAATCTCGTCCTTCGGCAGGAAGGTGAACGCCTTGAGCAGGCTTTCCATCTCCACGTCGGGACGGTTGAACCAGAACTGGTAGAACTTGTACGGGCTGAGCATGGTGGCGTCGAGCCACACCGCGTTGCCCTCGGACTTGCCGAACTTCTTGCCCTGCGCGTCGGTGATGATCGGGCTGGTGAACACGTTCACGCTCTCGCCGCGCACCTTGCGGATCAGGTCGAGGCCGGACGTGAGGTTGCCCCACTGGTCGGAGCCACCGAGCTCCAGCGTGCAGCCGTATTCGTCGAACAGGTGCAGGAAGTCATTGCCCTGCAGCACCTGGTAGCTGAACTCGGTGAAGGAGATGCCCTCCTCGGAGTTCAGACGACGGGCCACGGTGTCCTTGGCGAGCATGGTGCCGAGACGGAAGTTCTTGCCCACGTCGCGCAGGAAGTCGATCACGCTCATCTCGGCGGTCCAGTCGTAGTTGCTGACGAACCGCACGGGATTGTCGCCCTCGGTCTTCAGGAATCGACCGATCTGGGACTTGAGACGGTCGGCCCATCCGGCCACGGTCTCCTTGGGGTTGAGCGTACGTTCGCCGGACTGGCGGGGATCACCGATCAGACCGGTGGCACCGCCGACCAGCGCGATGGGATGATGGCCGGCCTCCTGCAGGTGACGCATGTTGATCAGCTGCACAAGATTGCCGATATGCAACGAGGCGGCCGTGGGGTCGAAGCCGCAATAATAGGTGATGGGATCGCCGTTCAATGCTTCGGCGAGCTGCTCTTTGTCAGTGGATTGATTGACCAGACCGCGCCATTCGAGCTCTTCGAGAAGAGAATCGAACCCCGCTTCCTTGTAGCTTCTGACCTGAGACATGTGTTCCCTGTCACTCCTCAATCGTGTTGAATATTGCTGGTTCCAGCAACACTACAGTTTCTCAGGACATCACGACAGTGCGCGTCATGATTATCCGCGCTGTGCGAGATACCGCTCGTACGCCTGAAATCCGCCGGTCAGGTTCACGGCGTCGTACCCGCGGTCCATGAGGATCTCCGCCACCTCCTCGCTCCAGCTGCCCTCACGGCAGAAGACGATCACCGGCTTGTCCTTGGGTACGGTGTGCAGCACCTTGGCCAACGGGTCGAACGGCGCGTTGATGGCTCCCTCGATGCCATGCGCCGCGACCTCGTGCGGCTCACGCAGATCCAGCAACGTGACCGTGGAATAATCCAGCGCCGCAAACTCCTCCGGCGACATCTGACGGATCTCGACCTCATCGAACTCGTTACCGATCATGGCTCCCCTATCGCTCCTTGTCTCTTTCCTTATGTTGATTCCACCGTCGTTGCTCAGGCCACTCAAACCGTTCTCATCACTCAGATCGCACACACCGGCTGAATGTAGTTGTCCGGGTCAAGCGCGGTGATCGTCGGATGCTCGCCGCATACCGGGCAGTCCGGCTCATGCTCCGGCAGGGGAACGGTGCGGATTCTCATGGTGAGCAGGTCGGCGGTGAGCATGCGCGCGGTGAGCAGGTCGCCCGCGCCGGTGATCATCTTCACCACCTCCACGGCCTGCAGACTGCCGATCACCCCCACGGCGGCGCCAAGCACGCCTGCCTCCTTGCAGGTAGGCACCTCGCCGGCGGCCGGCATTTCACGGAAGATGCAGCGGTAACAGGGTCCCTCGCCGGGCACGTAGTCCATGACCTGCCCGGCGAACTGCACCACGCCGCCGTGTACGAACGGCTTGCCGGCCAGCACGCAGGCGTCGTTGATGAGGAACTTCGCGGCAAAGTTGTCGGTGGCGTCCACCACCACGTCGTAGTCGGCGATCAGTTCGGCGGCGTTGTCGGCATTGAACGACGTCACGTACGTGTTCACCGTCACGTCCGGATTCAGCCGGGCAATGCTTTCCCTGGCCGATTCGGCCTTGGGCGTGCCGACCTTGCCGGAGTCGTGGATGATCTGGCGCTGCAGGTTGCTCATGTCGACCACGTCATCGTCCACGATGCCGAGCGTGCCGACGCCTGCGGCGGCCAGATACAGCGCCACCGGCGAGCCGAGTCCGCCCGCGCCGACGATCAGCACCTTGGCGGCGAGCAGACGCTTCTGCCCGCGCACGCCCACACCCTTGAGGATCAGATGGCGGGCGTACCGATCGATCTGGTCGTCCGAAAGCGAGATGCGCGGTTTCGGTGTGTTCGTCTGCTGCGGTTCCATGAAGTCGTTCTCCTTGCCGTTCGGTCGCTCAACATCTTGAATTCAAGACTGGACCGACGTCAGGCCTTTGCGGCGAGCTGCACGGCGGTGCCGGACGCGGTGACCATGAGCATGTCGCCCTGACCGAGCACTTCGTAGTCAATGTCCACTCCCACCACGGCGTGCGCGCCCAGCGCGGATGCACGCTGCTGCATCTCGGCGAGCGCCTCCTCGCGTGCCTTGACTAGTTCGTCCTCGTAGCCCTGGCTGCGGCCGCCGAACACGTTGCGCAGTCCGGCTCCGAGATCCTTGAGGATGTTCACGCCGGAGATGACCTCTCCGAACACGATGCCGTAGTAGCCGGTGATGGTGTAGCCCTCGACGCTGGGGGTGGTGGTGACGATCATGATGATTCCCTTCGGATCGGCGCCCCGCGATGTCGGGGCCGTATTTCCACCTTACCGTCATTCCGCCGGCGCGCCTTCATCGCCACCCCGACGCGTGCCGGCACGCCGGAGTCTGGGTGGACGGGTAGGGTGGACTGTGAACGAACGGGAGCCGCAAGGCTGAGAGGAAGCATCGCTTCGACCGTGGAACTTGTGCGGGTCATGCCGCCGTAAGGAATCGTCTTCGATTGCGCAACGCAGTGCATGATCTTCGCCCCACACGTCGTGAACGGCTGGTTCTTCTTTGTTTTCTTCGCGATCCCGTGTCCACGACGACAATCGAATATGGCATGACGGGTTCATGAACGGGCGCACCACGCAGGGTACGGCTTGGTTTCGTGCACCCTTTTTTCATATTCGCCGAGTTTGGAGGAACCCATGCAGGTCAATGGAGAACAGGTCACGCTAGATAAGGCGGTGAGTGTCGCCGACTATCTGGAAGCGCACGGCTATCGTGCCGAACGCGTGGCTGTGGAGCTCGACGGAGCGATCGTGCCGCGGGAGAAGCGTGCCGACGTCATGCTCACCGATCAGTCCGTGATGGAGATCGTCCAGTTCGTTCAGGGAGGCTGAGCGGAACGTCTCAGGACCGGTGCAAGTCCATCGCAACCGTTGAATGCAATCACGTTGAATGCAATCGCAAGGAGTAATCATGATTCCCAATCCCGTCACTGAAGAGTCCGTCGCCGCCACTCCCCTGCCGCCGCAGCCCGCGGTCACGAATCCGGTGGGCACCGCCGCCCCCGTTCCCGAGGTGGTCGACAAGCCGCTGAACCTTGGCGGCCATGAGTTCGAATCCCGCTTCATTCTGGGTTCGGGCCGCTACGATCTCAACCTGATCAAGGCCACGGTGGAGCACGCCGGCACGCAGATCGTCACGATGGCGCTGCGTCGTGCGCAAACCACGGAGAACAGCGTGCTCGACTACATTCCCGAGGGCATCACGCTGCTGCCGAACACGTCGGGCGCCCGCAACGCCGAGGAGGCGGTGCGCATCGCGCGTCTGGCCCGTGAGGTGTGCCACACGGACTTTGTGAAGGTGGAGATCGAGCATGAGACCAAGTATCTGCTGCCCGACAATGCCGAGACGATCCGCGCCACCGAGATGCTGGCGAAAGAGGGGTTCGTGGTCATGCCGTACATGTTCCCGGATCCGATTGCGGCCCGTCAGCTTGAGGAAGCCGGCGCGGCGGCGGTGATGCCGCTGGGTTCCCTGATCGGCTCGAACATGGGTCTGCGCATGCGCGATTTCATCCGCATCATCATCGACAACGCGAACGTGCCGGTGATCATCGACGCGGGCATCGGTCGCCCGAGCCAGGCGTGCGATGCGATGGAGATGGGCGCCGACGCGGTGATGGCCTACACGGCCGTGGCGAGCGCCGGCAACATTCCGTTGATGGCCCGTGCGTTCAAGGATGCGATCGCGGCCGGACGCGCCGCCTATCTGGCCGGTCTGGGCAAGGTGACCGAGGGTCAGGCCGTGCCGTCCAGCCCCACCACCGGCTACCTGCACTGATCTGCTCCGATCCTGCTGCGGGCTTCCTCAGGCGGGCTTCCTCCCCCATTCCGAGGCGGAAGCCCGCATATTTTTGTGCTCCCTCCCTGGGAGGGAGCTGGCCGCCAAAGGCGGACTGAGGGAGGGGTCCCGTCCCTGCAAGGCACCAAAACTCAGCCACCTCATCCGTCCGACTGCGTCGGCCACCTTCCCCTCAAGGGGAAGGAAAATGGAACAGGGTCCGGACGGTTGGCATGCTCGTCGTTCCACCAAGGGAAGGAAAAATGAGCTGACGCTACTTGTCGTCGTGCTTGCGGTCGTTGCGGTTGAGCATCTCACGCAGCTGCTTGATCGTCTCGCCATAGTCGACGGACGTCATACGCGGGAATGAACGGAGCATGCGCTTCTGCTGCGCGTTGAGCGCGTCGGTCAGCGTATCGTACAGACGACCGACGCCGTGCACGCGAGGCAGGGACGGCAGTTCGGGAAGGTTGTCGGCCAGATCACGCATTCGCTCCGCTGCGGCACCGGTGTAGGACTGCAGACGTCCGGCGGCGGCGTCGCTATACCGCTGCAGCGCCTCGACCGGATCGAGCCCGTAGTCGCCCAGCCGTTCGCGGATGATGTCGCGACTGCGTTCGAGCGTCTGGGAGAATTCGGACAGGCGCCTGGCAAAGCCGCTGAGACCGATCACGGTGATCAGGAAATCGATGAAGATCAAAACCACCAGCGCCGCGATGATGATATGGAACGCCGTCAACGGGATCAGTGCGGTCCATCGTTCCACCCACGGCTGCGCCACATCCACGATCAGCACGCCGAACACGCCGAACACGATCGCTCCGATCAGGCAGATGCGCCCGTTCAGATTGAATTTGAAGTGCGAATAATCCCACCAGCGGGCGTGAAACGCCTTTTCCATCACCCATGACGTCGCATACTCCAGAACCGATGCGCCCACGGCACCCAGCAGGAACATGGTGAGCACCGCCATCGGCGTGTCCTTCAACGGGGTGAGCACCACGATGGCCACCACCGCGCCTGTGCCGTAGATCGGGCAGAGCGGGCCGTTGAGGAATCCTCGGTTCACGAACCTGCGTTCCTGCACGGAGACGAGGATCGTCTCATACACCCAGCCGAGGAAGCTGTAGCACACGGCCCAAAAGAACAGATGCTCCAGATACAGAACGGTGACGGCCGCATCCATGGTCACCGCGCCTGCGCTCAACACGATGTCATGGTTCACCGGGCGGTTTCCTCCTGATGCTCGGATCCGTCGGTCAGGGCAAGACGGTCGGGAACGGGAGCAAGCTGCGGCTTGGAGAAGCGTGCCATGGAGAACGTCTCACGCGTGGCGCTGATCTTGTCGGCCATAGTGACGAGATAGCCCTCGATGTAGCGGGGCGGCACCGGTGTGAGCGGGAACATGTGCCGCAGGATGGAGTCACGCTCCACCGGATTGAGGTCGAAGTCGTGCAGCGCGTTCGTCAGCGCACGGCGCGGATGGGTGAAGCCATGCAGCTTGTGCGAACCGTCGCCGTCGTAATGCCAGTCGTAAAGGAAGTAGTCGTGCAGTAGGGCGGCGCGGATCAGCGATCTCAGATCCACATGCCGCCACAGATGCAGTCGGTCGGCGAAGTAGACGGCGAGGCAGGCCACACGAACCGAATGCTCGAACGTGGTCACGGCCCCATGCTGATAGCAGTGCTTTTCGATGCGCATCCGCTCATGGTCGAGCACATCCCGGCCGTATTCATGTACGATTTCGCGGATTCTCTGGCGTGCCAGCACAATAGCCCCTTTTCGACGAAAAGTCATGCTCGTTATTGGTCAGTCCGATTGTAAATGACCAATAACGGGCATGACTTCGTCCGTATGGATGATTTGACAAGGCCGTCACATGCCGGTCACCGGCGTGTCATGAGCCCTCATCGCAGTATTGCGACAAGCGTCCTCGCCGTTCAGATGGCAGGCGCGTTCTCGCAGGCGGTGACGAGCTGTTCGAGCGTCTGGCTGCCGAACAGGATGTCGCCGTCGTTGATCGTGGTGGCGGGCACGCTCATGATCCGGCGTTCCTTGCGCAGCTCGGGGAAGAGTCCGAGGTCGATCATTTCGGCGGTCACGTTCGGGTTCATGGCGGCCATGTGCTGGCAGGCGGCCACCACGTCAGGGCAGAAGTGGCAGGTGAGCGAGACACCAATCTCGATGTGCGTTTCAGGCAGTGCCTTGATGCGCTCGGCGAGCTCCGGCTCCACGGCCTGACCGGGACCGGCGATGTTGTACACGCCGAGGACGAGCGAGTTGACCTCGTGACCGGTGGGGATGCCGCTGAACTTCACGCCCGTGTACGTGCCGTCCTTGTCGAGCAGCACGAAGACCGGATAGCGCACGATGGCGGCGGTGTCGATCATCGCCTTGCCCTCGTCGGAGTCGGCGGGCACGCTGCGGTAGTGCAAGCGCTCGTGCATGGAGGCGAACTCCTTGGCGAAGCTGGCGAGCTCCACGCTCGGCTGGCCGCCGTCGTCCACCTGCAGCAGGGTCACGTCCTCGGTCAGACGGTTGAAGATGCCGACGAGCTGCTGCTTCATTTCGGCGCTGAACCACACGCCCTTGTGCTGCGGCACGGACGGGGAGTCGGAGATCGCGCTGGTCTGGCCCACGGTGGCGGGCTTCTTCGGCGTGCTCTTGGCGGCACCGGCTTCGGCGCCGCCGTCATTGCCGTTCTTGACGTCGGCCGTCTTGGACTTGGCGGTCTTGGGCACCACGGGGATGCCAAGGCGCTTCTTCTCGGCGGTCACGTACTCCTCGGCGCCGGTGGCGGCGATCGCGCCGTCGGATGCGGCTGTCACGATCTGGCGCAGCGGCTTGGAGACCACGTCGCCGGCCGCATACACGCCGGGGATGCTGGTGCGCTGCCACGAGTCCACGGTGATGTAGCCGCGGTCGTCCTTGGCGAGCGCATCCAGTCCGGTGGTTTCAGGCTTGGTGCCCACGTAGATGAACATGCCGAACACGTTGTCGCCGTCGGCCACGTGGTAGTGGGTCTTCTCGCCGGTCTTGTTGTTCACGAACGTGGCGTCGGTCAGGTAGTCATCGCCGTCGAGGGATTCGACCTCGGTGTTGTAAAGCACTTCGACCTTGGGGTTGTCGAGTGCGCGGGCGGCGGTGAGCGGCGGGCAGCTGAACTGCGAGCCGCGGACGAGCACGGTGACCTTGCGGGCGTATCGGGTGAGGTAGTCGGCCTCCTCGGCGGCCGCGTATCCACCGCCGACCACGAACACCTGCAGGCCGCTGAACAGTTCGCCGTCGCAGGTGGAGCAGTAGGCCACTCCCCTGCCGCGCAGCTTCTGCTCGCCGGGGATGCCGAGCTGGCGGGGCTGGGCACCGGATGCGATGATCACGGCGCGGGCACGGTAGTCACGGTTCCTGCCGTGCAGCACCTTCACGTCGCCGTCGAGTTCGTAGGCGGTCACGTCGTCGTGCGCGATCTTCACGCCGAAGTCCTCGGCCTGCTGCTTCATCAGGTTCATCAGGGCGGTGCCCTCGATCTCCTTGACGGCCGGATAGTTGACCACCACGGATGTGGTGGTGACCTGGCCGCCGACCTGATCCTTCTCGATGATCAGGGTGTCCATGGTGGCGCGCCCCGCGTAGATGCCGGCGGTGAGTCCGGCGGGACCACTGCCGACGATGACGACGTCGTAGATGTGTTCGTTGCTCATGATGATTCTTGCCTTACTGCTGAAAAAGGCGCTCGAATATGATTCGGGCGCCTTGGAAACGTGACTATCGATGATTATCGGTCATCGGTGAAACGACTGCGACGATCAGATCTTGCCGACGAGGTCGAGGCTCGGGGCGATGGTGTCCTCACCCGGATGCCAGTTGGCCGGGCACACCTTATCGCCGTGCTCGCGGACGAACTTGGCGGCCTCGAGCGTGCGCAGGATCTCCTCGGCGTTGCGGCCGATGCCGTTGTCGTTGATGGTGTAGGACTTGATCTTGCCCTCGGGGTCGATGATGAACACGCCGCGGAAGGCCAGACCGGACTCCTCGTCGAGCACGCCGAAGAAGCGGGCGAGCTTGCCGGCCGGGTCGGCGAGCATCGGGTACTTCACCTTGGCGATGGTGTCGGTGGCCTCGGCCCAGGCCTTGTGCACGTATTCGGTGTCCTCGGACACGGAGTAGACCTCGGCGTCGGCGGCCTTGAAGTCGGTGTAGTGGTCGGCCAGATCGCCCAGCTCGGTGGGGCACACGAAAGTGAAGTCGGCCGGGTAGAAGAAGATGACGGACCAGTGGCCCAGCAGATCCTGCTTGGAGACGGTCTCGATTTCGCCGTCGTGGTACGCGTTGACGGTGAAGTCCTCGAGTTCGGTGTTGATGTAGTTGCCCATGCACATTCCTTTCCGAAAGGTCGCGATCGGTACGACCATTGTGCTTCCTCGCTCAGTATATCCGACCGCGATTCTGATTTGTCAAAGAAACGCGGCCGGCGGAATGAGCATGAGCAACATCACATTTGTCGGCTGCAAACCGACCGTGCGATGTCGCGCGGACTAGCGCAGGACCTCGCGCGGGGACTTGTAGGCGGAGCCGTCCGACGTGGAGTCGGCGAACAGCTTGAGCGGTTCCACGGTGGCCTTGGCGTCCACGATCTGTTCGCGCACACGGCCGTAGGCGGTGCCGCCCTTGCCGTTGCGGGAATCGACGGAGCCGCGGCTGGAAAGCACCTCGCGCACCTGCGGGGCCTTGTCGGCGGGCAGGAAGTCGGCGAACACGCCAATGAAGTCATCGTCGGTCAGATCCCACAGTTCCTGGCCGCGGCCTTCGGCGATCTTGACGCAGGCGCCGGAAAGTTCGTGCGCGTGACGGAACGGAACGCCGTTCTTCACCAGCCATTCGGCGATGTCGGTAGCCAGCGCGAAGCCGGTGGGGGCCTCGGCCTCGAGACGGTCGGCGTCGAAGCGCATGGTGGCGACCATGCCGGTGAAGGCGGGCAGCAGCACTTCGAGCGTATCGACCTGGTCGAACACGGCCTCCTTGTCCTCCTGCAGGTCGCGCGCGTACGCGGTGGGCAGACCCTTGAGCGTAGCGAGCAGACCGGTCAGGTCGCCGATCAGACGGCCGGACTTGCCGCGGGCGAGCTCGGCGATGTCCGGGTTCTTCTTCTGCGGCATGATCGAGGAGCCGGTGGAGTAGGCGTCGTCGAGCTTGACAAAGGCGAACTCCTGGGTGTTCCAGATGATGATCTCCTCCGAGAGGCGGGAGATGTCCACGCCGGTCATGGCGGCGATGAACGCGAATTCGGCCACCAGGTCGCGCGAGGCGGTGCCGTCGATGGAGTTGTCGGTCACGCGGGAGAAGCCGAGCTCGCGGGCCACGGCCTCCGGGTCGAGGCCGAGCGTGTTGCCGGCGAGCGCGCCGGAGCCGTACGGGCTGGCGTCGATGCGCTTGTCCCAGTCGATGAGGCGCTGGATGTCGCGGATCAGCGGCCAGGCGTGGGCCATGAGCTGGTGGGCAAGCAGCACGGGCTGGGCATGCTGCATGTGGGTGCGGCCGGGCATCACGGTGTGGCCGGCGGCTTCGGACTGCTTGATCAGCGCGTTGACGAGCTTGATGAGTTCGCCGGCGATCACGCGGGAGTGGCGGCGCAGCCACATGCGGATCAGGCAGGCGATCTGGTCGTTGCGGGAGCGGCCGGCGCGCAGCTTGCCGCCGAGCTCGTCGCCGGCGATGTCGATGAGGCCGCGTTCGAGGGCCGTAGCCTCGTCCTCGTCGTCCTCGATCGGCGTGAATTCACCGGAGTCGACGCGGCGCTGCAGCTCGTCGAGGGCGTCCTCCATGCGCTTGAGCTCATCGTCGGTGAGCAGTCCGGCGCGACCGAGGGCACGGGCGTGCGCACGGGAGCCGGCGATGTCGTCGTCGGCCAGTCGCCAGTCGAACTGGGTGGACTTGCTCAGGCGGGCCAGCTCGGGCGAGGGACCGGAGGTGAATCGGCCGCCCCACAGGGCGAGGTGTTCGGACTGCTCAGCCATGCATGTTCTCCTTCATGATGCGGGTGCTTGGGTGCTTGCGGAAATCAACGAAATCAACGTTCCGTACGTTTTCGACTGTCTGCCAGCCTATCAGCGCGCGGATACATCGGGTGCCACTTCAGTCATCGCCTTGACTGAGCGCCGCATCAATATCGAATCCACCTTCGAGTACGAATCGCCGGAGCAGGCTGCGCACCTTACGGTTCACCTTGGGTTGAGGTATGGTCGTATGCTGCCATTCCTCAAGTATGGCCTTCGCACGCTTCCTGTCAACGGATGCATACAAATCGCCAAAGCGTCCGAATTCGTCAATGTTCGTCTCAGTGATACGACGGGCAAGGAACTCCTCCACCAGTGAACGTTTCACACCGAAGCATTCCACAAGTTTGTCGATCTGCTCGTTCTTCTCACGCTTTGCATATCGAGTGATGTAGTCACGTAGGGTTAAACCATTCTCGACAGCCACGTCCCCTCGTTCCACATCATGCAGGAACAGTTCCGCCAATCTCTGGTCGTCAGTGGACAACGTGGCGAACGAGCGGTGCAACTGAGCGGCTGCGGCTTCCAGCTCAGGACTATTCTCGCGTAATGCCTTAAGCCACTTGACAAAGTTGGCATTCATATAGTCGGTGTCGATGAGACCGGTATCGATTGCTGTCAGATAACCGTCCAGCTCGTAAGGAGCTTCCGGCGCGTCATCTCCGTCTCCCCGACCGTCTCCCTGCTCCTGATCATCAAATAGCTCCTTATATCGTTGCGCCAGAATCAGGTACGTGCGTTCGTCAAGTTCCGGTTGTACGCTCACTTGTTCGCCGTTCTCGTCCGTGAATACGAACGAGTCACTCTCCCAAGTGAATCCTTGCACTTTCGCGGCTTCGAGGAATCTGCTGAGTTCCACGAACTCCTTGGCGAACTTGCGTTTGTCCTCCACTGATTCGGGTAGCTGCCGTAGATCCCCCTGTCCTGATGACGAAAACACGTCAAGGATTTCCTTGTACCGTGAATCCATCGATTCCACATTCTGCGGTAACTTCTGTACGAATAGGTCGAGCGGCCGGTCACCGGAATACAATTTCACGGCACGCTCGATGTTCTTGCGCATGGTATGCGGTTTCCGGTAGTACCGGATGGTGCCGAACGGCTTGTCCGGGCCGAATAGTCGGTTGGTACGGCTGAACGCTTGGATGATGTTCTCGTATTCGATCACCTTGTCCAAGTACAGTGTATTCACCCATTTCGAGTCGAACCCGGTAAGCATCTGGTCGACCACGATGAGCAAATCGAGTCGCTGTTCTCGGTTCGCATCAATGGTACCGTAGGGTGTCTTGTGCGAGAGACGCGCTGAGATATCCTTCTTCATGGCAGACCAGTCGACGATGCCGAAATCCTTGCCATACGCCACGTTGTAGTCACGCATGATTTCGGCGAGCGCGTCGCCTTTCACGGTAGCGCCGTCACTGTTATCCACGTTCGGATCGAACAATGCGGTCACACGCAGTTCGGGCGCTCGTTCCTTAAACAAGCGGTAGTAGCTGATTGCCTCCGGAATGGAGCTTGTGGCGAGCATGGCATGGAATTTGTTCGCATGGCTGAGCACGGGGAATTGCCTGAGGATATCCGCAATGACCATGTCTTCGTGATCACTGCCGACACCGTACTGATCGCGGTCGAGAAAATCCTCGATGGCAGTTATGCGCTCACCTGTTTCGGAAACGGTCGCGCCCATCGGCACTGTGGTCTTGTCCATATAGTGTTCGTATACCTTGGCTTTGGTCGGATCAGCTAACGCCGAAGGCACATCAGAAGCTTTCGCCTTATCCAGAGCCACACGCAATCGCACATCATCATCTCGGTAGGTGGTGACCATGGTCGGATCGAAACCAAGTACGTTATGATCTCGGATACCGTCGGCGATGCTATAACGATGCAGACATTTTCCGAACACCATGGCTGTGGTGGAATTCTTCTTTTGATTCTCATCCAGAATCGGCGTACCGGTGAAGCCGAAGAACAACGCGTTGGGAAAGGACCGGCGGATATCCTGCAGCATGTCGCCAAAGGTGGATCGATGGCATTCGTCCACGATAAAGACGATGCGTTGGTCCGCCATCCTGTCCAGCTCAGCTTGGGTGACGCCGGCTTCGCCGAGTTTGATGTTGCTCATCTTCTGGATGGAGGTGACGATAAGGGTGTCTGAGGGATCAGTGCTGGCGAGTCGGGTACGCAGCACGCCGGTGTTTTCGGTGCCCTGCACGTCGTCTTCATTATCAGCGAAGCTGCGATACTCCTTCAGGGACTGGGTACCGAGTTCAATACGGTCCATGAGAAAGACTACTTTATCTGCGTCCTTGGAGTCGGCGATGAGCTGCGCGGACTTGAAACTAGTCATGGTTTTGCCAGAACCAGTGGTGTGCCACACGTAGCCACCAGGTCGACCAGGCAAAGCAGGCTTGCAGTCCCAATCGCAGGTGCTAACGGTATCAGAAATCGCATTTGCGGCGATGTACTGGTAGCTACGAAGTACCTTGAGACAGCCGTCCGCCGAATCGGCAATGGTGTAAAAGCCAATAAGCTTGTGTGCCATGGGAATAGAGAGCAGCGTTGCACAGAAAGTCTTCCATTCGTCGGCACCCGGTTTGTTACCTCCGCAGATGGGCTCGTTGTTGAAGTCCGCCCAGTGGAAGTAGTAGCTCGGGTTGAACTTGTCCACTCCCGGATTGGCAAAGTACAAGGCATCGTCCGGATTCATGGCCACGAAAATCTGCACGAGACGGAACAGCCCGGTAAAGACGCCCTCATGTGCGTATTTTTCGATTTGGTTGGTTGCTTGACTCACCGGTATGCCGCTACGTTTCAGTTCAAGATGAATGAGTGGCATGCCATTGATGAGCAGGCACAGGTCGCCGCGTCGGGAATTGACCATCTTGTTCTTGGCTGGGTAGACCGGCTGCTGGGCGATCTGGTAGACGCTGTGACCGCTGGCGATTTCGTTGCGGTCATAGATCTTTAGACTGATTTCTTTACCGAAGTGAGCCTTGTCATCTCTGTTGTCTCGCGTGATGGACACGGTTTTGCCGTTGATGAATGAATTTAGCGCCAATGGGGTGCGCAGCGTTTCGATCTGCTCGATGATCTGTGCCATCTCGCCGTCGGTCAGCGGCTGATCGTTGAGGCAGTCCTTGCCTGCATTGCGCCGGTTGAGAATGCCCTTCCAGTTCTCGATGAGCTCCACCTCGGTAGGATATGTGAGTACGCCGTCCGTCCAGCCATGCTGCTGGAGCACCGAAATAATGCTCTTCTCGAAATCCGATTCCTTATCGAATATCATGATCGCCTCCTGTATCTCATTCCTTACGCATCAGCGCGTAGATGACCAACGCTCAGTGACTCGCCATTGATGGGCATTTGTGGATCGCATGGTGACACGATGCGTTGGAACATCGTCTCCAACGCTTCATAATCCTGATTCTCCGCTGCGAGTCGGCTCGCTTCGTCGTTTTCCTCGCCGCTGACGAGTCGCCAGTCGAGATCGTATCCGGCATCATGGCACAGCAGGGTCCAGAACAGCCGTTGTACCCGACCATTGCCTTCACGAAATGGGTGCACGAAATTGTAGTTGTCGTAATGGTAGGCCAGTCGTTGCGCAAATCGTTCCGGCTCAAATCCCACCAGCATGTTGTCTTTTTTGAGTTCATTCTGCGCCCAGCCGATACCCATGGCGATGTTTGTGGAGGGTAGGAAGAACTCAGCTCCGGCAACGTTCTTGCGAATCTCTACGATACGGATTTCACCGGCCCAAGCATAGATATCTTGAAACAGCGTGCGGTGCAGCATGCGGAAATCATCCAGCGATCCACTCATATGAGGGATCGGGCGGGTGAAAAACTCGTTCATTCGCAATGCAACGAACTCGCCTTCCGCGTTCTGCAGTTCATCATAGGTTGTAGCGCCGATGAGGTTGCGCAGTACACCGCTTGCCGGATCAAGATATGGGTCAACGAATCGATCAGGCATGAGCGACCCTAGCTTCAGGCTTATCAATCTTCCACCGGCGCTTGGTTCTGGTCATGAGCTCTTCGATCGTAAAGTCGCCCTTCACGTACTGTTCGGCGTCACTGCGAAATTCGGCAGAGACGTATGCGCCTTCCATCTCGCCGGAGTGAATGGCCTCTTCCATGATGCGTTTGCGATCCATGATTCCTCCGATTCTCAGACGAACATCTGCTCAAGCAGTGATTTCTTGATATTTTGCAGCAATTCCAACTTACGCTGATGAAGGGTGATAAGGGAATCGAGGCACGAGAAGAACGAGCCAATGACCTGTTGCTCGGATAAATTTATGGGCAACAGCAGATTCATACCCAAGAACGACTGCTTGGGCACATTATGCATTGAGCCACTTGTACCTGAAGCCATTCCTCTAATCATTGCTTGGCTTGCTTCAGACGCGAGGACTACATAGACATAATACGGGTCATAACCGGCATGAAGAGATAAACGCCAAAGTCTATCCGGCAGGAAAAGATTGTCATGACTGGCCTCACTAATACCACACGCTCCGACTTTATCCGGCGTATTCATACGACTGACGATGATTGATTCTGCCACAACAGGACATTTCACAAGATCTTTTTCAGACTCGACTACACGTTTGCATTCATCGGCTTCAAAATAACCGTTAGACACGCAGCTCGTTTTCAGCACTGCCACATCTGTAACACCTACAGGATCGTCAGTTGAATTAACACTTCTGCCGGCAATAATTTCAGATACCAGTTCCCCCAACTTACGCTGTTCCCAAGGGTCAGTAAAACCAGCAAAACGAATCCTCGGAACCGACTCACCTTTTTGGGGGAACATCTGTTCGAGCATTGACTTCTTCAGTACGACAAGTTTGTCATACTTACGCTGATGAAGGGTGATGAGGGAATCAAGCCGGGAGAAGAACCGACCGATGGCCTGCTGCTCAGCAAAGGATGGGAATGCCAACGACATGCCAAGAAACGTATCCTCGTGAATACGCTTTGCCTTACGACTGCCGTTAGCGATCAATCCGTTTCCAAGATAAAAATCTTCCTGAGTGACTCTGTTCAATAGGAAAGATCCGTCAACGCCAGACATGTCGAAAGCCGGAGAATCAAGCGTTGACTCATACCTATCTAATTCCTCTGGCACGATTCCGAACGCTGCATGCAAAAAATCAAGCTTGCCATACATGAATTGGCCAGCACGACGAATGTAGTACTGCGTGTTTTCACTCCCGCCATAGGAATCCGTTTTGGCAACAACTCCTTTGCCCCACAATTTAACGGTTAGTTTGTTCGCATCCACGCCAGTATGACCAACGATACGGCTCAAAGTCAGGTATTTCCCTAACTTACGCTGTTCCCAAGGGTCAGTAAAACCAGCAAAACGAATCGCAGGAACGTTCGAATGTTCGGTCATTATTCGCCTCCCAGCAGGGTCTTGAGCTCGGCGATGCCAGTCATGTCGAATTCGTCACCGACCAGCTGGTCGAGCATTGCTCCCAGTTCGGTTTCCGCGCTCTTGATCTGACCGCACACGTCGGCGTACGTGGTGGCGTATTTCTCGTCCAACGCCGTGACTTTGGCTACTAGCTCATCAAGAACCGCGGCTGGCAATTCCTCAAGTTTGCGCTGCAGCGGGTCAATCCACTTGGCAGCCAGCAAATCAGAGGTTTCATCGTCGCTCAAACTTTCAATCACCGCAGCGGTTTTGTCTTCAAGTGAGGAACGCAATTCCTTAATGGTCTTCTTGACCTTCTTCTCTTCATCAATCAGACGATTCGCCGTTACCAGCGTACGGTCAAAATCGGTTTCAGCATGCTTGCCGATCGTCTTCACCGCCTTCTTGAGTTCGGCCGCAACGAACGCATCACCGTCCTCGTTGATCGCGTCGGAACTCTTATCGTCCTCGCCAATGCCTTCGAGCAGTTCGGTCAGCTCCTGACCAATCTCCCCTAGACGCTGCTCCTGAGCAGCGATATCTGCCAGATCGGCGGATAGCAAATGGTTCTGGACCAAGTCGAACGGCAGGATATGGCCTTTCAAGCCATCTTGCACTTCAACATCCTTGCCGGCCTTCTTCTTGATCACTATATTGGCATCCACCTTGCGCACAGCCTCGACTCCCTCACTCTGAAGGATTTCAAGGTCGCCGGAGATGATCTTCCAACTGTCATCAAGCACCTGATAGGCAGCATACGCATCCACCAGAGGCACGTTATGCAACCGACGGAACAGATCATCAGCGAGCTCTTCAGCCTTAGTATCGGCATTGATGTGCTCACACTCCCCTACCAGTTCAGTGCTCAGGAGTTTCCGATAATCGGCAAACGACTGACGGTAATCCGCCAAATACCTCTGGACCTCAACGTTATTGAATATGATGTCCTTCACTGAACCATCGATGACTCGGGCATTATGACCATTCTGCATGGTGAACAACTGTGTCTTCAGGCTCGGGAACACATCCCAGAATCGTTGCAACGTCTCGATCTCATGCACTGGCACGCCACCGAACATAGTGGCATAGATATCCCAGTTCTCAGTCGGCTCGGACGAATCCACGTACCGTGGAATGTTGAGATTGTAGTCGTTGGCACGAATCTCATCAATACTCACCAATCGACTGAACTTGTCAACGTCCTTAGTGCCTGTCACCGCATCGACGATACGACGGATATCGCATGCTCGCAGCTTGTTGTTCTTACCGTCTTTGATGAAATGCTTGGAGGCATCAACGATGAGCACATGATCATCATCGCGATGCTTGCGCAATACCATCACGATGGTAGGAATGCCGGTACCAAAGAATATGTTCGCCGGCAAGCCGATGATGGCCTGAATATGGTGATGTTCCACCAGATTTCTACGGATCGCACCTTCCTCACCGCCACGGAACAGTACGCCATGAGGCAGAACAATGGTCATGATGCCATCGTCGCGCAAATGGTACAGGTCATGCAGCAGGAAAGCATAGTCGGCCTTGGATTTGGGAGCGATGCCATACTCGAAGCGCAGATCACTCCCCTGCTCTGGTGGCTCCCAGTTCTGCGAATACGGCGGATTCGAGACCACGGAATCCACGAACAGCGGATCATAGGTCTCATCCTTGTTCTCGTCGGTGTCGAACCACGGCCAGTCATCTTTGAGCGTATCGCCGTTGCGGGCCACGATGTTATCCGGCAGAATACCTCGCATCACCAAATTCATGCGCGTGAGATTGTACGTGTTCTCCTTAAGCTCCTGCGCATAGTATTTGATGTCATTCGGATTGCCGTTGCGACGAGACACCGCCTGACCAATATGTATGAGCAACGAGCCCGAGCCGGAAGTGGGATCGTAAATGGTGATCTCCTTACGGTCCCGCAGATGCCACGCCACGATCTCGCTCATAAGCTGCGAGACCTCGCCTGGAGTATAGAACTCGCCGGCCTTCTTGCCCGCGTTGGAGGCAAAGTTGCTAATCAGGTACTCATAGATAAAGCCGAGCGTGTCATAATCCTGCCGGTTGCTCATCGGAATGTCCTTGATGAGATAGATCAGATCACGAGCGGCCTTGGAACGACTACGCTCATCGGTGCCCAGCTTGGACAGACCGGTTTGAAGCGTATCGAAAATACCTGCAAACACACGCTTGTGCGCCGGATTGATGTTCCGCTCGAACGCGGAAAGCGCAGTGCGTACGTCGGCGATTTGAAAATCTGCACCCTTGGCAATCCAAGTAGAGAACAGGTTGTCATAGGCGATGAAATAGCCACACAGCCCACGCACATCCTGCACGGTATCCGTATCTTCCTCAATGAGAGACGGCAGATCTTCTTCGGTCCAATCATCTGCATACAGACGATTCACCAGCGTCTCCGAGAGGAACTTGTAGAAGATAAAGCCAAGAATGTAATCCTTGTATTCATTGGCCTCGATCTTCGATCGCATCCGGTTCGCGGACTCCCAGATCTTGGAAGCGAGCTGCTGCTTGTTCATTCATGTGCTCCTTTGCTGCTGTTACCCCTAATGACAGTCCGGACGGAACGTACGCGGCCACGTTACATTCGTGCCATTATACGTCCGCTTGGGAACAGCGTAAGTTGGGGGACCTGTATGAGAATAGGGACGAGCGAGGCAGCGATGATCTGCAAATCTTGTCAGTCTCGATCTACGGTGGCGTTTCCGACGGTTCACTGAACTCCGATGAACTCGGCAAGAATGTCAGAAGAAGTGAGGATAAATCTCTCTATAAGAGAGTAGAAATTGGCGATGCAGTACTCAATATGATGCGAGCATGGCAGGGAGCCGTTGGGACTTCGTCGGCACAAGGTATGGTCAGTCCTGCTTATATTGTTGCTAAGCCTCTTGTTGAGCAGGATCGAAGCTTCTTTAACGTGCTGTTGAGACGTTTTGCCACAGTAAATCAGATGAATGATTTGTCTTATGGCGTTACTGATTTTCGCAAACGTCTCTATTGGGATTCATTTATTCGCGTGACCGTTGATTGTCCATCGTTGCCTGAGCAACAGGATATCGGCCGGTTCTTCTCTCGCTTGGATTCCCTCATCACCCTTCATCAGCGTAAGCAATCACGATTGGTATTGTGTTAGATGAGCGTCGAAAGGGCGCGCATC
>NZ_NEWD01000037.1 GCF_002234915.1 Bifidobacterium vansinderenii | reverse complement strand
AGCCGTTCGCGCTGCTCGCCACCGTGCAGAAGGGCGTGAACCTGAGCACCACGTTCAACGGCAACTCGCCGCGTTCGTTCCCCGGCCTCACCCAGGCCATGAACAACGCCGGCGGCGTGAGCTACGGCTACATTGATCTGTACAAGGCCACCGCGAACTCGGTGAACACCGTGTACATGGATCTGGCGCAGCATCTCGGCTCGCAGACCATCATCGACACGGCCAAGACCGCCGGCATCAAGGGCACGATCGCCAACGACTCGTACACGGTGCTCGGCAACTCCGGTCTGACCGTGTACGACATGGTGCGCGGCTACTCCACCATCGCCAATCAGGGCCAGAAGGTGTCGCTGCACATCGTGAACAAGGTGACCGACGGCAACAACAAGGACCTGTACAAGTCCACCACCACGTCCGAGCGCGTGTTCGACGCAAACGACGTGGCGCTGGTGACCAAGGCCATGACCGGCACGATCAAGTACGGTACCGGTAAGGAAGCCAACTCCATCGGTCTGACCATGGCCGGCAAGTCCGGTACGGCAAACGACAGCAAGGCGGCGAGCTTCGTCGGCTTCACGCCGTCCGTGCTCACGTACATGGCCATCTGGTATCCGGGCGACGGCGGCACCGCCGAGGAGGTGCCCACCTTCGCCGGCTACAGCCACGGCTCCGGCTACCCGGCGCACATGTTCACCAAGTACATGAAGCAGGCGCTGTCCGGCGCCAAGGACGAGGAGTTCCCCACGGCCAAGGACGACGGCACGATCGGCGGCAGCGACGGCACCTGGGGCACCGGCAGCAAGAAGAGCTCGTCGTCGTCCTCGTCCGGTACGACCAACAAGAACAAGTCCGAAAGCTCCGACACCACCGATGAAGGCACCTCCACCGGCACCGAAAACTCGGGCGGCACCAACGGCGGAACCGGCAGCAGCACAACCGGCGGATCGACCAGCACCGAGGGGACGACCGGAACCGAAAGCGGTTCGGGCAGCACCAGCGGAACCACCGGCGGCACCGGAACCAGTGGCGGCACCGGAACCGGCACCGAGAACTCGGGCGGCACCGGAACCGGTGGCACCAACAACAACGGCGGCACCACCAACAACAACGGCGGCACCACCAACAACAACGGCGGCACGGTAGGCAACGGCACCGTCGACCTGCCCAACATCAACCTCGGCCAGTAGGCCGGCGGGCTTCCCGGTAGGGCAGGTACGGCAAAAAGGTGGCAGTCACGATATGAGTCGTGACTGCCACCTTTTTTGTAGTAATGGAATCGGCCTGCGGTCGATGCTGTGTTGCTGGCGGCCGGTGGCCGCGTACCCTCATCAGTCAGCTTCGCTGCCAGCTTCCCCCAAGGGGGAAGCCAGAAATACGCAGGCAGATTCATCCCCTTGAACCCGGCTTCCCCTTGAGGGGAAGCTGGCACGCGTAGCGTGACTGATGAGGTGGGCCGTCCACAGGCCGCGATAATACGACATCGATCGCAGATCGATACCAATGCCTCTGGCATACGCAAAAGGGTCCGATCTCCTTTACGGAGGTCGGACCCTTTACGCTATATACGCTATATCAGCGGCTCGGCGAATCAGCGCTCGGAGCGGTTGATCGCGGAGATGATGGCCTTCAGCGAGCTGGTGATGATCGAGGAGTCGATGCCCACGCCCCAGATCACCTTGGTCTCGGGAGCGTCACCGATCTCGCACTCCACGTAGGAAGCGGCCATGGCGTCGGTGCTGGCGGTCATCGTGTGCTCCACGTAATCCATCACGGACACGTCGATGCCCAGCGTGGACACGGCGTTGATGAACGCGGCGATCGGGCCGTTGCCCACACCGGACAGGTCACGCTCGATCGGCTCGGCACCCGGCGTGGTGCCGCGGTCGAGCAGACGGGCCTTGAGCACGGTGTCGGAACCATCCTCGCCGGACGAGACGGACACCTTGAGCAGCTTGAGACGACCCCACTGCTTGAGCGTCTCGTCGGTGGTGTCGCCCACCACATGGCCAGCCGCGGTGGCACCACCGGACTCCACCGGAAGGTACTCGTCCTTGAACAGGCGCCAGATGTCCTCGTCCTTGACTTCCTTCTTGGTGTCGTCGGCGTACTTCTGCACGATCTTGTCGAACTCCACCTGCAGACGCTTCGGCAGGTCGAGGTTGTGGTTCGTCTTGAGCAGGTAGGCCATGCCGCCCTTGCCGGACTGGGAGTTCACGCGGATGATGGCCTCGTAGCTGCGGCCGATGTCCTTCGGATCGATCGGCAGGTACGGCACGAGCCACACGAACTTGTCGAGATCGGCGTCGGCACGGTCGGCGGCCATCTGACGGGCCTCGAGACCCTTCTTGATGGCGTCCTGATGCGAACCGGAGAACGCGGTGAACACGAAGTTACCCGCGTACGGGTGACGCTCGGAGATCTTGATCTGGTTGCAGTACTCCACCGTCTTGCGGATCTCCGGCACGTTGGAGAAGTCGATCTGCGGATCCACGCCCTGCGTGAGCAGGTTCAGGCCCAGCGTGACGAGGTCGACGTTGCCGGTGCGCTCGCCGTTGCCCAGCAGGCAGCCCTCGACGCGGTCGGCGCCGGCCAGCACGCCCAGCTCGGTGGCGGCCACGCCCATGCCCTCGTCGTTGTGCGGGTGCAGGGACAGCACGATGGAGTCGCGATCCTTCAGATGCGTGGACACGTACTCCACCTGGTCGGCGAACACGTTCGGCGTGGTCATCTCCACCGTGGCCGGCAGGTTGATGATCATCGGATGGTCCGGCGTCGGCTTGATCACGTCGATCACGGCGTTGCACACCTCGACGGCGTACTCCGGCTCGGTTCCGGTGAACGATTCCGGCGAGTACTCGTAGTACAGGTCGATGCCCTCGGCCTCGCCCTCAAGATCCTTGCACAGTTCGGCGGCGTCGGTGGCGAGCTTCTTGATCTCCGCGCGGTTCTTGCGGAACACGACCTCGCGCTGCAGCACGGAGACGGAGTTGTAGAAGTGCACGATCGCGCGCTTGGCGCCGCGCAGAGCCTCGTAGGTGCGACGGATCAGGTGCTCGCGGCACTGGGTGAGCACCACGATGGTCACGTCGTCGGGGATGAGCTCACGCTCGATGAGCATGCGGATGAAGTCGAAGTCCGTCTCGGAAGCGGACGGGAAGCCCACCTCGATCTCCTTGTATCCCATGGAGACGAGCAGGTTCCAGAAGCGCAGCTTGCGCTCGGAGTCCATTGGGTTGACGAGCGCCTGGTTGCCGTCGCGAAGATCGACGGAGCACCAACGCGGGGCGCGCTTGAACGTCTTGTTCGGCCACGTGCGCTCAGGGAAGCTGAACGGCACCTGGAGTTCGTAGGATGCGTACTTGTTGTACGGCATGCGGCTCGGCTTCTGCGGGGAGCCGATGAAACGAGCCGGAGGCAGCAGCGGGTCGTTGTTCCCTCCGTTGGATGCCGCAGCAGCGGCTGCAAGATCGAATACCGATTCAACGTCGGGGTTGTGATCCTGGCCCATAACTTCCTCCTTTTCTGTATAGTGCAGCGCCGTTTGCGCTGAAACTTTAGGCGGTCCCTCGGCCGCCAACTTTCCCAGTTTACAAGCCGGCAACAACAGAAACACCGAAGCCGCCACGACCGGCCATGTACTATGCGCGCAGAAGCCAAGTCATGGGAGCGGGTAGAGGAGTGCGGAATCGGCCTATGGCCGATACTGTGTTGATGGCGGCCGGTGGCCGCGTACCCTCATCAGTCTCGCATCCGCTCGACAGCTTCCCCCAAGGGGGAAGCCGGCATATAAGGGGCCGGGCCGATCCCCGGAAACCCGGCTTCCCCTTGAGGGGAAGCTGTCAGCGAAGCTGACTGATGAGGTGTTCGCGGCCACAGGCCGCAAGCAGCACAGCATCGGGCGAAGCCCGATCCCATTCCCACCACCGCCAGTCACCAACCGCCCCGCCACGACCGGGGCTCACACGATGCGGCGGTAGGCGGCCCAGCGGGCGAGTTCGCCGCGGTTGGACAGTTGCAGCTTGCGCAGCACCTTCGAGACGTGCGTCTCCACGGTCTTGACGGAGATGAACAGTTCGGCGGCCACCTCCTTGTAGGAGTAGCCGCGGGCGATGAGCCGCATGACCTCCTGCTCGCGCGGGCTGAGCACGTCGATGTCGATGTCGTCGTCGGGCACCGGCGCCGGCGCCTGATTCGGCGACTGCGTGGCGTAGGGATTGTAGTCGGCGTTCGTCTGGCCGCCCATGCCGCCACCGACGCCGCCCGCAGCGGCACCCGCTCCCCCGTTCTGCGGACTACCCGGTCCGAGCGCGTTGAGCACGAATCCCGCCAGCTTGGGGCTGAACACGGCGTAGCCTTCCGCCACCTGATGAATCGATGCGATCAGGTCCTGCGCGGTGATGGTCTTGGTCACATAGCCGCGAGCACCGGCACGGATCACCGCGCCCACGTCGGCCGGCGAGTCGGACACGGACAACGCCAGATACAGCGTGTGCGGCGCGTACGGCACGCTGCGCAGGATGATCTCGGATCCGCCGCCGCCCTCGCCGCCGGGCACGTGCACGTCGAGCAGCACCACGTCGGGCTGGGTTTCGGCGATCATCCGCACCGAGGACTCCACGTCGCCCGCCTGCCCGACGATCTCGATGTCGTCGGATCCGCCGGTGATGGCCGCGATCACGCCCGCTCGGAACAGATCGTGGTCGTCCACCACGCCGATGCGCACGGATCGTCCGGCAGACGGTTCCGACGGCGCCACTCCCGTTGTCGTCGGCTGATTCGGCTGCGCTGCCTGTGTCATTCCCGCTCCTCGTCACTCATCGTTGTCACTCTCGTTGTCACTCTCGTTGTCACTCATCGTCGTCGTTTTCTTCACCTTACCGCGGCCGACCGCACCGGCCGGCAGACTACAACGGCTGGGAGAGTCGAACCTCCGTGCCCCAGCCTGGCCGGGAGACGATTTCGGCGGTTCCGCCGGATCTGCGCATGCGCCCGATGATCGACTCCTTGACCCCCAGATGGCCGACTGGCAGCTGGTTCACATCGAACCCGTCGCCGTGGTCGCGAACAAACACCTGCACTTTGGAATCGTTCGCCTCCATGTAGACGGAGATCGGCGGGGCGCCATGTCGGGCGGCGTTGTTCATGGCTTCGGCGGCGGCGTCGAGCAGTGACGACAGTGCCGGCGCATACGCGCACTCCCCCACGGTCACCACGTCGATCGGCCGCTCGCATGAGTCCTCCACGCCGGCGGCGATCCGTTTGAGCACGCGGGAGAACGGTTCCGGAGCGGTTGATGTCCGTGCTGGCACAGGGTATGCGGGCGCAGGCCGTGCGTTGGGCACCGACGTGACCGGCATGGTTTGCGAGGTCGGAGGCGTAGCCTTCGGACCCACCGCCGGGTTCGTTGCCGGGTTCATCGCCGGGCGCGGTGCACCGTTCGGCGTTTGGACCGCCGAGTTCGCTGCCGGAGTTGTTCCGGCACTGGCCGCGGCCGCGGTGGACTCCGGATCGCCGTACAGCCATTCGCGCAGCTCGCGTTCCTGCGCGCGGGCGAGCGCGGCCACCTTGGCGGAGTCGGCGGATTGCAGTTGGATCAGCGCGAGCGTCTGCAGTACGGAGTCGTGCAGTCGTGCGGCGATGTCGGCGCGCAGCTCCTCGCGTGCGGTCTGCGCCCGCTGCATGCCAAGGTCGGCGATCAGACTGATCCACCATGGCGCGATGATGATGGCGAGCGCGGCGATCATGACGAGTCCGGCGAGCGCGCCTTTGAGCAGCGTTCCCAGAGACATGGTGAGGCTGAACATGGCGAGTACGCCGACGATGGTGACGACGATGCTGGCGACGGTCACGACGATGGTGAATTTGCCGGTGTGGGCGTCGGGGTGAAGTCGGTCGTCCATGATGAAGCTCATCTGCGCCCACCCGACGGTCACGCCGATGAACACCAGTGCGAGTCCGACCACGATCTGTGCGGGGAGACCGGAGAGCGTGCCCCAGATGCCCAGTCCGATGGCGAGCGCGCCGATCAGTCCGATGACTACACCCACGGTCGCCGGGCGGACCGGTTTGGCCGTATTGGCCGCACGGCTGGCCGCGTCGACGAGCGAACTCAGCGTGGTCCGCCGCAACGGCGAATCGAAGACCGGCGGAGTCGGGGACGACGAGGACTGCTGCTGAGGCGGCGTTCCGGTTCTCTGCTTATCCATCATGTCTCCCTTTCTCGTGTCGGCGTGGAGTTGATTGGAATCGAACTTCGTCCGATACGGCGTTGCTGGCGGCCGTTGGCCGCAGACCCTCATCAGTCTCGCATCCGCTCGACAGCTTCCCCCAAGGGGGAAGCCGGCATATAAGGGTCCTGACCAATCCCCCGGAAATCCGGCTTTCCCTCGAGGGGAAGCTGTCAGCGAAGCTGACTGATGAGGTGATCGCGGCCACCGGCCGCCATCAACACAGCATCGGCCACCGGCCGATTCCACGACGCGCCACCGGCCGCTCCCACGGCATGTCACTGGCCGATTCCACCAACCGCTTCCGCACCGTCACGCGGCTCGTTCCACACTCCAGCGTAGCAATCTCATTCGGGGGAATGAGGGGGATTCGGGGTGGGTGGAGCCTGGTTCAGGGTTCTTTCAGGGTGTTCCCCCATAGCGGGGTGGCCGGTTTTGCGGTGGAATGGAATCAACAAGGAAAACATCAGGAAAAACAAGAACGCATCGTCCTTGACCTGCGCAATCAGCCACGCGACATCGCACACGACGTTCGCCGGCACGGCAACGGCGAAGGACGACCCAGGGAGATGAGCATCATGACGTCAGGCAATCCGAACAACCCCTTTGGCTCCGGCCAGCAGCCGGGCCCCTACAACGATCCCGCTTCCCAAGGCGGCGCGAACGCCCAGGGCAATCCGAACCCGTACGCCGGCACGGATCCGTACGGCCAGTTCAATCAGCAGGACCCGAACCAGACGGATCCGAATCAGGCAGGCCCGAACCAGTGGGGTCAGACCCCGAATCAGCCTGGCCAGTCGGCGCCGAATCAGCCTGCGGGAAGCCGGTTCTTCAACTGGATTCGTTCGCTCGGTCTTCGTCGCAGCACTGACCGTTGGATCGGTGGTGTGTCCGGCGCGATCGCGAACCGTCTGGGATGGGATCCGCTGATCATCCGCATCATCTGGTTCGCGTTCTTCTGCGCCGCTGGATTCGGCGCGCTGCTCTACGGTCTGGCCTGGTTCCTGCTTCCCGACGAACGCGACGGCACGATCATCGCCGAGGAGGCGCTGGTTCACGGCCGGTTCCCCGCACCGTTCTGGATGTCGATTCTGTTCATGATCATCGGCTGCCCCGGCAGCGTGTTCGCCGTGCCATTCATTTCGATCCCGCTGTTCGTGGCGCTGATCGTCGCCGCGATCCTGCTGTACAACCGTGACAAGAACGGCGGCAATAATCAGCCGGAAGCCAACAACGGCAACGGTTTCGGCGGGTCGAACGGTCCGGCCCCCACCAATCCGACGACTCCGGCTGGAGGCAACGCCATGCCCAACACGAATCCGAACGTCAATCCCGCCGGACCGAATTTCACCGGTGCCGCGCCGCAGCAGCCTGGTCCGGCACCGTATTTCGGCCCCGTTCGTCCTCAGCCCGTCCAGCCGTCCGTGGTCTATCGTCGCAAGCCGGCCGGCCCCGTGGTGGTGGGCATCGTCTCCGGTCTGATCCTGCTGTCGCTTGCCGGTCTGATCGCGCTGATGGCGTTCGGCCGTCATTATGAGCTGCCGACCGCCGTCACGATGGTGTCCGTATGGATTCTGGCGGTCACGTTCCTGCTCGGCCTGGTCACGATCATCGTCGGATTCACCGGCCGCAAGTCCGGCGGTCTGATCCCGCTGACCATCGTGGCGCTTATCGCCTCGATGTGTGCGTACGTCGCGCTGCCCGGCGCGAACTACATGACCGGCGCCACCTACGGCACCGAAGTGACATTCACCGACCGCACCTATCACGCCGCCGATCTCGACATGCTGCAGACCACCGGACTGGATGCCGCGTTCTCGTCGGTGGAGCTTGACCTGTCCGACTGGGGCAGCGTGTACCCCGGTTCCGCCTGCCCCACCGGCGATCTTGGTCTCGACCTCGCGTTCTCCGATCTGGAGATCGAACTGCCGTCCGGCTGCAAGGTCGTGTCGAACATCGACAGCACGTTCAGCTCGACCATCAGCAATGACGGAGCACTGACGACGTTGGACGACTCCGGTTCAAGCAGCGCGCTCGTACTCACCGGCGACTCGGTGTTCTCCAACGTTTCCCTCGACATGTCGCACAGCGGATTCCACGGCCACGGATACGACGACTGACCGTTGGCCGACGACCGTTTTCATTCACGGCAAGTTTCAATGACGAGATTTTTCAAGGAGATATCATGACCAACCTCGATCCCCATAACCAGCAGGACCCGCAGAAGACACGCGTAATGCCGGTCAACGACACGACGACGAACGACGACATGCCCACGCAGACGCTCGACCCGGATCGCATCAGAACGCAGAACGCGCCGACGGAGACCATGCCGCCAGTCGGTGTGAATGATGATGGCGGCGTCGGAACCGACGCGGTCAACGCTCCGGCCAGCACTCCGGCCACCGATAACGCCGCCACCGATGACATCGAAGCGAACCCGACCGAGCCGAATGCCGACGCGCTGCCCACGCAGCCGATCATCGGCAAGCCCGAAGTGACGCTCGCCGGCACCGAATACGAGACGGACGGAGCAGCACAGCCGACGCCGGAACAACCTCAGAACCAGTATCCGCAAGGCCAGCCGATGGCGGACCAGCCGGAGCCGGAGCAGCCGATGAATCCGCAGGAGGCGGCGTGGAGCCAGCAGCAGGCAGCGGCGCAGGGCTATGCGGACGAGGCGCAGCGCAACAGCTACCCCGGTTCCGGCAACACCGCACAGGCCACGGCGGGCTCGCCGTATCAGAACTATCCGGGCTGGAACCAGTACGCGCCGAACATGGCCCAGCCGTACACTCCGAAGATCGAATACCGCAAGGGACCGAGCACGCCCACGATCATCTGGGGTACGCTGGTCGCCCTGTTCGCGCTCGGCGGGCTCGGCGGATCCTGGCTGTTCGGCTTCTCCATGTCGCTGAGCATGTGGACGATCCTCGCGATCCTCGCTCTGGTGGTCATGGGCGTCACGCTCGTGGTGGGCGGCGTCGTCTCCGCCGTGCGCCGCAAGAGCCGCAAGCCCAAGGCCTAGCGCCGTCCCCAACCCGACGTGCCCCTCCCTCAGTCCGCCTGATGCGGCCAGCTCCCTCCCTCGGAGGGAGCACGCAGAATTTAGCCTGGGGGAGGGCTTTACAGTAAACCCCTCACAGATAATGGAACAGCGAAACGCCGCGACGTCCCATGCAGTAGGCGTTGCCCAGCCACGTGTGCTTGCTGGTGGGCCATACGGCTCCCAGTCGCGGCGCGTTCTGGCTCATCCAGATGCTGGGCACGCGACCGTCGGCGCTGCGCGATCCGAGCAGGTTGAAGCCGTTCTTGTGCACCAGCCAGTCCGGGTGCTGGGTGGCGATGGCGAGGCCCTCCTCCAGTGTGAGTGGCAGTCGCCCGTCGGATTCGACGAGCTTGCGCGCGATGTCGGGCTCGCGGTTCGTGTACTTGGTGCCGGTGTGCGGATCCACGACGATGTAGAACGGCCCTTCCGGCGGCTCGAAGCCGTCCTGCGGCAGGAAGCTGGCGATGTCGCGCGGCGGCATGGTGGTGAAGCCGGCCATGCGGTTGATGCTGGTTCGTGCGATCAGCGATTCGGGGGACACGAGTTCGCGCGTGGGTACGAGAAGAATGTTGGAGCCCAGGTCGGATTTGGCCAGGGCGTTGATGATCGGGGTGGCGAGTGCCCGGAATGCGGCGGCCGTCATGTCGGCCACGTCGGGGTATCCCAACGCCACGATTCGGTCGAGCTGCTTTTGCGCTTCCACGGATGCTTCAGACATATCCCCAGTATGCCAGCCGGGCAGACATAGGGCCTGTGGGAAAGCGGAACGACGCTAGATTCCATCCCTCCCTCAGAGTCCGCCTGCAGCGGCCAGCCCCCTTCCTTGGAGGGAGCACCGAGTAAGAGACTCAATAAGAAAGTTCTCCCTCCAAGGGAGGGAGATGTCATGACGCAGTCATGACAGAGGGAGGGATTCGGTACCACAAAAGGCACCGATCCCTCCCTCGTGCAATAAGCGAAACGGCTCCCCTCAGTCGGTTACACAGACTGAGGGGATCACACGCGATCAAGCCGCGCGGTCTCGCTCTGATCAGAGCTGGTCGGCGAAGTGCTTCTTCGCCACGATCTCGGCGAGCTCGATGGCGTTGAGCGCGGCGCCCTTGCGCAGGTTGTCGTTCGTGATGAACATGGACAGGCCCTTCTTGCCGTCCACCGCCTGATCCTGGCGGATACGGCCCACGAAGCTCGGGTCCTTGCCGGCGGCGAGCTGCGGGGTGGGGATGTCGTTGAGTTCCACACCCGGGGCCTTGGCCAGCACCTCGCGGGCCTGGTCCGGGGTCACGTCCTTCTCGAACTCGGCGTTGATGCTCATGCCGTGGGAGGTGAACACACCGATGCGCACGCAGGTGCAGCTGGCCTTGAGGTCGGGCAGGTGCAGGATCTTGCGGCTCTCGTTGCGCAGCTTCTGCTCCTCGTCGGTCTCCTCGCTGCCGTCGTCCACGATCGCGCCGATGAACGGCACGGCGTTGAAGGCGATGGTGCGCACCACCTTGGTCGGCTCGGGGAAGTCGATCGCGCTGCCGTCGAACACGAGCTTGTCGGCGCCCTGCTCAACGGCGGCCTTGGCCTCGTTCATGAGCTGCAGCACGCCGGCGCGACCCGCGCCGGACACGGCCTGGTAGGAGCTGACGATCAGACGCTTGAGGCCGAACTCGTCGGACAGCGCCTTCATGGCCGGCATGCACGCCATGGTCGTGCAGTTCGGGTTGGCGATGATGCGATCCGGAACGTCGTCCAGATCCTCGGGATTGACCTCAGCCACGACCAGCGGCACGTTGTCGTGCATACGCCACTGGGAGGAGTTGTCGATCACGTAGGCGCCGGCCTCGGCGAACTTGGGGGCCCACACCTTGGACGTGCCACCACCGGCGGAGAAGATCGCGATGTCGATGCCGGAAAGATCGGCCTTGGCCACGTCCTCCACGGTGATGTCATGACCGCGCCAGTTGAGCACGGCTCCGGCGGAGTGCGCGGAAGCAAGGAAGCGCAGGTCCTTCACGGGGAAGTTGCGCTCGTCGAGAATGCGACGCATGACCATGCCCACCTGACCGGTGGCGCCCAGCACCGCTACGTTCACGCCTTTGTCGTTGATCTGTACCATTGTGTGGCTCCTTTTTCTTCAGGCTGTAACGTCAGTCCGTTGGTTCCGATTCGGTTTCGATGCCGTTCCGAAGTCGCGGACGGTCAGCGGCCGGTGCCGCCGTAGACCACGGCCTCCACCTGGTCGGCGTCGAGGTTGAACTTGGTGTGGATGGCGCGCACGGCGTCGTCGAGATCCTCGAGCGGCACCATGGCGGAGATGCGGATCTCGGAGGTGGAGATCATCAGCACGTTGATGTTCTTCTCGCTCAGCGCGCGGAAGAAGGTGGCGGCGATGCCGGAGTGGGTCTTCATGCCCACGCCCACGAGCGCGACCTTGCCGACGGAGGTGTTGAAGTCCACGGACTCGTAGCCAAGCTCCTCGCGCTTGGATTCGAGGATGTTCTCCACGTCGCGGATCTGCGACTCGGACGTGGTGAACGACACGTCGGCGGTGCCGGTGGAGGCGGCGGCCTGCACGATCATGTCGACGTTCACGCCGGCGTCGGCCAGCTGCGTGAAGATCGACGCGCACACGCCCGGACGGTCGGGGATGCGACGCAGCGTGACCTGCGCCTCGGAACGATCGTGCGCGATGCCGGAAACGACCGGATCCTCCGGGCCGAGGTCGGGGAAGAGGTCGCCCATGGACTGGTTATCGTTGCTCATTGTTGTCACCTTTACGTTTACGTTCTGATTGTCTTGCTAAGGGTTTCGGCACATCCGACAGGTTGGTTCGATCATCGAACCCGCCTGTCGCAGGCCGACGAAAATCGGCTACTGCAGGTTCGGAATGCTGCGCGGGTCCACGCCGTCGGGCAGTACGAGCGTGCCCGGACGATGCGAGAAGGAGCTGCGCACATGCAGCGGCATGTTGAAGCGCTCGGCGTATTCCACGCAGCGCAGCGCCAGCACCTTGGAACCGCAGGCGGCCATCTCGAGGATCGCCTCGTAGGAGATCGCGGGAATGCGACGGGCGGTGGGCACGATGCGCGGATCGGCGGTGAAGATGCCGTCCACGTCGGTGTAGATCTCGCACACGTCGGCATCGAGCGCCACGGCCAGTGCCACGGCGGACGTGTCGGAACCACCACGACCGAGCGTGGTGGGGTCGCCCTTGGCATTGATGCCCTGGAAGCCGGCCACGATCGCCACGTCGCCATCGGCGAGCACCTCGGCCACGCGCTTGGGCTTCACGGCGCGAATATGCGCGGCACCGTAGCGGGCGTCCGTGAGGAAGCCGGCCTGCTGACCGGTGAACGAGTGGGCGCGGGCACCCTGCGCGTGGATCGCCATGGCAAGCAGGCTCATGGAGATGCGTTCACCTGCGGTCATGAGCATGTCCATCTCGCGCTCCGGCGGCTGGGAGTCGATGTCAAGTGCCTGATCGATCAGATCGTCGGTGGTGTCGCCCATTGCGGAGACGACCACCGCCACGTCGTTGCCCTTCTTCTTGGTGTCGATGATGCGCTTGGCCACGCGCTTGATCGAATCGGTGTCAGCCACCGATGAGCCACCGTATTTCTGAACGATAAGTGCCACTTCAGTCCCATCTCGTTGTTGCCGTCGTGATCCCGCGCGACGCACGGCAGTCCGGTGCCGCATTCCGTGGGAATCGTGTTTCGGTCGCTTGGTGCACAAGTAGTCACATAGTGTACGCAAACGGCAAGATTATAAGGGCTGCGATGCTACGGAAAACATGCTGTCGCCAACATTTGGACAACCGCGGCGCGTCAATCGTTCTACGGTACGCACGTTCCCTACGAACGTCAGGCCTCTCGACGACCGGCGAGCGCGCGTCCGAGCGTGATCTCGTCGGCGTACTCCAGATCGGATCCGACGGGTAGACCGCTGGCCAGACGCGTGACCTTGACCTCGAGCGGTCCGAGCAGTCGCGAGATGTAGGTGGTGGTGGCCTCGCCCTCGATGTTCGGGTTGAGGGCCATGATCACCTCGTGCACCTCGCCGGAGCTGAGCCGCTGCAGCAGCTGTGGGATGTTGAGGTCGGAGGGGCCCACGTTGGCCATGGGGTTGATCGCGCCGCCGAGCACGTGGTAGAGGCCGCGGAATTCGCGTGTGCGTTCGATGCTCATCACGTCCTTGGGCTCCTGCACCACGCAGATGACGCTGCGGTCGCGGCGCGGATCCTCGCAGATCGGGCAGGGGCTGGTTTCGCACACGTTGCCACAGATCTCACAGAACCGCACCTTGGCCTTGACCTCGGTGATGGCGTCGGCGAGTTCGCGCGCCTCCTGTTCGTCCGCGCCGAGCAGGTAGAAGGCGATGCGCTGCGCGCCCTTCGGCCCGATGCCGGGCAGTCGTGAGAATGCGTCGATCAGATTCTGGATCGCCCCGTCATACGCCAATGCCATCGTGTGCTCCTCCGCTTCCTGTGTTCATCGTTTCTATTCCTCTTCGCTGGCCGCCTTGCGTTTGGCGACGATGTTGCGCGGATTGTTTGGATCGTCGGGCGCGAGCGTCTCCACGCTCTTGACGTCGAAGAACCGCTTGAGGTCGTCGAGATTCATCGCGTTGCGTACGCTGAGCGACTCGTCGGACATGGAGTATTCGTCCTCGTCCGGGTCGACCTGCGGCACGGGGTAGGCGTTCGGGCTCGCACCGGGCGCGGGGTTGCCCACGCCGCCGGCGGCCTGCTGTCCGAAACCGTTGGGTTGGCCGGGCTGACCAGGACCGGGCTGACCGTACTGTCCCGGTCCGCCGAAACCGTTCGGCGTCTGCTGGCCGAATCGTGCGTTCGGATTGAAGTGATGTTCGGGCGCGGCAGGTTGCGGCGCGGGACCGGCGGGCTGCTGTGCAGTAGGCTGCGGACCGATTCCGGGTTGCAGTCCAGACGGTTCCGCCGACGATTGCACCGACGCAGGCTGCGGCGCGGAAGACGCCCACGGATCCTCGTCGTCGGACAGGTCGGGTACCGCCACATGCTTGGCGTGGTGTTCGGCCTTCGGTTCGGTGTGCCGTTGCGACAGATCCTGATATCCGTCGGCGGGAACGGACGCTCCGTCGTTCTGGCCGCTTGCAGGGCTGGCCCACGGATCGTCGCCGGCCGCCGGCTCGGAAGACGCCCACGGGTCCTCGCCCGACGCGGGTTCGGGTTCAGACGTCTGATGCGATGCGCCGGGCGTTACGTCGGAAGTCGGGGACGATGCCGATGACGTGGGATTCGCCCATGGATCATTTCCCCACGGATCTCCGTCGCCGGGTACGGATGACGTGTTCGCCGATGCAGCCGGCGCTCCCCAACCGTCGGGTTCGGCATCCGGGCCGGCGAAACGTGTACCGTCCGGGCCGGGGGAAACTACGCCGGCTCGGTGAACGTCGGTATCGGCATCATGCGCGGACTGTGCCCCGTCCTCGCCGTCGTTGTGAGCGCGCGACTGGGACGACTGTGCCACGGCGCCGGCGGTCATGCCACCGAGACTGGCCTGAAGCAGCTTGGCCTTGATCTGCTGCTGTTCGGCCGGCGGCAGCTTGCCGAACGGCGGTGCCACCTGACCGTCCGCCATCTTCTTGGTGGGGGCGAGCTGGATATCGTTGCCGAACATCTCATGCGTCGCCTCACGCAGAATGTCAACCACCTTGGTGTGGCCGTTCACGCTCTCCGATGCAACCGCCAGCGCGAACGCGTACTTGTTGATGGCCTTGTCGAACTTGATCCACAGGCACATGCGGCCGTTCTTCGGGTTCGGCGCAAGATTGATGCGCGGCACACGATCACGGGACACGTACTTGCGCACGTCCTCAGGCAGGGAAGCGATCAGAGCATCCCACTTCTCGTCGGGAGTGCGGGTGTCGGCGGGTTCCGCGGCGGAAGCGTCGGCGCCGGACGCGGGTTGCGCGGGCGTGGAATCCACGGATGCGCTGCTGGTCGCGGAAGACGACGCCCAGTCGGAGGATGGGATGGCGCTGGTGTTGGAAGCTCCCCCGGTCACGCCAGACGTGCCAGATCCCCCCACAGAGGGGCGAACGGAAGAGGAAGCCGCGGAAGACGACACGGCGGACGTCGACGAGGCCGAGGGCTGGTTGCGCTTGGCGCCGGCAAAACCACCGCCGCGTACGCCACTCGCAGGCGTACCGGCATTGCCGCCGGTGGGATTCCCGGACTGTCCGGCCGCGCCAGCCGACGCGTCAGCGGTTCCGGACGAGCCGACACCGGCAACGGCGATCGCATTCTGCGGCACCAGCAGTTTGGCGGCCAGCAGTTCCAGACGCATACGCGGCGACGTGGAACCACTCATCGCGCCAAGCGTGGCGTTGATCACGTCGGCGATCTGCGTCAGTCGGGTCAGGCCAAGTGCGGACGACTGACGGCGCAGATCATCACGATCCTCCGCCTCGGCATCATCGCTCAGCACAGACTCGGCGCGCTCGCCGGCGATCGTCAGCACCAGCAGGTCGCGCACGCGCGACAGCAGATCCTCCACAAAGCGACGAGGATCAAAACCACCGACGATCACCTTCTGAATCACCGAATACAACTGCTCACCATTGCGATCGATCACCGCGTCGATCGCCTCGGAAATCAGCGTGTCCGGCGTAAAACCAAGCAGCGCGACCGCGGAATCATAGGCGATCACACCGTCAACGGCACCGACCATCAGCTGGTCGAGCACGGACAGCGTGTCACGCATGGAACCGCCGCCGGCACGCATGGCAAGCTTGAGCACACCCGGCTCCGGCTTGATGCCCTCCTTGCCGCAGATATCCTCCAAGTACGGACCCATGATCTCGGGCGGCACCAGACGGAACGGGTAATGATGGGTACGCGAACGGATCGTGCCGATCACCTTCTCCGGCTCGGTGGTCGCGAAGATGAACAGCACATGTTCCGGCGGCTCCTCAACGATCTTGAGCAGCGCATTGAAGCCCTGCGGCGTGACCATATGCGCCTCGTCGAGAATGAAGATCTTATAGCGGTCGCGGGCCGGCGCGAAACCGGCGCGCTCACGCAGTTCGCGGGCATCCTCCACACCGTTGTGGCTGGCGGCGTCGATCTCCACCACGTCGATCGAACCAGGACCGCCGGTCGCCAGATCACGGCACGACTCGCACTCGCCGCACGGATGCGACGTCGGGCCCTTCTCACAGTTCACACAGCGGGCGAGAATACGCGCGGAACTCGTCTTGCCACAGCCGCGTGGACCGGAGAACAGGTACGCGTGCGTGAGCTTGCCCTCGTCGAGGGCGCGGGACAAAGGAATGGTGACCTGGTCCTGACCCACAATGCCGTCGAAGGTGTCGGGCCTATACCGCCTATACAATGCCAAAGCCATACTGCTATTCCAATCCCTTATCACCGAATACGAAAACCGAAGCGGTCACCATACTGTATTTTCTCAGACCTCGCGCTCAATGCATCGCGCTCGCATCGCCTACCGACAGTCCACCGGACTGTCGGCTTTACGGCTCAGCCTGGTCCTGACCCACAATGCCGTCGAAGGTGTCGGGCCTATACCGCCTATACAATGCCAAAGCCATACTGCTATTCCAATCCCTTACGATCCGGTCCGCAAACCGAAACGATCACCATACCGTATTGTCTCAAAACGCCGTCACCATACTATGCGAACTGCACGATGGCGGCGGCGTACACCGTCACATGTCCACAGAGTCGCCGGCAAAACCCTGCACACCCGCGACCACACCGCACCACTGCGTTGCAAATAGTGGGAACAACGAGGACGACAGTCGGCGCTTTGGGTGAATATGGTGTGCGGCAAACGACGCCCGGTCGCGGTCGGTGACGACACGACAGACGCATCAGAACATTGATTCCTAGAGAAGGGAACCCCATGCCGAACAACGGCACCCCGGCAACGAATGCCGGCACCACGCAGTCCAACGAGGTACACGTGACCACCCAGCCCTCGATCCTCACGCCGATCATCAACGTGAACGCGCTCACCCCGGCCGAGACCGAGGAGGCCGTGGAGAAGGCCGGCGTCACCAAGACCCAGCTCACCGGTGGCAAAGCATTCGTCTCCGCCATGTTCGCCGGCGCGTTCATCGGCTTCGGCGCCCTGTTCTTCCTCATCGTCACCTGCGACCCGGCCATGACCTGGGGTCCGAAGCGCTTCGTCGGCGGCCTCGCATTCTGCATGGGCCTCGTTCTCGTGCTCTGCTGTGGCGCGGAACTGTTCACCGGCAACTCGCTCATGGCCTCCGACCTGGCCGCACACAAGATCTCCTGGCCGGCCATGCTGAAAAACTGGGTGATCGTCTGGTTCGGCAACCTCGCCGGCGCACTCGTGCTCGTCACGCTGATCGCACTCGCAGGAACGATGGGGCTCAACGACGGCGCGGTGGGCAACACCGCCGTGGCCACCGCCGCCTCGAAGATCACGCCCGACTGGTTCACGCTGTTCTTCCGCGGCATCCTGTGCAACATCCTCGTGTGCCTGGCCGTGCGCATCGGTTTCTCCGCCCGCTCCGTGGCCGACAAGGTACTCGGCATCCTGCTGCCGATCGCCGGCTTCGTGGCCATGGGCTTCGAACACTGCGTGGCAAACATGTTCTTCCTGCCCGTCGGTCTCGTCTCCAAGATGCTCGGTTTCGGCGCGCAGGCTGCCGGCGCGGACGCGGTAACCGTGCAGGGCATCCTGTACAACCTGTCCGCGGCCACGCTGGGCAACATCGTGGGAGGCGCGATCTTCGTGGCGCTCGCCTACTGGTTCGTCAACGCGAAGAAGAACGCAACGAAGTAGGCCGAAATCGGTTCAGAAGTTCTTTTCACTGCCGCTCGACGCCGTTGCCTGCGTCGTCGGGTTCCCCGTGACGCAATCCTTCGGCCCGGCGCGAGCGGCAGTTCGAACATCTGCAACGAGTGGGATGCGGGTTTTCACACGTACCGTCACAATCACGTCCTCGTCGAGCGTTCTACACGTTTCAAGTGTTGCGTGGTTCTTCTTCGCCAATCGTTTCGCAACAGCACACGGGTCGCCGGCGGATTCATACAGCGCCGTAGCGCCGGCCAACGCAGCGGAATCGGCGGCCGTGCCGGCCACGGTCTTGCAATGAAGCACGTTGCCGAGCGCAAGAATCGCGCCCAACAGCACGCCGACCATCAGTATCAATCCCACCCCGGCAACGGTTCCCGACCCTTCATCGGAGAATCGTTCATCCGCGTGTTCTTTCAAGCGAATAATGCAATTCCGCATATGCGCACGTATCTGAAGCCCGGCTTCCCCTCGGGGGGAAGCTGTCACGCGAATGCGTGACTGATGAGGGGATTCCAAGACCGCAGGTTCCACGTCTCTGGCATTTCCTCGCCCGTTTGCGCTCTCCCCCGCTCGCTTACTCATAGCGCAGTCCCACCGCCTCTCCTTCCACCGCCACCGGCAGCATGCCGAGCGGCCCCGGCCCCACCGGGCAACGTGTGGTCACGGTGATCTGATCTTGTTTCTCATCAACGCGCACCGTTGCGCGAGGCCCGGCTATACGGGCGACCACATCGGACGGATCCGTTTCCCCGTCTGACGCGACCACCATCTCCCGGGCGGCAACCCGGGCGGCTTCCTGACAGTTCATCGAAACCATCACCGCCCGGGCCGATGACAGCAGCAGCAACGCCACCATCATCACCGTTGGCAGAACCACGGCGAACTCCGCTGTGACGGTTCCTTGATCGCTGTGTTGCAATGCATGCGGCAGTTCTTGAATACGATCTCGGATTCGCTCCTGCCCTTGCCTCCGTTCACGCGACGTTCGGTCGTGTCTCATCGTGTTCGCCATGGCTCACTCCGATCAGTTGGCGACGGACAGGGCCCGTTCGACCAGACCGTTAAGCAGGCCTTCGACGGCGCCCGACTTGAGAATCACGACGAGCAATCCGGCGAAACCGGTGGCGGCGATCATCACCACCGCGTATTCGGCGGTGGCCAGACCGGATTCGGGCTGTTCGGTGACGGTGCGGAGGCGGCCACGCGCATCGAGCAGACAGATCTTCTCGTTCACGCGTTGGGCCATGTTCTTCATTCGATCGACGATGCCCGTCGCGGCAGGCGGCGAGGCATCCAGCATGACGTCCATGATGATTCCTTTCTGGGGTGATTTGGACATAGTTGATTGCGGTTATTTGTTGATTGTTTGTCTTGTTGTGATAGGTAGCTCCGGAGCTGTTCCCAGTCTGTTGAATTCCCCGCCGCCAGTCCACGCTTCCCACCCAATGTGGTCGAATGCAACCCCCTCGGAATCGTCTACGCCAATGCTGCGCCCCGTTTCGCTGACGCAAAACATTCCACCTCATCCGTCGGCTGACGCCGACACCTTCCCCTCGAGGGGAAGGCGGCATTACCAGATACGGGCGCATAGGTAAACGCAGGCTTCCCCTTAGGCTGAGCCGCCAGGCGAGCAGGATATCACCGTCCGCAGGCTTCCCCTTGAGGGGAAGCTGTCACGCGCAGCGTGACTGATGAGGTGGAATGTTCCCGCGGTAGCGGGAACACAACAACACAGCATCGGCCGCAGGCCGATTCAATACCCACACAACGTCGAATCATGCAGCGTCTCCCTACGGCAAATGCCTCGCGATATCCGCGCACACGCCCGTGAAATTCCTGTTGATATCCAGATTCGAGTACCGCAGCACGGTCAGGCCAAGTGAGTTCAGAAACGCATCCCTCGCATGGTCGGCAGCCTTGCCTGTCTTCCGGTAATGCTGGGATCCATCCAGTTCAATGACCAGTCTCGCCCGAGCACAGTAGAAGTCGACGATGAAGTTCCCGATGACTTTCTGACGATTGACGGTGAACGGCAATGACCGAAGGAATCCGTTCCAGAGTCTGCGCTCCTCAGCGGTCATGTTGCGGCGGAGCTTTTGGGCGTAGGCGCGAAGGGCGGGGTTACTGGTGTTGGGCATGAGGCGGGCTCCTTTGTGTTGTGAGTGGTGTTGGGATGTGAGGTGTTTTTGGAATCGCCTGCGGCGATGCTGTGTTGTGTTTCGCTGACGCGAAACGGGTCACCTCATCAGTCACGCTGCGCGTGACAGCTTCCCCTCAAGGGGAAGCCTGCGTTTACCTATGCGGTCATATCCGGTAATGCCGCCTTCCCCTCGAGGGGAAGGTGTCGGCGTCAGCCGACGGATGAGGTGGAATGTTCCCGTGACAGCGGGAACACAACACGGCATCGGCCGTAAGCCGATTCCAAATGCGCGGGAGATTAGCTACCCCGTGGCGAAGGAGACTATGGAGGGGATTACGCCGATGAGGATGAAGGCGGGGAGGAAGCATAGGCCCATGGGCACAAGCACCCTCACCGACAGCTTCGCCGCGGCCTCCTCGATCCGCTGCCTCTCTTCGCGATCGATCTGTTCAATCGTCGTTTCGATGCGCAGCAGCGGTGAGATTCCGTGCTTCCACGACGGTTCCAACGCGGAGCGGATCACGGCGAGCGCGGCCGCGTCCGGCCCATCCGGGTCGGCCACTCCCCATGCGTTGTCCCAGTCGGCGCCGCGGTTCAGGGCGCGCGCCACACGGATCATCTCGCTGCCGAGATCATGGTCATCGCCGACGTGGCCGGCACCGCCGCCACTCCCACCGGCGCGCGAACATACTTCCCCGATCACCTCCAGTGCGCGCGGAATCGACGCTCCCTGACGCACTGCGACGGCGATCATCTCCAGCACCAGCGCGACGGCCGGACGTATCCGCCGCTTCCCGCCCCAGTCCCCTACGAGTGGTGCCCATCGCGTACCGATCACGCACAGGTATATGGTTGTCGCCGTCATGACTGCGGCGGCGAACGCCCAGAGTTCTGCCGTCATGTCACGCCCTGCCCGCCCGTCCTCGGCCCGTTTCGGCGTCACTTCGCAACGGCTTAGTCAGCGCGTCGATCCATAACAAACCGATGCCGTAACAGGTCAGTCCGCCCAACAGACACAGCCATCCGTACAGAGAACCGAACAGGAACGCCAATGGATCGGCGCCCATGATCTCGCCCAGCACAACCGTGACGACCGGCAGTGCGGCAAGCAGTTTCATCGTGGATTCCGGCATGGCCAGCGCCTGTGAACGGGATGCCTCCATCAGGCATTCGCGACGATATGCGGCCGATACGGCGGACAGGCATCGCGCGGTTTCGCATCCGAGCAGTTCGCTTACCTGACATGCCATGGTCACGTTCACCGCCACTCGCCACGCACGATCCGCCGTTTCGTCATCGCCGCGTTTGGCATCGAACACTTCCATCGCACGATCCACGGTGATCGTCGGAGACGGATACGACCGTTCGGCGAGCTCCTCGAACGCCTCGACCACGGTGCCGCCGTTGCGCACGAACGACGTGATCGACGACAATACGGCCACGATGCCGATCCGCGACGACGGTCGTGCCGGCGACGGGCGCAGCCCCGACAATCGTTCCGTCCGATCGGCGCTACCACCACATATCATCCATATCATCACGCCGATCATCATGCCGGCAGCCAGGGGACTCATCTCAATCACCGGCCATCCGTGCGCGGCGGCAATGCGGGAGCGCGGGATCGTGGCCGCACCGGCGTCTTCGGCAACATGCGAGACGCATGAACGGACGGCACGGAACGTTGCGAAGACCGGGATGACATGGCCAGCGAAACCGCGCCCGGCACACGCCATTTCGCCACGAACTCATCCCACAACGGGCGATACGTCACCGGCTCGCCACGACCGTCCCATTCGCAGATCGGCCGACCGATCAGAGTACCATCCGGCGCCGCCTGCAAACAGCCGATCTGCGAGATCCTACGCACACCACACTCACGCTCCAGATGAATCACCACGTCGAACGCACCCTCGGCCAGCATCGCCAACGCCACCGGACTCAGCCCAGCCAGCAACCCTAACGTGGACAGTCGCGCCGGCACACGCCCCACGCCATCCGCATGCACCGTGGCCATGCCGCCATGATGGCCGGAATTCAACGCACGCAACAGGTCGGCGATCTCCTCGCCACGGCACTCCCCCAGCACCACACGATCCGGTCGCATACGCAGCGTAGCCTTCACCAGATCCGGCAAGCCGATTGCGCCCTTACCCTCCACGTTCGCCTCGCGCGCCACCAGCGACACATGATTGCCATGCCGCAGACCACCCAGCTCACGAATCTCCTCCACGCTCACAATGCGCTCACGCTCATCGCACTCCGCCAGCAACGCCTTGAGCAACGTGGTCTTACCCGTACCCGTACCACCGGAAATCAGCACCGTGGCCCGCCCGGCAACCAACGCCTTCAGCAGCGGCATCCACTGCAACGGGAACAATCCCGACTGGCCCAGCGAATCCAATCGCGCCAACGCACGATCGGGAAAACGAATTGACAACGCGGCGCCCTGCGCCACCAACGGCGCGATCACCGCATGAATACGCACCCCATCCACCGTGGCCGCATCCGCGATCGGATGCGAATCGTCCAACCGGTGCCCCAACTGCGCACACAACTGCACCGCATATTCACGCACGATCTGCGGCGAACGGAACCCCACCGCCAGTTCACGCTCTTCCATGCCCGCACCGCAATCCGCCCACACGCGACCGTCACAGGTCACAGCCACGTCCGTGACGCCCTCCTCGTCGGCGAGCTCACCCAACGGCCCGAACACCAGGCGCTCGCCGGATGGCGTGGCGGCATAGGAGTCGTCGTAGTCGGCGCTGCGATACGTACCATCATTCATTGCGACACTCCATTTCCAGACGATCACACAACGCGTCCAGCGACCGGCGATATCGTCGCGGGACTGCGGGAATGCCAGTGCCAGACAGAACAGATTTACCGATCGACCGGTCGTGCGCAAAGACAGCGATCAACGGCGAGCCAAGGTATCCTTCGGCCTCTTCGACGGTGACCACTCCCGACCGTGGCGCGGCCGCGGGCTTGATGCCGACAAGCAGCGTGGGAATATCAGCGGTTCCGGCTGAGCTGGATCCTCCTTGAAATACTCCCTGACGGGTACGTGCACCACCATGACGGACTCCGCCACCGTGTTTGCCCCCACCGTGTCTACCACCGGAGCCGTGGCTTTCCTTCAGACGCATCAGCAGTCCGCGGGCCCTTGCCAGTCCGAGTACGCTGAGTTCGACCACCACCACGCGCACGCCGGCATGCATGCGCAGTGTGTGTTCCGAATCCGCGTGGCCGCCGTCGACCAGCACGATCTCACACGCCTCGGTCAGCGCGCGCATGGCGGCGTCCACCTCCCACCAATCGGGTGCGATGTCGTTCCACGGGTCGGCGGCAAGCACCACGGTCTCCTCCCATTCGGGCAGTTCGTGCAACAGCGAGCGCGGTTCGATTCTGCCCAGTGGCGCGCTGACGGAACTCCATCGCATGCCCGGCTCCGTTTCGATGCCGAGTGTGACATCCATGCCGCCGGCGGTGAAGTCAGCATCGACCAGCGCGCAGGTGCGGTTGCGCATGGTCAGGTGCCACGCGCACAGTGCGGTGAGTACGGTGGCGCCCACACCGCCGCTGGATGAGAGGAACATGACGATGCCACTGCCCTGGCCACCGGGAGCGGACGCGGCGAATGACGGGGATGTGATTGCTGGACCGATGGCCGTGCCACGGGAACGGGAACGTCCGTTCGGACGGGATAAGGCTCGTGACGATGATGGGGATGATGACGACCGGGATGGCGACGGCGATGACGACGGAAGGATGCGTGACAACGCTGACGATGATTGCGGCGGATCGGCAGTTGCGGCGACCGCACCGGTCGATGCGGTGGTGACATGACGACCGCGACGTGGACTGGCTGTCGTCTGAGGCATTGCGGATTGAGACGCTGAGGAGGGCGGCATCGTGGATTGCGGAGCGGGCTGAGCCATTGTGGATTGCGCTGTTGCGTAGGATATGGCCGGCGCCACGAATGATGGAGTAACCTGTTGAACGCTATCGGGGCCGGCAGCCCCGACGTACTGGGATTGAGCGTACTGAGATTGCGAGTACTGAGGTTGGGCATACTGAGGCGAGGAATACAGCTGTAGCTGCGGCTGCGGAGACAGGGACGCTGCCGCGGCGGCCGCATCATTGCGGTTGACGCGCGTGGTTGGAGGAGTGTAGAAACGGTCCGGCTGCGGCATAGGCATGTATCGCACATCATCGGGCAAGGGAACGGAGGGCGGCTCCTGATAGGACGGGCGGGGCGAAGAACCTGGCGGAGTGGTCGGGCGCGCGTCCAATGACGTTTGTGGAATTTGTTGGACTTGCGAGGTCTGCGCCGATTGCATCGGCATCGATGAGCCGGCGGTCTGACGAGCGCGAATCAGAGTCGGCGACGGTTCGCGAGCAGATGGTGGAAAGGCGGATGGAGGTCGTACGCTGGTCATGTCGTTGGTCATAGTCATGCCTCAAGCCAACCAGCCGGCTGCATACTGAGACAAGAGACGACGGGCGATGTGGTCGAATGGAGCCCCCGCCAAAGCTCGACTTCGGTCTTGGCTTCGGATGCTATGCCAACCGCAGCTTCGACATCGGTTCCGGCTCGTCGCAACACCGCCGCAGCTGGGACATCGCCCCGCTAAAAAATCTCCGGACTTTTTCCTGATTTTGGCTTGCGAGCGCGAACATGTGGGGCATAATAGATGTAGCAAGCAAAACAGAACAGCGGAGCCCACAAGAGTGAATGGCTGCGTATGGTCAGTGAAGTTGGGCGGATTTTAAGACTTACCGCTACGACGATGATGTTGTGTAGAGATTCCGCACTGTGGAGCTTGTACATAGAACCGGCCTCCGAATGGGGGCCGGTTTTTGTTTGCCTGTTTGAAGTTCCACAAACCCCAGCTTGGTGATTCTGTCCCTCCTCACCACATATTTGGGGCGTCAAATACCCGAATCCTGCTCTTTGGGGCGTCGAATACCCATTTTTTCGTTGATTTTCGTCCATTTGGCGCCCCAAATCCTTGGGAGAGCCGAAGAGCACCGCGCTAAGGGGCATCCCGTCAATCATGGATCACCCCAGTGCAATGCCGTTAGGCAGTTTTCTGCCACAGAGATTCTTTCGCCCCACAATGTAGATACCGAACAAGAGAAATCTTGGATGCGGATCTTATGCCGGCGTCTCACTGTTGAATGCACCCCGTTCCATGTTCCCGCGAATGCTCGGGAAAGAAGACCGACAGCGAGGACAGCCAACACCTAAAAAGCAACAGTCCAGCTTTGCATACCAGAGCTGAACACCATGAAAATATGCGAGAAGGGAAGACGATTATGGAAATCAACGATTGCGGCGGATACACCTATGCGGTTCAGCGGCTGAGCGACCTGCGCTACGTGGCGGGCTACGCCTGCCAACTGCCTCTGAGGTGGACCTACGACCCCGAGCATGCCGCGGGTCCTGAATCCCTG
>NZ_NEWD01000036.1:14453-14599 GCF_002234915.1 Bifidobacterium vansinderenii | reverse complement strand
TGGTTCGGTCTACCCGTTTGGTGGACGACCCGATTGCCCTTCTTGACACCTCAATGTACAGCGAAAACTGCGGCGATTACGTGATCATGCACTATGCGAATCTGCAGTTGTCGAGGATTCTGCCGAAATCGGCGAATNNCNTGCNA
>NZ_NEWD01000036.1:0-14448 GCF_002234915.1 Bifidobacterium vansinderenii | reverse complement strand
ANNNANGNNNGGCAGTCGTTCGTAGAGCACGTGGTTCGGGTTGAACACTTCGCCGTGACGGACCAGATGGATGGTGGTTGCGGGCATCGTCGATGAGGCTCCTTTGCTGGGATCGTCGGACGGATTCGTCGGGATGGACTCGTCGGCCGGATTCGCTGAACGAACCGAGGGGACAGTCGCCAACGACGAACATTGTTATCGCTGTCATCCAGTCTACCCGCGCACGATCGGCTTTCCCGCTGTCGGAACGGCATACGCAGATCGGCGGGAACGGACGAGGAGCAACGAGCATGTTCGCGTCTGTTCAGCGACCACCCGGCGGCTCCCGGCGACCACCGCCAGCGACTGTTCCCGAGGTCACAGAAAATTCATATGAATACTGGGCGAATGCTGCGTGTCGAGGTCGGGAAAAGGTATAGGCTAGCTCAAGTTTGCATGCAGTAACCGAATGGTCGGTATGCAAACACAATCGAAAAATCAACGAACACAGTCAAACACACGTACCTGTACCCTGTCACGGGCGGAACGGCGGCGCGGCCAAAGCGGACCGCGGCCGGCAACGCCACGAGCACCACCAAAGGAGGAGAGGCAAGGCATGTCAACATTCATCCAAGCGATCAAAGACGTCAACCATCGTGTATTCGGCGGTTATGCGGAGCTTCTCCGCATGCCGCACTCCGCACGTTACGCCATCGGCTCGGTCATCGCCTGCATGCCGTTCCCCATGGTCGGCATGACCATCACCATCTCCGTGCAGACCTACTACGGCAGCTACGGACTCGCCGGCGCGCTCACCGCCGTGCAGGCCATCGCGCTCGCCATCCTCACGCCGCTGCTCGGCAAGCTCACCGACAAGTTCGGCCAAAGGCAGGTCTCCATCCCCACGATCATTCTGTGGATGATCTCGGCCATCGCGCTCGTCACGTGCATCACGCACCGCGTGCCCGAATGGATCCTGTACTGCATCACGCCGTTCCTCGCATGCATCCCGCCGTGGGGCGCCATGAGCCGCGCCCGCTGGACGCACCAGCTCAAGGGAGACAGCGAGAAGATCAACCGCGCGCTGTCGCTGTCCGGCGTGTTCGACGAATGCATGTGGGTGATCGGCAACCCGCTCGCCTCGATCCTCGCCGTGATCTCCGGCGTGCTCGCGTTCTCGTTCACCGGCGTGTGCGTGCTCGTGGGCGCGCTCATGTTCCTCACCGAGCTGACCACCGAACCGCCGTCGCAGACGCAGCTGGCGCGCGCGGCCGGACTCACGCGCAAGGAGTACCGCGAGCGTGAGGCGGCCCGCGCGGCGGCCATTCAGGGCGGCGACGCGGACAATGCCAAGGATTCGATCTGGGGGCCGGGCCTGATCGCCGTGTGCGTCACCTGGTTCGGACTCGGCGCGTTCCAGAGCGCCACCGCCATCTCGATCATCGCGTTCGCCAAGGAGCAGGACATGGCCCAGTTCACGGGCTTCGTGTTCGCGTGCTTCTCGTTCAGCTCGCTGTGCGGCGCGGTGGTGTACGGCGCGAAGAACTGGACGATATCGCTGTGGAAGCGCTTCTACTTCTGCCTTGCGGTAGTGAACATCGGCATCAGCTGCTTCGTACTCGCCAACCATCTGTGGGTCATCATGATCATCTACCTGCTGTGCGGCGTGTGCCAGGCGCCCACGTGGATCAACGGAAACCAGATCATGCTGCATCTGGTGCCGCCGTCGCGCTTCACCGAAGGCGTGGCATGGATGGGAGCGATGAACTCGATCGGCGCTTCGGTTGGATCCGCGATCGCCGGCCAGTTCATCGACCGCTACGGTTCGCACGGCGGATTCATGACGGTGACCGTGCTCGCGCTCGCCTCGCTGGTGATCGCGTTCGTGGGCTTCAAGCAGATCAAGTCCAGCACAGAGACGCCGATTCTCGCCGAAGTGCACGTGTGACGGGCGGGTTGCCGTCCCGTGGTCGGCGAGCTCTCTCTGGGTAGGTGAGGGCTTGCTCCGTCGATCGCGCGACGGCCACATGATCGTCTCAGGGCCGCAGCGGAGCTCGTGTTCGACGATCCGGGGATGCGTCGACTCCCATAGCAATTGAGGGTTCGTCAGCGATTGCCGATGAACCCTCAACCCAACTCGATTCCTACCGAATCGGAACTACTTCCAGCCGAACGGCGCGTGCTCGATCGACCACATGCCCAGGCGGTGCGAGAAGCTCTTCTCGCGCTTGGCCTCCAGCTCCTCCTCCGTGAGCTTGTTCTCGTCGGAACGCAGACGGTTCATGGCGTTGGTGTGCGTGTCGTCGAGCAGCCACTTACGGATGACGAAGTTCCAGACCATCACCACGGCCGTGGCCACCAGCTTGCCGATGTTCGTCCAGATCACGTACTGCGTGTGCATCGTGTACATCGAATCGTGCGGCATCCACGACGTGCTGATCCACACGATCACCTCGTTGATGATCCAACCGATGAACGAGGAGGTGAAGAAGATGGCGATTTCCATCCAACGGGCCATGTCCGCACGATGCTTGAACACGAACTTCATGCTCGCCAGATAGTTGAAGATCAGCGATACGAAGAAAGAGATCGACGTGGCCAGAATGTTGTGCATGTGCATCATCAGGAGCAGGTTCATCAGGCCGTAATCGATGACAAAGGCGATAACACCCACGATGCCGAATTTCATAAGCTGTTCAATCAGTTTTCTCACCCGCCCCATTTAACTCAGGCACCCTGACCTGCGGGCTCAGAGCTTGGAATTCCTTCCCGATCTTTACGATTTGAGAGATCCGCGTGAGCTCCCGCGCGCTGGTCGATGGAATCGTTGTGAATGTTCGCTTTTGTGGGATTTTTGGGAGAGATTTGTTAGGGGCTTAGAGGACAGCGGTTCACAAATCGAAGATAGCTCGGATTTTTGGGAGAATACCGCCATCTTTCCCCGGTATCTTCGATTTGTGAACCGGCCAACCAAGGACCGATACATCCCTCGAACACAATCACACATTTAAGAATCAATTCCGAACGATTTTCCACCTTGTATGGGCACATCGCCTCCACAACACCCGAAAACCGCACAATTCGGTTCACACGGAACACCTGCGGGGCGGGTTACGCTGGAATCGGGACAGTAACCGATCAATCAAAGGAGCGATCATGCCCGTCATTCACACCCATGCCAGCACCAATATCAGCAAGGAGCAGCGCGAGGCCCTGAAGACCGCGTACGGCAAGGCCATCACCGCGGTTCCCGGCAAGTCCGAGGGCTGGCTCATGTGCCCGTTCGAAGACAACATGCCGATCTACTTCGGCGGCGACGACGGCAAGCCCGCCGCCTACGTGGAGGTGAACGTGTTCGGCAGCGACGTACCGCGCGCCAGCTGGGAGGAGCTCACCCGCCAGATCGACGCTGCGCTGGAGGACGTGCTCAGCATCCCGTCCAACCGCGTCTACATCCGTTACACGGCAACGACGGACTGGGGTTGGTCTGGCCACAACTTCTAGTCTTTCTCTTTTGGCTCCCCCTCAGTCCGCCATGCGGCGGACAGCTCCCCTCGGTGACGAGGGGAGCCACAGCACCAAATCATGGCTCCCCTCGCTGAGGGAAGCTGTCAGCGAAGCCGACTGAGGGGAGCCGGAGAAAGAAACCTTGTCACGCCGGGTTTCCCGCCAACACAACAACCCAACACAACGAAAAGGGCCCCGCAGACGCGCAAATGCAATGCGCGATTCTGCGGGGCCCTTGGGCTTAAGCTCGGGTTGGTCGATTATCGACTGACGTCATTCCCACGGAGCCCGGAATCAAACCGGGCCGAGCCGCGGAGAACGAAATCAGGCGGCGACCACCTTGATGGTGAAGTTGGCGGAGATCTCCGGGTGGAGCTGGACCGTGGCGGCGAACTCGCCGGTGGTCTTGATGTTCTCCACGGTGATGTCCTTGGCCTCAACGGCGGTGCCCTTGGCGGACAGCTCCTGAGCAACGTGCTTGGTGGAGATGGCGCCGAACAGCTTGCCGGACTCGGAGACCTTGGCGGCGATCTCGACGACGGTGCCCTCGATGGCGTTCTTGGCGGCCACGGCGTCCTCGCGGGTGGCGAGAGCGGCGGCACGGCGAGCGCGCTGCATCTGCTCGATCTGAGCGGCGGCACCCTTGCTCCACGCGAAGGCGAGGCCCTGCGGGATCAGGTAGTTGCGGGCGTAGCCCGGCTTCACCTCGACGACGTCGCCGGAGTGGCCCAGGTTGCTAACGGTGGTGGTGAGAATAACCTTGGTATCCTTAGCCATTGCTAAATCCTCCTATCAGCGGCCGGAAGTGGCGTACGGCAGCAGAGCCATCTCGCGGGCGTTCTTGATGGCCTTGGCGAGCTCGCGCTGCTCCTGGACGGTGACGCCGGTGATACGACGGGAACGGATCTTGCCGCGATCGGAGATGAACTTGCGCAGCAGAGCCACGTCCTTGTAATCGATCTCGGTAACCTTGGCAGCCTTCAGCGGGTTCGGCTTCTTCTTGAACGGCTTCACCGGCGGCTGCGGCCTCTTGCGTGACATATGCACTCCTTACAAATTACGACTGATGTCTTTGACTTTGTGTCTGTTGTTCGTCATGCCGTCCGGCTGTGGCCTGTGCCTGCCGTTGACGGTTGACGATGGTAAGCGTTAGAACTCCGGCTCGTCGTCTCCGCCACCGAAATCATTGGTGGCTCCGAACGAACCGTAGGAACCCGAGGCGTCGGCACCGCTCGACCACGGATCGGCCGCGGGGGCGGCCGGTGCGGACTGGTGCTGCGGAGCGGCCTGAGCGGGTGCGCCGCCCTGGTAACCGCCCGAATATCCACCGGAGTATCCGCCCTGGTAGCCTCCCTGCGCGGGAGCCGCGTTGTTGCGCGGGGCACCGGCGAATCCGCCACCCTGGCCTGCGCCCTGGTAGCCGCCGTTGCCACCGTTGCTGTTGCGGGTCACCTGTGCGGTGTTGCGCGACAGTGCGGGTCCGATCTCATCCACGCGAAGCTCCACCACCGTGCGGGTGCTGCCGTCGTTGGCGGTGTAGGAACGCTGGGTCAGGCGGCCCTGCGCGATCACGCGCATGCCCTTGGCCAGCGACGCCTGGATGTTGGAAGCGATCGGGTTGTAGTTCGAATCCCATGCCGAGCAGCGGAGGAACAGCGCTTCGCCGTCCTCCCACTGACCCGACTGCCTGTTGTAGGTGCGGGGGGTGGAGGCGATGGTGAAGTTCGCCACCGTGGCACCACTCGGAATGGTACGCAGTTCAGGATCGGCCGTGAGGTTGCCCACGACCGTGATGACGGTATCTCCTGCCATGATTCAGCCTTCCTGGTTCGCCGCACCCTCGCCGTGGCTTGGGTTCGGCCGGGAATCGTACTTCGTTGACGTTCTATGCTCTAGAGGTTCTAGACGTGTAAGACGTGGGAAGTGATTCGGGCTATGCCCGAAGGATCACTTGGCGTCCTTACGAAGAATCTTCGTACGGATGATGGACTCGTTGAGGTTCAGCAGACGGTCGAGCTCGGCGCTGGTGGCCGGTTCGGCGGTGTACTCGACGACGGCGTAGTTGCCCTCGGTCTTGCCGGCGATCTCGTAGGCCAGCTTGCGACGGCCCCAGTAATCGGTGCTGTCGACGGTGCCCTTTTCATCGGTGACAACCGTGAGGAACTGCTCGGTGAGCTTCTTCAGTGCTCGTTCATCCAGCTCGGGATCGGCAATGAGCATCAGTTCATACTTGTGCGCAGACATCACCCACCTCCTTCGGACTAAAGGCCATGGACGGTCCATGGCAGGAGTGTGTAAGCGCGTGCCCAAAATGGGCAACTCTCATAAGCTACACTCCCCCACGGACTACGACGACGGCGAGTTGCGTTCGCGCCACGCCGATCTTCCACGCTGATTTCCCTCTACCGCTTTTGCCGTTTCCTCCGCTTCCGTTTCTTCCACCTCCTCTACGGAGCCTTCGCAGACCGAACGACCCGCACGCCACCCTCCCCACCCCAATCTTCACTAAACTCCCAGCCGTTTTCCAGCTGCGTCGGTTTATCTGTATACAGATCATTATTTCAACAGATCAAACGATAGTGTCGTTCTAAGGTGACGATGATGGCCCTAAACCGACACACGAACCACAACTGCACGGACTACAACGGAAACTGCACGACGTACACGTACGGATTATGTAGATCACAGAGATCGTACAGATCGCTGAGATCACAAGGATCACACGCGGAGCCGTCGTGGCACGAATGAAGGGGGACATTATGGTATTCGGTTTTCTCAAGGATGCATTGTCGAACGGCGCCGGCGATCTGCTCGGTCAGGTGGCCGAGAACACAGGACTTTCCGACGTGGTGGGTTCGGTGCTGGGTGACGGCGCTACCGCGGCGCAGGATGCGGTGGGCGGTTTCGCTGACGCGGCGAACGGCGCAGTCGGTAACCTCGGCGCTTACGGACAGGATGCGTTGGACGGGTTGACCGGCGCGGCCGGAGATCTCGGCACGGTGGCGCAGGACGCGACGGCCGGATTTGCCGACGCCGCAAGCGGACTGACGGACGCCGGTTCGGGTCTGGCCGATGCCGGACAGGCCGCGCTTGGCGATCTGGCCGGTTCCGGTTTCGGCGATGCCGCGCAGGGCGCGTGGGAGAGCGTGACCAGCGGCAACTTCAGCGGTGCACTTGACGGACTGACCGCCGCCGGCGCCGATCTGGGCGGCACGCTGCAGGGTGCGGCCGACGGTCTGGCCGGCGCGGCCGGGGATGCGCTCGGCAACGCGAATCTGCAGGACGCCGCCGGATCGCTCGGCGACGCCGCAGGCTCCCTAGGTAACGCCGCGAGCGGCCTGTTCGGCCGCCTCTTCGGCTGATCTAGTCAGGCTCGTAGTGGCCCGAGGCAGCCACCCTCTTTATCCACAGGCTTCCCTCTCTGAGGGGAGCCAAGTGATTGACACTCACACCGTGACGGTGAGGCGGCTGGCGGAGTCCTCGCTGATGCGGGTCACGCTGATCCGCTCGGCGATCTGATCCTTCAGCTGTCCCACGTGCGAGATCACGCCGATGTCGCGATGCCGACTCATCGCACGCAGCACGTCGAGCACGTCGTCGAGGTACTCCTCCGACAGTGAGCCGAACCCCTCGTCGATGAACAGCGTATCCATGGAGATGCCGCCGTTCTCCGCCTGAATGATGTCGGCGAGCGCCAAAGCGAGCGCCAGCGACACGAAGAACGTCTCGCCACCGGACAGCGTGGTGGCCTCGCACGCGAGATCGCTGCGACGGTCGAACACTTCGATCGGCAGACCGGTTTTGGCGGTGCGTCCTTCGTGCGCTCCGAGCCGCAGTTCGTAGACGCCGCCCTTGATGTCGCGCAGGATCTCGTTGGCACAGTCGAGTACGTCGCGAAATCGTTCGGTGACGGCGTAGGTGACGAGCGAGAGTCCTTCGTTGGCGGTGCCAGTAGCGAGTGATCCCGCGCGGCCTCCGGCAAGTAGCGCCATGTCGCGTACGGGCACGAATCGCGCCGACGAAGACACCCACAAGTCGAGTGCCGACCGCAGCGTCTTCGCGACCCGCTCGCGTTCCGCATCAAGATTCTCGTCCTGTTCCTCCGCGCGGATGGCCGCGTCACGGTCGGCTTCCGCTCGACGCACAACCGTTTCAAGATCCCGTACGATCGCGTTCAGCCGGTCGGGGTTAGGCGCCGATTTGAGTGACGCGTTGGTCGACTGATACGACTGCCGCGTGGAGGTCGTCGCCGATTGGGCGGCATCGCCGGCCACGGCCGTGTCACCACCAGACACGTCATTACCAGACACGTCACCGTCAGACGATCCTCTACCGTCAGCGGATATACTGCCGATGCCCGTCTCGTCGTCATCCGCCGTGTACTGTGCCAACACCGACCGTACGATGTCCGACGTCAGCTGGGTACGCAATGCGTCCAGCGTGCGCTGGACCTCAGCCTGGGTCGCGTGATCGTCACGGTCGAAACGCTCGATCTCGGACTGCAATCGCGCGGCAGCGGCAGCGTCGAGGCACGCCGTCAGCGCCGTCTCGATATCGCCGAAACCGCTCTGCGCCAACGCCTCGTCGCATGCCGTCGACGCCGCGGACAGCTGTCGATCGATCTCCTGCAATACGGCGGCGAGTTCGCCGACCCGCTGCTCCAACGCATTGCGCCGCGTGATCTTCTGATCGATTCGGGAGACCTCGCGCGCCGCGCGCTCGCAAACGGCGATGGCATCGTTCGCCGCGCGCTCGTCGGCGACCGCACGGGCCGCGACTGTGTCGATATGCTCGGCGAGTGTGGCCAGCTCGTCGGCGATGCCGGACTCATCGGACGCATCCGCGCTGACGGCCGCGCCGGACTCGGAGACCGCCGCTGCGGATTTCGCACTCGTTTCCGCCGCGCATGATTTCACGGCGGCGCGAACCAGTTCCAGCGCTCCGGCCGTCTCGGCCCTCGCCACGTCCGCGCGATGCTCGCATTCGGCGGCCCGCTCACCGGCGTCATGGAGCTTTTGCAGCTGCGCCTCCAACCGTGCCCGTTCCTTGCCGAGCTCGCGCATGCCGTCCAACTCCTTACGAACCTGCGCGACTGCGCCTTCGGCGTCCTCGACGTTCAAGCCCTGGGATTGTTCGGTTTCCGCATCGATGCGCGTCTGGCATACCGCAACCGCGCTCTCGGCTTCGACCACCTGCTGTGCGGCGCGTCTGGCAGCCTGATCAAGCTGGTTCAGTCGAGCCTCGTCGGGAACGACATCCATGTTCGCGCGGGCCGCCGCAACGGTCTCAGTCTCGGCCGCATCATCATGATCGTTTCGCCCGTCCTGCGTCACGGCCGGATGCGGATGGTCCACGCTGCCGCACACCGGGCACGGCTGTCCCTCGGCGAGCTCCGATGCCAGTCGTGCGGCACCCGCCGCGAAGAACGCCCGCCGCGCCTGCGTGTAGGCGTCGTCGGCTTCTCGCTGCTTCTGAGCCGTCTGTTCGACGGCGGTCTGCAGATCCGCCAGCCGGGACTGCTCTTCCTGTCGCTTGCGCGCGTGATCGAGTACGGTCCGGGCGGCCTGCAACCGATCCTGCAGACCGGATTGCGCGGCTTCGCGACGGATCACGTCTTCCAACTGTCGGCGCAGATCCGCTTCGGTAGCCTCATGTTCCAGTTCCCGTAGCGCCGCGCGCGCAGACTCAGCCGACCCCGCACACGACTGCATCTGTCGCCGGGAGTGATCGGCCTTCCTCCACGCGGTGCGTGCAGCGGCGGCACGTGTGCCGAGTTCCTTGGCGGCGCGTAGATCCGCTTCTGCGGCGGATAGACCGGTCGCCACGGCATTCTCCTTCTCGCGGGCCGCCGTCAGATCGTTCATGGACTCGCACGCATCGAGTTCCATCCGTGCCTTGCTCAGCTCGATATCGCTCTTCGCACGACGTCCCTGCACAGCGGCCAGTTCACGCTGCGCGCGCGCCACGGGCTCTGCCGACGCGGAGTCTCGCAGTCGATCGCGCATACCGTCGATGCTCTGTCGACGCCGTTCCAGCGTTTCCCGGCGATCGGCCACATTCCGATACTCTTTGTTCGCATCCGACAGCCGTCGCATGGCGTCGAGTTTCCGCTGCTCGTCATCGAGTCGAGTCGTGGCCGCTGTCAGCGCGGCATGACTGTGTTCGAGCAGTTCGGTCGATGCCGTTGCGACGTCGTTCAAATGACGGTCGAGCGTGGCGGCGATGTCGGACGGGCTCATGGCCGGTTCGGCCAGATCGCCGTCGTCGGTCAGACACCAGTTCGCCCTGATCGCATCAAGCGGATCGACGGAATCGCGCTCGGCGTTGGCCCTGGCACCGGAGATATCGTCGGTCTTGTCAAAATCGAATGACGCCGATTCAAGATCAAGCCCTTCGGATTCGAAGTCGAACTCGTCCAGATCAATGCGCGCAACGTCTTTCTCGGCATCAACGTCGTGCGCACGTCGTTCGATCGCCTCGGCGTTGCCGCGCGCGTCACGGATCGCGGCCACCACGTCACGGCGCTGTGCGGCAACCTGATCGGACTGGGCCTTGCGCATCTCGTCAAGCGTTTTCTGAATCGACTCGTACACGTCCGCTTCGAACAGGCTTTTGATCAGCTGCGTGCGCTCCTCCGGCTTGCACCGCAGGAAGCCGGAGAACTGGCCCTGCGCGAGCATCACGGTCTTGGAGAACTGGTCACGCGTCAGATGCAATAGCCGCAGGATCTCCGCGCCGGTGTCGCGCGCCTGACTAGCCAGCTGCGTGGCATGATCCGCATCGTCGGCGTAATCGAAGTATCGTGTGGCCGTGCCGTCAAGCTCGTCGGACGCGCTCGGCAGCAACGCCGCAAGCCCGTCGTCCACCTGCCACAGCAGACCCTTGGCGTTCACCGACACCGTGCCGTTGCCGCGCAGTTTGCGCCGTTCGAAGGCCGGCTCTCGGCGCACACGGTAGAACGCGTCGTTGAGTTCAAAGATCAGATCCACGTACGACGGCGTCTGCTCGGTGCCGAGGAATCGCGAGCGCAGACGGTCCTTGCTGGCCGCGTCCACCGACACGTCGCCGTACAGCGCGAAGCTGATGCAGTCGAGGATCGTTGATTTTCCGGCGCCGGTCTCGCCTTCGATCAGGAACATGTGCGACCGGTTGAGCGCCGCGAAGTCGATGGAGTATTCCTGTTCGTACGGTCCGATGCCTTTAAACCGCATGCCGATCAGCTTCATGCGCGGACTCCCTTCTCGCTCTTGGCGTCGGCGTTTCCCCGACTTTTCGCACTGTCTTTTGCATCGTCATTGACGGCGTGCACACGTTCCACGGCGTCGCGCAGTACGGCGAGTTCGTCGTCGTTCGGATCACGGCCGAGCGTGTAGCGGACGAATCCTTCAAGCACGTCGAGTTCGTTGCGTGTTTCGTGCAGATTCGCCATGGTTCGATCGTGACCGTCTCCGATACCGCCGCGATCGGTTCGCCGCGTGATTTCGAAGTTCTTCTCCAGCGCGTGCTCGTACGCGACGTCGAGCTTCTGATACATACCGTGCGGGTAGGCGTCGGCGACCACGGTGAGCGACACCCAGTCGTGGCGGTGTTCCGCGGCGAGGTCGCCGAGCAGGTCGTCGGGAGATCCCTTGAGCTGGACGAGCGCGGGCTGGCCGGATTCCACGGGGAGCGTGCGAACGGCAACGTGCGCGTTGGCATCGTTGGGGTTATTGGGATTGTCGGAGTCAGCTGTGATGCCGGGATCGATGGAATCCGATGCGGTCGGATCGGCGGAGACGCCGGTGACGGAGTACCGTGACGCGGCTGACTCGGCGGGCAGATCGACAATCGCTACGCTCTTGCCGTTGCCGATCGCCGGAGGCACGCATGCCTCCGAGAACGAGTAGGCGAGCAGCGATCCCGCGTATCGGGCGATGGGTGGCGCCGGACTGATTGCGGCCGTGGCGGTCGAGACGGGCTTAACGTCAGTCAGACTGTCGGTCGCAGCATCGGCAGGAGTGTCGGTCGAGACGACGGCGAAAGCGGCGATTGTCCCATCGGTGGGGGCACCGGCCTGGACTGCGGGGATGCGGACCTGCTGGGCGCGGTGCAGGTGGCCGAGCGCCAGATAATCCAGCCCGCTGTCGGAGAACACCGCGGCGGGAACGCTGTCCACGCCGCCGACGGTGATGGCGCGTTCGGAGTCGCTGGGGGACGCGCCGGAGACGAACGCGTGGGCCATGAGCACCGCTCGGAAGGTCACGCCGTCGGCTATTGCCTCCGCACGGCGACGCTGCAGGTCGGCGCGGATCAGGCGCATCGCGGCGGTCATCACGCCCTCATGCGAGCGCGGGATGCGGGCGCAGGCGTTGGGGTCGGGGTCGGGATGCTCGTCGGTATCGGTCTGGTCGGCGGGCGCCGCATCAGGGTCGGAACGCCGGGATTCGGTCTCGTTGGGGGCGTTATCCCCAGAGTTGCGTTTGTTGTGCACAATGCCGTCGGGCGCGGCGGAGGTTTCCGGGGTATCCCCAGAGTTTCGGAGGCTGTCCTCCGCGAGCAACTTCTCCAACGCAGGCCTTGCCGCGTCCGGATCCAGGTACGGCAGCGCATACACGGCCAGACGCTCCTCCCCCGTGTCGCTCCCGCGCGTGACGATCACCGGTTCCGCAAGCCGCGCGGTGTCGCAGCGCAGGTGCAGATTCGGGCGCATCATCCTCGAGCCGAACCCGAGTTTGCGCGCGGAGTCATGGTTGCCGGGCGTCACGATCACATCCACCGCGGGCCGCCCCTCGTCATCCGTGAGCGCGGTCAGCCGGGTCAGCACGTCGTCAAGCAGGTCCACCGAGGCGGCGGAGGGCATCGGGGAATCATACACGTCGCCGGACACGCATACCACGTCCACGTGTTCGCGCCGCACGGTGTCGACCAGCCAGTCGAGCGCCCGCCGCTGATATTCGCTCAGGTCAAGGCCCTTGAACCGCCGCCCGATATGCCAATCCGAAGTATGGAGAATCCTCATGAGCCCAGATTAGTTCGTTCATGGACTCCGGCGTCCATCATCGATTCCAAAATCGCAGAACCGCAAAGTACCGAAAAATGAGCCGCGAAATTGCAACGCTCTCATTACGCTACTTTGCAGTTCTGCGATTTTTTCGGCGAGAACCTACTCGATCACGAGCGCCAGACCCACCAGCGCGATCAGGAACACCACGTTCATGCCCGTGTACACGGCCAGGTAACGGCCGCGATGCTCCGGATACTTCGCCACCACGCCCTTGTAGGAGATCAGCGACGCCATGGACGCGATCAGCGTGCCCATGCCGCCCAGATTCGTGCCGATGATCAGCTCGCGCCACGCGTCGGAGAAGCCGGACAGCAGCAGCGTGGTCGGCACGTTGCTGATCACCTGGCTGAACGCCACGCCCAGCTCGAGCGGATGCCCGCCCACCAGCGACTCGGCGAGCGAGGAGAACGCCGGCACGCGACGCATGTTGCCGATGAAGATGAAGAACATGCAGAACGTGAGCGGCAGACACCAGTCGACCTTGGCGAACGCGCGACGGTCGCAGAACAGGAACGTGACGAACACGATCGCCACCATGAGCCACAGCGGCAGCACGCCGCCCACGCCCAGCAGGCAGATCAGGAACAGCAGCGAATACACCACGGTGCGCCAACCGCCGTAACCTGCGCCGTAGCCGGTGATGCGGATCTCGTCGGGCTGCGGCTGCGTGGGGTTCGGCGCGAGCACTCCCTGCTCGATGCCCTGCGCGCCGAGATTCTCGAACTGCGAGACCTCGCGGTCTCCGAATACGAACCAGATGATCGCTACGAGCAGCACGGCGGCCAAACCGGAATACGGTGCCATGATGGCCAAGAACTCCGGGGTGCCGATGCCGGAGACGGCCTTGAGGTACAGGTTGTGCGCGTTGCCGATTGGCGTGAGCATGGCGCCCAGATTCGCGCCGAGCGTCATGAGCGTGGCCACCAGGCAGATCTGCGACTCCATGTCGGCCATGATGAGCACGGCCACGGCGAACGGGATGAACGTGACGAGCGCCACGTCGTTGGTCACGAGCATGCCGGAGAAGAACGGCAGGGCCACGAGCGTGAGGATCAGTCCGCGGGCGGTGCGCACGCGTCCAAGCAGCTTCGCGCCGATGATGCGGAAGACGCCGATGCGCTGGAATCCGCAGACCACGAGCATCAGGCACGCGAGCTGTGAGATGGTGTTCATGTGGATGTAGCCGGCGTATTCGGCGTCCGGCGGCACGATGAAGCAGGAGATCAGCGCGAGGATCGCGGCTACGACAAGTACGGTTTCACGTTTAAGCACCTCGATGATCCAGCGCTTCAATGGCTATTCCTCCGTGAATCAGGGTTAAGTAAAGAAACGTGGGTCTTAAATCCGGGGCGAGGTGTTCTCCTGTCTTGCGTGTCGGGGTGTGATTAACGGTTTGGTTGTTAATCCGGCCGGGTGCTTGACTTTTCGGGTTGGCTTGTTCCATGAGCAGGAACAAGTCCTCGAAGGCGAGAAGATGCCCGGTGTGCAATGAGCCGATGCGCAAGAAGGGATTCACGAGGGCCGGGGCGCAGCGTTGGAGGTGCGATGCGTGCCGGCTGAGCTCGACCATGAGACGGGAGGACCGGGCGCGCATGGCGGAGTTCCGTGCGTTCCTCTCATGGGTGACCGGCAAGCAGTCCATGGGCGAGGCCGCGGCCCGGCTCGGGATCACCCGGCAGGCGTTCGCCACCCGCATCGCGTGGTGCTGGAGGGTGGAGCCGACCCTTCCGTCCGTTTCGCGCTCCCACCGGTATGTGATGGCGGACGGCACGTACGTGCCCTATGGCTGGTGCCTGCTGGTCCTGACCGGCGACGACGGCCGGCCGGTGAGGTGGCAGTGGTGCTCCACGGAGACGAAGCCGGCCTACCTGCAGCTGTTCCACGGGGTGAAGGGGCCGGGATTGCTGGTGTGCGACGGC
>NZ_NEWD01000035.1 GCF_002234915.1 Bifidobacterium vansinderenii | reverse complement strand
GGTGTCGACCACATCCTCGCCCTTGTGGCTGGCCTGAGCGCCCGGCACGCCGGAGGACTNNANCNCCTCCTGGGTGATGGTGCTGATCTCGCCCCAGGAGCGTTCGCGCAGCACGCGCGTCTCCTCCCATTTGGCCTTGGGCAGCGCCATCGTGGCCGCGGTCTCGCGCGTGCGCACGTACGGGGAGACCAGATACCGGTCGAACAGCGGCTGCTGGGAGACCAGCCAGCGGCCGATGCAGTCCGCCTGCTTGCGTCCGGTGGCGGTGAGCCTCCACGACCGGTCGGGGACCGTCACGTTGTCCTGCGTGTACAGGGAGTTGTCGCCCTGCTCGCCGGCCTTGACGATCACGTTCGCCTCGGATTCACCGTGGCGGATCACATACAAATCCAACGGCATTCCCATGCTTGCCGTTCCTCCATTCACTTCGTCGAGAATCTCGAATCGTTCCTTTCACGGTAGCCGATGCCTGCCCGCGACACCCATGCGTTCGGCCGGACGGCGAAGAATTCACGTTCCGTCCAGATGATCGTCAAACGACGTTCAGTCATCCACCCCGGGAAACCACAGACTCCGAAGTTTGCGAAAGGCTATTGTGCAAAAGACTATTGTGCAATCATCCCGACGTCGCTAGATTGGTGTCGGTTAGGGATTTTCCATACATGGGGACACTCTTTTTCAAGGGAAACGAGGATCATGACGCAGCAGGACAACGCCACGACCACCACGACCTCCTCCGAGAACGCAGCGAAGACCAAGGCAGCGACGGTCGCGCGATCCGGCCGGCTGTCCGTGCCGGACCTCATCACGATCGGCGTGTTCACGGCCCTGTATTTCGTGCTGGTGGCGGTCGCCACGCTGATCAGCACGGTCGCGTTCGTCGGATTCGCGTCGATCTTTCTGCCGGCCATCGCCGCGCTCATCTCCGGCTGCGTGTACATGCTGCTGGCCACCAAGGTGGGCAAGTTCGGCGCGATCACGGTGATGGGTGCGGTGATCGGTCTGTTCCTGTTCGTGTCCGGACATTTCGTGCTGTCGTTCATCGCCAGCATCGTGTTCCCCGTGATCGCCGATCTGATCGCCCGGGCCGGCGCCTACCGGAACCGTGCCGGCCTGCTGGCCAGCTACGTGGTGTTCTCGTACGGACTGACCGGCCCGATCCTGCCGTTGTGGTTCATGAAGGACGCCTATGTGGCGAGTCTGCAGGCGCGTGGCAAGGACGCCGCGTATATCGACGGCGTGTTCTCTCATATCAATACCGGTACGTTCGTGATCTCCATGGCGGCTATCGCCGTGTGCGCGCTGGCTGGCGGCTGGTTCGGCCAGCGGGTGCTGCGCAGGCATTTCGTCAAGGCGGGAATCGTCTGACCGATGACGGCGCATCCTCTGGCGCTGGATCCGCGCACCAAGCTGTTCCTCCTGCTGCTGGCTAATCTGCTGCTGTTCTTCCACGTGCACACGCATACGGAGATCATGCTGGTGACGCTGACGCTGCTGCCGATGCTTCCCGCCGGACGGTGGCGTATGGCGCTGCGGCTCGGTGCGACGTATGCGGCTCTGGTGGCGGTGAGCTGTCTGGTGCCGGCCGATTCGCCGAATCCGTGGCTGCATCTGGTGGCCCTGCTGGCAGTGGGTTTGCGCATGATGATGCCGTGTCTCATCACCGGCGCGTACGCGTTCTCCACCACAAAAACCAGTGAGTTCGTGTGCGCGATGCGCCGAATGCGAATGCCGGAAACGATCGTGATCCCATGCATGGTGGTGATTCGCTTCTTCCCCACGATCGTGCAGGACTACCGGCAGATCCGCGCCGCCATGGCGTTGCGCGGCGTGGCCGAGGGCCGGTTCGCGCTGGTGCGGCATCCGATGCAGTCGTTGGAATACGTGCTGGTGCCGCTCATGATGAACGCGGCCAACGTGGCGCAGGATCTATCCGTGGCCGCGCTGACCAAGGGACTGGGGCGCCCCGGCACGCACACGTCGCTGACCGTGATCCGCATGCGGCCGGTGGACTGGCTGGCCATGATCGTGTGCGCGACCCCGCTCGCGCTCGACATTCTGGGAGTGTTATGAGCCACGTCACCATCGAAACCGACACCACCGCCAGCATCATCACCGAACACGTCACGTTCCACTACGGTTCGGCTGCCGGCGCCAGTTCCTCCTCATCCGAACGGCCGACGCGCGACGCGCTGAACGACGTCTCGCTACGGGTCTCCCCCGGCGAGTGCGTGGTGCTGTGCGGCCGCAGCGGCTGCGGCAAGACCTCGTACACGCGACTGGCCAACGGTCTGATTCCCACGTTCTTCGCCGGTGAGCTGACTGGCGCGCATCATACGGCGGGCATACCGGCGGGCAGTCCGGTCGACGCGTTCACGCCGATCGTCGGCAGCGTGTTCCAGAACCCCAAGACCCAGTACTTCAACGCCGACACCACGTCGGAACTGGCGTTCCCGTGCGAGAACATGGGCATGCCCGCCGACGAGATCCGCCGTCGCCTGGCCGAGACCGTTCGGCGGTTCGGCATCGAACCGCTGCTCAACCGCAGCGTGTTTCGCCTGTCCGGCGGTCAGAAGCAGCGTCTCGCCGTGGCCGCGGCCACCATGCTGCATCCGCCGATCATGGTGCTGGACGAGCCGACCGGCAATCTCGACGCCCGGTCGATCGACGAGCTGCACGGCATGATCGCCCGACTCAAGGAGTCCGGCACGACCGTGGTGATCGCCGAGCACCGTCTGGCATGGTGCCGTGATCTCGCCGACCGGTTCGTCGTGTTCGAGCACGGCCGCGTGATCGGGGACTATACGGCACGTGATTTTCTGGTGCTCTCCCCCGAAACGATCATGAGCATGGGTTTGCGAGCGCTGGACATGCGCCCATACCGCGCCGTCGTGGAGGCGAAACGACATGACGTAACCGTGCGGAACGCCGCCGACGACGAGACGGGGCCGATGCTGCGCACCCGCATGCTGCGCATCGGATACGGTCGGCGGCGCGGCATGATCGATCCGATCGGCAGGGGACGTCCGAAGCGCGGCGAATTCCTCCGCGACGTGCCGGATCTGACGCTGCGTGCCGGACGCATCACGGCGCTGATGGGCGCCAACGGCACCGGCAAGAGCACGCTGGTGCGCACGCTGTGTGGGCTGCTGCGTCCGATCGGCGGTGCCATCCTGTGGGACGGCAAGCCGGTGAGGGCGGCCGCCCTGACGCGCAGGGCGTTTCTGGTGATGCAGGATGTGAACTACCAGCTGTTCGCCGACAGCGTGCGCGAGGAGCTCATGCTCGGACTCGACGAGAACGATTCCGAGATCCGGCGGCGCTGCGATCGTCTCCTGCGCGATCTGGATCTTGAAACGCTGGCCGACCGGCATCCGATGAGTCTGTCCGGAGGGGAGAAGCAGCGTACGGCCATCGCGTCGGCGCTGATGTGCGGCAAGGAGCTGATCGTGCTGGACGAGCCGACCAGCGGACTCGACCGATTCCACATGCGTCAGGTGGGACTATTGCTGCAACGGCTGAAACGTGCCGGGCGCATCGTCGTCGTGGTCACGCATGACGAGGAGCTGGCCGCCGACTGGTGCGACGACGTGATCGACTTGGATCCGGTCGAGACATCGTCGTCCATATGATCGTCCAATTCCCCGATATCGGACTCCATCTGATTTGACGAATCACGCCGATTCCACCACAATGCGTTGAGTATTTTCGGATTGTTCAACGGCAACGGGAGGATTGGCCTCATGGCGGATAAGAGGAACGCGACGACGGGCGTCACGACATTGAACGGACGCAACCGCGTATTGGCCACGTTCACGTTCTTCTCCATGTTCTTCGGCGCGGGCAATCTGATCTTCCCACCGTTTGTAGGCGCTCAGGCCGGCGATCATACGATTCCAGCATCGGTCGGATTCATCGTCTCGGCGGTGGGTCTGCCGATCCTCGGCGTGGTGGCGGTGTCGTTCGCCGGCGGCTTCGAGCGTCTGGCGAACCGCGTGTCCGGCAAGTTCGCATTCCTGCTGGGCATGGCGATCATTCTGACCATCGGCCCGTGCTTCGCGATTCCGCGCACGGCCACCACGTCGTTCGAGATGGCGGTCGTGCCGTTCACCTCCGACCTGTCGAGAGGCTGGACCCAGTTCGCGTATTCGCTGGTGTTCTTCGCCGTGTCGTATCTGCTCTCGCAGCATCCGGAGAAGCTGTCGAAGACGCTGGGAAGGTTCATGGGACCGCTGCTGCTCGCGCTGATTGCGATCCTGTTCGTCTTCTGCGTGATACGGCATCCGGGCGGGTTCGCCGCACCGATGGGAGATTATGCCACCGGACAGGCGGCACGCGGATTCCTTGACGGCTATCAGACGATGGATCTGCTGGCGGCGCTGTACTTCGGCATCGTGATCTCCGCGAACGTGCGTTCGATGGGCGTGGACGATGAGTCGCAGGTGCGGCGCGAGACCGCGCTCGCCGGTGTGGGCACGGGTCTGCTGCTCATCGTGATCTATGGCGTGCTGGCCTATATGGGTGCGGTGTCCGGCTCCCTGGCCTCGATCGATCCGGCGCATGACACGGGCGCGACGGTGCTGACGAATCTGACGGGCGCATTGTTCGGCCCGTTCGGCACCGCGTTTGTGGGCCTGGTGTTCATCATCGCCTGTCTGAACGTGTGCACGGGTCTGATCTCCACGTGCGGTACCTATTTCCAGAACCACTTCCCCACCGTGGCCGGACATCGCATGAACTACCGGCGTTGGGGCGCGGTGTTCACGGTCTTCAGTTTCGTGGTGTCGAACGCGGGTCTGAGCATGATCATCAAGGTGTCGGTGCCGGTGCTGGCGGCGCTCTATCCGATCGCCATCGTTCTGGTGGCGCTGGCGCTGGTCGACCGCGTGTTCGCCTCGCGGTTCCCGCGCGTGTACTTCTGGACGGTGCTGCTGACCGGTGTGACTGCCGCGCTGAACTGCGTGGCGAGCCTGGTGGCCGTGTTCGGCGGTTCGCTGCCGTGGCTGGACGCGGCGCTGGCGATGCTGCCGTTCGCCGACGCCCAGCTCGGCTGGCTCTGCCCCGCGATCATCGGTCTGGCCATCGGCGTGGTGGCCAGCCGTATCCGACCTGTCGCAGGATCGTCCGACCGGGACTGACGCCGGGTCGTCGTCCGTCCGGCGATTAGGCATGACGCCGGACGGACGAACGCGGCTACCGGTAGTTGCGTTCGATGAGGATATCGGAGACGGTCAGGTTCGCGTCGTTGACGAGGTTGAACAGGATCACTTCGGCCAGCTCGGCCGGGCTCATGAAGGAGTGCTGCTTCTCGAGCGACACGTAGTCGTGGCTGTCGCGGTAGAAGTCCGTATCGATTCCGCCGGGGTACACGCCCACGATCTTCACGCTGGAGCCCTTGTACGCCACCTTGAGGCTCTGCGTATAGCCCTTTTCTCCCCACTTGGTGGCGCAGTACACGGATTCGTTGGCGTTGCCTCGCGTGGCGGCGGTGCTCATCACGTTGGCGATCTTGAGATCCTGTTCGCCGGTGGCCTTGAGCGTCTCCACGCTCCACAGGATCATGCCTTTGAGTCCCTTGAGGCACTTGTCCACGTCGGCCGCCTCGTACCTGGTCGGCTCCTTGAACGACGGCTGGCCGGCGTTGTTGATCAGCAGGTCGATGTGGCCGAGCTTCGCGATCTCGGCGACGGACCGCCTGACGAACAGCTCATCCGACACGTCGCCCACGAATCCACGGTACGAGTCCGCGGGGAACTCCTGGGAGAGCTCGATCTGGCGGGCCTCGTTGAAGTCGATGCCGGCCACGAACCAGCCCTTGCCGATCAGCTGACGGGCAAGCTCGTAGCCCAGGCCCAGCGCGCTGCCGGTGACGATGGCGAGTTTCTTTCCGGATTCGGTGCTCATGATCGTGTCTCCTGTCGTTCGTGTCGGTCGATGCCGACATTGCCATACCAACGTTTCGATGGTAACGCCTGAAGCCCACGTGAAGTCAAACGTTTGACATGTGTTTCGGCGTTTCATCGGGCGCGTCGCCACGGTTGGGCGTGGGGATGTTCCACGTTGCGGCCGGGCGTTGCCCGCTCCCCGGTGCGATGGCTATCATCGAGTGCGTTTTGCTTTACCCACCGCCGTCGAACAGGAGCGTCATGACCATTGCGGGAGTTCCCATCGCCACACTGCTGCTGGTGCTGCTCGCCGGATTCGGCACCGGATTCGTAGGGTACGCCACCGGCGCGGCGTCTCTGGTCTCGTACCCGTCGCTGCTGGCCATCGGCGTGCCGCCGGTATTGGCGGACACCACGAACACCGTCGGCATGCTGGGCACCGACGTCGGAGGCCTGCTCTCCGCCCGCAAGGAGCTCGCCGGCCATGCAACGCGTGTCGTGGCCTATACGGTCATCGGCGTGATCGGCGGCGTCGCCGGCGCGCTGCTGCTGATCGAACTGCCTCCCACGGTGTTCGAGTATCTGGCGCCGCCGCTGATCCTGTTCAGCGCCATCACCATCGTGGCCGATCCCGGCAAACGTGTCACCGACGACATGGGTGCGACGCCGGCACGGGACGATCCCCGTCAGGACAGGTGGTGGATGTGGCTGGGCGTGGCGTTCGCCTGCGTCTACAACGGGTATTTCGGCGCCGGCGCCGGCACGCTCACCATCGCCGTGCTCGGCTTGGGCCGTGTCGGATCGTTCCACGAAATCAATGCGCTGAAGACCGTCATCGGATTCGGGTCGAACGTCACCGCCGCCATACTGTTCATCGTGCGCGGATCGGTCAACTGGCCGTACGCCCTGGCACTGGGAGCGGGATGCTTCGTCGGCGGAGCGCTGGCACCGCCCGTCACCCGTCATATTCCCTCGAACATCATGCGTACGGCGGCCATGATTGCCGGCGTCATTCTCGCCATCGCACTGGGATGGAACACCTACCGCTGAGACATGGGACGCGGACGGACGCACACGTCCGACGGGCAGCGGTCCACGTTGCGGTCAGCCATTCGACCCCGCGGCGGCGAATGGCTATGCTCGCTTGGTGTTCAATCCGTTTCTGATGACGACATGATGTGAGGACGACCATGACCATTGCCGGAATATCGGTAGTCACCCTGCTGCTTGTGCTGCTCGCCGGCATCGGCGCCGGTTTCGTCGGCTACGCGGTGGGCGCGTCGTCGCTGGTCTCCTACCCGGCGCTGCTGGCCATCGGCGTGCCGCCCGTATTAGCGAACACCACGAACACCGTGGGAGTGGTGGGCACCGGCGTGGGTGGATGCCTGTCCGCCCGCAAGGAGCTGCACGGCCATCGCACACGCGTGATCCTCTACGCCGCCATCGGCGTGGTCGGCGGCATCATCGGCGGTCTGCTGCTGCTTGAACTTCCCGCCGTGGTCTTCGAATACCTGGTGCCGCCGCTGATCATGTTCAGCGCACTGATCATCGCGTTCAACCCCAAGGAGCGTGCGCACGCCCGCGACTCGGTAAGTCAGGCGCTCGGCCCGCAGTCGGTGCAGGCGCGCGAATCGGCCGAACGCGAACTGACACAGCCCAAGGACGACGTACGCAAGGACCCGTGGTGGATGTGGCTGGGCGTGAGCTTCGTGGGCATCTACAGCGGCTACTTCGGCGCCGGCGCCGGCACGCTCGCCCTCGCCATGCTCGATCTGGGACATATTGGCAAGTTCCACGAGATCAACGCGCTGAAGACCGTCATCGGATTCGGCGCGAACATCACCGCGTCGGTCATGTTCATCGTGCGCGGATCGGTCAACTGGCCGTTCGCCATCGCCCTGTGCGCCGGATGCTTCATCGGCAGCTACATCGCCCCGCCTATCACCCGGCACATCCCGGCGAACATCATGCGCGCGGCCGCCGTGCTCGCCGGCGTGATCCTCGCCGTCAAGCTCGGCTGGAGCACATACCTGTGACCGGCTGATCCGAATTCATCCTCGTCGTGTCGGCACAACCGGCACGATCACTTGACGCGGGTGATGACGTTTCCCTTGACCATGAAGCCCTTGCGCGCCATGTCGATCATGGGCTGGTCGAACTTGCTGTCGGTGTAGAACTCGTCGATCACCGCGTCCGCCCCCAGCACCTCGCGCAGCCGCTTCGGCTTGTTCGTGTTGAAGTTGAGATAGGTGACCTCCAGCGTGGCCGGGTTGATGGTCGATGCGATCAGCCTTCCGACTCCCAACCGACGACACGCCTCCCCCACCGTCACATCGAACGACGCAGTGAGGATCACATCGTCCGGACGCGGCACATACCACGGCTTGATCCTGCGCATGTTGCGGTCCCAGAACGCGTTGACCAATGCGCGCAGACCCCCGGTGAGCGATTCGAGCTCCACGGTAGCGACGTCTCTGGCGAGCACGTCGTCGCCCAGACCCGCGCTCTGCACATGGTCCAGGCCACGCACCCGCATCCGGTCCACGCTGCGCGAGCCGGCGAGGTCCCTGAGATAGCCCTTCGCCACCTTGCCCACGCCACGTTCCATCTGTTCAAGCGTGGCGCGACCAAGCTTGTATTTGATCGCGTAGCGCAATACAGGTGCGATGTGACGAAACACCTTGGGATCGTAGCGGGCACTGAACAGATACAGATCGAACAGGCTTTCACCGTCGTAGATCGTGCCATCGAAATCGAACACCCGCATGCCTTGGTCCTTCCGTTTCCCCTTAGGGCTTCAGTGTAGGCGATATTATGACGCCAGCGCTTGGAAAGCGTTAAGAATCGCCGTGCCGAACGTCGACGTCACAGCGACACGCGGCATTGTTGAGAGAGGAAACTAACGTCCCAGGCGGCGGGCGTCGTCCGCAGTGCCGATGAGCGCTCATCGGCATCGCCGAGCAGTGCCGGCGTACGCTGCTCCGTGGCGGCATACGGCACGGCGCCCATGCTCATGTCCCCTACGTCGCGGCGTCGTCGCGCAGTTCGTCGAACACGTCGTCGGGTATGCCGTAGCCGACGGCGAAGACGACACGGAGGTCCCAGTCGCCCTCCTCGGTGGGGTCGGCGATCTCGTCGGCGATGTGGCCGGCGAGCAGTTGGGGGCCGACGACTCGTCCGGTGGATACGGGAACGGTCAGGCGCAGGCACTTGGAGCGAGCGGTTCGGATGAGTGTCCAGCAGGCTTTGCGAAACCGGTCGTCGCGGCTGGATTGGAAGGCCGCCGACGCGGCGTCGTCGGATTGCTCAGTATCGATGTCTTGATCGCCATCGGCGGACCGGTCGTCGGTCGCCCATGCCGTCAGACGGTCGGACAGCGCTCTGACCGGATCGGTTCCCAGGATCGATTCCTCGTCGATCCATAGGGAGAACTCGTCTTCGGCCAGATGTCTGGCCGCTCGTATGGCGAGCGTGTGCAGCAGTTCTTCGGATTCGATGTCGTCGTCGTACTCGTACCGCTCCTCCACCATGCGGGTGAAGGTCTGCCTGTCGGTATCCGGCGGCAACACACGGATCGCGTCGACGAATTCGTCGAATTCCACCTGCAAGGCCATGGCGGCCTGCACGGCCACCGACGATTCGTCCGGCTCGTACTGTCTTCGTTCCACCCGGCACGAATCGTGCCGTACCACCGGCGCGCATGGGGAACGCCTACCTGCTGAGGCTGGTGGTCACGTGCTGCTGCACCTGTTCCACACCGGACTGCAATAGCATGTGGCCGGGAACAGTGGTGAGCAGGAACGACAGCGCGGCCGCGATGATCGCGGTGAGCAGGCCGGTAATGAACCGGATAACGATCTTGAAGACGACGACGGCCACAATCACGCCGACGACGACGGTGACCCCGGTCTGCACGATCTGCGGCAGGCTTCCGTACCACAGCAGAATCTGGTCGATGGTCGATTGCATGATGCCGACTCCTTATGACAGACAACGTGAAATGGGTTGTTTTCCAGCCCCTCATCTGCTGTCATGGTAGCCGACGCGCGGGCCAAGCGGTCAGAAGCTCAGCCAGTCGCCGCCCTTGCCACAGCCAGATAGAAGTCGAGGCACTCCTGACGATTGTTCTTGATTCCTTCACGGGAACAGATGCCGTCAGTCTTGACCAGAATGCAGTAGTCCCCATAGGTTTTGTCCCCGATGCTGTACGACAGGCCGGGAAGCGACTTCTTGTACGATTCGACGGCCGCGTTCAATGACGTGGTTCGCTTATTTTCAATGCCTCCGACGGCACGGTGGGGCAGATGGATCCGGATCTCAAGGTCACCAATTATCTGAGCAAGACCATATACGCGCAGACCACCGATGAACGTATCGTCGTCGATGCGCGGGGACAGACCGTGGGCCGGTATACGGCGCATCCTAATGGAAGCTCAAACTATGCGGGACCTCCCCGGACTGACACAGCATTCCCCGGACCGTGGTCCAACGAACCTGCACCCATCTGAGCCGTACCTCACCATCCTTAGTGTGATCACACTAACGTTCATGTTCCTAGTGTGATCACACCATAAGCAAGACTACGCGGTTACGCGCGATTTGCTCGGAGTTCCTTCTCTCGTTCGGCAATGGAGGACTCGACATCGCGCAGACGGTTGCGCAGCGCGGACTCGACGTCCACGCCGTCGGTCTGGGCGCGGCGGATAACGGCAAGCAGCTCGTCGGCGTAGGCGTCGGGAGTCGCTGCGGATTGCGAGGGCTTCCGCTGACCAGATACGGCTTGCGCGGTCTCCGAGGCGGATTCGGATGCAACGGTTTCCGAGGTGGAGTCGAACGCCTTGAACAGTTCGTCGGCATCGGGCGACTTGGAGACGCGGGAGACCACCTTGGCGGCGCGCAGGAACGCGCCCTGCGTGTGCGAGATGCCGTCGAGCACGGACTTGCGGTGCTTCTCCTTCTGCTTCACGCGCTCCCAGAGGGCCAGCGTCTCCTCCGGGGTCTCGGGGGCACGCTCCCCCACTGTGCCCGCTTCCGAGGCTGCCGACGCGGAATCGTCCGGCACGAACACGTGCGGATGCCGGGTGATCAGCTTGGCCACCAGTCGATCGGCCACCTCGTCGATATCGAACGGATCGTCGGGGTCGGTCTCGCACACGCGGGCCTGGAACACGGACTGGAGCAGCACGTCGCCGAGCTCCTCGCGCATGTTGTCGCGGTCGTCGGTCTCCACGGCGTCAATGTACTCATAGGTCTCCTCGAGCAGATGCTTGAGCAGGCTCCGATTCGTCTGCTTGCCGTCCCAGGGGCAACCGCCGGGCGAGTAGAGGATGTCGACGATGGCCTTCACCCGGTCGAGTGCGGTGGGCGCCTCGGCGACCGGACGTAGTTTTTCGCAATGCTCGTAGCCTGCGGGCAGATGATATTCCCGGCTTCCATCGCTCCCGTCGTTTCCGTTGACACCACCGTTCCCCATCTCGACGGCATACGACTCAGTCATCGTCAATCTCCATTCCGCGGGACTTCATACCGCATTCCCGCGTCGTCGGCACATAATCGAACACCATGGTAGACGAACTGCCGAACCATACAATGCGGGGATACGAATACCGTTGCCACTAGTGTGGAAGTATCCGACAGCCATACGCAACAGCACCACCAAAGGAGAACGACCATGACATTGGACGAACTGATCGGCACGTGGGAGATCGTATCCTACACCCTGACGAGGGACGACGGCACCACCTTCTACCCGCTGGGAGAGAACTGCAAAGCCTATCTGATCTACACGGCCGACGGGCATGTGTCCGCGCAGATGTCCGCCATGGGACGCCCCGCCTACGCGTCCCACGACCTGCACGACGGCACAGTCGAGGAAATGGCCGCCGCTGCCCACGGATACATGGCGTATTGCGGCACGTACACACTGGATCTGGAACATTCGAACATCATCCACAACATCGAAATCAGCATGAACCCCACGTGGGAGAACCAGTCGCAAGTGCGACACATCTCCTACGACGGGGAGTTCCTCACCATCACCGCCGACGTAAACACCGCCCGGCTCGTCTGGCGCAAGACAAAGTAGACAGCCGCGAAACCATGAGCACCATCACCAAGGCACTGGCCGCGCAGTCGCCATTGATCGTGGACGGAGCGATGGCGACCGAACTGGAAAAACGAAGAGTCGACACGGCGAACGAACTGTGGTCGGCAATGGCTCTGATCCACGACCCGCAGGCCGTGCGGAGCGTGCATCTGAGCTATTTCGAGGCCGGCGCGAACATCGCGATCACCGATACGTATCAGGCGAACATTCCTGCATTCGAACGCATTGGCCTAAGCGCCGCGGAGGCACGTCAGCTGATTTCGGCCGCCGCACGCGAGGCACTCACGGCACGTGACGCATACCGTGCCTTCGATCCCGGACTGGAGGCGGCAAGCGGTGGCCCTGGCCGGCCTTTGCTCGTCGCCGGCAGCATCGGCCCCTATGGCGCGTTCCTCGCCGACGGCAGCGAATACACGGGAGCCTATACGTTGGCTGACGCACAATACCGGGACTTTCACCGCGAGCGCATGCGGATTCTCGCGGACGCCGGCGTGGATCTGTTCGCGTTCGAGACCATGCCGAACATGGGCGAGGTGCGTGCGCTGGTGGGATTGCTTGCCGAAGAGTTTCCGGGGCGTGAGGCGTGGGTGTCGTTCAGTCTGCATGATGACGGGCATCTGTGTGATGGCACGCCGCTTGAGGAGGCCGCCGCCAAGCTTGATGGATTCGTGCAGATCAGTGCGATCGGTGTGAACTGCGTGCCGCTGGATATGGTCACGGCGGCGATCCGGCGGATTCGCATGGGCACGAGCAAGCCGATCATCGTCTATCCGAACAATGGAGACATCTATCATCCCGATACCAAGACATGGACGCCGAATCCCAGCGGTCTGAGCTTGGCGCAGCTGGCCCCGCAGTGGATCGCCGCGGGAGCGTCGCTCATCGGAGGCTGCTGCCGCACCACGCCGGAGGATATTCGGAGGCTATCGGCGAGTTTGTGAGTGGATTCGGATGTCTGCAAACACCTATCCCCTGTTTGTGAGGTCCTTGCTGAAATAGCCGCTCTCTCCTCAAAACGGAATTGAGGGCATATACAGATAGTCATGCACATAGCCTTATCCAAAATTGCACCACAATCTTGGGCGGCTACTTTGGGAAGGACCTCACAAACGATAGATAGCTTGTTGCAAAGGTCTCCAAAGACCTCATAAACGGCAGATAGCTTTCCCACTTCGTCAGAACAGGTCTGAGTGCGCGACGCCGAGCCGGTCGGAAACCGTTCGCAGCGAATCGACGGTCTCGGGATCAAGATTCACCAGACCGGTCCGCGCATGCTGCCGATAGGCGGCTTCCTCCTTGTCGCCGTGCACGTACACGTGACGGCCGGGTGCCGCGGGAATACGCCGGATCTGCTCGAGGTATTCGGAGAACCGGGCGATGATCGCATCTGGGTCACCGAAGATCGCCGGATCGATGGCAGCGAAGCAATGACCCACACCATGCCGGATGCCAAGCCCGTCCACGTCACTGGATACGTTGCCCTGCGGCAGGATTCCGCAGAAGATCTCGGCGAGCATGGAGAACCCATACCCCTTGTGGCTTCCGGTCAGTTCGCTGAGCCCGCCGACCGGAAGCATGCCGCCGTCCACGTCCAGTCCGGGGCGTGCCGGCACCTGCTTCGGATCCCAGATCGGCTCGTATCGACCGTCGACCATCCATGCCTCGGGAAGCTGCTTGTGTTCTTTCTCGCACACTTCGATCTTGCCGTGGGAGACGATGCTGGTGGCCGCGTCGAAGAAAAACGGATGCGGCTCGGCCGGCATGGAGAACGCGATCGGGTTCGTGCCGAGGAACGGGTGCGTGGCATACGTCGGCAGCACGATCGGACCGGTGTTCGTGGACGCGAATCCGAGCAGTCCCTGTTCGGCGGCCATGTTCGTGTAGTATCCGGCGGCTCCGAAATGGTTGGATTCACGCACCGCGACGATGCCGATGCCGCTTGTCTTCGCCTTCTTGATGGCGAGTTTCATCGCCATGTCGGAGGTGAGCTGGCCCATCGCGTGATGGCCGTCGATGACCGCGCTGACCGGGGTCTGGCGGACGATCTCGGCATGGGCGTTCACGTCCACGCCGCCGTCCGGATTCACGATCAGGCGATCGTACATGCCGACGCGCTGCAGGCCATGCGAGTCGATGCCGCGCAGTTCGGCGAACATCAGCGAATCGACGATGCGCGAGCTGTCCGCGTCGGCGAATCCGTACGCATGGTAGAGTCGCTCCGCCCAGTCCCGCAGCGCATCGATCGGGTAGACATGTCCGGATCGATTCTGATTCCTTGGCTCGTTCGCGCCTTCGCGGTCGGAGCCATTCCCGGTGGCATTATCGGCATCGCTCACATTGGCAGTATTGGCTACGTTGGTCATTCATCCCCCTATGTCGGGCGTATCGTTGTCAGGCCACGATACGCCCGAAGGATGTCATTCGCCGAACGAGACCGACCGTGACCGTGTCGAAGGTCAGCGGCGAGCTTCCTTGCGCTCGAAGCACATGGCGAAGGCGAGCAGCAACAGCACCGCGGCCGCGGTGAACGGCAGGCCGGCGAGTCCGGTGACGTGATAGTTCATGCCGGAGGCGTTCAGCGCCATGCCGCCGACCAGCGATCCGACGGCATTGCCGCCGTTGAAGCCGATCTGCACGGCCGCACCGCCGATGAGCTCGCCGCCGCCCTTGCCGGCATCGGCCATGAGCAGCATCTGCGGGCCATTGATGAAGAACAGTCCGAACGCGATCCAGAAGGTGAGCAGGGCGCAAGTGGCCAGATTACCGGGCACGAGGAACACCATGAGCAGACCGATCGCGGAGATGGTCTGACCGACGGCGGCGGTTACGGAATGCAGCCAGCGGTCGGCCAGATGGCCGCCGGCGAGACCGCCGACCACCATGCCAAATCCGGCGAGCATCATCAGCAGCGGCACGAACTGGGAATCATAGCCACCGGTCTTCTGCAGCCACGGGGAGACGTAGCTCCACCAGCAGAACACGCCGGAGTTGCCGACGAACACGGCACCGAGCACCAGCCACGGGCCGGGCTTGGAGAGGAAGCGGAACTGACCAGCGAGACCTGCGTCCGGAACCGCCGGGATAAGCGGCATCCACGCCAGCGTGAGCACAATGGTGAGGGCGGCGCCAAGAGCCAGGATCACGAAGGCGAGACGCCAGTCAAGGTATTCGGCGAGCAGTGTGCCGGCGGGCACGCCGAACATGTTGGCGATGGTCTGGCCGGTGACCATCACGGACACGGCCTTGCCTTCACGCCCCTTGTCGGCGAGCGCCTTGGCGATGACCGTGCCGGTGCCGAAGAACGCGCCGTGCGGTAGTCCCGCGATGAACCGGGCGATGACGAGCACGATGGCGTTCGGCGCGGCCGCGCTCATGGCGTTGCCGATCAGCGCGAGGGCCATGAACAGGATCACCAGATGCTTCGGGCTGGTCTTGCGCCCGAACACGAGCATGGTCACGCCCACGCACACGCCGATCGCGTATGCGGAGATGAAGTGACCGGCGGTCGGGATGGAAACGTGGGTGGCGGATGCGGCCTGGGGCAGGATGCCCATCATCACGAATTCGGCAGCGCCGAGCACGAAGGCTCCGGCGGCGATGGCGAGCAGACTCTTCTTCACTGGCGGGTTCTCTTCTTTATGTAAGTAGGTACGACACAATCGATCCCATATAGGATAACGCAAAATGTTACCGCTCACAAACTTAGACGCAGCACGCATCTCACATACGAAAGAGACCCCACTCCGAATCGAACCGAAACAAGGCCTCAAAAGAGGAAGAATCATTTCGACGCGTTGAACTGGAACTCGACCGGCTCGCCCTTCTGCAACAGTCGCTCGTTCCCGCTCATTGATCTCAGTCATCCGCCTTGACAGTGACTCTGCCGGCAATGTACCAGTATTCCTGAGTAAGACCACGCGAAACCCCACGAGTCGGGATGCACGCCGGGTGAACAACGCCTTATCACCCTTGGTGTTGGCGCCCTCGGCGATGGGGTCGCCTGTCCGGAATGGCGGATATGAGTTAAGACATGGAGACCTCACATGCCGATCCGCCGCCCGTTGCGCCTAAGCCGCGGGACGACGTCGAGTCTGCCATCGAGCGCGCGCTCATCGTTCTGCTCAACGAAGGCGCCGATCCGTCCGGCCCGACGGAGCGCGTCGAGCTGCCATCGGTCAAGACGCTATGCGCGAAAGCGTTCGTGGCGCGCAGCACGTTCTATGCGCACTACCACCACGTTGGCGAGGTGCTCGAGACGTTGGAACGTCGACTGGTGAGGGACCTCGAGGAGCTGAACGAGCCGCTGACCGTCAGGGATGCCGATGGCGGGGATGCGCACGGAGCAGCGCGCGTCACGCTCATGCCCACGCTGGACTACATCCGGGCCAACGAGGACGCGTTCCGCGCGCTGCTCGTCTCGGCGCCCGACGTTCGGTTCATTGAACGATGGAAGGACGCCATCAAGCGGCAATGCAGACTGCGGATGACCGACGGCGGTGGGGAGCCACGGACGGAAGGTCCGCGCCGTCCCACCGTCAACCGCGAGTTGATTCTGGAGATCGTCGCCTCATCGATGGTGTCGGCCACCACGTTCTGGCTGCACGACCCTTCCAAGGTACACGAGCAGGGAGTGGACGGAATCGTCAACACGGTGTTCGCCGCACTGGACGCACTGATCGTGCCGTGACGTGCGCCATTTCAGCTCAGCAGGATCGTCTCGGGACGATTCGCCGTGTCGTGGCAGGCGACCGACCGCACGCACAGCGGCGACAGGCTCTGCTCGCGGATCCATGCGAGCGATGAGCGCTGCGCGTGACGGTCGTAGACGATGCCCGACGTAACCATGTCCCTCCATGATCGCGTGGCGTAGCCTCCGTCGGCGAACAGCAGTACGTACCGGCCCGACGGCGCCGTGATCTTCATGGCCACCTGACCGTCGGTGTGGCCAGGGATGTTGATGAGCTGCACGCTGCGGTCGCCGAACAGGTCGTAGGATCGTCCGGCGGGGCCCTCATGGTCGTTCCAGTCGTACAGGTCGAGGTCGATTCCCCTCCACCACGAGGCGTTGAAGCGCACGAGGCTGTTCGGGAACCGCGTGACGCACCGCATCTCGTCCCTGGATACCATGATGCGCCGGGCGTCCCTCACGCCGCGCAGTC
>NZ_NEWD01000034.1 GCF_002234915.1 Bifidobacterium vansinderenii | reverse complement strand
GGCGATGGTCGAGAAGGCCAAGTCGTTCGACGTGGACAAGGTCAAGGCCGCGGCCGACGGCGTCACGTTCGACGCCCCCGAAGGCAAGGTCACCGTGGACGGCAAGAACCATCACATCTACAAGACGTCGTACATCGGCAAGATCGGCAAGGACAAGCTCATCCACACCGTGTGGAAGTCCGACGGCCCGATCAAGCCCGACCCGTACCTGACGACCTACGACTGGGCGAAGAGCCTGAGCGCCGGCGCCACCGATTCCACGTCCAAGAGCGAGTAAGAGGAAGAGAGAACAACCATGAACATGCTGTTTCCGCAGATCGTCGCGGGATTGTCGAACGGATCAATCCTGCTGCTCGCCGCGCTCGGCCTGTCATTGACGTTCGGCCAGATGGGCGTGATCAACAACGCGCACGGCGAATTCATGATGGCCGGCGCCTACACCGCCTACGTGATGAGTTCCGTGATCGGCAGCAAGACCGTGGCCCTGGCCGTGGCGCTTGTCGTCGGATTCGTGGTGTCGGGCCTGCTTGGTCTGCTGCTCGACGTGCTGCTGCTCGAACGCATGCGTGAGCGTCCGCTCGACACGCTGCTCGTCACGTTCGGCGTATCGCTTGTGCTGCAACAGGTGGCGCGAGACATCTTCGGCGCGACCGGCGTGTACGCGCAGGCCCCGGCCGGTCTCACCCAGCCGGTGACCATTTTCGGCTACAGCTTCCCGGCCGCCCGACTGTTCATCTTCATCCTCGCCGTGGTGTGCGTGGCGGCGCTGTACGCGGTGCTCAAGCTCACGCCGCTCGGCCGCCAGATCCGCGCCACGTCCGAGAGCCGCGAGCTTGCCGAGGTGTCCGGCATCTCCACTAAGGCCGTGGACCACGTGACCTTCTTCATCGGTTCGGGCATCGCCGGCGTGGCCGGTGTGGCGCTGAGCCTGCTCAATTCGATCAGCTACAACTTCGGCACCACGTTCATCGTGCAGGCGTTCCTCGTGGTCGTGGCCGGCGGCGTCGGCCAGCTCAAGGGTGCGGTGATCGCATCGTTCGTGCTGGGCCTGTGCCAGTCCGCCGTGGAGCTGCCCACATCGTCGTCCATCGCGCAGATGTCGGTGTTCCTGATCGTGGTCGTGTTCCTGCAGTTCCGTCCGCAGGGTCTGGTCTCGATCCGTTCGAGGAATCTGGCGTAGCGGGGTGACGACATGACCGACGATACCGACGACATGGTTCTACGAATGAACAAACCGAATGCAGTGAACGATGTGATTGACGTGAACGTGGAAAAGGGGATCTGACATGAATGCACCAACGACTTCCTCCGGCGTGGCCGGAGCGTTCATCAGCAAATACCGGGCGTGGTTCGGCACGGCCGTGACGATCGTGCTGATCTTCCTGATGCCTGCCGTGCTCAGCACATACAGCTTGGGATTGCTTGCCAAGTACCTGTGCTACGCGATGGTTGCCGTGGGCATCGGACTGGCGTGGGGCCAGGGCGGCATGCTGACGCTCGGCCAGGGCATGTTCTTCGGCCTGGGCGCGTACGTGATGGCCATCCACCTGAAGCTCGAGGAGCTTGGACCGGGCGAGGTGCCCGACTTCATGGCCCAGTACGGCATCACGCAGCTGCCCGGATTCTGGGAGCTGTTCCGCAACCCGGTGATCGCCGCGATCTCCGTGGCCGTGGTGCCCGGCGTGATCGCCGCCATCCTCGGCATCCTCGTGTTCGGCCGCGGCGTGCGCGGCGCCTACTTCGCCATCCTGTCGCAGGCGCTGGTGGCCGCGTTCTCCGTGCTGCTGATCGGCCAGTCCAAGACCACGGGCGGTGCGAACGGCCTGAGCGACTTCTCCGGATTCTTCGGATACGATCTGACCGATCCGGCCAACAAGACGATGATCTACTTCATCTGCGCGTTCCTCACGCTCGGCATGGTGCTGATCGTGCGCTGGATCCGCGGATCGTTCATGGGCGAGCTGATCATCGGCGTGCGCGACCAGGAGAACCGCATGAAGTTCCTCGGCTACAACCCCGCGTCGATCAAGGTGTTCGCCTTCTCGCTGGCGGCCATGTTCGCTGGCATCGGCGGCGCGATGTTCGTGCCCGTCGTGGGCATCATCTCCCCGTCCGACATCGGCGTGACTCCGTCGATTCTGATGCTCGCCGGCGTGGTGATTGGCGGCCGCACCACGCTGCTCGGTCCGGTGATCGGCACGCTGCTCGTGCGCTTCGCCGAAACGCAGCTGTCCGACGCCTACCCGTCCGCATGGACCTACATCGAAGGCCTGATGTTCATCCTTGTCATCGCGTTCGCGCCGATGGGACTCGGCCAGTTCAAGGGCGTATGGCCCTGGCTGGTGGAGAAGATCAAGGGCGGATCGGTCGGCGCCACCGCAGCCGGCGCTGCCGGCCAGGCCAAGGCGGTGGAAGCATGAGCGCGAACGACATCAACGGCGGCAACGTCAGCGATAACGACAAGGAGACGACCGTGACCGAGAACACGACGAACGACGACGCGCTCGACGCCGCCCAGCTGCGCGAGGAAGCCCGTCAGATGCGCGACGAAGCCCGCCGCATGCGCGACGAGGTCAGCCGCATGAAGGACGAGATCGTATCCGAACGCAAGCGCATGGAGGACCTGAAGGACGAGCTTTCCGTGCTCGACGACCGCGGCGGCCAGTGGAGCGACTACCTGGAGGTCAAGGGACTGCACGTCGAATTCGACGGATTCGTGGCCGTCAAGAACCTCGACCTGACCGTGGAACACGGCGATCTGCGATTCCTCATCGGACCGAACGGCGCCGGCAAGACCACGATCATCGACGCGATCACCGGACTCACGCCCGCCACCGGATCCGCCACCTTCCGCGGCGAACAGCTGCTCGGCAAGAAGCCCAACGACATCGTGAAACTCGGCGTCGGCCGCACCTTCCAAACCGCATCCGTGGTGGAGGAGCTGTCCGTACTGGAGAACCTGCAGCTCGCCGAAGGATTCCGCAAAAAGACCTCCGACCTGTTCAAAAAGGTCAAGGGTGTCTCGCAGAACATCCAGTACATGCTCGACGTGACCGGCCTGACCGCCGACGCGTACAAGCCCGCCGGCATCCTGCCGCACGGCAAGAAGCAGTGGCTCGAGATCGGCATGCTGCTCGTGCAGGACGCGCACCTGCTGCTGCTCGACGAACCCGTGGCCGGCATGACCCCCGAGGAACGCCAGCAGACCGGCGAACTGCTCAAACGATGCAGCCGCAACCGCACGGTGATCATCGTCGAGCACGACATGGATTTCATGCGTCAGTTCGCCGACTCCGTGACCGTGCTCAACCAGGGTGAGGTGCTCGCCGAAGGCTCGGTCGAGGAGATTCAGAATAACGACGAAGTCGTCCGCATCTACCTGGGCGGCGGCGAATGATGGAGCGCCTTCTGCGTTGCGGAAGGCTCGACGTACCGTCGTACGCCTTCGCCTTCCGCGCCTTGAAGTCGCACGCATCATTCGCCGCCGGGCGCGGCGACCGATGATCTCCCATGACTCCTCTGTGTGGGAGCTGGACCGTCGTCGGAATCAGACTGCAACAAAGCGAGTAAGGAACAACAATGGCAATGCTTGAAGTGAAGAATCTGAGCACCGGCTACGGCAAGGTGACCGTGGTCAACGACATCAGTTTCAGCGTGGAGGCCGGTCAGTGGATCAGCATCATCGGCAACAACGGCGCCGGCAAGACCACGCTGCTCAAGGCGATCCTCGGCCTGCTGCCGGCGAGCGCCGGATCGGTGTCGTTCGACAGCCGTGACGTGACGAAGCTGTCGCCGAACCAGCGCATCCGCTCCGGTATGGCGTTCGTGCCGCAGGGGCAGCAGTCGTTCGGTGGCATGACCGTGGACGAGAACCTGCATGTGGTGGCCGACCAGTACGGTTCGGAGGCGCAGGCCCGGTACGACGAGGCCGTGGAGGCGTTCCCCGTACTCAAGGAGTTCGCGAGTCGTCGCGCCGGTCTGCTCTCCGGCGGCCAGCGTCAGCAGCTGTCGATCGCGCGTGCGCTGATCACGCGACCGAAGCTGATGATCCTGGACGAGCCGACCGAGGGCATTCAGCCGAACATCGTGGCCGACATCCAGAAGTCGATTCGTTCGATGGTGGAGGACCGCGGCATCGGCGTGGTGCTCGTGGAGCAGAAGGTGCAGTTTGCGGTCGAGCGCTGCGACACGTACCACGTGCTCGCCTCCGGCCGGTTCATCGCCTCCGGCAAGGGCGGCGCCGACCAGGTCGAAACCGCCAAGCAGTCCATGCGCGTCTAGCGCCGGCCGCCGTCCTGCGTGGCGTCGCGCTAGTCGTTGAACACTTTTAGCGTGTACCAGTCGTAGCCGTGCACGTAATACAACATGTTGCCCCAGGTGGTGATGTGTCCTCGTTGTAGTGGCGTGCCATCCGGAAACGTCACTACAACTTTGCGCCATGTCTGTACTGGCTCGTGAGGGTCAGAAGGAACGTAGTACAGCGTGTCCCTGTCTTCTCCGGGACCGCTGAATCGTGCCAGACGGTTGTGATATGCGATGAACGGGCTGCCGCCAAGTTGGTTCGCGGGTATGGGCTGTTCCCAGCCATGGGGAGTCCAATGATCGATCATCCAATCGGGATAGCTCAGATACCAGAAATCATTGCCGTCCGTATGGCTCCAATACACTTCGCCTATTAACGTGGGCGTGTGATGCCGGGAAACGACGTGGAGCTGATCGTTGAATACGGTCATGCCCGTGTATCCCGCGGTGTATCTGCCATCGTCCGAAAGTTCGTCGTCATCTGAATCCCATCGGTCAGGCATTTCGTCGAAGTACGTTGCCCATATGGTTCCATCTTTGCCGATCGTGGGGCACAGCAGGGCGTCTCCCATATTGCCTCGGGCAAGAACGTTGCCGTCGTCATCAATACGCCAGGCGGCATCGCGCAGGTGATCATCTTCGTCCCATGAGGATCGGGAACAAACGCCGAGCCATTGATGCTTCGGCATGGGAACCACGTAATCGACGTCTTCGGGGAATACGGAATACGGCATATGTCGTGACTCCTGTAAGGATTCAACCGTGCACGTACCGCTGTCGTTGGTATTGGGGACGAACCATTGGGCCACAAGATCACCGTTGTACGCGGTGCTTATTCGCATCAATCTGGCTTTTGCGCGGGGCGGTGTCAGGGTCTTCGCGAACGTTAGCGGAACAGTGGGGGCTCCACTGGCAATGAGTCGTTCGACGGATTGCTGCCGTTCCTTCGCGATCTGCTCCTCCTGTCTACGCCTTTCGTCGGTGGGGGCCATGTGACTCATGATCTGCGTCAGTGCATCGGGTGAAATATAGATGTCGTTCGTATCGGTCATATGGTTCTACTCTTTTGCAGTATCGATATGGGCATGAGCGGGATGGGGGACATCGTCGTCGGGGTTCTCGCACGAGGGGCTGTCTGACGAGAGAACCTGACGCGAGGAGTTCTGCCGTCTTTGCCATTGACTGTATCCCCAGAAGCTCAATGACGCTAGAGCCCCGCCGATCAAGATGCCGACGCCGACGTACTTTGGCGCGGCATTCTGCTCGATCTGCGCATAAAAGACATTGGCGTTACCTCCGACGGCATGCAACGCGTCTCGCACCTTGTTGTAATCGCCGAGATTGTCAAGCGGATAAGACATTGAACCTCCTTGTTCATCTGAATTATTTCAATCATATGGCGTGGGCATATTGGCTGAGGCACACTATTGCAACCCATACGAATACCGCAGTAGTCTGTATATCAATCACAGAATATTGTGATTATTTTCTGTATTTCAATGTGCATATTGGATATGCCGATGCGGGCAATTCCGGTGGAATCGATGCGTATGACGATGAGGAGGATGGGATGACACCGATTGAGTTGGCGACGAGGCGGCGGGTCACGGGACTGACGTCCGCCGAGTTCGCGCGACTGTTCGTGACGCTGGAACGCAAGATCGGCGGCGAATCCGCGCATTGGGATGCGGACGACGTCGAATCGTGGGAGATCATCGGTCCGCCGGTGACCGCCGACCAGCACATCATCGATACGCTCGGCGCGGCCAACGAGTTCGTCGCCACGCTGGCGAAGCGGCTGTACCGCACGATCACGCCGGCCAAGGAGGGCACGGTCGTCACCGTCTTCCCCGACGACGAGACGTTCTGGGCCGACCAGCCCGACTTCGGTGGCATCCCGCACGCGCTGTGGAACATCGCCGCGCTGCAGGCGATCGAATGGGTCAAGAACGAGAGCGGCGTCATCTGCACGCTCGACGCACGCGCCCCGCTCGTGTGAGCGGCGTAGCCGCTCGGCGCGCCGCCGCCCCTCGACCGTTTCCCGTATCCCATGGTGCAATATGGTGTAATTTGGTACGCAATCGTGTAATTTGGTACGCAATCGTGACAGATGGTGCACAACGATGAACGTCCGCATCGGCATACGCGACGTCCGACGCAAGCGGCTGCGTGACGATTGCGAATGCAGGAGGGGATGACTATGGCGGCGAATCCGTTCAAGCCGACGGCCGGCAAGATGCCGCCGATTCTTATCGGACGCCAATCGATGATCGACGATTTCTCCGAGGCACTGGAGAACGGCGTGGGTGCCCCGGGACGCATCATGCTGGTGACCGGACAGCGTGGCTTCGGCAAGACGGTCATGCTCACGGAGTTTCGCCGTATCGCCAAGGCACAGCGTTGGGAGACCATCGGAGAGACCGCGTCCGAGGGGTTGGTGACGCGTCTGGTGCAGGCGTTGGCGCCATCGGGCATGCATCTTGACCAGGCGGATTTCAGTCCATCCGTCGGTATTGCCGGCGTGGCCACGGCTAGTCTCGGTCAGGCGCACTTTTCCGTGGCATCCAGCCCCCTGACGCTGCGCAATGCATTGAATAGACGACTCTCCGGCAGAAAGATCGGCAAGGGCAAGGGAATCCTCATCACCATCGATGAGACGCAGGCGGCGTCGCGTGACGATCTGATCGCCATTGCGACGGCCGTCCAGCACGTGATCGCGGACGGAGATGAGAGCGATGTTCCCGATGCGGAAAAGAAAGGCGTGGCGATCGTGTTCGCCGGACTACCGTACATGGTCAATGATCTGCTCGACAACGAGGTGACCACGTTCCTGCGCAGGGCCCTGCGCCGCGAACTCGATAATGTGCCATTGCCTGATGTGAAGAACGCGTACTTGGAAACGGTGGCCGAATCCGGCAAGACGATCAGTGAGAGCGACGCGCTTGAGGCGGCCCGCAGATCCGACGGATATCCGTACATGGTGCAGCTTGTTGGGTATTACATGTGGCAGTCGGCGCAGCGACGCGGTTCGGATACGATTACGGCGGCGGATGTCGAAGCCGGTACCGCGGACGCATTGCTGGCCTTCGATGACGCAGTATGCGCGCCCGCATTGGATGGCACGACCAGCGCCGAACGGCTGTTTCTGCGAGCCATGGCGCAGGATGCTCCCGAATCGACGAAGGTGGGCGATATCGCGTCGCGTACACGCCGTAGCCGCAGTTGGGTGAGCAAGTACCGTGCCATTCTCATCAAGGATCGTCTCATTCGCCCGGCCGGTCATGGCGAACTGGAGTTCGTCGTCCCGCATCTGGGCGAATACCTGAAGCAGCAGTGACCAGACGTCGGCGATAAGAGGCACGGCGGCACGGAAACGTGGCGTTTTTATTACGGGCCTAGGATTGCCTCGATTCGCAAACGTGGATGAACGTGAATGGATGGGGGGTCCGATGAGACTTACACCACGAGAGACCGACAAGCTCATGCTGCATCTGGCGGGCGAGCTCGCCAAGGAGCGCAAGGCGCGCGGCGTGAAGCTCAACTATCCGGAATGCGTGGCGCTGATTTCCTCAGAATGCGTGGAGCGTGCCCGCGAGGGCGCCACCGTGGCCGAACTCATGCAGTACGGTCGTACGCTGCTCAAGCCCGAGGACGTGATGGACGGCGTGGCCGAGATGATCGACGTGGTGGAGGTCGAGGCCACGTTCCCCGACGGCACCAAGCTCGTATCCATCCACAACCCCATCGAAACCACTGAAAAACTCAAGCCCGGCGAATACTTCTACGCCGACGGCGACATCACGCTCAACGACGGCCGTGACGCCATCGAACTCGACGTGGTCAACACCGCCGACCGACCCATCCAGATCGGATCGCACTTCCACTTCTTCGAAGTCAACAAGTATCTCAAGTTCGACCGCAAGGCCGCGTACGGCAAACGACTCGACATCGCCGCCGGCACCGCCGTGCGATTCGAACCCGGCGAGGCGCATCGTGTGCGGCTCATCGACATCGGCGGCACGCGCGAGATCCACGGATTCAGCGCGCTCGTCGACGGGCCGCTCGACGATCCGCAGGTGCGCGACGCGGCGTTCGCCAAGGCGCACGAGCAGGGCTTTCTGGGAATCTGACGGGGGAGTGAGACTATGAGCACCACAATCACACGCAGCGACTACGCGGGCATGTTCGGCCCCACCACCGGCGACCGCGTCCGCCTCGGCGACACCAACCTGATCATCGAAGTCGAACGCGACTGCACGAACTACGGCGACGAACTCAAATTCGGCGGCGGCAAATCGTTCCGTGACGGCATGGGACAAAGTTCCGTGCAGCTCGACGCCGAATCGCCCGACACCGTCATCACCAACGCGCTGATCCTCGACTATACCGGTATCTACAAGGCCGACATCGGCATCAAGAACGGCAAGATCAGCGCCATCGGCAAGGCCGGCAACCCGCAGACCATGGACGGCGTGACGCCCGGACTGGCCGTCGGATCCGGCACCGAGGCCATCGCCGGCGAAGGCATGATCGTCACCGCGGGCGGACTCGACACGCACATCCACTTCATCTCCCCGCAGCAGGTGCGCACCGCGCTCGCCGGCGGTATCACCACCATGGTCGGCGGCGGCACCGGCCCGGCCGACGGCACGAACGCCACCACCTGCAATCCCGGCGCGTTCCACCTGGCACGAATGATCGAGGCGGCCGAGGCGCTGCCCGTCAACATCGCCTACCTCGGCAAGGGCAACGACTCCAGTCCCGAACCGTTGCGCGAGCAGATCCGCGCAGGCGCCGCCGGACTCAAGATCCACGAGGATTGGGGTTCCACGCCCGCCGTGATCGACACCTGCCTCGGCGTGGCCGACGAGATGGACGTGCAGGTGGCCATCCACACCGACACGCTCAACGAGGGCGGCTGCGTGGAGGACACGATCGCCGCGTTCAAGGGCCGTGCCATCCACACGTACCACACCGAGGGTGCCGGCGGCGGCCACGCGCCCGACATCATCCGCGCGGCCGGCTTCCCGAACGTGCTGCCCAGCTCCACGAACCCGACCATGCCGTTCACGCGCAACACGGTCGACGAGCATCTCGACATGATGATGGTCTGCCATCATCTGGATCGCAACGTGCCCGAGGACATCTCGTTCGCCGACTCGCGCATCCGTCCCGAGACGATCGGCGCGGAGGACGTGCTGCACGACATGGGCATCATTTCCATGATGAGCTCCGACTCGCAGGCCATGGGCCGCGTGGGCGAGGTCGTGACCCGCACGTGGCAGACCGCGCACAAGATGAAGATCCAGCGCGGACCTCTGCCCGAGGACTCTCACGACAACAACCGCAACGACAACTACCGCGCCAAGCGCTACGTGAGCAAGTACACGATCAACCCGGCCATCACGCACGGCATCGCCGACTACGTGGGATCCGTCGAGGTGGGCAAGATGGCCGACCTCGTGATCTGGCAGCCGGCCATGTTCGGCGCCAAGCCGGAGATGGTGATCAAGGGCGGTTCGATCGCCTACTCGCGCATGGGCGATGCGAACGCGTCGATCCCCACGCCCGAGCCCGTGTACTACCGCGACATGTTCGGCGCGCTCGGCCGTGCGCTGGGGTCGAGTTGCGCGACGTTCGTCTCGCAGGCCGCGATCGACGACGACATCAAGGGCAAGCTCGGCCTGCAGCGGCAGGTGCTGCCCGTACACGGCTGCCGCACGGTAGGCAAGAAGGACCTCAAGTTCAACGACACGCTGGCCGACATCCGCGTGAATCCGGAGACGTTCCAGGTGACGGTGGACGGCGAGCTTGTCCACTCCGATCCGGCGAACGAGCTGCCGCTCACGCAGCGGTACTTCCTGTTCTGATTCGGGTGTTGAGCGGCGCCTGCACTATGTGGGCGGCTGTCACACCATGTCCGCGATGGCCTTGATGAAGTCGAAGGCGTCGTCTCCACGGGTGGTGAGAATGCGCACGCACACGCCGTCCGTGACGCGGCTGGCGCCGAACTCGCCTTGGAAACCGTTGGATTTCACGGTTTCGGTGTAGTCGCGGATTCGTGTGATCAGCGCATCCTCCGCGGCCACGCGCGCTGCCTCGATGCGCTTGCGGGGATCGGCGATCAGTCGCGGATCCTTCGCCCCGGCGGCCGCCCCGCCCGACGCCGCATACGGGGACGCCGGCGCATCGGCGAGCGCGCTCGGATCGTATCCGGGATCGGTCTCCGGCAGGTGCGCGTACAGCACGCCGCAATGCGTGTACTCGCGCCACATGCCCATCTCCGTGTAGTCGAACCGTGTCGGGTCGAGCAGCAGACGGTCGGCGAACACCAGACGGGAGCGGGACGTCTGCTTGCGCGGGCGGCCGCGATGCGCGGTCTTGGCGGCGGGCTCGGGCGTGGTGTCAGCGGTGGGGTCGTCTGTGGTCTTGGCGGGATCGCCATTCAACGCCCGCCGGTATTCGTCCGACGCCAGCGACTCGTCCACGCTCACGCGCAGCCGGTTCGAGAACCGATTCATCTGCCAGCGTTCGCCGCGGCCCACACGTCCGCACGTCACCACGTCCGCGTACACGAACGTCGACTCCGGACTGATGCGCGCGGTCGAGAGGTTCGAGAACGTGCTGCCCTCGAACGGGATCACGGGGAACGGCAGGAACACGGCCTTCGCGTCGCCCTGCGCGGTCAGATCGATCGTGCGTGACGCCGAACCGTCATCCGTGTTCAGCACCTTCTCATAGCTTTGCGTCTTGATCGTCGAATCGGTGCCCGCGCCGAACGTGCACTCGATGTGCGCCTCGTCGCCCTTGAGGAAGCCAGGCGAGGCGAGCATGACGATGAAGTCCGCGTGACGTCCGCGGTCGAACGGGCTCATGAGTTTGAACGGCGCCTCGAAATAGACGTCGTCGATCTTCGTGCGGCCGTTGCGAAACGCGGTGGCGAGCCGGAAAGTGCTGCTGGGCATGGGGCCTCGATTTCTGTGGAATGCCGTCGGGCGTGGGCGGTGACGGTGGCTGACTGCAGCGCCCACGCTCCACGGTGCGCTTGCAGGGTTACTTGCCCTCGAACAGGACGTCCTTCTTGATCCAGCTGATCACGTCGTCCACGCCGGAGCCGCCCATCAGATCGGTGAAGATGTACGGGCGACCGTTGCGCATGCGTTCGGAGTCGCGGGCCATCACGTCGAGGTCGGCATGCACGAGCGGCGCCAGATCGGACTTGTTGATGACGAGCAGGTCGGAGCGGGTGACGCCCGGGCCGCCCTTGCGCGGGATCTTGTCGCCCTCGTCGGTGGCGATCACGTAGATCGTGGCGTCGGCGAGGTCGGGACTGAACGTGGCAGACAGGTTGTCGCCGCCGGACTCCACGAAGATGATGTCCACGTCCGGGTGGGCGGCGGCCATCGCCTCGCACGCCTCGAGGTTCATCGAGCAGTCCTCGCGGATGGCGGTGTGAGGGCAGCCGCCGGTCTCCACGCCAACGATGCGGTCCTCGGGCAGGCGGGAGTTCGCGATCAGGAACTCGGCGTCCTCCTTGGTGTAGATATCGTTCGTGACCACGCAGATGCTGTAGTCGTCGGCCATCTTGCGGGTCAGGCGCTCGATCAGCGCGGTCTTGCCGGAGCCGACGGGGCCGGCCACTCCGATGCGTACGTAGCTCATGATGTTCTCCTTTGTATGTTGTGCGATCGTGTGGTTGTTCGTGTGGTTTGCGGGTGATTGTGTGGTTGGGGGAGCGCACGGTTGATGCGCTCCGCACGGTACTCGTGAGTTTTGTGGTTTTCGGAAGGGAAAAATCGGTCATAACCAAGCACATTCGGGGAGCATTCCCCGCTGGAAGGCCATATTCGTGGACGAAAAGCCACAAAACTCGCATGCCGGGCATCTGACGTGTGGCGGCTAGCTCATGTACAGCCTCGAATACAGGGTCTCGTGCTGCATGGCGGCGATGTCGAGATAGGCGCCGGAGATGCCCAGATCGTCCGGTTTGAGCGTGAACGCCACGTCCACGGCCCGCACCAGGTTCGGGAACGAGTCGTGCAGCGCCACCTGGCCCGCGTACTGGCTGAGCGGAATCGCCTTCGCCGCGCACATGGTGAGCGCGCTGATCAGCGAATAGCCGTACGTGACCGCAGCGCTGCGCAGCGTGGCCGCATGGTCGGCCGCGTACAGGCCCATCGCGATGGCGTGCAGGCCCCGGCACCGGCCGTCGGCGATCAGCCGGCGGTACATCGCCAGATGCGGGCTGCGGGATTCGATGCCGTCGTTCGCGTCCATCTTCTCCACGAGCTTGATCAGTCGCGCGCACATGCGCTCGCTGCCGTCGCGGATCTCGCGGGCCGACTGCAACGCCGAACACAATGCGTCCAGCTCCTCGACCCGTGACTCCAGACCGCGTTCGGACAGACGCGAATCCTGCGCATACCGGCCTGCGATCACCATCTGGCCGATCTCCTTGTACGGAGCGACTTCCAGATAGTTTTTCAGATATTGCTCGAAGTCGGGGCCTCGGCGCAGGAAGTCGCGCTGCACGAACGTCTCCATGCCGTTCGACAGGGCGAACGCGCCAATCGGGAACACGCTGTCACACACCTGCAGCATGGCAAGATGCCGCGCCTCGATCTCATCCGGCGTCATGGCCGCTGCCGTCGCCATCGTTGACGTGCGTGACGTGCCGGCGCGTGTGGTTCGTGCCATGGATTCCTCCCTGTTTATCCGATGCGCTCCCGAGTCGAAAAGCCACAGGCTCCCCTCTCTGAGGGGAGCTGTCTGCGAAGCAGACTGAGGGGAGCCCAGACCGGGATTGCTGTCAGTGCGTATGCCAGGTCCTGCCGCCATCGTGGCTGTGGGAGCCGTCGGGACGATGCAGCACCCCGTTGGCCTCGTACTCGCCGTCGGCGTGGGCATGGCCGCCGTGCGCGTGCTCGCCATGATCGTGCGTGTGATCATGATCGTGGTCGTGGCCATGCCCGGCCTCGGCTGCGTTCCAGTCCTTGTCTGCCGCGGCCTCCTGCTCCTCCTCGGCCAGATCGCCCGTCGTCTTGTTCGTGCCCGGAATGATCGTGCCCGAACCGGCATGCGCCTTCACGATCAGGAATCCGTCGAATCCACCCTCGATGATGTGCGGCTCAAAGCCGATCTTCTTCGTGTACTCCATCGTCGGATGATCGTACGGCACGAGCACACGGTCGCTCTCCACCTTCAGGCTCAGATGACGGTTGCCCAGCTCGAAGCACAGGCGGCCCATCTCCTTCATCGAGCTCACCGGGATCTCGATCAGCTGCGCGGTCTTGATCTTCGCGTAGTAGCGCTTGTCGTCCGTCTCGGCCAGCACGTCGCCGTCCTTGATCGTGCGGCCCACCATCACGCCGAACTCGGTGCCGTCCTCCGCCACCTTAGCCATGCGCTTCTTGTCGGTCTCGAACCATTCGAAGTCGATCGGCACGCTCAGCTTGCCGTCCTTCGGAGGGTTCTCGATGATGTTGCCGGTGATGTGGTCAGCTATCATGCGTGTTCCTTTCGATCATCGCCCTGAAATCTGCGGCCAAGAATAATGCCGGAAAAAACCGCCTATGTAACGGGAAAATCACCGGATTGCGATGTCCCGCCCATCGGCGTGTTTCATATCTCGGAGAGGCTGTTTTCGTTGAAAAATCAACGAAAACACGGTGCCGATATGTCGTGTTTACACGGGTGAAATCGGCTCATCTACCATATTTTTCGGGCTTTTGGGCCCGAAATACCGAGAAGATGCCGAGGAAAGGGGCCGCACATGATCGCATCAGGGGATGCCGTCACGCTGGCGATGCACATACCGGACAATTATCTGTCCCCGTCGACGGGCCTGATGTTCTTCGTCATCATGATCCCGGTGTGGGGCCTGTGCCTGAAATATGTGATGACGCACGCGAATCATGAACGGATGGCCTACCTCGGCGCCGGTGCGGCGTTCTCGTTCCTCATCATGATGTTCAACGTGCCATGCCCCGGCGGCACCACCGCGCACGCGGTCGGCGGATCTCTCATCGCCATTTTGCTCGGGCCGCAGTACGCCACGATCGCGGTGTCGGTGGCCCTGTTGCTGCAGGCGCTGCTGTTCGGCGACGGCGGTCTCATCACATTCGGGGCGAACTGCTTCAACATGGCGTTCGTGCTGCCGTTCGTGGCATACGGGCTGTACGCGGCGCTGAGGAAGGTGCTGGCAGCTGGTTGGCGGGAGCGCGCGGCCACGTTCATCGGCGCCTACGTGGGCATCACGATGGCCGCGCTCTGCGTGGCGCTCGAGCTTGGTGTGCAGCCGGCTCTGTTCCGCGACGCCGCCGGGCAGGCGCTGTACTTCCCCTATCCCGTAACCGTTTCGGTGCCGGCCGTGCTGATCCCGCACCTGCTGATGGCTTCGATTATTGAGGGGCTGGTGACCGTGGTGGTTGTGGAGTTCGTGCGTCGCACCGCGCCCGAGATCGTTGCCGACTCCGCCCGCGTGGATGATGGAGCAGGCCGGGGTGAGGCGAAGGGGCTGAAGGGTCTGAGAACTCCGGTCTGGATCGGGCTCGGCCTGCTCGCCGTGCTTTCGCCGATCGGCCTGCTCGCCACCGGCACTGCGTACGGCGAATGGGGAGCCGAGGAGTTCAAGGCCGAAACCGGGCTGAGCTACGTGCCCGAGCGGATCGCGCACGGATTCTCATGGAACGCCCTGCTGCCCGACTACTCCATGCAGGGACTGCCCGACTGGGTCGGCTATATTCTCTGCGCCGTCATCGGCGTCGCCGTAACGACCATCGTGTTCCGTCTGCTGGCGATGGGGGTGCGTGGCGGTTCCGGTTCCCAAGGTGTGGCGGCCGCTAAAACGGCGAAGGCATGACGGTACGGATGACGGATCCGAGCGGCGGGGTCGCGGCCGATGTTTCTGGTGATGCGGCCCGCGAATCCAAGCCCGACGGTGGACTGCCCGACTGGCTTGCCGAACCGGAAGGATATGAGCCGGCCGATGACCGTTCGACGTTCATCGAAAGGAATCTGGGATCCATCGGCGCCATGCTCGCCGCAGTGGCCGACGGAGGGCAACCCGAGCTCGTCGCAGGCCCGGTGGATCGGCTGCTCGGACATGTCTCCACTTCACTGCGTCTGCTGGGACTGGTATTGGCCATCGTATGCGTCAACGCCACGCGCAACATGGCGTTCGGATATGTCATGCTCGCCGTGGTGCTGGCGGTGCTGGCCATACGGCCCGCGCGCCTGATGCGGACCGTTGTGTTCACGGGACTGGGCATAGCGGCGTTGAGTTCCCTGATCGCCCTGCCAGCGGTGTTCCTCGGCCAGTACAGCTCGCCGATGCGCCTGTTCATCAAGGCGTTCATTACCGTGTCGCTGACGGTGGGACTGGCTCGTACCGTTCCGTGGAACCGCCTGATCGCAGGGCTGCGAGGGTTGCGGGTGCCGAATTCGGTGGTGTACATCTGCGACGTGACGATCCAGTTCATCGACATCCTCGGGCGCTCCATGCTGGCGCTGCTGGACTCGCTGAGCCTGCGCAGCGTGGGACGTGACCGGCACAAGATGGCCTCGGCCGGGCATGTGCTTGGCGCGGTGTTCCTGCTCGCGAACCGCAGAGCCCGGGAGATGTCCGAAGCCATGCTGTGCCGAGGGTTCGCCGGCGAATACCGGGTGCCGAGGCAGCGTTGGCTCACCGCGGCGAATGCGGCGTATCTGGTCATGATCGCCGGCATGTGTGCAATGGCGGTATATTTCGGGTAACGAGGGATGCGGCCTAGGCGCGATATGGGCAATCCTCGAGTTCTGTGCGGATTCGCTGCCTGCACCAACACCTATCCTCGAGTTCTGTGTGCTCAGGATGCGATACGGCGAGTATGGGGCTTGGAATTCCAACGCCTATACCGGCGTTGTGGCGAATATGACGCACAGAACTCGAGGATAGGTGTTCGCCGAGGTGCGAAATCCGCACAGAACTCGAGGATTGCCCGTCTACTGGGAATCCGGAGCCGACCAACACGGTGACGGGCGGCAAATGACAACAAGGAGAGGCCATGACCAACGACGGTACCGACGGCACTGCGAAGCCCCTTGCCGAGCTGCGCAAGGCGTGCTTCACGTATCCGGGTGCGGACGGGGAACCCCCGCGCGAAGTGCTGCGCGATTTCGACATGACCCTCGACCGCGGTGAATCCGTGGCCCTGCTCGGCCCCAACGGCAGCGGCAAGACCACCATCATGCGCATTCTCAACGGCCTGGAGACCCTCACTGATGGCGAATACCGGTTCGACGGCGACTTGATCACGCGGGAGGCGCTCGCCGACAAGCGGTTCGCCAAGCGGCTGCATCAGCGCATCGGCTTCGTCTTCCAGAATTCCGAAACCCAGCTGTTCTGCCCGTCGGTGGGGGAGGAGATCGCCTTCGGTCCCGCGCAGATGGGGCTTCCGGACAGCGAAATCCAGCGACGTGTGCGCGACATCCTGCAACTGTTCGAGCTCGAACGCTTCCGCGATCGCGCACCCTACCGCCTGAGCGGCGGGGAGAAGAAGCGCGTCGCCATCGCCTGCTGCATGTCACTCAACCCCGACCTGCTCGTGCTCGACGAACCCACCGACGGCCTCGACGAGCGCAACACCGACCTCGTGGTGCGTGTGCTCAACCGCTTCGTGGCCGCGGGCAAGACCATCCTGGTCTCCACGCACCATCACGACATCGTCGAGGCTCTTCACGCGCACCGCATCCCCATCCGGCCCATCGCGTAGGAGAATCCGGTAGGCGGATGAATCCGGGGACGTGGGCGAATCGGGAATGGTGAGCCAGCACGAGGCAATCTTCGAGTTCTGAAGTGATTATTGCCCCTCACAGACACCAATCTCCAAGTTCTGAAGTACGAAACGGCTCACCCCTATATATATATCCATTGGAATTCCAAGGTCCGTACTTGCCATATCGCGGTTTGACACTTCAGAACTTGGAGATTGGTGTCTGCACGCCTGTGGAATCACTTCAGAACTCGAAGATTGCTCGCAAACGCGCGCTTTCAAGCCGGCCGACTGGCGTTCGGGACTGCTGGTAGATTGCTGGGTAGATGAGTGAAGCGCCAATGGGGGTGTCGTATGAATGTTCCGCAGGCCGATGAGCTACCGACGTATGCCGGCGACGATCTGGGCGCGATTCCCGACAGGTCAGGTCTCGGCACCACATTCCGCGTGTGGGCGCCGACCGCGGCCAGCGTGGAGCTGCGGCTGTTCTATGAGGGCGGAGCCTGCGCCCCGGGCGTGCACGCCAATGATCCCGATTCCGATGCGGACCTTTCGCGCCGGCCATACGCCACCTATGCGATGCAACCCCACCCAGGCGACGGCACCTGGACCGTGCACGTCGACGATGCGAGGCACGGCGTCTACTACGACTACATGGTGCATTTCCCGGACGGCCGCGTAACCCGCACCGCGGATCCGTGGGCTCGTGCCGCCGGTGCGAACGGCCGCCGCAGCATGGTCGTGGATCTGCGAAAGACCGACCCCGACGGCTGGGCCGCCGACCGTTCCCCGAACACTCCGATGAGTGAGCTCGTGGTCTGGGAGACCCACGTCGGCGATTTCAGCAACGACTCCCACAGCGGCATTCCCGTCGAACATCGCGGCACCTATCTGGCGTTCACCCACCCCGACACGAGCGTGGACGGAGGCGGCGAATTCCCCACATGCATGGCCTACCTGCGCCGACTGGGCGTCACCGCCGTGCAGCTCATGCCGATCTTCGACTTCGGTTCAGTGGACGAGGCCGCCGCTTGCGACGGCGATCCACTCCGCCGCGCCTACAACTGGGGCTACGATCCGGTCAACTACAACGTTCCCGAAGGCTCGTACAGCACCGATCCGTTCGACGGCGCCACCCGCATCCGTGAGTGCAAGCGGATGATCCAGGCGCTGCACGCCAACGGCTTCAAGGTCATCATGGACGTGGTCTACAACCACATGTACTCCGCCGACAACTGGCTGGAGCGCATGGTTCCCGGCTATTTCTGCCGCCGCTACGCCGGTGGCGCGCTGTCCAACGGTTCCGGCTGCGGCAACGACATGGCGTCCGAGCGGCCGATGATGCGCAAGTACATCGTCGATTCCGTGGCGTACTGGGCGCGCGAGTACCACATCGACGGCTTCAGGTTCGACCTCATGGGCCTGATGGACGTGGACACCATGAACGCGGTGCGCGCCCGGCTGGACTCGCTGCCCGGCGGCGCCGGAAAGATCGTGTACGGGGAGCCGTGGGCCGCCGACATGACCGCCGTCTCGCCCGACGTCGTACTGGCTGGCAAACGTGGACTATCGCAACTCGATTCGCGTATCGGCTTCTTCAGCGACGATACGCGCGACGCCATCCGCGGCAACATCTTCCATCATCACAAGCCCGGCTATGTCTCCGGTGCGGCCCGTGAGTTCGCGCCCGCCGTCCGCCATGCCGTCGACGCGTGGCGGGGCACGCAGGTCGAGGCCGCCAGCGTGGGCCAGTTCGTGCAGTACGTGTCCGCGCACGACGATCTGACGTTGTGGGACAAGCTCTGCATGGCCATGCGATCGGTGGCGTTCGGCCATACGGGCACACTTCACGCCGTCCACTCCGCCGATGCCGGTTCGCTCGGCGCCGTCCACTCCGTCAATGGTGCCGACACCGCTGATTCCGCCGATGCCGACTCCGATTCGGTCGTCGCGAACGACCTGCCATCGGCCGACTCCGACTCGGCCGGCGTGAACGGTCTTGGCATTCTGGGCAACGTGTGGTCCGCCGCCGACTCCGGCCCGACGAACGCCGAATACGATGCCGACCCCAGCCTGACCGAGGACATCATGGAGGCGAACCGCATGGCCGCGGGCATCATCGCCACGTCGGCGGGCATCCCGTTCATGCTGTCCGGCGAGGAGTTCGCGCGCACCAAGCACGGCTGCGACAACTCGTACGACCGTTCCGCCGAACTCAACCGTTTGGACTGGCGTCGCGCGCGGCGGCTGGGCGATCTGGTGGACTACTATGCGGCACTGATCCGTCTGCGCCGCTGCAACCCCGCGTATTTCGGCGGCCCCCGCATCGTGCCCGCGCGCGACGATTCCGTGGTCGTGTTCCGCGTGGGCAACGACTGCGTGACCGTCAACCCGACCCGGCAGACGGCATGGCAGAACGTGTCGGCGTTGCGCGCCGTGCACGACTACGGCCAGTTCGCGCCGCTCGACGACTCCGCGTGGGAGTGCGCATTCAGTTCGCGCGGTCCCGAGGCGTGCGGCGAGGCGAACTGGGCGAGCTATACGAAGGGCCACGAGCGGCAGATCGCCATCCCACCGCGCACCTTCTGCGTCTGGCGGAACGGCTGACCAACGCGCCGGCGTTTGGATGCCGGCGCGCGGACGTGCGGGAATACGACGAAGGAGACGATATGACGGAAAACACTGCAGATCAGTGGCAGTGGCAATGGCGGCGAGGACCCCGCCCGGCATGGCTGGAACAGGCCCGGTTCTACGAGGTGTATCCGCAGAGTTTCCAGGACTCCAACGGCGACGGCATCGGCGATCTGCCCGGCCTGATCTCACGTCTCGACTACATCCGCGATCTGGGATGCAACGCGCTGTGGGTCAATCCGATCTACGATTCGCCGTTCAAGGATGCCGGCTACGACGTGCGCGACTACACAACGGTCGCACCCCGCTACGGCACGCTCGACGACGCCAGACGACTGTTCACCGAAGCGCATCGCCGCGGCATGAGGGTCCTGCTCGACCTGATCCCCGGCCACACCAGCGAGGAGCATGCATGGTTCCGCGCCAGCGGCCGCGAGCGCCCCGAGGATCGCACCCTCGACGGCGTCAGCATGTCGGAACGCTACATCTGGACCGACTGCTGGATCTCCGGCGGCAACGGTCTGCCGTTCGTGGGCGGCGAGACCCCGCGCGACGGTACGTACATCCTCAACTTCTTCAAATGCCAGCCCGCGCTCAACTACGGGTTCGCGCACCCTTGCGAGTCGTGGCAGCGGCCGGCGATCGGCCCCGACGCGCTCGACCCTGACGTGATCTCCACATGCGATGCGATGGTCGACGTCATGCGCTTCTGGCTGGGTCTTGGCGCGGACGGCTTCCGCGTGGACATGGCCGACAGTCTCGTCAAGAACGACGATTCCGGCAAGCCGTTCACCATACGTACCTGGCGGTACATGTTCTCGCAGATCCGTCCCGAGTTCCCCGACGCCGCGTTCGTGTCTGAATGGGGGAGGCCGTACGAGTCGCTTGACGCCGGATTCGACATGGACTTCTATCTGGACTGGCGTTGGGCGGGCAATCCGAATGGTTACAACATCCTGCTGCGCAACACCGATACGCCGATGGTCCGCGATAACGATCGCAGTTATTTCAACGCCGATACGGGCGAATCGGTCCACGGGTTCCTCGACCAGTACCTGCCGCAGCTGCGTGACGCCGAGCGGCTCGGCGGTCTGTTCTGCCTGATCACCGGCAATCACGACACGTTGCGCGTCGGTCAGCGTCTGACCGAACGGGAGCTGAGGATCGCGTACGGCATGCTGTTGACCATGCCCGGCGCGCCGTTCGTCTACTACGGCGATGAGATCGGCATGCATTATCGTCGGCTGCCCACCAAGGAGGGCGGCTATGTGCGTACCGGCAGCCGCACGCCTATGCAGTGGGATTCCGGTGCGAACCGCGGTTTCTCCACCGCGCCGGCCGATCGCCTGTATCTGCCCGTCAATCCGGCCGACGATGCGACGAACGTGGCCGATCAGCTGAGCCGTGACGATTCGCTCTGTTCGTGGGTTCGCCGTGTGCTCGCCATGCGCGCCGACTGCCGTGCGCTGGATTCCGGTGCGGCGTTCGACGTGATCGAGGCGCCGCATGTGGGACGACGGTTCGCGTACGTGCGTACTGCGGTAAACGATGTCGCCGATGGTGTCGGCGATGCCGGTATCGGCGGTGTCGACGCTGCCGGTGCGGGAACCGATGCGAGTCGCGTGCTCGTGGCGCTCAACCCCGGCCATTATGTTGAACCGTTTGACTTGCCGCATGACGTGGCTGTCGGCGCGGCCGCCGGGATGCGGAACAACGCGACCGTCTCGATCAACGCCGACATGGCCGAGGGCTTCGCCGCCGACGGCTCCCGCACGATGCTGCGTCTGGGCGACGTGAGACTCGACGGCGACACCCTCACCCTCGGTCCGCAAAGCTATCTGCTGCTGCGATTGGGATAGTGCCCGGTTAGGACTTGGTGAAGTGTTCGACGAGTGTTCACCGTCCGTTGCCGAAGTTCATGTAGTGGTTGCCCGAGGGATGCCTTGCGGACGAATGACGGTCCTACCCTCGCGCAATAGGGAGCATTCCCTCGGCGGTTGCGTGGGTCAGGTGATGGCAAGGTTGGACATCACGATGAACGACATGCGCGATCCGTCGTATGAAGACGGAATTGAGGTATGGAAGTGAACACTCGCAAAGCTTTGAAGGGGACGGTCGCCGCGCTCATCGCGTCGGCCACGCTGTTCGGCTTCGCCGGTCTGGCCAATGCGGCCGACGGGCAGGGCGTTGAGCAGCTCAAGGAGCACGGCGCCGCGCAGCGCATCGCCGGAGTCTATGGCAACACCAAGGCCAAGAACGTCATCCTGTTCATCGGCGACGGCATGGGCGACTCCGAGATCACCGTGGCTCGCAACTACCTGCACGGCGTGAACGGCAGCTTCGACGGACTCGACAAGATCGGCCAGCCGAACCTGAACAAGGGCGTGGAGACCGGCACCGGCCAGTACACCACGTTCTCGCTGGGCAACAACTCCAACGACTCGCTGATGGCCAAGGACAAGAACGGCAAGCTCACCGGCAGCAAGACCGCCGGCGTGATCACCCCCGTGACCGACTCCTCCGCCTCCGGCTCCGGCTGGGCCACCGGTACCAAGACCTACAACAACGCCGTCGACGTGGACGTCGAAGGCAACCCGCAGCTCAACCTGATCGAGCTCGCCAAGGCGGCCGGCAAGGCCACCGGCAACGTGACCACCGCCGAGATCCAGGACGCCACCCCGGCCGTGCTGGAATCCCACTCCTCCGAGCGCGCCTGCTACGGCCCGCAGGGCAAGTGGGACGGCACCGACAAGAACGGCGACGGCGTGGTGGACCTCAAGGACGCCGAGGCCGCCGGCATCGGCAGCTGCCTCGCCAACCAGCTCAAGGCCAACGGCGGCATCGGATCCATCTCCGAGCAGCTGATCGACACCCGCGCCGACGTGACCATCGGCGGTGGTGCCAAGTACTTCAACCAGCTGGACCAGTCCGGCAAGACCCTGTGGCAGCAGGCCGCCGACGAGGGCTTCCAGACCGTGAAGTCCGGTGACGTGGACGGCTTCAAGAACCTCGGCGAAGCCAACCAGGACAAGCCGGTCCTCGCCCTGCTCGGAGACGGCAACCTGCCCACCCAGTTCAACCCGTCCGTGGCCACCAAGCAGGATCCCGCCAAGGACGCCAACCCCACCGAGTGCACCGTGAACGACAAGTGGCTCGGCAACAAGGGCGCCTCCCTCGCCGACTTCACCAGCAAGGCGATCGACCTGCTGCAGAACAACAAGAACGGCAAGGACAACGGCTACTTCCTGCAGGTCGAGGGCGCCTCGATCGACAAGCAGGACCACAACGCCAACGCCTGCGGCCAGATCGGCGAGACCGACGACCTCGACAAGGCCATCTCCGCCGCGCTGGGCAAGATCGACCTGAGCGACACCCTGGTCATCGTGACCGCCGACCACGCGCACACCAGCCAGATCGTGGAATCCCAGCCGATCTACGCGCTGAGCACCGTGCTGAAGAACCGTGACGGCTCCAAGACCACCATCTCCTACGGCACCTCCGAGGAGGACCTGTACGGCAACGGCTCCGACACCAGCAACGACGTCGAGGGCAAGGCCGATCCGAGCAAGGCCCAGGGCAACATGAGCCACACCGGCACCCAGCTGCGCATCGCCGCCTCCGGCCCCGGCGCCTCCCGCGTCGACGGCCTGACCGACCAGACCGACAACTTCTACACCATCGGCCACGCGCTCGGCCTCGCCACCGACAAGGCCGACCAGGACAAGCTGTCCGACGGCGCTACCGTGACCGCCAAGGACAATAAGAACCAGGTGTTCGACATCGCCGGCTTCAACGGCGACGCCGTGCTCCGCTACGAGCTCAAGGACAAGGACGGCAAGGTCGTCTCCGCCTCCGACGCGAGCACCCCGCTGTCCGGCCTGCGCGTGAAGACCGCCGGCACGACCACGCTCGACCTGAGCAAGGCCATCACCTCCGACGCCAAGTACACGCTGACCGTGACCGGCCAGCAGTCCGGCAAGACCGTTGAGATCAAGGACTTCAACGGCCCGAACGGCACCGAAGGCAACGGCGCGGCCGACGTGAACCCGGGCAACAACGGCGCGGCCGACAACGGCAAGCCCGTGGCCTCCGGCAAGGTGACCGCCCCGAAGCAGAACGGCGTGCTCGGCAAGACCGGCGCCACCGTGCTCGGCGTGGCCCTGCTCGCCCTGGCCCTGGTGGCCGGCGGCCTGGCCATCAAGTTCGCCAAGTCCCGCGACAACGCCTGATCTGGTCGACGGCCGGCGGTTGGCCGCGATCGATCGCCTGACCTGATTGACCGATCGAGTCCGATCGTCTGACCGGATTCGCCGACGCCCTCTCCCATGTGTATTCGATACGTGGGGGAGGGCGTTTTCCATCGAAACAGGTCTCCGAGCGGCCAGTGTAATGGAATCGGCCTGCGGCCGATGCGATGTTTTCCGCCTGCGGCGGGTCACCTCATCCGTCAGCTGGCGCCGACACCTTCCCCTCAAGGGGAAGGCGGGTTTCCCGGTAAAGCTTTACCCGCAATATGTCGCCTTCCCCTTGAGGGGAAGGTGGCAGCCGAAGGCTGACGGATGAGGTGACCCGCCGCAGGCGGCAACGCAGCATCGCCACAGGCGATTCCATTCCACAACAGTCGAGCGCACCCCCGACTCGGCACCGTCCGCTCCGTCGAACTCGTCCCGACCGAGCCTATCCGCGACCATCGTTCCGGCCCTGTTCGATCCCGCTCCCGGCCTTCCCCGCATCCTTCGAAAAAATTTCCCGACAATGCGGGAATAATAATTGGACTTCTAAAGTTGAGTGGTGTAGGCTCAAGTTTTGGAAAGCGAAAAAGCCTACCGGGCTTCGGTTGATCGACGCAGTCGGTCGCGGAGGTCGCCGAGGCCGGAAGCTTGAGCGATAAACGTAGAACGAAACCTAACCATAGGAGGAAATTATGGGACGCGCAGTTGGTATTGATCTGGGAACCACGAATTCCTGCATCGCTACTCTTGAAGGTGGCCAGCCCACCGTTATCGTGAACGCCGAGGGCGCTCGCACCACGCCGTCCGTCGTGGCATTCAGCAAGTCTGGTGAGATTCTGGTCGGCGAGGTCGCCAAGCGCCAGGCCGTGACGAACGTCGACCGCACCATCAGCTCCGTGAAGCGTCACATGGGCACCGACTGGACCGTCGAGATCGACGGCAAGAAGTGGACTCCGCAGGAGATCTCCGCTCAGGTGCTGATGAAGCTGAAGAGGGACGCCGAAGCCTACCTGGGTGAGCCGGTCACCGACGCCGTCATCACCTGCCCGGCCTACTTCAACGACGCCCAGCGTCAGGCCACCAAGGACGCCGGCAAGATCGCCGGCCTGAACGTGCTGCGTATCATCAACGAGCCGACCGCCGCCGCACTGGCCTACGGTCTTGAGAAGGGCAAGGAAGACGAGCGCATCCTGGTCTTCGACCTCGGTGGCGGCACCTTCGATGTCTCCCTGCTGGAGATCGGCAAGGACGACGACGGCTTCTCCACCATTCAGGTGCAGGCCACGAACGGCGACAACCGCCTGGGCGGCGACGACTGGGATCAGAAGATCATCGACTGGCTGGTCGGCGAAGTCAAGAACAAGTACGGCGTTGACCTGAGCAAGGACAAGATCGCCCTGCAGCGTCTGAAGGAAGCCGCCGAGCAGGCCAAGAAGGAGCTGTCCTCCTCGACCTCCACCTCGATCTCCATGCAGTACCTGGCCATGACGCCCGACGGCACCCCGGTGCACCTGGACGAGACCCTGACCCGTGCGCACTTCGAGGAAATGACCTCCGACCTGCTGGGTCGTTGCCGCACCCCGTTCAACAACGTGCTGTCCGACGCCGGCATCTCCGTGAGCCAGATCGACCACGTGGTGCTGGTGGGTGGCTCCACCCGTATGCCCGCCGTCAAGGAGCTCGTCAAGGAGCTCACCGGTGGTAAGGAAGCCAACCAGTCCGTGAACCCGGATGAGGTCGTGGCCGTCGGCGCCGCCGTGCAGTCCGGCGTCATCAAGGGCGACCGCAAGGACGTGCTGCTGATCGACGTGACCCCGCTTTCGCTGGGCATCGAGACCAAGGGCGGCATCATGACCAAGCTGATCGACCGCAACACCGCCATTCCGACCAAGCGTTCCGAGGTGTTCTCCACCGCCGAGGACAACCAGCCGTCCGTGCTGATCCAGGTCTATCAGGGCGAGCGTGAGTTCGCTCGCGACAACAAGCCGCTGGGCACCTTCGAGCTGACCGGCATCGCTCCGGCTCCGCGTGGCGTCCCGCAGATCGAGGTCACCTTCGACATCGACGCCAACGGCATCGTGCACGTGTCCGCCAAGGACAAGGGCACCGGCAAGGAGCAGTCGATGACCATCACCGGTGGTTCCGGCCTGCCCAAGGACGAGATCGACCGCATGGTCAAGGAAGCCGAAGCCCACGAGGCCGAGGACAAGAAGCGCAAGGAGGACGCCGAGGCCCGCAACCAGGCCGAGGCCTTCGCCTACCAGACCGAGAAGCTTGTCAACGACAACAAGGACAAGGTCTCCGACGAGGTCGCCAAGGAGGTCACCGACAAGGTGAACGCTCTGAAGGAAGCCCTGAAGGGTGACGACATCGAGAAGATCAAGACCGCCCAGACCGAGCTCATGACCTCCGCCCAGAAGATCGGCGAGGCCCTGTACTCGCAGCAGGCCGCGGCCGGTGCCGCCGGCGCTGCCGGTGCGGGTGCCGCCGGTGCCGGCGCCGCCTCCAACAACAACGGTGGCGACGACGACGTGGTGGACGCCGAGGTCGTGGACGACGATGACGACAAGGACAACAAGTAATCATGTCTGAGTTCAACAAGGACGATTACCTGAACGACATGGAGGATGCCGAGTCGTTGAAGAACGACCCGGCATCCGCCGGCTCTGCCCCCGCTTCGGACGCTCCCTCCGACAAGCCCGCCGATTCGGCGGACGCCAAGACCGAAGGCGAAGCCGAGGCTCCCAAGGCCGATGCCAAGGATGCTTCCGAGGACGAGAAGACCGCCGACACCAAGGGCGACGACGACACCCTCACCCCGCTTGGCAAGGCCAAGAAGGAGGCCGCCGACTACCTCGAGGCCCTGCAGCGCGAGCGCGCGGAGTTCATCAACTACCGCAACCGCACCGCCAAGGAGAAGGACGTCTTCCGCCAGCACGGCATCATCGACGTGCTGACCGCCCTGCTGCCCGCGCTCGACGACATCGATCGCATCCGCGAGCACAGCGAGATGGACGACTCCTTCAAGGCTGTCGCCACCAAGATCGACAAGGCGTTCGAGAAGTTCGGCGTCGAGAAGTTCGGCGTGAAGGGCGAGGACTTCGACCCGACCAAGCATGAGGCGATCCTGCATCGTCCCGACCCGGCGGCCGAGAAGGAGACCGTCGACGCCGTGGTCGAGGCTGGCTACCGCATCGGCGATCGCGTGATCCGCGCCGCCCGCGTGGTCGTCGTCTCCCCGCAGAACTGAGCGCAGTGCTAACCACGCCTTCCCCTTGAGGGGAAGGTGGCCGGCGAAGCCGGTCGGATGAGGTGTTTTGGCAGGATGTCTGACCGCATTGCCAAAACACCTCATCAGTCTCGCTTCGCTCGACAGCTTCCCCTCAAGGGAAGACTTTCGAGAGAAAGCAATACCAAATCAACAGACTTTTGAAAGGAGACCTGAATGGCTGAGAATGAATGGCTGAACAAAGACTTCTACAAAGTCCTCGGTGTCTCCAAAGACGCTTCGGCCGAAGAGATCACCAAGGCCTACCGTAAGCTCGCCCGCAAATACCATCCCGATCTGAACAAGACCAAGGATGCCGAGGAGAAGTTCAAGGACATCTCCGAGGCGTACGACGTGCTGAGCAATAAGGATCAGCGTCAGAAGTACGACGCGATCCGCCAGTTCGGCATGGGCGGTGCCCGCTTCGCCGGCGGCTCCGGCCAGGGCGGTTTCGACGCCGGCGGCTTCTCCGACATCTTCGGTTCGATGTTCGGTGCTGGTGCCGGCGGCCCCGGCGGCTCGCGCATCCGCTTCTCCACGGGCGGTCAGGGCGGCCCCGATCTCAACGACATCTTCTNCNCCGCGTTCGGCGGTGCGGCCGGCCAGCGTGCCGGCGGCTACGGTGCCGGCGGATACTCCTACGAGGAGCCGCCGAAGCCGGAACGTGGCAGGGATCGCAATTCCAAGATCACGCTGACGATGCGTCAGGCGGTGAAGGGCGCGACCGTGTCGCTGAGCATGGACGGCAGCAAGTTCAAGACGCACATCCCCGCCGGCGTGAAGGACGGTCAGAAGATCCGTCTGGCAGGCAAGGGCCATGCGGGTCTGAACGGTGGATCGCACGGCGATCTGTACCTCACCGTGCATGTGAAGTCCGACGACACGTTCTCCATGCGTGGGCGCGACGTGGTGATGGACCTGCCGGTCACGATCTCCGAGGCCGCGCTTGGAGGCAAGGTCTCTGCGCGCGACATCGACGGCGACGTGGTGACGTTCAAGGTGCCGTCCGGTTCGTCCAGCGGCGCCGAGGTGCGGCTCAAGGGCAAGGGCGTGGCCAGTCCGAAGGGCAACGGCGATCTGATCGGCCGGATCATGATCCAGGTGCCCGGTTCGCTCGGTCTGCGTCAGAAGAAGGCCCTCAAGGACTTCGACAACCTCAGCGAGGACTTCAACGCCAAGGTGGCCGCCTCCCGCTCCGGCGAGTGATCCGGTTCGGTAGGGGAGCCTAAGGTGACACTCCTCTGGCTCCCCTCCGCGGAGGCTGAGTTCGTGAAGTAAACGCCGGAGGCGTTTATAGGACTCAGGTGAGCCGACAGGCGAGCTGGATATTCGCGGCCAAAGGCCGTCCGTTCTTGCAGGACGAGCTGTCAGCGAAGCTGACTGAGGGGAGGGCTTCAATCCTCACCCCCATAATTCGCATAAAGTCCCCCATGCAAAGACGTGGACTATCGCAACACTTCATGGACTATCGCAACATTTCGGAAAGAAGGTGAACCATGGCTAAGATCACGCCGAAGATTCGTCAGGCATATACGATGTGCGCTCAGGCGTTGGTACTTGGCCGAGTGAGCCTCGATACTGTCGATCAGATCGGACTCAACGCCGACTTTCCGATTTTCAGCGTCGGTCGTGCCGCGGAACTGGCCGACATCCATCCGCAGACGCTGCGTCAGTATGATCGTCTGGGACTGATCGTGCCGCAACGTACGCCGGGTGGCGCTCGCCGCTACTGTCTACGCGACATCGATCGTCTGGCACAGGCGCAGCGCATGAGCCAGGAGGAGTCGATCAATCTGGCAGGCATCACGCGCATTCTGCAGCTGATGGAGGAGAACCGTCAGCTCAAGCGCCAGAACCGTCAGCTGCGTCGTCGCATGGAAGGCAACGTGGTGTTCGAGGCCGCCGCCGACGGCGAGGTCATCGAGGTGCAGCGCGTACGTCGCTCCGCCGAACCCTACCGTCGCACGGTACTCCAGATCACCGCCCGCTGATCAAGTTTTCCCCACGCTTTCAAGGCTCTTCACGATCCCTCTCGATCGCGAAGAGCCTTTTATTTTCTGGGTGAACTATTGACAACGGGGTTCCGCGATGCTCATTCCGGTCATCGTTTTCTGACGTACCTCGTATTGCGTCCGGCACCGACTTTCAGAATCTCGCCTGCATCGAGCAGTGCTTTGAGTGTGCGCTCGATGGTGGAGACGCTGATATCGGGCAATTGCGCACGGATGTCGGCCTTCGATATCGGAGACAATGTGCGATCGAGCATGGCGGCGATTCGCTGTTCCTTTGTCGGCGTTCCCGTGCGGGTAGATGTTCCGTTTCCATGGCCACTGCTCACATCGTTGAGCAGAGTGCCGACGCGTTCGTCGAATTCCTTGCATGCCCGGAGAATCACGCCAAGCAGGTAGTTGACGAATGGAGCGTAATCGTTGTCATTGTCGTTCCATCCGCGTGTGCTGGCCGCCAGCGCCTCATAGTAGGTGTCTTTGGACTGCTCGATGAGATGTTCGAGGCTGATGTACTTGCCGACCATATAGCCGCTGCGGTAGAGCAGTAGCAGCGTGAGCAGGCGGCTCATTCTCCCGTTGCCGTCATTGAACGGATGAACGCAGGTGAAATCGAATATGAACATGGCGGTTGCGAGCAGCGGGTCCGTATGCCCCTCGCGCAAAGCCTCCGCATAGGCGGTGCAGGCGCGATCCACCAGTTCCGGTGTGATGAGTGCGTTCGGAGGAGCGAAACGAACCGTACGATTGCCGTTGGCGTCGCGCTCGACGATAACGTTGTCGCCGTCTTTGAAATGACCGCCGAACGTCAGCGCGGTATGCCGGAACAGGTCGCGATGCAACTGCAGAATCACGCTTGGGGTCAGCGGAATATAGTCGTGACTCTCGTGGATGGTGGCGAGTACGTCGCGGTATCCGGCGATCTCCTCCTCTGCGCGATTTCGCGGTGCGACCTTTTCCATGACGAGTTCGCCAAGTCGTTTGTCGCTGGTGGCGATGCCTTCGATGCGATTGGATGCGTCGGTGCTTTGAATTCGCGCGACGGTGGTCAGCGTATCCAATACGTCTGGGCGTATGGCCGCCGTTACGCTTTGCCGGCCCTTCGCCTCATGGATCGCCGTAAGAAGACTCGTGGTTTGCGGGGTGAGCAACGTCGTTGCCGCTTGTATGTAATCGAATTCCTTCATTTACGGCCTCGCGTTCTGCTTTTCTGCCTCATGGGGTGGTTTTCTGCATCATATCGTACGAATATGATGCAGAAAAGCGGTGATGATGCAGAAAATGATGCAGAAAACTCCGCGTTGCGATCGAGAACGAGGTAAGACGCGGTGAGACTCGGCGGCTGGATTTGGCAGTCGGAACGAACATGGACTATCGCAACATTTCTTGGTAGTCGAAACGCGACATTGTGAGGGGTAACAATCCTCCGAAACGTCGCGTTTCGACTACCAAGTTGGAGAATGTCGCGTTTCGACTACCAAAACCGGATTCGACACCGGGGCGTCGATCGGACGAAGATTCGCTAGTTCAGCATTCGGTCACGTTGACGGCGAGGCCGCCTTCCGACGTCTCCTTGTACTTGCTCATCATGTCGCGGCCGGTCTCCTTCATGGTGCGGATCGCGGAGTCGAGCGAGACGATGTGCGAGCCGTTGCCGAGCAGCGCCATGCGTGCCGCATTGATGGCGGTGTTGGCGGCCATGGCGTTGCGCTCGATGCAGGGGATCTGCACGAGTCCGCCGATCGGATCGCAGGTGAGACCGAGATTGTGCTCGATGCCGATCTCCGCCGCGTTCTCGATCTGGTGCGGCGTGCCGCCGAGCACCGCGCAAAGTCCCGCTGCCGCCATGGAGCACGCCGATCCGACCTCGCCCTGGCATCCGACCTCGGCTCCGGAGATTGACGCGTTGCGCTTGAACAGGTATCCCACCGCGGTGGCGGTGAGCAGGAAGTCGCAGACACCGTCCAGACTCGCGCCTTCGGTGAGCCACCAGTAGTAGTGCAGTACGGCGGGGATGATGCCGGCCGAACCGTTCGTCGGCGCGGTCACGATGCGCCCGCCGCCGGCGTTCTCCTCGCTCACGGCGAGCGCGAACAGATCCACCCATTCGCCGTCCGACGCGTTTTCATGGAATGTTTCACGTGAAACATTGCCGTCGAAAATGTCATGTCCGCGCGGACGAAGCCGTTGATACAGCGGGGCTGCGCGGCGTGGAACATTCAGCCCACCGGGCAGTGTCTTCACCGTGCTCATGCATCCATTGATCACACAGTCACGCATGGTCTTCCACACGTGGAACATCGCCGTACGCGTCTCCTCTGCCGGGCGGATCGCCTCTTCGTTGCGCCGCATGATCTCCGCGATGGAGCAATGTTCGCGATCGCATATGGCCAGCAGTTCCGCGGCCGACGCAAACGGATACGGCACGGCGGGACCGTCGTCGGCGCCGCCACGCCCGCTGTTTCCCGAACCGCCGCCCGCGCCGGGCGCCACGCTCGTGCTGTCGGCGCGACGATCCGCCTGCTTCTGGGCCTCACGCTGCCGCAGCAGCTCCTCCTCGTACGCGATAAATCCGCCGCCGATCGAATAGATCACCGCGGACGCGATCACATGTCCCTTGGCGTCCAACGCCTGAAACTCCATGCGATTCGGATGAAGACGCGGCGCATGCCACGTATTGAATTCGATGTCGTCGCGCGCGAACGGCACCTCGCGCACGCCATCCAGCATCACCGAACCGCGCTCGCTGCACCGGTCCAGATCGTGCAGCACGTCCTGCGGATCCACGGTCTCCGGACGCTTGCCCTCCAGTCCGGCCAGCACCGCGCGATCCGTGCCGTGACCCAGTCCGGTCTGCGCCAACGATCCCGACAGCACCACGCGCACGCGATTCGTATGGTCGAGCAGACCACGATCGTGCAACGAATTGACGAACTCGCACGCCGCGCGCATCGGGCCAACGGTATGCGACGACGACGGTCCGATGCCAATCGAAAACATATCCGTCACGCTCAGCATCATGCCTCCTTTGAGCGGGTTGGGCCGGGCGGGCCTGGGTATGAGGTCCGTGACTTCGGCACAAGCATAAACGACCAACGCAACGGCGACTGTTACGAACGGGCGCGCGCATGGCGGTGGGAGGTACGGGCGGTATCGGGCGTCGGTGCCGGAATCGGGCCGTGTGCGTTCGGTTACGTTCCGGTATGGATTCGCGTCGGATCGTACTCGGAGGAGGCGCTGCGGTTACGGTGTGTTCGTGCCGCATGACGGAACGTAACCGACCACGCCTCTTCGGTTACGTTCCGTTGACGGTTTCAAACGGACCGTACCAATAGACGTCGTTTCTATTACGGTTCGATGATGTTTCGTGACGGACCGTAATCGTGGCGATGATCGATGATCGGCGATGATGCCGCGGGCGGCGATATGCGCGATGTTGGAGATTCGGTGTGCGTCGGGGCGCTGCGCTGGATTCGGCGGCTTGTCGCACTGGGCATTGTGCGCGGTTTGGGCGATAATGACGGGGAGAAAACGTCGTCTGATCCGTTGCGTTTGGCATCACGGGAGAACGTCTCGCCGGTCGTCGAAACGGACGATGAGGACGACTGGTCAGGCCGGAAACGGCCAGTCAGGAGGTACCGATGTCGCGTAGGGCAAAGACGGTTGCGATTCGATCGGCAAAACTCGCCAAGCATGGCAGGGGATTGGGGGGATTCGGCCTCGGCACGATGTTCCGCAACGCCATGATCACCGGAGGCATGGCCGCCGGAATCGGCGCATGGGCGCTCGCCCCGCGATCGCGCATCGAGACCCGCCGCTATCGCGTGCCGTCCATCCCGTACGTGCACTACGCGCATCGCGGACTGCACGACGCCGGATCCGGACTGTCCGTCGGCACGGTGAGCGAGCGCTGCGCGTACGTGGATCTCGCCCGTCGCAGCGCGCTCAAGGCCGGCTATGGCAGCGCGGATTTCGACGGGCCGATCGCGCCGGAGAACTCGCTCGCCTCGTTCGCCGCCGCGCGTGAGGCCGGCTATGGCATCGAGCTTGATCTGCAGTTGACGCGCGACGGCCAGGTGGTGGTCGTGCATGATTCCGATCTCAAGCGTGTGGCCGGTGATCCGCGGAAGATCAAGGATCTGACCTATGACGAGCTGACCCGCATCCCGCTGTTCCCCGATCCGGCCAAGCCGGGTGACGCCGTTGCCGCCACGCGTGCCGACGGCAAGTGGGATGAGAAGCCGGCCGGCTACTACCAGCATGTGCCGCTGTTTTCCGACGTGCTCGCCGTGGTGGGCGGGCGTGTGCCGATCATCGTGGAGTACAAGTTCGACGGATACGGCTGGGATGATTCCTGCGAGGAGCTGATGCGAAAGGGCTCCGAGCTACTGGCCGCGTACGACGGGCCGTACGTGATCGAGTCGTTCCACCCGAGCGCCGTGCGCTGGTACCGGCAGCATTGCCCCGAGGTGAACCGCGGGCAGCTTGCGGAGGAGGGCAATCCGGCCAAGAACTGGAAGGACTGGCTGTGCGGTCTGCTCGTGTTCAACTGGCTGGGACGCCCGGACTTTGTGGCGTATGACTGGCATGGCGGCGACAGCGCCCAGGTGCGGTTCGCGCGCAAGCTCGGCGCGACCACCGTGTCGTGGACGGTGCGCAGCTCGGTGGAGTTCCAGCGGTCCGCGCCGTACTTCGATCACATGATCTTCGAGGCGTTCGTGCCCGGAGCCCCGGCGAAGTAGGGGGAGAAGTAGGGTTGGATCCCTCCCTCTGTCACGGCTTTGCCGTGACATCTCCCTCCCGTGGAGGGAGAACGCAGGTATGCAGAGTTTGTGCTCCCTCCTTGGGAGGGAGCTGGACGGCGGAGCCGTACTGAGGGAGGGATCCAACCCCAATCTGTTCCGGTTCGCCTTGGCCCGTCCGTCTATTGGCACGGCTCCCCAAGCCCTGTGCGGCACCGCTCGAAACTACTTGTGGTACGGCTCGCCCGCGTTGATCTTGTACGCGCGGTAGATCTGCTCGAGCAGCACCATGCGCATGAGCTGATGTGGGAACGTCATCTTGGAAAAGCTCAGATGATAGTCCGCACGCTTGAGGATCGCGTCATCCAGGCCGATGGATCCGCCGATCACGAACTGGATATGGCTCGTGCCGTGCAGTCCCAGATCGTTGATCTGCCGTGCGAACTGTTCCGATGTCGACTGCTTGCCGTCGATCGCCAACGCGATCACGTGCGCGTCGTCGCGCAGATGCTTGGCGATGCGCTCGCCCTCCTTGGCCTTGATCAGCCGTTCCACGCCTTCGCTCGCATGCTCGGGGGTCTTCTCGTCGGCCACCTCCACGATGTCGAGCTTGCAGTAGCGGCCGAGTCGCTTGGCGTACTCCGCGATCCCGTCGCGCAGGTACCGCTCCTTGATCTTCCCCACCCCAATAACCGTAATCCTCATATTCCTCTTCCTTCCTTCCCCTTCCGGGCCCCGATCGCCTCGCTGCTCCCTGATGAGCTTAGGATGCCGGATCTGCGCCGTAAAAATTCCCGATACACGCAAGTGGAGGGAGGGGCATATGTTTCGCGATCGTAAGCAGCGGACGTGTTTGCTAGGCTTGCCCAGCAAACACGGGAGCGAGGCCGAACGGCCTTGAGTGTATCGCGAAACATATGCCCCTCCCTCCACGCCAAAGCACCGGGAGCCCGAGGGTCTAACCGTACAGATTCAGATCGTCAGATCAGTCGACCACGCCATAGAGGCGATCGCCCGCATCTCCGAGGCCAGGCACGATGTACGCCTGATCGTTGAGGTGATCGTCAACGGCCGCCACAACAACCTTGAAGTTGACGTCCGGGTTGACTTCCTTCTCGAGGCGCTTGAGGCCTTCCGGCGCGGCAAGCACGTCGATGCAGGTGATCTCGCGGGCGCCACGCTCGGCGAGGTAGTGGATCGCGGCCACGAGGGTGCCGCCGGTGGCGAGCATCGGGTCCACAAGGAACACGTGGCGGCCGGTCAGGTCGTCGGGCAGACGGTTCGCGTAGGTGATGATGTCGAGGGTCTGCTCGTCGCGCTTCATGCCGAGGAATCCGACTTCGGCGGTGGGCAGCAGCTTCATCATGCCGTCGAGCATGCCGAGACCGGCGCGCAGGATCGGCACGATCATCGGGCGCGGCGGGGCGATCTGCTTGCCGACCATGGGGGCGACCGGCGTTTCGATGGGCTTGTCCTCCAGCAGCAGGTCACGCGTGGCCTCGTAGGCTTCGAGCATCACGATTTCGCTGACGAGCTCGCGGAAGGTGTTGGACGGGGTGTTCTTGTCGCGAAGAACAGTGAGCTTATGTTCCACCAGCGGGTGGGATACGACATGCAGTTCCATACTCATACTGTCCAAGTCTAGTAGCTGACCGCCCCTGACTTCCCCCGAAGGCGAATGACGGTTGCCTCTGTCTTTGCAAGCCCGTCCGTGCTTCCCCTTGAGGGGAAGCTGGCAGGCGTAGCCTGACTGATGAGGTGAAGGCGAGCGACACGGCTGGCTCCCCTCAGTCGGCTGCGCCGACAGCTCCCCTCCCTAGGAAGGGGAGCCGGAGGCACGGCGATTGGTTAGAGTGTCGGTATGAGTGATGTGGATCTGCGGATGATGGAGGAGGCGCTGGCGCTCGCACGCGAGGCGGCCGCGCACGGCGATGTTCCCGTGGGCGCGGTGGTGGCCGACGCGAATGGCGTGGTGATCGGCCGTGGCCGCAACCGCCGCGAGGAGGATGGCGATCCGCTCGCCCACGCCGAGGTGCAGGCCATGCGTGAGGCCGCCGCAACCCGCGGCCGCTGGAATCTGGAGGACTGCACGCTCGTGGTCACGTTGGAGCCGTGCCCGATGTGCGCCGGCGCCTGCCTCACCACGCACATCGGTCGTATCGTGTTCGGCGCGTGGGATGCGAAGCTCGGTGCCTGCGGCTCGGTGTGGGACATTCCGCGCGACCCGCATGTGGGCTCGGTTCCCGAGGTGGTGGGCGATGTGCGCGAACCCGAATGCCGCACCCTGCTCGCCGATTTCTTTGCCGCCCGCCGGTGATCGGCGGGCATGCGGCGGAGAAGAGCCGACCAAGGCTGCCGTCTGGTCGCGCCGCCGCAAATCCCTGGCGCCCCCATCATCCGCTATGTTCCGTCATTTTCGCGTTACACGGGTAACGCCTGCGAAACCATGCGGCAATCGAATCCGTGTCTGCCGCGCCTAGCGTTAGCGGCATGATGATCGTTGATCATCGGCACAAGCGGCCGGGAGACCGGTACCGCACGGACCGAAAGGAGGCGCATGATGGATTTCGCCATGAGCAGGATCGATATTCTGCGATTCGTGTCCGACCAGTTTTTCGGCGCGGGTCCTGCGGATCGTACTGTCCGCGTGACCGTCACCATGCCGGTGGATGCGGAGGATTCGTCCGATTCGGAGTTCGAGCCGGAAGATCCCGCCATCCGCTTCGACTAGGCTTTCAGCTTCGAGCCGGCCGGTTTTCCTGTATAGCCTTGGCTCTGCGGCTGCATGGCTGAGATAATGCTCCAGGGTTAAGTAAAGAAACGTGGGTCTTATTCGCGCGTGTTGTCGGCGTGGCGTGGGTCATTTCGAGCGTCCGGCCCAGCCTTTTCTGACGCCGAATCCGTTCTCGTAGGCATCGACGCCGGTGGCCGGCAGCTGCACCGCGGTAACGGTGCCGGGTATGGAATCACCGTTCTCGATTGGCTCCCCTCCCGTTGTTCTCCAGTGTTCGGGGGTGACGAACGACATGGGATCGGGGCCCGCGGTCAGCATGTACACCGTCCATTCGCAGCAACGCTTCATATGCGCTTCCGACAGTCCCCGGTGGTGGCCGAGCGTGCGTTTGACGACCGCGTTGACTCCGCCCTCCAGCTGGTTCGTGGTCGACGGCAACGGACCGTGGTCCTTGGTGA
>NZ_NEWD01000033.1 GCF_002234915.1 Bifidobacterium vansinderenii | reverse complement strand
CCAGGCCATCTACGTCCAGGCCAGGGGCGAGCTGAGGAGGGGCGTGGCCGGGGCCCTGCGCTCCGGACGGGCCATGAGGCGCCCGAGGAACGACGGGAGCGAACGCAGGCCCCGGTTCCGCGAGCCGATGGTCATGATCTCCGAGCGTCCCGCGGAGGCGGAGGACCGTGCCGTGCCCGGCCATTGGGAGGGCGACCTGATCATGGGCGCGAACAACCGCAGCGCGATCGGCACGCTCGTGGAGCGCTCCACCCGGTTCCTGATCCTTCTGCATCTGCCCGACGGGCATGACGCCGAACACGTCCAACGGGCGATCATCGACCGGATGGGAGAACTGCCCGCCGTTCTGCGACGGTCCCTGACCTGGGACCAGGGTTCGGAACTCGCGCTCCACAGACGCATCTCGGCCTCGCTGGACATGGACGTGTTCTTCTGCGACCCGCATTCGCCGTGGCAGCGGGGCACGAACGAGAACACGAACGGGCTGCTGCGCCAGTATTTCCCGAAGGGGGCCGACCTGGGCGGGTATTCGCGGGCGTATCTGGACATGATCGCGGCCAAAATGAACAACCGTCCCAGAAAGACCCTTGACGCCAGGTCTCCGATCGAGGTCATGCTCGACCTGATCGAAGCGGCATGATACGATCACACAACCAAATCAGACAGCAACACAGGTGTTGCAACCACCACTAGAATCCGCCCAGCTCCCCTCCCTCGGAGGGGAGCCGGAAACCATGTAGTCCTAGTCGGCTTTGCCGACAGCTCCCCTCCGGTGAGGAGGGGAACCGCAGGATGATCCCTTCCGCAGCCATGCGGCGCTCGGGCAGCGGCATGCTGTTGCCTGAGCGCCGCTCATCAGGCGTGAGATTAACTCAGGGGGCTGCCGGCGGATTGGGGTAGGCGCTGGCGGGCGCTGGTGCCACGAGTGCGGGTACGAGCCCGGGATGCGGGGGCGTGGTTTGCACTCGGGACGTAGGCTACGGATGCGGCGATGTGGCGCAGGGAGAGTTCGCGTCCCTGCTGTGCGATGGTGCCATGCCAGGTAGGCAGGAAGTCGGCGTGGCTCTTCTGAATCGCGGTCATGATGATCCTTTCGATGTGGATGAATGATGCTGTCCTCGTCGATGCTGCCGGCGTTATCGTCTGGCCTTTCTCGGCGAGTGATTTCATTACACCGGATCATTCATGGGAACGACTTCGACGGAACTCAAGGTGGGGTCACGATCGTCGGGGCAATGGCGCATCATCACCTGAACGAATCCTGAACGCGTGTCGATCCTGCAAAAATCAAGGAAACTCGGGAATAGGGCCGGACCTAACTCGCCTTCTTCATGCAGTGAGCATACGTGTTATTCAACAAACACAGCCATCAATGTCGAGCAGCGAACGCGCGACCTAATACGGTCACATAACCCGACGATCGATCATCATCTGTACGGTTCTCGAACAGGGTCGCCGAGCTAGAGTAGTGAGGGGCGACGGCCGCATGGGCCAACGATACGATCCGACCGTGGCCGCCCCATGACGTGTGACATGGAACGGAAGTGGCGATGGGGAACATCATTGACTACGTGCGCGAGGAGACGCGCGGATTCGACGAACGCCCGTTCGGCGATGTGGACGCACTGGTGCTCGCCTCCGTCGCCTATCAGAAGCTGCCGCCGTCCGCGCCGCGTCTCAGCGAGCAGACGGAACGATACGGCACGTTCTGGAAACGACTGAAAGCGTTCTGGAACGTGCCGTTCGAGGGGCCCACGCTGAGCGAGGTCGCCGCCGAACTCACCAGTCCGGACAGTGAATACAACATCCGCGAGGGGCACACCGGACTGGGCGATCCGGAACTCGACGAACAGTTGTTCAGGGTGCTGGTGGACAGTCCGCGGTTCGGCGGCATCCGCGTGGGCGCGTACGAGGAGCGGTTCAGCGAAGAGGAGCAGACGCAGTTCGCCGCCGAGACCATGCTGCTACCGGACAGGGCCGGCACGATCGTGGTGGCGTTCCGCGGCACGGATGACTCGTTCGCCGGGTGGAAGGAGGACTTCAACATGTCGTTCCAGTACCCGGTGCCGGCGCAGGAGTCCGCCATGGAATACACGACCGCCATCGCCGGACTGTGGCGGCGCGGATTCGGGCACATGATGAGCCGGGTCTTCGGTCAGGGAAACGGGCAGCGGTTCGGACAGGAGCATCCGCTGATCCTCACCGGCCACTCCAAGGGCGGCAACGTGGCGGTGTACGCGGCGATGAACGCGGACGAGAGGATTCGCAAACGCATCACACGCGCATATTCGCTCGACGGACCGGGATTCCCGTCCGACGTGGTGAACAGCGCCGAATACGCGGCGGTCATGCCCAAGGTGGAGAAGATCGTGCCGGATTCGTCGATCGTCGGCATGATTCTGGAGACGCCGGAACCATGCACGGTGGTGGTGTCGGATCAGAAGGGCATCATGCAGCATCTGACGTACTCGTGGCAGCTCAACGACCGGTGGGAGTTCGAACGGCTGCCGCATGTGGCGTCGAGTTCGCAGTACTTCAACACGCAGCTCAACGCGTGGCTGTCCGGACTCACCGTGGAGCAGCGCGAGCATGCGGTGGACGCGCTGTTCTCGCTGCTCGGCGCGAGCGGATCCGACAGCCTGTCCGGCATGATGAAAACCATGCCACGAGCGATACCGGACATCATCAACTCGTACGTGGGACTGTCGGACGAGGACCGGCGTAATCTGCGCTACGTGTTCAACCTGCTACTCAAGACCTCGCTGGCACGAGGGAAGTAACGGGGCCGAGCATACGAGTTTTGTGGTTTTCCGAATCCGAAAACCCGAAAAATCACCAGATAACCGTTGCAATCACGGTGATGAAGGCGCCCTGTCAAACAGGAAAACCACAAAACTCGCGCATTGCGCGGGGAAGTGGGCTAATTCGCGGAGGATGGGATGCCGGTCGTGTCACTGGTCATCGCGTGCAGGGGGTCGGTGAGGCATTCGACGTAGTCGCGATAGGCGGGCGTGGCGGGGTCCACGGAATTCAGACGGGATTTTCCCGAGTCCTGATCACGCTGATACTGCTCGTATGAATAGTCCTGATCGACAAGCTCGTAGTCCTTGTAGCACTGGAGCCGATACGGACCCAGATCCACGCCGTCGGGGTTGCGCACGGCATCCAGATAGGCGATACGCAACGCTTCGTACCCGTTGTCGTACATACATTCGTCGCTGATCGCGCCGTCGGCGGTGGTGTTCTGCGAGTCGGTGACCAGGCCACCATCCAGTCCGAACCAGTAGTTCGTGTTTGCGATCATGCCGTGCCCGGCGAAACAGTCGACGGCGCGCTGTTCGGCGGCGTTCATCTCGTCGGCGGTGATTTTGCCGTCGGCGGTCACGGAGTCGACGTATTCCTTGTCAATGTTCGGCGTCGATGTCACGGATTCCGTCAGTAACTGGCTGGCGTGATCACCCAGTGTGGCGTCCTCCGTGTAGGACATGTACGCGGTCTGCAGGTCCGTGCCGTTGATGTGCTCCCAGGCGATGTTGGTGGATTTTGACGCGCTGTCTTGTTGCGGATTCGTTGTGGATTGCGAAGTGTTGTTGGCGGACGGAGAGGCCGATCCCGCGCCGGAATTGCCGCATCCGGAGAGCGGCAGCATGAGCACGACCACTGCGGCGAGTCCGACCGCAGCGCGAATCGGTGAGGATAAGCGTGACATTGCAGTGCCCCTTACTACGTTATTGCGCATTAGTGTGCCCGCATCATTGCAGGATATCGGGATGGATTCAGGAGAAACAACCGGCTGCCGTGATGGCAGGAGAACTATGGTTTCAGCTTACTCCGAAATCTCGGGGGGGGGGCAAGGTGCGGGAGGACTTATAAGCGGAGCTCCCCTCAGAGAGGGGAGTCGGAAGAATGAGCTGCCGCGCAAATAATGAAGCCAGCAGTGGTGGACGAGCACACATGGCATCGGCTCCCCTCTTGCGGAGGGGAGCTGTCCGCCATATGGCGGACTGAGGGGAGGCTCGCGAGGAGCTTGCCCCTGATGCTCCCCACAGTCTGCTTCGCAGACAGCTCGTCCTGCAATAGAGGGGAGCCGGAGAGGCTAGTGCTGTTCGCGGCAGGTCTGGCCGAGGCCTCGGGAGAGGGTGATCGGGTCGAGCAGGGCGTCGAGACGGTCGGCGGGCAAGTCGGTTCGTTCGGCGGCGATGTCGCGGACGGTGCGGCCGGATTCGGACGCCTCCTTGGCGATGTCCACCGCACGCTCGTAGCCGATGTCGGCGTTCAGCGAGGCGGCGATCGACGGCGACGCTTCGGCATGACGACGGCCGACGGCCACGTTCACCGTGATGTCGTCCACGCAGCGGCGACGGAACGTGCCCATCGCACGGGTGAGCAGGGAGACGCCGTCGAGCAGCGAATGGATGATCACCGGGTCGAACGCGTTGAGCTGCAGCTGCCCCTCGCCGGCCGCCCAGTTCACGGTCGTGTCCATGCCGAAGATCACGAAGCAGCACTGGTCCACGCATTCGGGGATCACTGGATTGACCTTGCCGGGCATGATGCTCGAACCGGCCTGACGCGCGGGCACGGTCAGCTCGTTGAGACCGGCGTGCGGACCGGAGTTGAGCAGACGCAGATCGTCGGCGGCCTTCTTCAGATGGACGGCCAGGTTCTTCAGCGCGGCACTCACCGACACATACACGCTCATGTCGGTCATCGCGGCCACAGGATCGGGCGCGGCGGTGATCGGCAGACCGGTCACCTGCGCAAGATGACGGGTGGCGGACTCACGGAAGCGCAGATCGGCGCAGATGCCCGTACCGATGGCCGTGGCGCCGAGGTTGAGCACGGCCAGGCGAGGCACCAGAGCCTCGATCGCCGCGACGTCGGACTTGAGGAAACTCGCGAACGCATGAAACTCCTGGCCGAATGTCATCGGCACGGCGTCCTGCAGCTGTGTGCGGCCGATCGTCACGTCGTTGATATGACGGTCGGCGAGCGCGTGGAACGATCGGGACAGTTTCTTGGCGGACTGGGCGAGCGGGCCGAGCATGTCGATCAGCGCGATCTTGCATGCGGCCGGATACGTGTCGTTCGTGGACTGGGATTTATTAACGTCGTCGTTGGGATGGATGTGCGTGTATTCGCCGCGATGGTGGCCGGACAGTTCGAGCGCGCGGTTGGCGATGACCTCGTTCATGTTCATGTTGAGCGAGGTGCCGGCGCCGCCCTGCATGACGTCAATCGGGAACTGATCGAGGAAGCGGCCGCCTTCGATCTCCATGCACGCCTGACGGATCGCGCCCGCCTTGACGCCGGAAAGCAGGCCAAGCTCCTCGTTGGCGGAGGCGCATGCCTTCTTCACGGTGGCGTAGGCCTGGATGAGCTGCGGATGTTCGGCGTCGGCGCGGCCGGAGACGGGGAAGTTGCGGATGGCGCGTTCGGTGTGAATGCCCCAGTAGGCGCGTTCGGGAACCTGCAGTTCGCCGATGCAGTCGTGTTCGACGCGGGTGGCCTCCGTACGATGCGTGGTGTGCTTGCTACCGGTTGCATGTCGTGCCATGACGTCCTCCATCCTTGACTGCGTGCAAAAGCATATCGTCTCCATCATGGCGATTTCGGATGCGAAACGCCACCTTTACCGCTCTTAGCGGATTCACGGGGGCGGTGGGGGCAAGAGGCGGGGAGGTGGTTGCGCCGGACACCTACGGCTCAGTCTCGAGAAGAAAACAAAAGCGACTCGCACAGGACACCTCATCCGTCACGCTTTGCGTGACACCTTCCCCTCAAGGGGAAGGAAGAAGACGAAGACACAGAAGCGAGGGGAAGGAAGAAAAACAGGAATGAGTCAGGCACCTCATCTTGGCCTGGAAACAGTCCACTGGACTGTTTCCTTTACGGCTCAGCCTCGAGGGGAACAAAAAGGGAATAAAAAGGCCTCCGGGGGCCGGTGCAATGAATCCGGACTCCGGAGGCTCTGCGGCCGCGCGCCGAGAAGAGGACGGGCGACCGCTTGCAAAGTTGATCAGGCCTGATGACCTAAGGCATCGGTTGTGATGTCGAGATCAGACGCAGCCGTCAGCCTTCGATGGCGATGGTGTGCTTCTGCTCAACGGCGGGCTGGTCGTCCTGCTTCGGCAGGGTCAGGGTCAGCGTGCCGTTCTCGAACTTGGCGTGGATGTCGGATTCCTTCATATCCTCGCCCACGTAGAAGCTACGAGAGCAGGAACCGTAGTAGCGTTCGCGACGCAGCCACTTGCCCTCGTCGGCGTTCTGGGACTGGCAGGTCTCGGAATCGGCGTGCTCGGACTTGGCGTCGCCGCCGTTGGCGTTGGAATCGTTGGCGCAGTTGCCGGAATCACAGCCGTTGTGGGCGGACACGGTCAGGTAGCCGTCCTTCAGTTCGACGTTGATCTGGTCCTTGGTGAAGCCGGGCATGTCGATGTCCACCTTGTAGGAGTCACCCATGTCGCGCACATCGGTGTTCATCATGTTCGTCGTCATCATGCCGTTCATGCCACCCATCGGCGTCATGTCAGAGCCGGACAGACGAGCGTTGCGATCGCCGCGCCACGAAGCGAAGAACGGATCATCGAACAGATCGGAGAACATCATGTCATTCATCAAAGCCGGAAACATTGCCATAATCGGTACTCCTAACATCACGGAGGAAAAGCGGCCTTGGCTTCAGTCCACATGGACTGTTTTCGTTGGCCGTTTCCGGAACCCTTCCCGGGCTCCCACCTTTTGCCTTGCATCTTCTGGTATAGACGGGTTCGTGCCGGATGCAAGCGATGTTTACTCACAGTGAAAAAGTTGAGTCACAACGGCTCAAGTTTCGCAAATTCCGATGGCTCTGCTTTCGTCGACATCATCCAACTTGTTCAAGTACGTTCCGTTGCGATCTCGATACGAAACGTACTCAGACGAACCGCTTGGATTACGTTCCGTCGCGGGCTGACGACGAAACGTACGCGAACGGACCTTCTCGGTTACGCTCCGTTGCGGATCGCGAACCGAACGTAACCGAATGCGCCGGTTCGTGTACGGTTCGGTATCGGCAATGATCAGAACGTACGCAAACGGCCTCCTTCGGGTACGTTGCGTTGTG
>NZ_NEWD01000032.1 GCF_002234915.1 Bifidobacterium vansinderenii | reverse complement strand
CACGCTGACCCACAGGGGCCAGGCGGCCTTTTTCCCGAGTCTGGCACTGTCCTTGTTGAGTTGCTGCAGGTTCCGATAGGCTTCGGACTGCGGGGTGGTGCTCGGGTCGGCATGGTGCTCCGGGGGCGGTGCGGTCCGCCCGTTCGCGTTATTCGGGTCGATATGAGGAACGGGTTGTTCGATACGCATCGGAATCATCTCCTTTCCGACTTCGTCGTCGGTTGATGAGACGGATTAAGTAATGGGTGGATGCCGCGTTCCGCAAGGGATAAACGTAGCGCGACATGACTGGTGAAATGAATGAACCAAAAGTGCTGGGCGAGCGAATCGAGTGGTGACCGTTCGTCGTCACCGATCATCTGCATCCATCGATCGTAACGGTCGTGATCACGATGATTCTCGATGGAGGAATAACTCTTTCCTCTAAGGAAATAATAACTCTTTCCCTACAGGAAAGTCAATGGAAAAAAGACCGTCGCCGGAGTGGGATTGCCGCCAAGCTACTAAGTATGGAGTCCGAAGTAATGCGACCGGAGATCAGGCCAAGGAACAGGATTCAGTGAGGCTGTGGAGATGGCGAATGTAAGAGAGACCGTCGGTAGCCGCACTTTTGCCGGAGAGATCCGATACTCTGGGTCCCCTCACCGCTGAGGGGAGCTGTCTGCCAAAGGCAGACTGAGGGGAGTCTTGCAAAGGATTACGCCATGAATCGCGCCGCATGCCCCGCATCTGCTGATGACCTGTTGAATCACCGAATAATAGACCATGATGCCTCCGCATCCCTCCCCTCAGTCGGCTGTCGCCGACAGCTCCCCTCCCAAGGAGGGGAGCCAGAGAAAAAGGAACTTCCGCAACGCGAGTTACCGCTGAGTTGTGGATGATGTGTGCGGCCGCAAGGCGCACCGCAGGAAGGCGTACGGAGGTACGTCGACTGAGGGGCAACGCGGCGGACGCCACTCCGTTACTTCATACAGTGAGTTTTGGATGATGCGTGCGGTATCAAGGCGCGGAACATGAAGGCGTACGACGGTACGTCGAATGTTCCGCAACGCCGATAACGCTCCATCATCCAAAACTCAGTACTTCATGCCCATGGCGGCGCGCACTTCATCCAACGTCTCCTCGGCGATCGCGTTGGCGCGCTTGTTGCCGTCGTGGAGGATGTCGCGGATGGTGTCCATGTCCTTGGCGAGTTCGGCGCGGCGCTCGCGGTGCGGGGCGAGGAACTCGTTGACGGACTCGGTGACGTACTTCTTGAGGGCGCCGGCACCGGAGGCGCCGATCTCCTCGGCGATCTCCTGCGGGTCGCGGCCGGTGACGAGGCCGGCGGTGGTGAGCAGCGCGGAGACCTGCGGACGGTTGACCGGGTCGAAGGTGATGGTGCGCTCGGAGTCGGTGGGGCTCTTCTTGATGAGCTTGGCGGTTTCCTCCGCGGTGGCGCCGAGCATAATGGAGTTGCCGTAGGACTTGCTCATCTTGCGGCCGTCGAGACCGGGGATCTCGGGGGCGTCGGAAAGGATGGCGGACGGCTCGGGGAACACGGGGTTCTTCTTGGCGAAGCGCTCGTTGAAGCGGCGCGCGATGGTGCGGGTGATCTCCACGTGCGGCAGGTTGTCCTTGCCGATCGGCACGACGTTGGCCTTGCAGAAGAGGATGTCGCACGCCTGGTGCACGGGGTAGGTGAGCAGCAGGCCGGTCAGGGCGTGGCCGGAGGCTTCCATCTCGGACTTGACGGTGGGGTTGCGGTGCAGCTCGGCCTCGGTGACGAGGGAGAGGAACGGCAGCATGAGCTGGTTTTCGGCGGGCACCGCGGAGTGCGTGAAGATCATGGTCTTCGTCGGGTCGATGCCGGCGGCCATGTAGTCGAGGACGAGGTTGAGCACGTTGTCCTCGATGTGCTCGGTGGTGTCGCGGTCGGTGATGACCTGGTAGTCGGCGATGATGATGTTGGTGTTCACGCCGCGGTTCTGCATGGCCACGCGCTCCTTGATGGAGCCGAAGTAGTGGCCGAGGTGCAGGCGTCCGGTCGGGCGGTCGCCGGTGAGCATGGTGAACTTGCCGGGGTTGGCCTCGAGCTTGGCGAGCGTGGCGTCAGAGCGTTTTTTCGCGGCGAGGAAGCTCGCGCTCATTTCGTTGCCTGCTGCTGTCAACTGCTGCTCTTCGGCCATTACGCACCAACCCGTTTTTGTTGAAGGTATTGAAAAATAACGCTCTAATCGTAAAAGTCTGAGCCGACATCCCCGGATTAGTGGTACTCTCTTATGTGATGAATTAGGAAACATGTTGCCTCGGGCACAATAGACTGGCGAAGGGGGTCAGATGGGCCGCGGACGTCAGAAGGCTAAGCAGACGCGAATTGCCCGTAAGCTCAAGTACCTCACCACTGATACCGATTACGATGAGCTCGCGAAGGAACTGTCAAGTCAGGATGAGGTGACTCCATCCGCTGCGGATCCGTTTGCGACGATCGAAACCAAACTGCACTCCGACGATCATGAGGATCATTCGGTCGGAGTTGATGGCGAGGAACTGGACGAGTACGCGCAGTGGGCCGCCGAAGCCGCCAAGAAGGCGGAGGAGAAGCCGGCGGTCAAGGCTCCCGTTCGTCGGGGACCGATTCCGATGCCTATGCCTTCCGCATTGAAGAAGACCGTAAAACCTGCCGCTCCGGCCAAGCCGAAGACGGAGGATTCCGAGTCCGATGACTGATCATAACGACTGATCGTCGGATGTCGTGATCAATACCTTACGGGGGTGAACGCCATAGCGGTGTTCACCCCCTATTTTTTGTCTGTCATCGTTATGCCGCGTGATCTACACCAGCGGCAGCAGATCGCTCAGATCGTCGCGCTCGCCTACCGCACTGATGTGTCCGGCGTCCTTCTCTTCATCCCATGTGCTGATGCCGCAGACGAGCCGCAGCCATACGTCGGGTTCGAGTTCGATCACGTCGGGCGGGGTGAGATTGTGCGGATCCGACGCCGGTCCCTTCAGTATCTTGATCGCGCCCCACGGTGCCACGCGCACCTCCACGCCCTCGCCTGGCGCGCGCCGTTCCATGAGATACAGCGAATATCGTACGGCCATGGCCCAGACGCGTCGAGGCAGATCGTCCGTCGCGGACGGGTCGTCCTCCGCCGTCCGCAGCCACTGTTCCAACGCCTGCCGTCCTTCGGGCAGGTCCTTTTTCAATATGGATGCCATACGATCATTGTTCCATATTCGATTTTTTCGAATTTCTGCATGATCGTGCCGGCGTCATACCGGGACGTGCCCGAATCGTATCGAACCGGTTCGCTGTTACGGGTTCTCGCGACTGTGAAACGCTGATGTCGTCGATTTGCGCCAGCGTTTGTTCATCTGAAAAAACTGAGATTTGCACGTTCTAGTGGTACTATCAGGTATTGTTGGTCTTAAACAGATGAATCTGTAATCCAGAATTCATCTGGCAGCTAGGCAGAGTCGCCTTTGCAGACGCATAATGTCTAGCGGGAGATGTTCTCACGAGAAAGAGTGCTTTATGACTGAGCAAACCGCACCGAAGTCCCCGGTGACCACTGAACAGTTCATCGAAGAAATCAAAGAACAGCTGAAGTACAATCAGGGCGTGACCGTGGAACAGGCAACCGACGCCGACATCTACGTCGCCTCGTCGCTGGCCGTGCGCCGCCACCTCATGGATTCTTGGACCACCACGCAGAAGGACACCGTCGAGGGCAACACCAAGGCCGTCGGCTACCTGTCCGCCGAGTTCCTGATGGGCAAGCAGCTGCGCAACGCGCTGCTCAACCTTGGCATGCTTTCCGAGTTCGACGACGCCGTCAAGGCCCTGGGCCACGATCCGCAGCTGGTCGTCGACGCCGAGTACGAGCCCGGTCTGGGCAACGGCGGTCTGGGCCGTCTGGCCGCCTGCTTCATCGACTCCCTCGCCTCGCTGGGCGTGCCGGCCTTCGGTTACGGCATCCAGTACAAGTACGGCATCTTCAAGCAGGAGTTCGACGCCGAGGGCAAGCAGGTGGAGCGCCCCGACTACTGGCTCGCCAACGAGGAGCCGTGGGGCCACATCGACTACAACCGTTCCCAGAAGGTCTCCTTCGGCGGCTCGGTCGTCGAAGAGGACGGCAAGAAGGTGTGGAAGCCGGCTTGGTCCGTGCGCGCCGTCCCGGTTGACTACATGGTTCCGGGCTACGCTTCCGGCCGTGTGAATACGCTGCGTCTGTGGAGCGCCAAGAGCTACGACGAGTTCGATCTGCTCACCTTCAACAAGAGCGAATACCTCGACGCCGTCAAGCCGCAGGTCGAGGCCGAGAACATCTCGAAGATTCTCTACCCGGAGGATTCCACCCCGCAGGGCAAGCGTCTGCGCCTTGAGCAGCAGTACTTCTTCGTGGCGGCCTCCCTGCACGACGCCATCCGCGTGTTCTACCCCGGTCAGGACAAGCCCGATCTGACCACCTTCCCGAACAAGATCACGTTCCAGCTCAACGACACCCACCCGGTGATCGGCATCCCCGAGCTCATGCGCATCCTGATCGACGAGTACGGCTACGACTGGAACACCGCCTGGGACATCACCACCAAGACCTTCAACTACACCTGCCACACGCTGCTTCCGGAAGCCCTGGAGGTGTGGCCCGTCGACCTGATCAGCGAGCTGCTGCCCCGCCACATGCAGATCATCAACGAGATCAACGATCACTTCCTTGAGGAGCTCAAGGGTCTCACCCGCGACAAGGAGCGCATCAACCGCATGCGCATCGTCACCGAGGGCGACTACCCGCAGGTGCGCATGGCCTATCTGGCCACTGCCGGCGGCTCCCACGTCAACGGCGTGGCCGAGCTGCACTCCCAGCTGCTCAAGGACGTTACCCTGCGTGACTTCTCCGACCTGTTCCCGAAGAAGTTCACCAACGTGACCAACGGCGTGACTCCTCGTCGCTTCATCCGCCTCGCCAACCCGCGCCTGAGCGCCCTCATCACCGAAGGCCTCGGCACCGACAAGTGGCTGAGCGACCTCGAGCTGCTGCAGGGCCTCGCCCCGCTGGCCAACGACGACGAGTTCGTCAAGAAGTTCGCCGAAGTCAAGCACGCCAACAAGGTGGCCTTCGCCAACTTCGCCAAGGACCGCTACGGCTTCGACGCCAACCCGGACACCATGTTCAACACCATGGTCAAGCGTCTGCACGAGTACAAGCGCCAGTCTCTGAAGATCCTGGCCCTCATCGCCCGCTATGCCGCCATCAAGAACGGCACCATCAACGCGGACGACGTGCTGCCGCGCACCGTGTTCTTCGGCGCCAAGGCCGCTCCGGGCTACTACATGGCCAAGCTCACCATCCAGCTCATCAACAACGTCGCCCGCGTCGTCAACAACGACCCCGACGTTAAGGGCAAGCTGGCCGTGCACTTCCCTGCCAACTACAACGTGCGCCTCGCCCAGCACCTCATCCCCGCCACCGAGCTCGACGAGCAGATCTCGCAGGCCGGCAAGGAGGCGTCCGGCACCGGCAACATGAAGTTCGCCCTCAACGGCGCCCTCACCGTCGGCACCCTCGACGGTGCGAACGTCGAGATCCGCGAACGCGTCGGCGCCGAGAACTTCTTCCTCTTCGGCATGACCGTCGACGAGGTGGACGCCCTCTACGAGGAAGGCTACAACCCGGCCAAGTACTACGAGGCCGATCCTCGCCTGAAGATGGCCATCGACATGATCTCCAACGGCACCTTCTCTGACGGCGACCGCAACACCTACGCGCCGCTCGTTGCCGACTGGCTGACCAAGGACTACTTCATGACCTTGGCTGACTTCACCTCCTACGCCGACATCCAGTACCAGATCGAAGACCTCTATCGCAACCCGATGGAGTGGAACCGCAAGGCCATCCTCAACGTGGCCAACACCGGCTTCTTCAGCTCCGACCGTTCGATGGAAGATTACCTCGAGCGCATTTGGCACACCGGCCCGCTCGCGTGATAACGGAGTGTCCGCTGCGTTGTGGAGAACTCGACGTACCTTCGTACGCCTTCGTTCTCCACGCCTGGCGGACACACACGTTATCCCGCTCGCTCCTCTGGCCTGACGGCCAGCGGACCGATGTCCCGAACGCGTGCAGTATTCCTGCCTCGCGCTCGATGAATCGCGCTCGGCGTCGCCTACTGGCAGTTCACTGGACTGCCAGCTGACGGCTCCGCACATCTGGCACACCGGCCCGCTCGCTCCGCTCAAGGGGTAATCCTTTGGCTCCCCTCCGGGGGAGGGGAGCTGTCGGCGCAGCCGACTGAGGGGAGGGCTCCGAACCCTAAACCGGTCCAAAACAAAATTGGGTGTATCCGCATCATAACGAGGCCGAAAACGGCTTCCTCATGATGCGGATACACCCAATTTATTATTTTGCAGCTATTTGCGAATGAACGGATCAGTCCGCTCCCGTCAATCACCGGACCAACATAATCCCGGTGTGAAGCGGCGATCCATCCCCCAACCCGGAAAGTCCGACGAAATCAGGCTTCCTCGGCTTCGGCTTCCTCTGCGGGAGCCTCTTCCTCGGCTTCAGCCGCATCCTCGGAAGCGGCCACGGCCTTCTCCTTCTTGGAAGCGCTCAGGTCGACCGGAGACGAGCTGTTCTCCCACGGCTCCTCCCACGGATCGTATTCCGGGTTCTGCTGCTTGTACACGTACAGTGCCGCCAGCCCGGCCAGCAGCGCACCGAACAGAAGCGCGAAGAACTTCCACCCGTTCGACGACTTGTTCTCCATATTGGCTCCTTTCACAGGGAATTACAGCCTGCCCTTTCAGACCGTTTCCACCCATTCTAAGCCGACGATGTGCCCAAGCTGTGAGCATCCACGCCGAAGGATTCCCCATGCCATACAGTGGGGTTCATGAGTCAACGTTTTCGTCTGTTCCCGAACTCCCCCACGTCGCATGATCTGTTCGACCACGACAACATCCGTCGTCAGTGGCGCATCGGCGGCCCTGTCATCACGTCCGCGATCATCCTGATCTGCGTGATCATGTGGGCAGTGGAGATCATCACCCGATTCATCGCGCCGAATCTGCTGGGCACCATTCTCGGCTACGGCATGTTCACATCCGCGCTCGCCGCCCACATGCCATGGACGTTCATCACGTCGATGTTCCTGCATGAGCCGGGCATCTTCCACATCCTGTTCAACATGCTGACCCTGTGGGCCATCGGCCCCGTATTGGAACGCCTGCTCGGCCACTGGCGATTCCTTGGCTTCTATCTGCTGTCCGGACTGGGCGGCGACATGGCGCTCCTGCTGTGGGCGCGACTATTGCCGGGAGGCTCCGGCTGGACGATGTCCACGTACGGCGCATCCGGCGCGCTGTTCGGCCTGTTCGCCGCCATCTTCGTGGCGTACAAGCGCATGGGACTGGATATGACGTCGATGATCGTGTGGCTGGCGATCAACTTCATGATGCCGTTCATCGCACCCGGCATCGCATGGCAGGCGCATGTGGGCGGATTCGTGATCGGTGGACTGTACGCATGGCTGATGATCGCCGGACTGCCGGCGATGCGTTCGAAGAACCTCACCGTCAGGGCGTGGACGTACGGCGTCGTACTGTTCGCGATCGTCGTTGGCGTGAGCGTCTGGTGCCTCATCCCCACGTTGGGATGAGCCGACGGTCCGCCACCCGGTCCACCAGAAAGATCCAAGAAAGCGAAGAGTCCTCTCCGACAATTGATGATCGGAGAGGACTCTTTCGTATGACGTGTATGACGTTTCTATATGACGATGGCGATCGAAATGATCATGGCCGACATCGATCGTATGCCGTAAACATACGGCAGATGGTACTCGGACGTATCAGCGCCACCACATGGTCATCAGGAATCCGACAAGCATGATGCCGAATCCAATGGCAAGATTCCAGGCGCCGATGTTCGGAATCGGGTAATCATACGTCATGTAGTACACGACGACCCACACCAGACCAATCACCAGCAGCGCGCAGAACAGCGGAACGAACCAAGCAGGATTCGACTTGGTGCCCTTGATGGACTCCTCCACACGCTTTGTGTTCTCCTGCTGACGGGCGAACATCTTGCGCATCTGCGGCGTCATCGCAGCCTCATCGGCGCTCTTGTTGAGCACGGCCTCCACCTTGTCCATGGAGATGCCGAAATCCTCACCGTTGTCGGAATCCTTGTCAGCGTCCTCCACGTCCTTGACGTCGGTAGCGGCGGTGGTGTCGGCGACGGTGTCCGCCTTGGTCTCGTCGAGCTTCTGCTCGTCCTGTTCAGCCATGAGAGATTACTCCTTTAACGTAAGCTACTAGTCATAGTAGTGGCTAGAGTGGAAACAGTTGACAAGTCGGATTCCATAATAGGACGAACGATAAGGCGGACGATGGGTCATGGGCAAGCACGGGGGTAGGCATGTGGCGCGCAAGTCACTGGCCGGCGCGCTGTCGGTCATCATCGTCTTCGCGCTCGCCGGATACCTGTTCGTCACGAACGTGCGCATCAACCGTTCCGTCACCGTCACGTCCGACACCACCCAGCTGCTCAACGAACGATCTCGCAAGGTCACCGAACTCGAAGGCGAAGTCAACACGCTCAGCGACAAGATCGACGCATTGAAGACCCTCACCGGCAACGATACGTCCGCGCAGAACGCCGAAGACACCGGATCCGGCACCAAACTCAAAGCCGTGGAGGGACCGGGCATTACCGTCACGCTCGACGATTCCCCATTATGGGAAAGCAAGGTGGGCGATTCCGGATCATCCGCCGACATCAACGACTACGTGGTGCACCAACAGGACATCGAAGGCGTGGTGAACGCGCTCTGGGCCGGCGGCGCGGAATCCATGATGATCGAAGACCAGCGCGTGACCTACAACTCCGCCGTACGATGCGTCGGCAACGTACTGCTGCTACAGGGCAAACGATACGCGCCGCCGTTCAAGATATCGGCCATCGGCCCGGTCAACGACATGATCCAGGCACTCAACAACTCCCCCACCGTGCAGGTATACAAGGAATACGTGGACTCGATCGGCCTCGGATGGAAGGTCGAACGATCCGACAACCTCAAGTTCGACGCCGCCAACGCGGTGCCGCAGACACTCAAATACGCCAAGGCAAAGGAAAGCTAACATGGCACAAACCATGGCCCAACCGACCACACGCGCCCGCCGCAACCCCGGTGGGGGCCGGGGATCCGCCGCGTCCGCATTCCTCGGCATTCTCGGAGAAATCCTGCTCACTCTCGCCGCCGTGCTCGCCCTGTACATCGCATGGCAGCTGTGGTGGACCGGCGTGGAATCCGAACAGGCGCAAAGCTCCCAACGCGACAGCGTCTCCTGGGTGGACCCGCAGAAGAACGGTGACGGGTACACCATCGCCAAAGCCCAGCAGGGCGACCCGCCAGTCCAGCCGCAGGCCGCGGTCACCGGAGACCTGATCGCCCAGCTCTACGTCCCCCGATTCGGCCAGTCCTGGCAGCGTAACGTGGTCGAAGGCACCGACGCATACCAGCTCTCCCGCCACGGCCTCGGCCACTACTCCGAAACGCAGATGCCCGGCCAACTCGGCAACGTGGCCATCGCAGGCCACCGATCCGGCTACGGCGAACCCCTCGCCCACGTCGACGAACTCCAGCCCGGCGACAAGATCATCCTGCGCACACAGGACTACTGGTACGTGTACACGTACACCGACTACAAGATCGTCACCCCCGAATCCACCGAGGTCGTGGCCGCAGTCCCCGGCCAGCCCGGTGCCACCCCCACCGACCGCTACATCACACTCACCACATGCGAGCCGCGCTACACCGAAGCCACCCATCGTTGGATCTCCTACGGCAAATTCGACTACTGGGCCAAGGTCTCCGACGGCATTCCCCAGGAGCTCGCCGACTCCGCCACGTCCGGTGGCGTACAGTTCGAACGCGGCCAGTCCTCCACGCTCGCCAAGGTGTCCGGTTCCATGGAGAACGTGGTGGTCGCGCTCGCCATCGCCTACATCGTCGTGTATCTGGCCGCTCTCATCGCATGGCGCTACCCCGTGCTGAGGCAGATCAAGTATGGCGTGCGCAACAGGCCTGCGGTGAGCTTCTACGGCTGGTTCTATCGGCACCAGCCGGGCCCCATGCTCATCCGGTGGGCACTCATGCTCATCCTGGCCCTGGCCATCGCCGCGGCACTGTTCGAATGGGCGTTCCCGTGGGCGGCGTCCAATATTCCGTACCTGAAGGTCACGTCTAACTTCGTTGCCGTAGAGTAGACGCAGCGAAGTGATGGCCGTGGCCTGTCCCACGGCATATGAGTCAACGATCACATGAGATCAGAGGAGCAGCCATGACGGATACGACAACCGATTCCGCAAGGATCCTGGTCATCGACAACTACGATTCGTTCGTCTACACCATCGTCGGATACGTGGAGACGCTGGGCGCCACGGTGACGGTGGTGCGCAACGACGCGATCGATCCGTCCACGCCTGACCTGCTCGACGACTACGATGGCGTGCTCATCTCCCCCGGCCCGGGCGCCCCGTCCGAGTCCGGCGTGAGCGAGGACATGATCCGACTGTGCGCCAAGGAACGCAAGCCCATGTTCGGCGTGTGCCTGGGTATGCAGGCGCTCGCCGAGGTATACGGCTGCACGGTGGGTCATGCGCCTACGATCATGCATGGCAAGACCAGCCAGATCGAGCATCTGGACGACGAGATCTTCGCCGGCATCCCGAACCCGATGACCGCCACGCGCTATCATTCGCTGGCCGTGGAGCCGGACAGCGTTCCCGATACGCTGCAGGTGACCGCATGGACGCAGGGCGACCATATCGTGCAGGGTCTGCGTCATAAGGAACTGCCGTTGTACGCCGTGCAGTTCCACCCCGAGTCCGTGATGACCGAGGGCGGCTATCGTCTGCTCGCCAACTGGCTTGCCGTGTGCGGCCAGACCAGCGCCGTCGAGAAGTCCAAGGGTCTCAAGCCCAAGGTCGCCGTCGACGCCGAGTAGGCGAATAGGACGGTCTGAGACCGGGTGATCGGCTGATGCTGTGGGCTGACGCCGTGGAATCGGCCTGCGGCCGATGCTGCGTTTGTGCTCCCGCTATACGCGGGAACACCCCCACCTCATCCGTCAGCCTTCGGCTGCCACCTTCCCCTCAAGGGGAAGGCAACAGATCCCTATTGGGCCATATAGCGCAATGCCGCCTTCCCCTTGAGGGGAAGGCGTCCGGCGCAGCCGGACGGATGAGGTGACTGTTCCGAAGGAACAGAACAAGGCATCGGCCGAAGGCCGATTCTGTGTTCTCCCTCGCACTCGACCCCCTGTTTCCCCATCTCGTCCATTCCCCATCCATCCCCGTCACCCCCACCAACGCAAAAGGCCGGTGGAGAGCCCTTCGTAGGGCGTCTCCACCGGCCTTTCTCGTCTGTCAGTCATGTCGGTCACGACAACCGCCGTGACCGACTACCGAATGATCACTGCACCGTGATGGTGTACGATCCGTCGGAGTTCTGGGTCACGCCGGTCACCGTGGCATCGTCGTTGCCGGGGCCGCTGATGGTGTACTTGACCTTCTTGCCGCTCATGATCGACTTCATCTCGGACTGCGTCTTGCCCATCACGCCGAACGGGTCGCTGCTTGACGATCCGCTGCTGCCGGTCGACGAGTTGTCCGTGCTGTCGCTGGAGTTGTCGCTGCTTGACGATCCGCTGGTGTTCAGCGTCACCGAGCTGCCGGCGTCCACCTTGCTGTTCGCGGTCGGGCTCTGGCTGGTCACCGTGTCGCTGTCCTTGCCGCTGGAGCTCACCGTGAGGCCGAGCGCCTGCAGCGCCTGACGGGCGGAGGAGAGCGTCTGGCCGGTCACGTCGGGCACGGTCACCTGATCGGATCCCTTGGACACGTACAGCGTCACCGTGCTGCCCTGCTCCACCTTGGAGCCCTCGTCCGGGTTGGTGCTCACCACGTTGCCTTCGTCCACATCGCTGGACGCGACCTCCTTGGTGGTGGCGCTCAGACCGGCCTGCTTGAGCTTGGCCGTGGCGTCATCGGCGGAGATGCCGGAGAGACCGTCGGGAACGGTGGTCATGCCGGAGGAGATGTAGATGATAATCGACGTGCCCTTGGCCTTTTGCGTGCCGCTGGCCGGGTCGGTGCGCGTCACGTGGTCCTTGGCCACGGTGGCGCTCTCCTCGACGGAGGCGCTGCCGCTCACCGTGAAGCCGGCGTCCTCGAGCGTCTTCTTGGCCTTCTCCTGGGTCATGCCGGACACGTCGGGCACTTCACCCTGCTTGGGGCCGGTGGAGAACCACACGGTCACCGTGCTGCCTTTGGCGGCCTTGGATCCGCCGTCGGGGCTCTGCTTGGTGAACATGCCCTTCTCCTTGGCGGAGTCGTTGTCGTCGGCGGTCTTGCAGGTCAGGCCGGCGTCCTGGATGCGCTGGCATGCCAGTTCGCTCGACATCTGCTCGGTGATCGTCGGCACGGTCACCTGATCGGCCGAACGGCCGGACATGAAGTACCATGCGCCCAGACCGGCCGCGATCACGGCGAGAATGGCCAAGATCGACGCGATGACGACCTTCTTCTTTTTCTTGGCCTTGGCGGCCTCTGCACGGGCGGCTCCACGGCCGCCGGCCGCGCCTCCCATGCCGTTGTTCGGGCCGAGAGCGCCGGTGCCGGTCTCGATCGGGTTGAACGCCATGGTGCCGCCGTTCGTGCCGGCGGTTCCGTTCGTGCCGGGGCCCATCACCATGGTCTCGCCGGCCTCCTGCTGCTTACGGGCCTTCATGTTGGCAAGATCGGTGAGCGGGTTGAACGCGGCGGCCACGGGGGTGCCGCCGTTCATCAGGGCCAGCACGTCGTTGCGGAACTCGGTGGCCGTGGTGTAGCGGTTCTGGCGGTCCTTGGCCATGGCCTTGGCGCAGATCGAATCCCACATCTTCGGCAGGCCGGGCACGATCGCGCTCGGCGGCGTGGCCACCTCGGACACGTGCTGGTAGGCGATCGCCACGGCGGAGTCGCCGGTGAACGGCGGACGTCCGGTGAGCATCTCGTAGAGCACGCAGCCGGCCGAATACAGGTCGGAGCGCATGTCCACGTTCTCGCCGCGCGCCTGCTCCGGGGAGAGGTACTGCGCGGTGCCCACCACGCCCTGAGACTGGGTCATTGTGGCGGACGAGTCGTCGAGCGCACGGGCGATGCCGAAGTCCATCACCTTCACCACGCCCTGATCGCTGATCATGATGTTGCCGGGCTTGATGTCGCGGTGGATGATGCCCATGCGGTGCGAATACTCGAGCGCGCCGAGCACGCCGAGCATGATCTGTTCGGAGTCGCGCTGGCTCAGGGCGCCGTTGGCCTTGAGGATGTCGCGCAGTGTCTGTCCCTGCACGTACTCCATCACCAGATACGGCACGCTGACGTCACGTCCGGCGTCGTCCTTGAGGTTCTCCTCGCCGGAATCGTAGATCGAGACGATGTTGGGATTGTTCAGCTGCGCGACCGAATGCGCCTCACGCCGGAAACGCGCGATGAAGATCGGATCGCTGGCCAGATCAGCCCGCATGATCTTGATGGCTACGGTGCGGCCCAGACGGGTGTCGGTACCAACGTGGACCTCCGCCATGCCGCCATGCCCGACGAGATTGCCAACGGTGTACCGTCCGCCGGCTAATGATGCGGGGATGTACATACTCATCGTGGCTCTTCCTTCCCTGTGTTCTCGTTAATGCTCAAGTCTGTGTTTGCTATGCCGTTCGCGATGCCCGACGGTGCGTCCGTGGTGGGTGTTCCCGTGGTATCGGTCGTATCCGTCATTCCGGTGGCACCCGTGATTGGCGTGCCGGTGTAGGGAGTCGGCGCGGGGGGTACCACGGTGGTCGAAGTCGGTATCGTACTCTGCCGTGGTTTCGCCGCGGGAACGAATCCCGGCAGCGGCGTCGAATCCAATGGCGGGATATCGGGGATGTCCGGTGTGGGATTCAGCGACGGCCAGTCCTCATACGGATCGTATTCCCCGGCCGTCGTTGTCGACTCGATTGTCGTCGATGTCGCCTTCGTCGTCTTGACCGACGACTGCGTGATCGGCGCCGGTGCGGGCACTGCCGGTGCGGCAGGTACCGGCGCTACGCCTTCCGCTGCAGGAAGCGGTACCGCCGTAGCGGAAGGCGCCGGCGAAGCCGTTACATTCGGCACGCTCGGCACTGCCGGTGCAGCAGGTGCTGGCACCGGTACGTTCGGTACCGCGGTCGCGGTCGGCTTCGGCGTCTGCTTGGCCACCCAATCGGCCGCCGAGAACAGCTGGATCGGCTGATGTGGCGCGCTCATGACCCTGCGGGTAAGATGTCCGGTTTCGGTAAGCGCTTCGGACGCCTCCTGATCCAGCAGACGGCGTTCGATCTTCGCGAGCGTACGTGACACGACGAGTGCGTTCGCCGGACGATCCGCCGGATCCTTGGCCAGCATGCTCATCACGAACTCGCGCAGCTGCCAGTCGATGGTGTCAGGCAGCGGAGGTACGGGATCGTTCACGTGTGCGGCGGCGATGTCCACGGGCGTGGCGCCGGTGAACGGACGATGGCCGCATAGACCTTCGTACGCCACTACGCCGAGCGAGTAAATGTCAGACTGCGGCGTGGCCTGCTCACCCTGCGCCTGCTCCGGGGAGATGTACTGCGCGGTGCCCACCACCATGCCGTCCTGCGTGATCTGGGCCTGATTCGTGGAGTAGGAGACGCCGAAGTCGGTGATCTTCACCTCTCCGGTCTCCGATACCATGATGTTCGCCGGCTTCACGTCGCGATGGATCACGCCGTGCGAGTGTGCCACGTACAGACCGCGTGCGGTCTGGATCAGGATCGGCAGCAGTTCGTCGGTGCTCAACGGCCCTCGTGCCTTGTAGATTTCGGCGAGCGACTTGTTCGGCACGTATTCCATGATCAGGAAGCCGATGTTGTCATGCTCGTAGTATTCGAACAGGGCCGCGATATTCGGATGCGCCAGATTCGCCGAATTGTGTGCCTCGGCACGCAGACGCTTGAGCTTCGCCTCCTCGTTGTCCATGTCGGCGCGGAGGGCCTTGATGGCCACGGGCCGTTCGAGCTCGATGTCGTAGCCCTTCCATACTTCGCCCATGCCGCCTTGCGCGAGACGCTGGTCCAGGCGGTAGCGGCGGTGGATCAGCTGTCCTTCGATAAGTCTCATTGCTTCAGGGCCTCCTGCATGATCTGTTGCATAATCGGTCCGGCCGCCTGTGCTCCGTAGGTGCTCACGTTGTGCACCACCACGGCCACGGCGATTTCGGGGTTGTCGGCGGGCGCGAATCCGGTGATCCACGCATCATTGGAATCGTTGTTGCCGATCTGCGCGGTGCCGGTCTTGGCCGCCACCTTGGCATTGGCGAGCTGCAGCTGCGGATCCTCCTTGGTGATCACGGACTGCATCATGGCGTTGAGCTTGCCTGCGGTGTCGCTGGAGAATGCGCGCGAGAACTCCGAGGGGGAGCTCTCACTGATCACGGTCAGATCGCTGGAACGCACACGGTCCACGAGCGTGGGCTGCATCATCACTCCATCGTTGGCCACGGCCGAGGCGATCATGGCGTTGAGCAGTGGCGTCGCAAGTACGTCACCTTGGCCGATCGATGCCAGTGCAAGCTTGTCGTCGGTGGGAGAATCGGGGAACTTCGAGGCCACGGCCTTCATCGGCGTGCCCGTGGAGCTGTTGCCGTCCACGGTGATGGAGCTGCCGTATCCCATTTTCTTCGCCTGCTCGCTCACCTTGTCCTTGCCGAGCTTCACGCCCAGCTGCGCGAACGCGGTGTTCGACGAATACGCCAGTGCGTCCTCGAGCGTGATTTGTCCGTTGGAGCCGTTGGCCGCGCTGGTGGTGTTCGTCAGGCTCGTCACGGTGCCTGGCAGCGTGTAGGAGTCGCCGGCGGGAATCTGCGTGTCGGTGTTGTAGTCGCCCTCCTCGAGCGCTGCCGCCGCCACGACCAGCTTGAACGTGGATCCCGGCGGGAACAGTTCGCTGGTGGTGCGGTTGAGCATCGGGTTGTTGGCGTCGCCGACCAGCGCGGCGTAAGCCGAGTTGACTTCGCTGGTGTTGTGGCTGGCGAGCGTGTTCGGGTCGTAGCTCGGCGTGCTCACCATGGCCAGAATGCGTCCGGTCTTGGGCTCCATGGCCACGATCGCGCCCTGCTTGTCGCCGAGCAGCTGGTAGGCCAGCGTCTGCAGCTTCGGATCGATCGAGGTTTCGATCGTGGCGCCCAGGTTCTCTTCGCCGGTGAACAGCGACTTGACCCTGCTGAGCCACAGGGAGCTGCTCTCTCCGCTGAGCAGCGAATTGCGGCTGGCCTCGATGCCGCGGTCGGCGCGCTGGTTCACGGAGAAGTATCCGGTCACGGGTGCATAGAGCTGACCGCTGCTGTAGGTGCGCTGGTAGGAGAACGCATCATCCGATTTTTCGGATTTGGCGATCACCGTGCCGTCGCTGGCCAGAATCGATCCTCGCGGAGCACCGTACTCGTGGTAGAGCGCTCGGGTGTTTCGGGTGTCGGCGTTCAGTTCGTTGGCACGAACGGTCATAATGAGCGACGTCGACAGTCCCAGAATGGCGAACAGTACGATGACCGCGTTGAACAGATGACGCAACGAAGTGTTCACTGGGCCCTCCTTTCCGCGGAGGCGGTGCCTGCGGTATGCCGCGGCGCCGTGGACGACTGGACTCCCCTATTCAGTCCCGGCACGGCCGTCGCCTCGGGCAGCGTATCGCCATCGTGGGCACGTTGTGCGATGATCTCGGTCTCCTCATTGGCAAGTTCCTGCACGGCCTGTGCCGTGTGCCGCGCGTGACGAGGCATTTCGCCCGTCGGCGGTACGGGGACGGCGACTTCGTTGGCCTGCGCTGCCGGGGAGAATACGGGTGCGGGCACCGCCATCGTTGCGGATTCGTCGTTTTCCTCGGACCTGTTCTCGGCTTCGGTCTCGGACTGCGCGGTACGGGCCTGCGCAGCCTTCTTCTCCTTCTCGCGCAGCGCCATCAGTGCCTCGTACTGGAAGGCCTCGTCGTCGGTGTCGCTTACCGGCTTGTTCGCCGCGTTCGAGATGACCAGCAGCAATGAAGCGAGGACGAAGTTGGCGATCAGGCTGGAACCGCCGGCCGCCAGATACGGCAGGGTCAGGCCGGTCAGCGGGATCACGCCGGTGACGCCACCCACGACGGTGAACACCTGGAACGCCATGGTGAACACCAGTCCGGATGCCAGCAGCTTGCCGAATCCGTCGGTCACCTTCATGGCGATGATCATGCCGGTGCCGATGATGATCAGATACAGGGCGAGCACGGCGAACAAGCCGGCAATGCCGAGCTCCTCGCCGAGCGAAGCGTAGATGAAGTCGGAGTTCGCGTATGGGGTGACGGTCGGATGCCCCTGTCCCAGACCGGTGCCGGTCATACCGCCGGTGGCGAGGCCGAAGCGGCCCTGCACCAGCTGGAAGGAACCACCGATGGCGTTGTAGACCTTGTTGTCGTAGGGGTGCAGCCACGCGTTCACACGATTGCCCACGTGCGAGAACAGCGACGCTGCGGCCACCGCGCCCACGGCGAATCCGACGAAGCCGAGCATGATCCAGCTCTTCTGGCCGGTTGCCACGTACAGCATCGATACGAACATGGCGAAGAACATCAGCGACGTGCCGAGATCGTGCTGCAGTACGAGCACGCCCATGCACACCACCCATACCACGAGGATCGGTCCCAGATCCTGCAGTCGGGGCAGACGAATGCCCAGCACCTTCTTGCCGCCCACGGCCAACTGATCGCGATGGTCGAACAGGTACGAGGCAAAGAAGAACGCGAGGAACAGCTTGGCGAATTCAGCGGGCTGCAGCGAGTGTCCGCCGATCGACAGCCAGACGCGCGCGCCGTTGATTTCGGTGCCGATGAACGGCAGCATAGGCGACAGCAGCAGCACCAGTCCAACCACCATGCTGAGGTACGAGAACTTGCGCAATACGCGGTAGTCACGCAGGAACGTCACCAGAATCGAGCACAATACCAGCGCCACGCACAGCCACGTCAGCTGGTTGAGGGCGACCGTGCTGTGCCCTTTGCCGAACGCGTCGTTCTGATTATCAATACGGGCGATCATGATGACGCCGATGCCGCTAAGCAGCAGCACACACGGCAGAATCGTCTGGTCGGCGTGCGGCTGACGAATCATCAGCACGATCCAGAACACGACGAACAGGGCGCCTGTAATACCCAACCGCGTCACATATGCCTGCGGAATCTCATTCTGCACGCGCATGAACATCTGGAAGACGCCCAGCACCACGATCGCTCCGGACAGAATCAGCAGTGAGGCCTGTTCGATTCGACGTGCGATCATTGCTGGGTCTCCGTATTCGATGCGCTGGGTGACGGCGTTTGCGTGGACGAAGTGGAATCGCTCGGTTGGGCGGACTGTCCCGCCTGCTGATCCGACTGATCGGTCTGTTCTTCGCCACCGAACTGATCCTTGGCTCCGGTTTTCTCCTGATTTTGCAGATCCTGCGCCTGCTGACGAATCGTCTGCGCGTGCTTTTCCGCTTCATCGTACGATCCGACTGTAATGCCACGGCTCAGCTGCTCGCGCCAGTTTGAAGGCAGCGACGACACTGTGATGTCGGTGCGCTTGACCTCATGCGACAGCGAGAATCCGAACAGATCGGTAGGCACTCCCTGATAGATCGCTACTGAGCCTTCCGCCTCGCCGAGATAGTACTGTGTCTGCGACCACCGAAAGGCTGCGATGCCGGCGCCTCCCAGCACCAGCAGCACTGCGACGACGGCGCCGGCGACGGTCATGCGGAACCGCGAACGGCGCTTACGCTCCTGCTGCGCCTGTTCCCGCTGCTGCGTCTTGATGGCGCGCGCCACTTCGGGATCATGCGGATCGGCGGTGGCGCTGCCGTCACGTTTCTGCACCACAGGGATCTCCCCCGTGTTCGGCATGGCCACGTCCGTGGTTTCCGGGCGCTGGCTCGACGGCTGCGCCACACGTGGGGTGGCCGCATCCTCGGGCTGCTCTTCCTTCGGCTTCTGCTCTTGCATGAGCGCGGCCGCACGTTGTGCCGGACTTCCCTGGTCCGCCTTGAGCGCCGGGGCCGTGGCTACGGATTCGTCGATGATGTCGGCGATGCTTTCCAGACTGCTGCTCACCGCACCACCCACCAGAGGCACCGGCGAGTTCGATTCGGTGGCCGCCTCGTCGAGCGGTACGGTGGCGTCCGCGATCACCGCGGTTACGTTATCGGTGCTTCCGGCCTTCAATGCCATGGCTACCAGACGCTGCGCGCATTCTTCGGGATCGGTCAGTTCGCCCAGCATCTCCTCGAGCGTGGAATCCTCCAGAACACCGCACAGACCATCGGAGCACAGCAGCCAGCGGTCTCCGGCCTTGGCCTTACGAATGGAGATGTCGGGGCGCGGGTCGATGTCGAAGTCGCCGAGCACGCGCATCACCACGTTGCGCTGCGGATGGTTCTTCGCCTCCGCCTCGGTGATCCTTCCCGTATCGATCAGATGCTGCACATAGCTGTGATCCTTGGTGGCGCGGATCAGATGACCGTCGCGCAGCAGGTACGCGCGTGAGTCTCCGATATGTGCAAGCACCCAGTGGTTGCTCACCAGACTCAGCGCCACCACGGTCGTGCCCATGCCGGACAGACGGCGTTCATGCTTAGCCTTGCCCACGATCGCGTCGTGCGCCGCCAGCACGGAGGTCTCCATGATCTTCGACACGGTCTCGATGTCGCTCGACGATTCCTCGTGCTCGATGTGCGCCAGCGAACGGATGGCGATGGTCGACGCGGTGTCGCCACCGGCATGGCCGCCCATGCCGTCGCAGATCGCCGCGAAATGACGTCCGGCAAACGACGAATCCTGATTGTTGCTGCGCACGTAGCCCACGTCGGACACCGTCGTGGAATACAGAGTGAGTGCCGGCGCCGCGTTTGTCGCGGACGTCGTCGTCTCTGACTGCTGGTCCTGCTGCGCGGACTGTGAAGAAGACTGATTGGTGGCCATGCGTTACCTCAGCTCGAAAGTGGTCGCACCGATGCGCACGGGCACACGTGCCGGCAGAACCGCGGCCTCGATGAGCTTCTTGCCGCCCACCACAGTGCCATTAGTGCTGCCCAGATCCTCGATGGCCCATCCGCCGCTACCGGGATCACGGAAGATGCGTGCGTGATGGGAGGACACGAATTCGTCGTCGAGCACGACCGAATTGCCCGCTGCGCGTCCCAGTGTGATCTGTCCATTGCCTAACGGCATGGTGGTGCCGGCCAGCGGGCCGTCGATGATCACCAGCACGGTGGGCTGTTCAACCGCCGGCCTTGCCGGCTTCACCGGCGCCGGAGTAGGCGTGGGTGCGGGCGCCTGAGCGGCCTGCTGGGCTGCCTGCGTGCGCTTGCGATGTTTCTTGGACGGCTTGGGACTGTACGATGCCACGTCACGGTGCAAAGAGCGTACGGCGAGCCATACGAATACCCAAAGCAGTATCAGGAATCCGTATTTAAGAACAGTGAAAGTAAGTTCGGTCATGGTCGGCTCGCGTTCGTACGTCGGAAGAAACGGTGGACTAGTCCTGCGGGGTGGAGGAAGCCCAGAACAGAATGCGCGTACGGCCGATAGTGATGGTGTTGCCGTCGAGCAGCGTGGCCGCGGGAACCTGATGCCCCTCCACATAGGTTCCGTTGGTGGAGCGCAGATCGCGTGCGATTACACCGTTGTCGGTGATGTCGATCTCGAGATGGCTGCGCGAGATGCCGGGGTCGTCGATCACAATGTCGCAGTTCGAACCGCGACCGATCACGGTCTTGGGTGCGGTAAGAAGGTACTGGCGTCCGTTGATCTCCAGAACCGGGCAGTCCTTCGTCTCGCTCGGCGTGGTCACGGGAGCGGCATTGCCCTGCACGGATTCGCTGGACAGCTTGAATTCGGCGCGGCTCAGATCAAGGTCCTCCTCGAAGATCACCACGACCGGTCCCACAAAGGCGTAATGCTGGCTTTCTGCGTACTTGGTGAGATTGTCGGCAAGCTCGTTGGCCAGGGTTTCGGAGCCCCACTGTTCGATTCGATCGAAATCGGGGGTGGACAGTCGGAACCGGTATTCGTTGGGGGCCACGGTGCGATCCCGTCCCATGGGCATGGCCTGCGCGTCGATCTCACGTTCAAGGGCGCTGGAAAGGTCCACCGGCTGGAGGTCCTTGGAAGCGAATTTGCTGAACACGCCGTTTACGGCACCTTCGACACTTTTCTCAAAACGGTCGAGAACGCTCATGAATATCCCTTTCTCGCAATGGCTCCATCGTACGCAGCTGTCTTTACCAAGGCATGGGTATCCCAAGCTATCATTGCAAAGTCTTCATTACGCTTTCTTTCTTCCACCAATCGTAATCCCGACTGGGAATTTTCCTCGGATATGCCTATGAAATCCCCTGCCGCAAGGGAAAATCCCCCACTTGCCGCAGCTCCTTCCCGCCGCCTTTTGTCTATCCTCGTGCCACGTCCTCGCACTGTGTCCCCAACGCGCGTCGCAGTGCCTCATGCTTAAGCGCGATCGTCGCGTTCGACGAGATGATGCCCGCGCCCAGCAGCTCGTCCCAGCTCACCCACGCGCTTTCCACATGCTCGTCCTTGTCGAAATGCCGCTCCCCCATGTGCCAGCGATGCAGATGCAGCACCATGATGTTCGCCAGTTCGTCGGTCATACCTTCGGACGAATAACACTGTGCCACGTCGTCGATCACGATGTCCCCGTCGCGTTCGGTCCCGTCCTCTCCCGGCCGCACACCGGTCTCCTCACGCAGTTCGCGCAACGCCGCCGCATGCGGCTCCTCGTTGCCGTCGATCAATCCGGCGGGCACGCCGAATGCGTACTTGTTCGGGCCGACCCGGTACTCGCGTTCGAGCAGATACCGATCCGTGGCGCAGTCGTGCACCAGCATCACCACGCACGGCGCGTGCCGCATCACCTGACGACGGATGCGCGTCGACGACCCATCGTGTCGGGTGAGTCGTATCGTCTGATCCTCCACGTGGAATATCGCACCCGTATAGACGGTCTCGCTTGATTCCACCACTGGCGCCGTCTCCATATCGATGTCGTCGCTGGCCTCCAGCCGATCGATCACGCTGTCACTCATCTGGTATCCCACTTTCTCTCTGTATATATAGGTATGCCCTATACGATATCGAGCGTCATTTCTTTCGCAGGGCTGTCGGGATGATCAGTCCGCGCACTCCGCGATGGTCTTTTTCACCAGTTCGGGCAGCGCCACGGCGATGTCGTCATGAATCAGTCGGGTGGCGATACTGTCATACTGTGTCCGTCCCATGTTCATGATCGTCAGCGGCACGCCGGCCTGCACGGCGATGGGGGCCAGCGACGCTGCCGGGAACACCTCTAGCGTCGAGCCGATCACCCAGAATTCGTCGGCCTCCTGCACGCGCTTGATCGATTTCTCCATGGCGCCGTCGGGCAGCGCCTCTCCGAAATACACGACGTCGGTCTTGATCATGCCGTTGCAGGGCATGTTCCCCTTATATGGCAGCCTGCGATGACAACGCGGATCCGGTTCCTCGTCCAGCCGGTCCATGATGTCGGCGGTGTCGTATTTGGCGTGGCAGCGCATGCAGTGCGACGTGCCGATGGTGCCGTGCAGGTTCACGATCACGTCGGATGAGTTGCCGGCCTTCTCGTGCAGCGCATCGAAGTTCTGCGTTGCCAGCAGCGTCAGCAGGCCGGCCTTCTCCAGATCGACCAGGGCCTTGTGCGCGGTGCCGGGCTGCGCTCCCCATACCGGCGACTCCTTCTGCCAGCGCCAGGAGTATTCGCGATCCTCCTTGCTGGTCATGAAGGCGTCGATGTCGTAGACGTTCATCTGCTCGGGGTGCTTGGTCCATACGCCGTCCGGCCCGCGGAAATCAGGGATACCTGCGCTGGTGGAGATGCCCGCGCCCGTTAGTACTGCAATCTTCTTTGTGCTCATACCTCCTTCTTACACCCTATATATGTGCGACCTATATATGTGCTCGTTTCTTTGCGCTTTTCCCTGTGGCTCCCCTCCGTGGGAGGGGAGCTGTCCGCCGTATGGCGGGCTGAGGGGAGGGATTGTGTCGCGGGAGGGTTCCGGTTTTTGGATTGCGCGGAATCCCATCTACGGTCCGGTGGATTCGTGGTGCCGATGGTGTTTGCGTGTTCGTTCTGATGGTGTCTGCGCCCATGGCCGACCGTGACGTCGGTGGTGGGGCTTGGTTTGGTGTGTTTGCGACACGCCGGTGGATGCTTGTGTTTTCAATGGTTTTGGGGTTGTGGTGTTGGTTGGGTTTGCGTTATCGGGTGTGGGCGTGTAAGTTATTCACTCGTTGCCCGGCACGGCGGTGCTTCTCCTTCGGGGTTGTGCTTCTTGCCTGTGTGGTGGTGGTTTGAGAACTCAAGAGCGTGTTTTGTACTACTAAGTTTTGATTGCCAGTCCGGCCATGGCTCCCGTTTGTGGAGTGCTTTGATAAGCTTGATTGTGGTCGGGTTTTTGGAAGGATTGTGCGAGCATTGGCCGGGGTTTCCTGGTTGGTGTTTTGTCTGTCTTTTTCTTTTCTTTTTTTCGAGTCATGTTTTTTGGCTCTTCATGAAGGTTTTTTTGTGGAGGGTTTGATTCTGGCTCAGGACGAACGCTGGCGGCGTGCTTAACACATGCAAGTCGAACGGGATCCTGTCAGCTTGCTGGCGGGTGAGAGTGGCGAACGGGTGAGTAATGCGTGACCAACCTGCCCCGTACTCCGGAATAGCTCCTGGAAACGGGTGGTAATGCCGGATGCTCCGCGCCTCTGCATGGGGGTGTGGGAAAGGGTTTTACTGGTATGGGATGGGGTCGCGTCCTATCAGCTTGTCGGTGGGGTAATGGCCCACCGAGGCTTCGACGGGTAGCCGGCCTGAGAGGGCGACCGGCCACATTGGGACTGAGATACGGCCCAGACTCC
>NZ_NEWD01000031.1 GCF_002234915.1 Bifidobacterium vansinderenii | reverse complement strand
ATCAGCATCAGAACTCGGCAGCATCGCATACTGAGTAATTGGCTTAGCCGTATATGACAGCACTTCCGACGACGAATCGTACCAAGCTCCGGACGCCGAGCTGCGCCATTCTCCGTTCTTTTCCAATGAAACTGAGTAAACGACTTGCTCACCACGAGGAACATTCACGTCCCCGGTCATGATTCGAACGGCTTCCAGCCTCGGACGAACTCCGTCACTCGTGTCAATCGGCACTTCCACGAATGCGTTCTCTGGATCCGTGATCACGAACGAATCAGAACCATCTTTTTTCAACCCGGAGCCGATGATCTGATTACCTACATTGACTTCGTCATGCGAAGCGGTTCGCCAATGAGCAAGATTGAAAACAAAAGTTTCAGCAATCATGATGAGGATGATAAGAGCGAACCATCGAAGCATATTACTTCTATTCACATTTTTCATCTAGCAAAAATCCTTCTCATCATGATTCATCTTTCAACCGAGCCAACGTTACCAGTTCACGGAGACGTCATATTCGCTATGAATAGTTTTTGCCATAGATACATAGCACAAAAATAGCGAAACAATAAAATTGTGTTCTGCAGAAATCAAAATAGACTTCTGCAGAACACAGTTTTGCTACTTATTTCAGATTCTGCCAGCGCAGACGGTTGTCCTTAGCGATCTTGCAAACAAGGACATTGCGGTCTTTGCCATCACTGATACCCAGGGCACCTTCCGGTGAGCAGAATGCGCCTCGATGTACGATCGGGCCGGTAACACCACCAGTATCAGAGCCTGAGCCCCCATTCGAAGAGCCGCCTCCGGAGGAGCCACCACCCCAACTGCTGGTGTAAGCCCCGACGGAACTTCCCCAGTGAACCTGGCCGCCTTGGAAGTTCTGGTAGACCTCGCCAGCCTTCGCAGAATCGTTGATCTCGTCCGAAGTCGGGTAGCCGAGCCAGCCATTCTCCCAGCCGGTGGACGCCCAGTGATCCTGAATCGCACCAAACGTCGCATGCGCACCAGTACCACCGGACCAATGAATCTGGCCATGTTCGAACACCTGCGAAGCGCCACCGTCCTTCAGACCGGTGTTCTCCTCGGAGATCGGGAAGCCGAGCTTGCCCTGCTCCCAGCCGAAGTCGGAGTACTTGTCACGGATCGCGCCCTTGACGCCATGCGTGCCACCACCGTTCTGCCAGAACACGGTACCGCCCTGGAAGCTCTGCGACGCACCACCACGAACCGACAGCTCGTCGCCGGTCGGATAGCCAAGCCAGCCGTTCTCCCAGCCACGATCGGACCAGTAGCCCTGAATCGCACCAAACGTCGCATGCGCACCCGTCGAACCGGACCAGTGAACCTGACCGTTCTGGAAGCTCTGCGAGGCACCGCCGTTCAGCGAGCGCTCATCGGACGTCGGGAAGCCAAGCTTGCCCTGCTCGTACCGCTGGGCGGCGTAAGCGTTCAAAATCGCGCCCTTCAGAGCATGCGTACCCGTCGAACCAGACCAGAACAGGGTGCCGCCCTGGAACGTCTGCGACGCACCACCCTTCACGGCAAGCTCATCGCCGGTCGGGTAGCCGAGCCAGCCGTTCTCCCAGCCGGCACCGGACCAGTAGCCCTGAATCGCGCCGAACGTGGCGTGGGCACCGGTACCGCCGGACCAGTGGATCTGACCGTTCTCGAACGACTGCGAGGCACCGCCGTTCAGCGAGCGCTCATCGGACGTCGGGAAGCCAAGCCTGCCCTGCTCCCACTTCTGTGCACCGTACGCACTCAGAATCGCGCCCTTCACCGCATGGGTTTCTCCCGTGCGGCTGCTCCAGAACACGGTTCCGTTCTGGAATGTCTGCGAGGCGCCGCCCTTCACGGAGATCTCCGCGCCGGTCGGGTCGCCGAGCCAGCGGTTCGACTGCCAGTATCCGGCGATGGCGCCGCGCGGGGCGTTCGGGTTGGCGTCGGCGATCGGATTGATCCTCACGTAATCCACCTGGTTCACGATCGGATCGAACCGCTTGCTGTCGTCGGGGCCGGCCTTCCAGTCGGACTTGCCGAACACGTTGTTGTTGACGATGATCTGCCACGGGTAGTCGTTGAGCACGCGGCGGAACTTCTCCTCGCTCATGTTCAGCGTGGCAGCCGTGGTCTTGGTCTCGCCGTTCGTGCCGTTCAGCGGCACGGCCTTGCCGTCGAAGAAGTATTCGATGGCTTTGCCGTCCCACACCATCTTGTAGGTGTGCCACTCGCCTACGAGCTTGGCGCCCATCACGTGGGTGTCGCGTGACGTCCAGTCCTCACCGTTCGGTCCGGCAACGCAGGAGACGTGCGACGTGTTGGTGGTGGCGGCCTGATCGCTGTACACCTCCATGGTGTCGAGCTCGGCGATGTCGGAGCTGGCCACGTCCTTGCCGCAGTACTTCTGGTTGTTGCGGATCCATGCGGAGAAGTGCATGCCCTTAAACGTGTTGCCGTTGTTCGGGTCGGCCATCTTGGCGCGGACTTCCATCACGAACGGCGCCTTGTAGTCGAATCCGGATTCGATGCGGCCGGACGTGTACACGGTGCGCTTGCCGTTGCCGCACGGTTCGGCCTGGGCGTTCGCCGCGGACGGGGTCTCACCGTCGGCGAGGCAGTGGCGTTCCGTGATGATGTTGAGCACGCCGTCCTTCACCTGCACACCGTCGGTGCGGTAGACCACGTTGGTGTTCTTGTTCGTGGGAACGTTCTGGTTGAGGATCTTCCAGTTCTTGTTCACCAGCGGGGACGCGTCGTTGAACTCGTCGCCGTTCGCGATGCTGGAGTCCGGGCGCGCGGCCAGCGTGTGCTTCCACTCGGTGGTACCGGTGAGCACGGTGGAGGATCCGGCGGACTTCGCGGTCACCGTGATCTCCTTGCCGGCCACGATGCCGTCGGCCGTGGTGTACGTGCCGGGCTTGGAGAACTCGTACCCCTCCTTGGTGATCGTCTTGCCGTCGATCACGATGTAGTAGCGCACGCCCTGATCGGACGGAATGTACACGGTACCCGCATTGTCGTCGAACTTCGGGCCTTTCGGCGTGACGACCGACGGGAAGGTGTGAGACCACGTATTCAGCGTCGTGCCGTCCTCCGACTTGGCGGTGACGGTCATCTTTACGCCGGCCTTGCCGTTGTGTACGCCGGCCGTGGCAGGCTCGGTCGCATTGTCGATGTAGTAGGAGACGCCTTGCGTTTCGGGGATGGTGACCGTCGCTTTCTCGTCGTCGAATGAGGGAGCGGCCGCGACGATCGCGAACGTGTGCTTCCATTCAGTGGTGCCGGTGAGGATCGTGGTGGATCCGGCGGACTTGGCGGTGACGACGATCTCCTTGCCGGATTCGATGCCGTCGGCGGTGGTGTACGTGCCGGGCTTCGAATACGGCAGGCCTTCCTTGACGATCAGCTTGTCGCCGATGTTGATGTAGTAGCGCACACCCTGATCGGACGGAATGTACACGGTGCCGGCATTGTCGTCGAACTTCGGGCCTTTCGGCGTGACGACCGTCGGGAACGTGTGCTCCTGATTGAGCACTTCGATGTTCGGCGCGTCGGTCACATCGGCGGACGTAACGGCGGTGACCGTCGTCTTGGCACTGGACTGGGCCGCCACCTCGCCCGGATTGGTCTTGGCACCGCCAACATAGAAGTCGACGCCGGTGATGTCGGGCACGGTGATCGTTGTGGATTCGTCGTTGAACGTCAGTTGCTTGCTGGCGTCGGGCAGCAGATGCGCCCACTGCGTGGTGCCGTCCAGCACTGTGGCGCTGCCGGCGGAGACGGCGGTCACCACGACGAGCTTGTCGGCGGCCAGTCCCTGATCCGCCGTGTATGTGCCGGGCTTGGCGTAGTCGAATCCACTGTCGGGCCATGTGACCTCGGTCCGGTTCAGTGCGGGGGATCCTTCGGAACCGTCCGCGTTCGGATTCTTCTCGTACTGGTAGATGTGGTATCGCACGCCCTGATCGGCCGGAATGTATACCGCGCCGATGTCGTCACGGAACGTCGGACCCTTGGGGGTTGTGGTCGTTGCGTTCGCCGCGAGCGCCATCGGCGGGGCGATCGTCACGCCGAGCACCATGGCACATGTGGCCAGAATCGCGAAAATCAGCCGCTGACAGTATTCGACGGCCGTTTTTGCACGCACCTTTACATGCATACTCTTTCCTCACTTTCCTCATCGAAAGTAGTTTCTTCCTCGTAAGGGCTCATCTTACTCGGAAGCGTTCCCCCGAATACCCCCTGTGGCATCTTCGTGGTGTCGCGGCTCGCCATACGGGGGCAGACGAGGGCATCGCTTTTGAGGACATCGATATGATGGCTACATGATGTCTGTTAGATGTTCATTTAATATATACTTGACGTAAGGGGACGCTATGGATTTCGAATACGATCCAGCGAAAAGCATGAGAAACCTTGCCAAGCATGGCATCGATTTCGAAGACGCACAGCGTCTCTGGAGCGATTCAATCACCGTGACACTGGTGGCGCCCAACTCCGGCAACGATGATAAAAGGTACATCGTCCTCGGCATGATCGAAGACAAACACTGGACGGCGATCACGACAAAACGCAATGGTCGGATCCGCATCATTTCCGTACGCAGATCGCGTAAGAACGAGGAGGCTTTTTATGAGCAGCACAAGTAAGAGCGAACCCGATACGAGCACGATCACCGGCGAGCAGTTCGATCGCATATTCGACGAGGGCGGGGACGTGCTTCAGTATGCCGATCTCGAACACCCTATTGTTGAGCATCATCCCCCGATGGAAAAGCGCGTCACGCTAACTATGCCCGCATGGATGGTAGACGGACTCGACGCAGAGGCCCGGGAATTGGCCATCAGCCGTAATGCCGTAGTCAATACGTGGATTGCTGAGCGGCTTCGCAGTGAATGGCGGAGGACCGCTAAAGAGGCCTAGCTCGGAGCCGAAGACGCTGTTAAATACAAGAAGGCGGAGGCTCCCCTCAGTCCGGCATGGCCGGACGCTCCCCTCAAAGAAGGGAGCCAGAGGAAGGAGCCTCCGCCGTTACTGATGAGCTAGCGTAGCGAGCGCGTCAGCGTGTGGTGTAGATGCTGCCGTTGCTGCTACGCCAGTGAATCTGACCACCCTGGAAGTTCTGGTAGACCTCGCCCTTCTTCACGGGATCGTTGATCTCGTCCGAAGTCGGGTAGCCGAGCCAGCCGTTCTCCCAGCCGGTGGACTCCCAGTAGCCCTGAATCGCGCCGAGCGTGGCATGGGCCCCGGTCGAAGGCGACCAGTGGATCTGACCGTTCTCGAACACCTGCGAGGCACCGCCGTTCTTCAGACCGGTGTTCTCGTCCGAGATCGGGAAGCCAAGCTTGCCCTGCTCCCAGCCGATGTTGCCGTACTCGGACAGGATGCCGCCGCGCACGCCGTGCGTCTGGCCGGACGCACGCTTCCAGAACACGGTTCCGTTCTGGAAGGTCTGCGAGACGCCACCCTTCACGGCAAGCTCATCGCCGGTCGGATAGCCAAGCCAACCGTTCTCCCAGCCGGTGCCGGACCAGTAGCCCTGCACCGCACCGAACGTGGCATGGGCACCCGTCGCGGGAGACCAGTGGATTTGACCGTTCTGGAAGCTCTGCGAGGCACCGCCGTTCAGCGAGCGCTCATCGGACGTCGGGAAACCGAGTTTGCCCTGCTCCCACTTGAGGTCGCCGTACTTGCCGAGAATGGCTCCCTTCACGCCATACGCACCAGTCTTGGACGACCAGAACACGGTTCCGTTCTGGAACGTCTGAGAGACGCCGCCCTTCACCGACAGCTCATCGCCGGTCGGGTATCCGAGCCAGCCGTTCTCCCAACCACGGTCCGACCAATAGCCCTGGATCGCGCCCCACGTGGCGTGAGCGCCGGTCGAGCTGGTCCAGTGGATCTGACCGTTCTGGAACACCTGCGAGGCACCGCCGCGCAGCGAATTCTCGTCGGACGTCGGGAAGCCGAGCCTGCCCTGCTCCCACTTCAGCGAGGCGTATTCGCCCAGAATGCCGCCGCGGACGCCATGCGCTCCGGTCTTGGACGACCAGAACACGGTTCCGTTCTGGAATGTCTGCGAGGCACCGCCCTTCACGGAGAGTTCAGCACCGGTCGGCTTGCCGAGCCAGCCGGATGCGCCGCCGTTCGCGCGCCAGTAGTCACCGATCGCGCCGTGCGGAGTGTTCGGATCCGGCTTCTCCGGATCGGGCTGCGAGGCCTCCACCGTCACCTTCACGGTCACGTCAAGACCTGCCGCCTTACCCTTGACCTCGAACGAACCAGGCTTCGCATACGACTCGGCGGGAACCGCATCCCACGACACGTTTTCGTCAGTCACCGAACCGTCCGACCACGTCACCTTCGCGGCCGCCGGCAGAGTCGGCGCCACACCCTCACGGGTCGTCACGCCAGCCGGAGCGGCAACCGAAACCGCGGTCTTTTCAGGCGTAGGAGCAGCCTCCACGGTCACGCTCACCGTCACATCCAAACCGGCAGCCTTACCAGCGACCGTGAACGTGCCGGCCTGCGCATATGACTCCGCAGGAACCGCATCCCACGTCACGGGCTCATCGGTCACCGAATTATCAGACCACGTTACCTTCGCAGCAGCCGGCAGCGTCGGAGCCGTACCGGCCTGCGTGGTCACACCAGCCGGAGCGGCAACGGAAACGGCGGTCTTCTGCGGCTCGGGAGGCGTGGTGCTGTTGTCAGATGACGGATCCCACTTGCCGGCGCCCGTGCCGATGCCCATCTTGGTGAGCAGATCGGAGCGCGTGGACGTCAGCTGACTGGCGGCCAGCGTCACGCCCTTGCCCACCAGGAATTCCTTGCGCTGGGTGTTGTCGGTCACCGTGTAGTCGTAGGTCGGTGCGGCCGTGCCGTTCTCGTCGGTCGAGTTGTATTCGACGAATCGTACGGCGGGATGGTAGCTCACGTCCACGTTCTTGCCGTTGAGCTTGCGAGACCAGGTGCTCCAGCGCGTATCGACCTTCTGGTCGCCGCTGGTCACCGTGGCCTTTACGCCCGACACCTTGGACTCCAGCAGCGTGGTGGCACTCGACGCTCCCGCCGGGTACTTGCCGGCCTCCTGCTGCGTGAAGTCGTAGCCGGTGATGGTGCCGTTGGCGTCGGTCACCTGCTTGACCTCGGTCTGCCACGGGCGGCCCAGCGTCGCCTTCGTGTTGCCCGCGTCAACGGTGAACACGCACTTGTCGAACACCAGACCAACGTGGTCCTTGTTCGTGTTCGGCGCGGTGAAGTAGCCGTTGTCCTTGCCTGCGAAGTGAGCCATGTGCAGCGTGGTGTCGTGGATGTACGCGTCGGCCGAGCCGAACACGAAGTCCACGGTGCCCTCGATGTAGCTGTTCTCCACGTTCACGCGGCCGTTGCCGTTGAACCACACCGTGTCCTGACGGCCGATCATGCGGCAGTTCACCAGATTCACCTTGTCGGCGGACGAGTAGAACGCCACGGCCGGAGTCTGCGAGCCCTCCTCGGGGTGCGTGGTGATGTTGAAGTCGTTCTGGAACGTGATGCCGTACGCGCTGAAGCCGTCGGCCTTCACCAGCACCGTGCCAGACGTGTTCGTGCCGGCCGCGTGCGCCTTGTCGTACTTTGCGTCTTTATCGGGCGTCACGTCGCCCATCGCCGCGTAGTACGCCTCGTGGATGGTCACGGCCTGCTTGGCGGTCTCGTCGGCGTTGCGGAACACCACGCCGGGCTTGGTCACCGTCACCTGCTCCTGATAGGCACCGGGCGCGATCTTCAGCGTGAGGCGGTCGGTGAGCGAGGAGTCGTTCGCGTTGAGCGCGTCCTGAATGGTCTGGTACTGGTAGTTCGCTCCCTTGCCGACAGTGACCGTGCGGGTCGTGGCGGCCGGCGTATCGGAACCGTAGTCCACGCTGATCGTGGTCAGGTAGAAGCTGCCCGTGCCGGTGAAGCTCAGCGGCACGTAGCGGGCGCTGCCGTCTGCGGATGCGGGGACGGCGGCCGCCTTGCCCACGGCGATGTCGGAGCCGTCGAGCTGGAGGCCGAGATTGGCGTTGTTGTTGCCCTGCACGGTAACGCTCACGCCCTGTGCGTCGGCGGCGATCGGCAGATACAGCGTGGTGCCGCCGTTCACCTGGGTGTCGGACGCGCGCAGGTACACCTTGCCGGAGGTGGCGTCGATCTTGATGTCGTCGAAGCTGCCCTTGGCGTCCTGCACGGTCGGGTTCGCGGCGTCCACCGCATTGCCGTTGGCGTCCTTGAGCAGGCTGGCGTTCGACGCGTTGAACGTGTAGGTCTTGTCCTTCGCCTGTACGTCCGGGGTGCCGTAGCCGCTGTCGGACGCGTAGTCGACCACGATCGCGGTGGCGTAGTTGGCCGCGGTGAACTCGACCTTCACGTACTTGGGGAAGTCGGCCTTGTTGGTGTCAGCGACGGTCACGGCCTCGTTCGTGGTGTGGTCGGCGCCGTCCACGGTAATGGCGGTGTTGCCCTGCGAGGCGGCGATCTTCACGCTCACGCCCTTGGCGTCATACGCGACGGGGATGTAGAACACGGTGCCGGCGTTAATCTGCGCGTCCTTGTTGGCGGAGCGGACGGCGAACTTGGCGCCGGCCGCAGTCGCGTCAACCTTGACGGCGTTGAACGAGCCCTGTGCCTGCTCGATCTTCGCGGTACCCGTGGCATCCGCGGCGATCGGGTTGCCGGAGGCGTCCTTAAGCCCGTCCGTGGATGCGAAGTCGATCGTGGTGTCCTTGGCTTCGGTCGCGTCGGGGGTGCCGGGGAATTCGGCGGCCGTCGTATCGTCGGCGGCCGCTGCTGCTTCGTCGGCGGCGTTCTGAGAAGCCGACTGCGATGTCTGATTTGTTGAAGTGGCGGTATCGGATTGCTCCGACGTGGTCGTGGCCGCATTGGCCGGCACTGCGACGGCAAGCGCCATCGCTCCGGCCGCGATCACGCCCAACGCCGTTTTCCATACGGTGTTCTCGTGCGTCATCATGATGCCTTGATCTCTCGAACCAACGAGGCGGCAAAACACAAACAACAGCCTTGTCGTCTCACCTGTTGCAACGGCCGAGGCCGTCTGCGCCCATCATACGACGCGCCTGCCCCCTATGCAGCCCCTCCGACGCAGCTGTGGAACGCTTTGGCAAAGCACATGGCCTCCGTGCGGAGCAAACCCCCGATTTGGAGGTTCTTGAGCGATCCTGCAAACACCTATCTCTGAGTTCTGTGCGTTGGCAAAAATAGAGAAGCATCAAAAGAGACGAAAATAGGATAAATACGGGCAGTTTCTCATCGAAAACTATTCGTCTAAGCGCGCGGCTATTTTCGGGAACGCACAGAACTTGGAGATAGGCCCTCGACCACCCCGAAAATCCGCACAGAACTCGAAGATAGGCATGAAAACGAGGACTTCATGGTTTGCGATGATCTCGCAAGAGCTTGGAATTCATAGCCCGGAGCCGGACCACCACGGCGGCTATAGTGTTGCCTATGCCTGAAAAGATTGAGAATCCTACGATTGCGGTGCTGCTGCCCTGCTACAACGAGGAAGTGACCATCGGCAAGGTGGTTCGTGATTTCCGCGCGGCACTGCCCACGGCCGACATCTACGTATACGACAACAACTCTTCCGACAAGACCGCCGAGATCGCCGCCGCCGAAGGCGCGATCGTCCGCAGGGAACCCCGCCAGGGCAAGGGCAACGTAATCCGCGCCATGTTCGAAGAGATCGACGCGGACGTCTATGTGATGTCCGACGGCGACGACACCTACCCGGCCGACGCCGCCCCCGCCATGGTGGAGAAGGTGCTCGAGGGCTACGACATGGTCATCGGCGACCGTCTGTCCTCCACCTACTTCCAGGAGAACAAGCGTCCGTTCCACAACTTCGGCAACAAGCTCGTGCGCGGCTCCATCAACCACCTGTTCGGCTCCAACGTGCGCGACATCATGACCGGCTACCGCGCGTTCAGCTTCACCTACGTGAAGACCTACCCCGTGCTCTCCCGCGGCTTCGAGGTGGAGACCGAGATGACCATCCACACGCTCGACAAGAACGTGCGCTGGTACGAGATGCCCATCCAGTACCGCGACCGCCCGGAAGGCTCCGTCTCCAAGCTCAACACCGTGGGCGACGGCATCAAGGTGATGAGCACCATCTTCCGTCTGATCCGCGAGTACAAGCCGCTGCCGTTCTTCACCATCCTCGGTGGCATCATCGGCATCATCGGACTCGGATTCGGCATCTCCGTGTGCATCGACTTCTGGAACTCCGGCGTGGTGCTGCGCTTCCCCACCCTGATCGGCTCCGTGCTGCTCGTCATGGTCGGTCTGCTGCTGATCATCGCCGGCATCATTCTGGACGTGATGGCCAAGAAGGACCGCAAGCAGTATCTCGTGGACAAGAACATGTTCGCATACATGCACAGGCACTAGCAGCACTGATCCGGTCATTCTTCGACCCTGTGTTTGGGCGGCGATACGCGATGTGATGACGTCGTTTTCTCGGCGGTTCCTCGGACCCGCATCGTCGCCCAAGCCGCAATGATCGCCACGATCGTAATACAGGTAACCGCCTCAGACATTCTCCACAACACCGGTTCAACAAACCGAATGGTCACGTGGCCCGAATACGCCTCATCGATGAGCAACACCATGCGCCCATCATCATTAGCCGTCAACGTCAGGCCCGAATTCGTAGTGGATTCCGCCGAATCAATAACGTAATGCGGATACATCAGCAACGGCAGTTCGACCTTCGCTCCACTTGATGACTGTTCGATATTGAAATCGATGGTCGTTCCATGTTTCTCATAATCGGAGATCGTCGCACCACGGGTTTTCGCCAGTCGGGAGTCCCCGGCAAGCAACTTACCCGTATCCGTAGCGGCAGGCAGATACTCACCATTCATCACGCCGAAGTTTGAAGCCGGATCCTTCTCCCTAATGGAAAATTGCCCACTTGACTCCGCATTCTCCATCCAGGTGGTCGCTGCAACGCCGGCTTCGCACACGGACAATATCAGAAGAACACTGATCACCGGAACGGCGAAACGACTCAATGTGCCGTCAGACTGAATCAGAAACATGCCAGCACATGCCACGAATACCAGCAGCACACTGGCCACACCGAGAAAGCGCCATGGGAACTGGATAGTAGCCAGAGTGGATACGGCTTTGTTCCACCACGCGAAACGTGTCACATTCCAGTGAAACAACATAGTGGACATGAACATGACCACCAATGCAACAACACCAACCGTTCCACCGATCGTAACCATTTGTTTCAGACCCGATCGAGAAACGTCAGCCAGCAAAGCAGCCACGATGAACACCGCAAATCCCGCCAGTAAAGACCACCCAAGAGCAAACGGCATCTCCTGCACACTATTTGGGTCACCCGAGCTCATGCCATTCATCGGAACAAATAGCATGAACATCTGTGCCGGCTGAATAGCATTCGCAGCGGCGGACGTCATCTTGCCGACGGCGTCCAAAGCGCTAACCTTCATATCGACATTGCGATAATAATCAATGAAAGGAACCAGAAACCAAAGACTCAGACCAATGATCGATGCACATGACAACAGCAGATTCTTCCACACCGCCAGATCATGATGCCGGATCAGACCGACGACAAGCAGCAACGAAGCAGGAATCGCGACGAGGAATACACTGACTGCATGCGAAAGAACAATGCCCGAGCAACCGATAGCAACCCAAAGCCATGAGAAACGCTCACCGCTTCTGAAGAAGATTGCATACATGCCGTAAAGAAGAACGGGAACAAAGAACAATGCCGTGTATTCACCGACCGATGCACGAAGATAAACATCTTCCAAACGATAGGGGGCCAACGTCCACAGAGCCCCGGCCAATATACCGATGATGCGAGAACCAAAGATACGCCGGGCAAGGATGTAAGCCGTGATTACCGTCAATGCATTGATCGTGAGCACAAATAATTTGTATGAGGTGTTGATCGAAAATCCCAGCAAATGCAGCAATGCCGCGGGATATAGGAAAATATCACCATACAGGATCGATACCGGATATCCATAACCTTCCAACTGAGAGGTCTGCATCCGAACCGGGAATTGACCAGTGCGAAGACCATCCGCTATGCCCTGAATACGATACAGGTGAAAGAACAGATCATGCCCCGGGGTGAACGGCAGATACGTCATGAACATCGGAATACTTGCAATCACGAAAATCACGAGGAGCATGGCGCCAACCGCCATGCCTTTTCTCCGTTCAACACTCACCATGTTCTCCCAGATCAATCATTCCAGCCACTAATATTCATGTTCACCGCGCCAGACGCTGTTCCTGCACCAAATAATTCGGGCGCCTCTTGGTCTGCATAAAAATGCGGCCAAGATATTCGCCAATGATGCCGAGACTAAGCAGCTGGACACCACCAAGGATGAGAACTACGACCATGGTCGATGCGTAGCCAGGAACATCGATCCCCCATACGAATGTCTTGACCAGAATCACAATCGCATAGATGACCGCCGCCAGAGAAACAACGCTGCCCACCCAGGTTGCGATCTTCAGCGGCGCAGTGGTGAAACTGGTAATGCCGTCCATAGCCAGATGGAACAGCTTCAGATAGTTCCACTTGGTCTTGCCGGCCACGCGCTTGTCGCGATCGTACAGGAACTCGATCTTCTTGAAACCAATCCAGCTGAACAACGCCTTGGAGTTGCGCTCCGACTCGTCCAGACGCTTCAGCGCATCAATGCACTTGCGATCCAACAGACGGAAGTCACCAGTGTCTTTCTGGATAGCCACTCCCGATACCTTCTGCAGCAGATCGTAGTACCAGCGGCTCGTAGCCTTCTTCAGCCAGCTCTCCCCCTCACGCGAGCGCCGACGCGCATACACGTCGTCATACCCCTGCATCCACAGTTCTGCCATCTGAGGAATCAGTTCCGGCGGATCCTGCAGATCAGCGTCGATGATCACCAGACCATCCGTATGCACGTTCTCGATGCCCGCGTACATGGCCTTTTCCTTGCCGAAGTTGCGGGACAGGAAGATGTACTCCACGTACGAGTGCTTGCTTGCATATTCCTTGATCAAAGGACGGGTATCGTCCTTGGAACCGTCGTCAACGAACAGCAACGTATAGTCCAGAGTCTCGGACTGCGAGACCAGCGCATCCATGCGGTCGAACAGGATCGGCAATGACTCCTGCTCGTTGTAGCACGGAATAAGAACCGTCAAGGTTCTCGATTCCGCAGAACCCGCCTGATTGCTCATGCCTGAATTTGCCTCGCGCTTTCTCCCCTCATCCATTCCGAAGGGTCATCAAAAACCGTATCGGGGGGGGGACAGCGAAAAATAAGAAACATTCAATGCGATCTTACGAAGGGGAAGAAACGCAACTTTGCGTTTCTCGATATCTTATATCTAATCTTATCTTATTAAATCTTATCTTATCTTATCGTTAATAAGATTGACAGATCGTCGTGATTGCCGGGAGGCGACGCCTCCTCGGAAATACACAAAAGACAGTCGGAGACCATCCTTGCTTGTCCACGTCACCCACCTTCCCCTCGAGGGGAAGGTGTCAGCCGAAGGCTGACGGATGAGGTGACGCCAACACAGTCGGCCAACAATGCAGAATGCCGCAACTGCCAGAAAGCAGTTGCGGCATTCCCTTTTCCGGCTTACGCCGGTCTCACCTCATCAGTCACGCTACGCGCGACAGCTTCCCCTCAAGGGGAAGCCGCCGTGCGAGCGATATGCGCGGGCGCGAGATCACTTCTTGTTGAAGGTCCAGTGCTGGGCGGCGGAGTTGTTGGAGGTCCACATCTGGATGTTGGTTCCATTCGTGGTGCCACCGGCCGCGGCGTCGATCACGAAGTTCTCGCGCAGGGCGGAGTGCAGGGTGATCGCACCGTTCTTGTCCTTCACCAGCACCCACTTCTGGGCACGGGATCCGTTGGACGACCACTGCTGCACATTTGCGCCATCGTCGGTAGACGCGCCGGAGATGTCGAGCACCTTGCCGGACTTGGCGTTGGTGAGCGTCACGTAGCCGTTCTTGTCATGCGACACCTTCCAAGCCTGGGCGTTGGTGCCGTTGGACGTATACAGCTGCACGTTCGCGCCATCGTCCGAGGAGCCGCCGACCACGTCGAAGCGCATGTTCTTCGCTGCCGTGGAGGCGATCTCGTACGTGCCATCCGCCACATCACCCTGGTGGTCGGCGGCCAGCTTGTCGAGACGCTGACGGCTCGTGGTGGTCTTTTTCAGGCGCCAACGCTGGGCGGCGGAGTCGTTCGAGGAGTACAGCTGCACGTTCGCGCCGTCGGCGGTGGAGCCACCGACCACGTCGAGCACCAGGTTCTCCGCGGCGGCGGACTGGATCTTGAAGCCGTTCGCGGTGGAGACCGCGATCCACTTCTGTGCCCAGGTGCCGTTGCCGGAGTACTGCTGCACGTTCGCGCCCGGATCGGTGGAACCACCGGCCACATCGAGCACCTTGCCGGAGCCGGCGTTGGTGATGGTCAGGTAGCCGTCGGCGTCATGCTTGATGGTCCAAGCCTGAGCGTCGGTGCCGTTGCCGGAGTAGATCTGCACGTTCGCGCCATCGTCGTGGGAACCGCCGACCACGTCGAGCACTTCCGCGTTCTTCTTGCCCGCGGCGAACTTGTACGTGCCGTCGGCGATGTCGTTGCGATGCTCGTCAGCCAACTTGTCGAGACGATCGCGGGCGGTTTCGGCGCCGCTGATCTTCCACTGCTGGGCCACGGATCCGTTGGCGGTGTAGACCTGAACCGGAGTGCCGTCGGCGTTGTTCGCGCCCTGAAGGTCGAGCACCAGGTTCTGGGTTCCGGCCGCGGCGATGGTGAGCGCGGAGTCGGTGCCGGTGAGCGTCCACTGGGTCGCGTCCTTGCCCTCGTTCTTCTGCTGGGTCACGGCCTCGCCGGCGGTCGTTCCATGGGTGAGGAACAGGCCGGAGTTCACGTTCTTGATGGTGTAGTTGCCATTGTCAAGATGCCTGAACTTGTAGCGCTGGGCCATGGTGCCGTTGGCAGTGTAGAGCTGCACACGGGCACCGGCGGTCTTGGAGGCGCCGGGCATGTCGAGCACGCGCGAACCATCCTCCATGGCAGTGGCGATCACGTACGTGCCGTTCTTCAACGTCACGTTCACGGTCACCGACACATCCAGACCCTTCGCCTTGCCGGTTGCGGTGAACGAACCGATGGTGAAGAACTTCTGCGAATCCACGGCACTCCAGTCCACGGCCTCCTCGGTCGTGGAACCATCGGCCCACTTCACCTTCGCGGTCTTGGGCAGCTGCGCCACCGTACCCACGTTCGTGGTCACATCCGCAAGCTTCTCCACACTCACCGGAGCATTCTCCACCGTCACCTTCACGGTCACGTCAAGACCGGCGGCCTTGCCCTTGACCTCAAACGAACCGGGCTTCGCGTAGGACTCGGCAGGAACCGCATCCCAAGTCACGGCCTCGTCGGTCTCGCTGCCGTCGGCCCACACGCCCTTGACGGTAGCGGGCAGCTTCGGAGCCACGCCCATCGCGGTGGTCACGGGGTCGGGGTTCTTCACCGAGACGATCTTGGACGGGTCCTGTCCGGCGGCCATGGGCACGACGGTGCGCTGGAACGGGGTGCTGATCTTGTTGGCGCCGAGGCGCTTCACCGGGGTCATCACGTAGTTGGCCTTGGTGGTGTCCACGTCGGCGGTCTTGCTGTGCAGCGGGTTCCAGTCGTCGGCGAGCAGCATGACTGCGGGCTTGTTGTTGGCGTCCTGATACTGCAGCACGTAGGTCGGCTGTCCGATGTACGTGCGGGTATTGGAGTCGGTGTTGCCCCAGTTCTTGCGGGCCTCGTCGCGGCTCTGCAGCTCGGTGAGACCGGTCCAGCCGTTCGGATCCTCGATGTTCGACGTGCTCGCGTACTCGGTCTGCGTCGGATCCCAGTAATCCTGGGCGGACGTGATCATGTACGTGCGACCGTTCTCCTTGAACAAGCTCGGGGCCTCACGGTAGCTCACGTTCGGGAACTGGTAGGAGCCGTCCGGGTCCACGCCCGTGTACGTGTCGTTGAGGCGGAACAGACGCACCTTCTCGGTGGACGAGACGATGTACGCCTTGCCGGTGTCGGGGTCGGCCCATGCGGACAGATCGCGCGAGGCGACCGGCGTGAGCTTGCCGTCCACGTTCACCTTCGGCTGGGCGTGCACCTGGCCGTCCTGCCACTTGAGCGGCTGGTACTTGCCGTCAACGGTGTCGGACTGGAACGCCACGAGCTGCGAGGAGCCGTAACCCACGGTGCCTTCCCAGTGCGCCCAGATCAGGTACTTGCCGGTCTTGGCGTTCTTGAGGATGTGCGGGCGTTCGATCTTGCAGCCGAGCTTAGAGTTCTGCAGGTACTGCGGGTGCTTCTTAACCAGCGCCTTGTACTCGTCACGACCTTTTTCCTGAGTTCCTTCGTTGTAGTTGAGCACCTTCGACGTGAGTCCGTCGACGTTGCCGTCGCAGTATTCCGCGGCGTTCGCGTCGTCGATGCTGGTCACGGCGTTGTCGAACTGCCAGTTGACGAGGTCCTTGGACTTGTACATGTTGATCGTCGTGTACAGCCACTGGTTCGCAAACACACCGCCGGCGCCGTTGTAGTCGGTCGGCACGTTGTCGGGCGCGCCCTGGCCGACCCAGTAGAAGGTGTCACCGTCCTTGAGCACGGAACCGCCGTGGGCCTGAATCACCTGACCGTCGGTGGTCTGCCACGCGGTGAGGTTGGTCAGGTAGGTGCCCTCCTGCGGGGCAGCGGGCGTCTCGTACACCTGCGGCTCGGCCTTGGCGGTGAGCTGCACGTGTTGTTCTCGAAGTTGATGGTGACGTCCTTGGTCTGCTCATCGTTGTCGAGAGTCGGCTTGTCGGCCGTCCAGTAGACGAGCTTCTGCTTGCCGGCCTTGTTCTTGTAGACCGCGCGGTACACGTCGTCGGCGTTTTGGAAGGTGCCGTCCACGTAGCTGTAGCCCTTGAGCGCCAGCGTCACGTTCTTGATGATGTCGTACGACTCGGTGGTCTTCACGGCACCGGGGTTGCTCGCATCGTTGTCATCGTTGATGCTGAACGAATCGTAGCCGACCATGCGGTACGGCGAGGCGAGGTTCAGGCCCTTGATGTCCTTGACGAGCAGCTGGCGAATCAGCCAGATGCCCTGCAGGCGGGAGTCCTTCGGAATCTTGTCGAAGCCGCAGGACCAGCTGGTCTCGGTGCCGCCGGCGGAGCAGCCGAATTCGGAGTCCATGAAGTCGTAGCCGGACACCGGGCTGGATGCGAGCGGGCCTTCCGGGGAGCTGATCCAGTAGCCATGGCCGGACAGTGCGGTGGCGTGCGCGGCCTTCATCTCGTCCTGGTACTGGCTGAGCTTGCCCGGACCGGAGAAGTTGCCCCACACGTAGGCGGCGTTCGGATCATACTGCTGGATGGTGTTGCCGATGAACTGGTCGAGTTCGATCCACTGGATCTTGGCCTCGTCCTTGTTGTTGCCGCCGGGCCAGTGCTCCTCGGACTCCGGCTCGTTGAACGACTCCCAGATGATGCCCTTGTTGGCGAACTTCTGGATGGCGTGGGAGATCGTGTCCTTCACCTGCTGCTTGGTGAACGACGGCACGGTCTTGTACACCTGGTTCGGGTCGGGGTTGCTCACGGCCTTGGGGTCGGGGTTGCCCTGGCTGAAGTAGATGACCGGCTTGAGGCCGGCGTCAAGGATGTGCTGGATGATCTGATCCGGCAGATCGGTGCTCGGCGAGCAGTTGCCCGGCACCGACTGGTCGCAGTTCGGGTCGGCCGCGTTGAGCGGGCTGATCAGGTACGACGTCTTCACGTACGTCATGCCGGATTCCTTGACGAGCTTGATCTGCGCGTCGAGGGACTTCAGATTCGGCTCGGTCGGGCGCGTGCCCGGGCCCTTCCATCCGTACTCGCCGGCAGCCAGATCGCCCTGGCTGTAGGTTTGCGGGGCGTCGGCATCGTTGCCCGACGCGCTTTCGGTCTGGTTCACGTCCGCGGTGGATGCGCGATCCACCTGCAGCGTGCTCTGCTTCGGAGACGCGGTGTCGCCCACGTTCTGCGTACCCCACTGGTACGGCCAGAGGAAGTACGCGACCGTCTGATCGAACGGCGCCGTCTTGGACGGCAGACCGGACTTCGCGATCTCCAGTTCCTCGTTGGACGTGTCGGTGGTGTCGGCAGCGGTCTGTACGGATGCGTCCGCGGTGGTCTGCACCGTTGCTGGCGCCGCCGAGGCCGCCGACGTGGTGACCGCGGCCATCGCCGTGCCCATGGATATGGCACACAGCGCGGCGATCACTTTGAACGGTGCCCTTGCCGCACCGTTCAGGTTCTTCACCTTACTCATACCTCATAATTCCCTTCTTCCGCCCGCACCTCAACGAGCGAATTCACGCGAATTATAAGATCGGTCGGCGTTACGGTTAAAGTGAGCGCTCACATTTGCCGTAATTTGCCCGAAAGTGTGATCACACCACGCAACCAATCGCACACAAAACAGTTGCGTTTGTCGCCGTTGCATAAAGGAATTCGTTCTCCCTCCAAGGGAGGGAGATGTCACGGCAACGCCGTGACAGAGGGAGGGCTCAAACTCCGAAACCCGGCTTCCCCTTGAGGGGAAGCTGTCGGCGACAGCCGACTGATGAGGTGACGCCGACGAAGTCGGCCAACAACACAGAATGCCGCAACTGCAGTGCAGTTGCGGCATCCCTATTCCCCGGCTTACGCCGGATCCCACCTCATCAGTCACGCTGCGCGTGACAGCTTCCCCTCAAGGGGAAGCCGCTGCGCGAGCGCCAACCTACTTCTTCACGAAGGTCCAGCGCTGGGCTGCGGAGCCGTTGGAGCTCCACATCTGGATGTTGGTGCCGTTCGTGGTGCCACCGCCGGCCGCGTCGATCACGAAGTTCTCGCGCAGCGCGGAGATCAGCGTGATAGAACCGTTGGCGTTCTTCTTCAGAATCCACTTCTGCGCCCACGATCCGTTGGAACCGTACTGCTGCACGTTCGCGCCCTCGGCCGTGGATGCACCGGAGATATCCAGCACCTTGCCCGAGGCCACGTTGGTCAGCGTCGCATAGCCCTTGGCGTCGATCGACACCTTCCAACGCTGCGCATTCGTGCCGTTGGCACCGTACAGCTGCACGTTCGCACCGTCGTCACGGGAGGCGCCCACCACGTCGAAGCGCATGGAATCCTTGGCCGTCGAGGCGATCTCATACGTGCCCTCGGCCACGTCGGACTTGTGTTCGGCGGCAAGCTCGTCGATGCGCGTACGCAGCGTCTTGGCCGCGGAGAACGACCAGCGCTGGGCCTTGGTGTCGTTCGAATCCCAGATCTGCACGTTCGCACCGTTCGCGGAGGAGCCGCCCGACACGTCGATCACCAGATTCGGGCTCAGCGCGGAGACCAGCTTGAACGCGCTGCCGGACTTCACGGCCACCCACTTCTGGGCGTACGTGCCGTTGGAGTCGTACTGCTGCACGTTCGCACCGTTGTTGGCCGAACCGCCGGACACGTCGAGCACCTTGCCGGAGTTGGCGTTCTTCAACGTCACGTAACCATCGTCGTCGTGCGTCACCTTCCAGATCTGCGCGTCGGTACCGTTGGAACCGTACAGCTGCACGTTCGCACCGTTGCCGGTCGAGCCGCCGGTGACGTCGAGCACCGCGGAATCCTTAAGCGCGGACGACACCGTGTACGTGCCGTTCTTCAGATCGTCGCGATGATCGTCGGCCAAACGGTCGAGCTTCTCACGCGGACTGGTGGCGTCGAGGAACTTCCAACGCTGGGCCAAGTTCACGCCGTCCTGCGTGAACGACCACAGCTGCAGCAGACTGCCGTTGCTGTTGTTCGCGCCGGGCACGTCGAGCGCCATGTTCTCCAGACCGTTGGCGGCCGGACGGATCGTGAACGAACCGTCGTCCGTCAGGTCGATCCGCCACTCGGTGCCATACGTGTCGGAACCCTCACGCTGCTGGATGCGCGAACCGTTGCCGGCACGCAGCGAGTAGGCCAGCGGCAGACGCGAACCCTGGTTCACGATCGTGTAGTTGCCGTTCTTCAGCGCGGTCACGCGATACTTCTGCGCGGCGGTGCCGTTGCGGTCGTACAGCTGCACGTTCGCGCGGGCCGCGGTGGAGCCGCCGGGAATGTCGAACACGCGCTCGCCGCCGTTCAGCGCGGTGGCGATGGCGTACGTGCCGGTGCCGATCGTGACGTTCACGTGCACGGTCACGCCCTGATCCCAACCGTCGATCGTGCCACGCACGTCGAAGGGGCCCACCTGCGCGTACTGCGACTTGGCGACGGCGTCCCACTTCACGTCGGCCTTGGCGGTCTTGCCGTCGGACCACGTGACCTCAACGGTCTTGGGCAGGGTCGGCGCCTTGCGGGCCGGCGTGCTCACGGCATCCGGGGCGGCAACGGCCACGATGTTCTTCCACTGCGCGTACAGCTGCACGTCGGCGGTCACCGCGGTGTTGAAATCGTAGGCGTCACGGCCTTCGGCATCCGTGGTCCAACCGGTGAACGTGTAGCCGGAACGGGTCGGATCGGCGGGCTTTTCGGCCTTCTTGCCCTCGGCCACCTTCTGCTCGGCGGTGGAAGAGCCGCCGCGCGAATCGAATCGCACGGTGTACGCGCGGACCAGCTTCGACGTGGCCTCGCCAAGCATGGCGGCCGCATCCTGGATCTGCTTGTCCGTGGCGTTCTGGTCGGCCAGCACCTTGCGCGCGTTCTCACGGGCGTCAGCGAGCGCCTTCCACGAGTCGGCGGTGTAGTCGTTCTCGTTGAGCTTGTCGGCGGCGTTGAGGCTGTTCTGCAGGCTGTTGCGGTCGCCGGGTTCGACGGTGATGTCGAACGTGGCGGTCTGCTTGCCGTTCTGCGAGCCGGCGGGCGCATAGGTGACGGTCACGGTCTTGGTGCCGACCGTGCTCATGTCGGGGCTGGAGACCGTGTACTCGGACGGGTCGAGCGCGCGCTGCGATCCGTCGGCGAGCTTGGCGGCCACGGCGAGACCGGTGGCGTCGAACGTGTCGCCCACGTGGTAGCTGGTCTTGGTCGGGTTCGCGGTGATGGCGAGTCCGGTCACGCCGGGCGTCCACTTGGCGTACAGGTCGAATACGCCGTTGGCCTGGTCGGTGAGGTTGCTCACCTTCTGGCCGTCGTCGAACGAGTCGCCGGTGCCGTCAGCCTTGGTGTTCCAGCCGTTGAAGGTCCAGCCGTCGCGCGTGAACGTGTTCTTGGTCAGTTCCGCGTCCTTGCCGTAGGCGAGCTTCTGGTCGTTGGTCTTCTCCGGGTTGGAGCCGTCGTTCGCGTGGAAGCGCACGGTGTAGGAGTTGGTGCCCCACTGTGCGTACAGCGTCGTGTCGCCGGTCACGGGCTTGGAGAAGTCGACCGCGTTCTTGCCTTCCTTGTCGCTGGTCCAGCCGGTGAACGAGTAGCCGGCGCGCACCGGGTCGGCGGGCTTGCTGATCGTGGAACCGTCCTTGACGGTGACGGACTGCATGGCGTCGCCGCCCTGCGTGTCGAAGGAGACGGTACGGTCGGCGATGATCTGCGTGAACGCCTTGAGCGACTGCAGCGCGTTGCCGTGATCGTCGAACAGCGCCTGGTTGTCCCAGCCGGACGCACCCCAGCTGTCGTACTCGGTGTTGTTCGGATCGTTGTCCTTCGAGTATTCGCTGGCCCAGCCGGTGCCGTAGTCGTTGGAGTACGTGCGGTTGATCTGCCAGTGGTTGGTGCCGGGCACGACGGCGATCCACGCGGGTTCCCAGTAGAACGCGCCGAGGCCCAGATCGGTGCCGTTGTCGGTTTCGGTGACGGTCTTCATGATGTCGTGGATCACGTCGGCCTGACCCTGAGCGCTGGCCGCGTAGTCGCTGACGCCACCGTCGGTGAGGTTGTTTGCGAATCCGTCGCTGTCGCTCGTGGTGAACGGCTGGCTGAATTCCATGACCGCGAACTTCTTCTTGTACGTTTCGGTGATGACCTTCTCGCTCTTGATGAGCGCGGCCATGCCGTCATGCGAGTCGGTGTTGTCGCTGCCGGCGGACCAGAACGGGTAGTAGGTCATGCCGAACACGTCGTAGTCGAGTCCGTACTTCTGGAAGTTGTCGGCGATCACGTTGATGGTCCACGAATCGGAATACATCATGTGCACGGCGATCTGCGTGCTCGGGGATTCCTTGCGGATCACCTTGGCGGCGGAGTTCATGAGTTCGACGAGCCTGCCCCAGTTGGGGTCCTTGTCGAAGCTGTAGCCGTTGCTGCACACGGTGACGCCGAGCAGACCGCAGTTGCTTTCGTTGCCGATCTGCACCATGCCGAGGTCCACGTTGTTGTCCTTCATGGCCTTCATGAATTCGGCGGTGTAGTCGGCCACGTCGGTCTTCAGCTGGTTGTAGTCATGGTTCTTCCACGCCTTGGGCGTGCGCCACGACGACGAATAGAAGTCGTTGTAGTGGATGTCGACGTTGACCTTGAGACCGTACTTGGTGGCCTCCTTGGCCATTTCGGTCACGTTCTTCAGGTCGTTGTTGCCGCCGCCATAGTAGCGGTTCTGCGAGTCCTTCGGATCGTTGAACAGGCGCAGACGCACCCAGTTCATGCCGTTGTCCTTGAGGATCTTGAACAGCGGCTCTTCCTTGCCTTCGAAGTTCTTAAAGCGCACGCCGGCCGCGTAGAGCGTCTGATAGCTGGAGACGTCGGCGCCGCGGATGGTGTCGTTCGTCACCGTGGGGATGGATTTCACGGATGCGGTCTCCTTGGAGGCGCCGGTGTCGGAACCGTCGGCGTACGGATCCTGTGCGGCGGGCACCAGATCAGCGTCGGACGGGTTCGCGGCGGCGAGCTGCGCGAACATCTTCAGGGACTGCAGCGGCTGGCCGAGATCGTCGAACAGCGCGGCGTCGTCCTGCTGGGAGGCGCCGCCGTTGTTCGCGTAATCCACGTAGTCGGCGGCGTACTTGCTCACCCAGCCGGTGCCGAACTCGTTGGCGGCGTTCCAGTTGGCGTCGGCATGCCACAGACCGGCCTTAACGGCGATCCACGTGGCGTCGCCGTAGAACACGCCCGCGCCGTTCGCATTATTCTTGGCGGAGACGATCGACTTGTACAGGCTGCGCATGTAGTCGGCCTGTGCCTGCGGACTGAGTGTCTTGCCGGCGGCGATCAGATCGTCGCCGCCCGTGGTGTTGGACTGACCGTCGGAATCATACTGGGTGAACGGGTAGAGCGTATCGAGCACGGCCATGGACTTGCCGTACTCCTCGGAAACCATCTTGCGGGTCTGCGCGAGGGCGGCGAGATCGTCGTACGCGGCGTACACCTTGGTGCCGAGCACGTCGTAGTCCACCTCGTAGTACTTGAGCATGTCCACGTACGTGGTGACCAGCACCGGGGTGACGGACGAGACGCCCACGGCGATCGTGGTGTTCTTGCTGTTGGCGGAGACGGCCTTGCTGGCCTCCTCGATGAGCGCTGCGATGGCCTCCCAGTTGTCCATGCCGAGGAAGCCGCCCTGCAGCGCCTTGTTGTCGTCGTAGTACGGGGAGCTGATCTCGCTGCCGATCGTGACCATGTCGGGGGTCACGCCGCCGGATTTGAGCGTGGCGAGCGACTGCTTGGTGTAGTCAGCCACCTTGGTCTTCAGGTCGTCCTTGGAGGTGGGCCAGCCCTTCGGCAGCTTCTGCACGGTCTTGGACGTGTAGAAGTCGGAGTAGAGGAACTGGATGTTCACCTTGAGACCGTTGGCCTGCGCCACCTTGGCGGTCTTCAGCGCATTGTCGAGTGTGGGGTTGCCGCCGCCGTAGGTGTTGCCTTTGGCGTCGGCGGGGTTCACGGCCACCTTGAGCAGCACATAGTTCACGCCGCTGGACTTGAGCAGCTGCATCAGGCCGGCGTCGTCGATCTCGTTGCCGTTGAAGTCGTGGAACTTCACGCCCGCGGTCTTCTCGGCCTGATACGAGGTGAGGTTCACACCGCGCACGGTGTCGGCGGTCATGGAGGAGACGCCGGTCACACTGGCCGGCAGCTTCGTCACGCCGGTATCGGTGCCTTCGTTCCATTCCTTGGGATAGTTGGGGTTCTCCGCGGTGGGTGACGCGGACGCCGGGGTCTGGGACGACTCCTCAAGAAGCTGCTGCTGCGCGGCCGCCGCGTTCTTTGCGGCTTCGGCCCGTTTGGCGGCGCTGGACGAGGCGTAATCCTGTCCGACGTTTGCAGTGGCATTCGACGCGGTGCCTGATGCGTCCGCAGCGGAGGCCATCGACGCCGGAACCAGCATCGACAGCGCCGCCACGGCAGCGCATACCGCAGCCAGGGGTTTCCTGCTCATTCTCTTCCTTCGTGTGTTCCTACTATTTCCTGATGCGGATTCATGCGCATGGATCCGCATGCACGACCGACGGAAGACTCCTCAATTGTCTTCACGTCGAACCGGTCGAACACCACGAATCTTACCATTCGGTAAGCATAAGAGCCGCCCCGATTTGCCAACGATTGCGCTTCTCTCCTCCCGTCTAAAGAGGGAGATGCCGGCAGGGAATGACATGGCAGAGTACATGCGCTTGTTCTCCCTCCCGGGGAGGGAGATGTCACGACGTATGTCGTGACAGAGGGAGGGCTTGAATCCTCAAAACCCACCTTTCCCGTCCGTGTTCTTGCCCCATCTTCTTCACCTTGAGGGGCCGAGCCGTACAGAAAACGCCAGCGACGTTTTCAGGCGAGGACGAGCCGACAGGCACACACCCATCCGCCTTCCCCTTGAGGGGAAGGTGTCAGCCGAAGGCTGACGGATGAGGTGACGCCGACGTAGTCGGCCAGCAACGCAGAATGCCGTAACTGCATTGCAGTTACGGCATTTCTTTTCCCCGGCTTACGCCGGATCCCACCTCATCAGTCACGCTGCGCGTGACAGCTTCCCCTCAAGGGGAAGCCGCTGCGCGGGGCTACTTCCTGTTGAAGGTCCAGCGCTGGGCGGCGGAATCGTTGGACGCCCACACCTGGATGTTGGTGCCGTTGCCGGTCGCACCTCCGGCGGCGTCGATCACGAAGTTCTCCTTGAGCGCGGAACGCAGCGTGATCGAACCGTCGCCGTTCTTCACGGCGATCCACTTCTGCGCCCAGCTGCCGTTGGAATCCCACTGCTGCACGTTCGCGCCGTTCGCAGTAGACGCGCCGGAGATGTCGAGCACCCTGCCGGAGTTCACGTTCGTCAACGTCACGTATCCGAGGGAATCATGCGACACCTTCCACGCCTGCGCATTCGTACCGTTCGACGCATACAGCTGCACATTTGCGCCGTTGTCGCGCGAGCCGCCGGCCACGTCGAAGCGCATCAACTTCTTCGCCGTCGACGCGATCTCGACCGTACCGTCCGCCACATCGGACTTGTGCTCGGCCGCGAGCGCGTTCAACTGGGTGCGCGCGGTCTTCACCGCGGTGAACGTCCAACGCTGCGCCTTGGAATTGTTCGACGAATAAACCTGCACGTTCGTGCCGTTCGCGGAGGATGCGCCGGTCACGTCGAGCACGATCTCGTCCTTGGCGTTCGCGGCGGAGCGGATCGTGTACGAACCGTCGGACTGTTTGATCACGACCCACTTCTGCGCGGTCGTGCCGTTGGAACCGTACTGCTGCACGTTCACGCCGGAGTTCGCCGTGCCGCCCGACACGTCGAGCACCTTGCCGGAGTTGGCGTTCGTGAACGTCACGTAGCCGCTGTCGTCATGCGACACCGTCCACGTCTGGGCGTCGGTGCCGTTGGAACCGTAGAGCTGCACATTCGCTCCGTTGTCGAATGACGCGCCGGTCACGTCGAGCACGGCAGAGTCCTTGAGCTTGGTCGACACCTTGTATGTGCCGTCCTTGATGTCGTCCTTGTGCTGCGCAGCGAGCGTGTTCAGCTTGTCACGGGACGTGGGCGCTTCGGCGATGGTCCACTGCTGGGCGGTGGTGCCGTTGCCATCGTAGATCTGCAGGCTGGTGCCGCTGGTCGTGGCGCCGCCGGGCAGGTCGATCGCACGGTTGGAACCGGATCCGATGAGCGAGAACGCGGCAGAGTTGCCGGCCACGTCGGTCGTGCCGTCGGCGCCCTCAGCCGTGCGCACGAGCCAGTGCTGGGCTGCGGAACCGTTGGAATCCCACTGCTGGATGGTGGAACCGTTGCCGGTGGATCCGTTGGCCACGTCGATGACTCGACCGGAGTTGACGTTGGTGATCGTGTACACGCCGTTGCCGACCTGCTTGAAACGGAACAGCTGTGCGTCGGTGCCGTTGTCGTCGTAAATCTGCAGGCGTGCACCGTTGCTGCCGGAGCCGCCGGACACGTCGATCACCTTGCTCTTGCCGGACTTATCGGACGCGGCGGCCACGGACTGGATTTTCACTGCCTTGGCTGTGAGCGTCTTGGTGGCGGACGCGATCAGGAACTTCTGCGCGTCGGTGCCGTTGGGCGTGTAGAGGTCGATCTTGGTGTGGTCGCTCGTGTTGCCGCCGGCGATGTCGAGCACCCAGTTGCCGAACGCGGACTGAAGGTAGTAGCCGGTGCCGGAGTTGCGGATGAACCAGCGTTGGGCGGTGCTGCCGTTGGGCGTGAACTGCTGGACCTTCGTGCCGTTGGACGCGCTGCCGTTCGCCACGTCGAGCGCCTTGCCGGAGTTGACGTTGGTGATCACGTAGCTGCCGTCGGACTGCTTGACGAACTTGAAACGCTGGGCGGTGGAGTTGTTGTAGGAGTACAGCTGGAGCTGTGTGCCGTCGGAGGTGCTGTAGTCGGGCACGTCGAGGCTGGCGGAGTCACGCGATTTCGCGTTGATGTAGTAGACGCCGTCGGGGATGGAGACCTTGGCGAGGGTGTCGATCTGCGGGACGAGCAGTTTCTGCACCTTGCTGCGGATGTCGTCCATGCGGTCCCACATCTTCTGGCCCGGGCAGGCGGTGTTGTTGGCGCTGTCGGACTGGTGGGACTTGTCGCCGTGGCCGGTGATGCGCGGCTGGGTGCCCTTGTATTCGAACGTGTCCTTGGCGTTCGTGATGCCGAGCGCGTTGAACTCCCAGGCGATGGCGGCGGATACCGAGTTGATGGCGGCCTCGGAGGGGGCCTGGGTGGTGAAGTCGCCGAGCACGACCACGCCGAACGTGGCCGAGTTGAAGCCGCGGGAGTGGGCGCCGATCGCCTCGCTGGCGGGGACGACCTGATTGTCCACGCCTTCGTCGCGGCCTTCCCAGATGCCGCCGTACTTGTCGACGAGGAGGTTGTAGCCGATGTCGCCCCAGCCGTTGGACGTGTTGTGGTACACGTAGATGCCGTTGATGAGGGCGGGAACCTCGGCCTGCGTGTAGTTGTTGGCGGGCTGGTAGGTGTGGTGGACCACGGCGCCCTGCCAGTGGCCGCTGTTGTCGGGCTTCCACTGGCGGGCCGGGTTGCCGGACTGCCACCACTCTTCGCGGGTGTGGATGCGGCCGGCGGAGGTGATGGCGTCGGCGGCGGTGCGGACGGAGGGGGTGGAGGTTGTGGTGGCGGAAGCAGTGGAGGTGGCGCTGGTCGCTTGCGGCTGCGATTGCGCCGAGGCGCTTGCGGTATCGCTATCCACAGAGTTTTCCGTGTTATTCACTGTCGTGGTGGATGAGGCGGTTGCGGAGGTGTGAGTCGTGGAGGAATCCGCATACTTATCCCCGTTGTTCACACTCTTGTTCGCATTCGTGCTGGTATCGGCACTGGTCTTTGCGGTGCCTTCGGCGGAATAGCCGGGATCGACGGTGATGAACTTCGCCTCGGTGATCGTCTGCCCGGCGACCGGGGTCAGGCGGGCCTCGGCTTCGGTGGCCAGACCCACGTAGTACGCGGGGCTGGAGCCCATCTTGCCCAGATCGTCGTCGACCGACGGCAGGGTCTGCCATTCGCTCCACGCGTTGTCCTTGAAGTAACGCAGTTCGAGCTTCGGGGCCTTGGACGTGTCGGTCATGTCCTGCTGCTTCCAGGTCACGCCCACCGTGGCCAGACCGTTGAGGTCGGCCGCGGCGATCAGGGTGTTGGGCTCGGTGCCGTCGGCAAGCCCGTCGGACTTGGAGCCATCCCCTTCGGAACCATTGGAACCATTGGGCTGAGCGCCGTCCGCCTGGGCGTCCCCGGATTCATCCCCCTCATCACTCTGCGCATCCAACCCGTAGGTGGACGCGTCTGAGGCCGTTACGAACGACTCTTCCGCGGTCTGCGGAGCATGCGTCTTCTCGACCTTCGCCGGACCGTCCACAGAGGTGTCGGTCACCGCGGATGCGATGCCGGAATCACTCTGCGACGCGGACGAGGAAGCCTGCGCGGAATTGGCCGCAGCTGTCGAAGCGACGGTCGCCGAATTGGACGTGGAAGCAGCGGAAGCCGCTCCTCCAGCAACCGTGGAACCATCGGCCGGCGCAGCCACGGCCGCGCCCACCGGCATCAGCATCGCTGTCGCGGTCACTCCCCCGACTACTGCCTTCACGATCCGGGACCACATACCCATATTCCACCCACTTCCTTCTAGGCACACGTAATTTCGAACTTACCCGCACCTCGGGTCACGTTTTCCTGAACGTACGCTGTATGCCGCCGCGCAGCAGTTCGGGAAGAATCCAAGCTAACCATCGTTTTGGAGGTCCTTGGAACATTGCACCCGGACCTATCCCCCATTGTGGAGGTCCTTGCCAAAGTACACACACGCCCCAGCCCTATCCATCCAGACAGTTTCGAGCCTAAAACTAGCAAAATCCAACACAAACACCGACACTGCTACTTGCACAAGGACCTCCATATCGGCGGTTAGATCCCCGCACCCCCTCAGATCAACCCCACAACTCGAAGATAGCCCACAACTCAAGCGCCCCGCCACGCGAGCACGCAGAATATAGGTCGGCAAACCTCCGGAACACCGAGATAATCGTCGCGTACTCCCTTGCCCGGAGATTGGAATGAAATGGAAGGTGCCTGCACGAGGTATCTCGTGCAGGCACCGCATCATAGGAATTCTGCAAATAACCGCCAGTTCTCCTCGTCAGTCCTCATCCAGCTCCGCGAGGCTCAGGCCTCGGGTCTCACGAGCGGTAAAGGCGGAGATCGCAGCGGCGACCATGCACACGGCGATAAAGATACCCACCGGCACCCAGCCCATAGGACCGGGCTTGACCAGTGCGGCGGCGATCGTGGGCGCAAATCCAACCACGATCAGGCCCAGCTGGGTGCCCACCGCGTAACCGGTATAACGCACTCGAGACGGGAACATCTCCGTGTACATCGGCGCCTGCACGATGTTGCCTGCAGAACCCAGGATCTGCAGCAACGCCAGAACACCCAAGATCAATGCCCAGTTATGCGTATGCATAACCGCGAACAGCACGGGGAATAGCACTGCCAGGCTTAGCACCGACAGAATGAACACCGGGCGACGACCAACCTTGTCGCTCACCCACGCCCACATCAAACTGATCGGGATGACGGCAAGACCGAGAATCGAAGTAAATCCCAAGTATTTCGCCGATTCCAGCCCGGCGTACTGCGTGGCATAGGTGAGTCCAAACACGCTGGACATGGATCCCATCAACGCATACAGAGAACAGACGATCACGCGAAGTAGGTTCTTCCAGTGGTAGCGCAGCACCTCGGCCAAAGGAGCGGCATCCTTCTTGCCCGACGAGGTACCAGCACCATCCTTAGAGACGGTATCGCTTTCACGCAGAGCCTTCTGCTCGGCGAAGACCTTCGGCTCCTTTACCTGAGAACGAATCCACAGCGTGAACAGCATGAGCGGACCGGCGATCAGGAACGGGATACGCCAACCAAATCCAAGCAGGAAATCCTCACCCTGAGCAGTGATCGGCACAAATGCCACGGATCCAAGCATCGTGCCCACAGCCACGCCGATCATGGTCCAGCCGGTGAACACTCCACGCTTCTCTTTCGGAGCATTCTCGGAACTCAGTGAATTCGAACCCGCCTGCTCACCACCAGCAGACAGTCCCTGTGCCAGTCGCAGCACGACCAGCAAGATCGGCGCGGCAATGCCGATGGTCTTCGCGGTAGGGAGGCAACCGACCAAGAAGGTTGCGGTTCCCATAAGCAGCAACGTAACGATCAGTGTATGGGTGCGACCAATACGATCGCCCAATGTACCGAAGATAATCGCGCCGAGCGGTCGTGCAATATAGGCGACGCCGAATGTGGCGAACGATGCGATAGTGCCACCGACCGCTCCGAATCCAGCGAAGAACACCTTGTTGAAGACCAACGCCGAAGCGGTGGCGAAACACACGAAGTCAAAGTATTCGATCGTGGAGCCGAAGAAGCCGGAGACTGCCGCAAGTCGCGCGTTCTTGCGGTCTTCAGCCGACATTGCGGCTTCGGAATCCTGAGCCTGCGACAGGCTTACTGTTGTCGCCGTATTCTGCGACGGTGTGATTTGAGACATTGCCCTATTCCTCCTTGAATTGGCAAGATGACTTTGGCATACGCGGAATGATGCTGCCGCTGTGCAGCACATCCACACATAGAAATGGAAAACGACGAAATACTGGTAGCCGTCAGTTATCAGAATTCAGACTTCCTGCGGGGTGTACTCCAACGGAGCAGAACCTTCCGCACAACGGCGCCAAAGTTCCGCTTCGACATTGTGAAGCAGACGACGCCCATGCGCTTCGAGGTATCCCGCGGCTTGCAGCCGATCATCGACCTCGTCGCAGGCACGTTGATATGACTCGCAGGTCGGGTACAGTGCCTTAACCTGCGCGGCATCGCACAAGGTCATGGTGCCGCTAACCCCCTGCTCGAGAGCCGCCGGATGAAAATCGGCGATGGGATGCTGCAGCATCCCGAGTCGAATGCCCCCGGCACGATTGCCTCGCGCATCGTTCACGAACTGGCGACCGCCGGAGACGGAGGCACCAGAATCGTTCTGGACATCAATACGACCATCAGGCCACGTCTGCGTATCAAAATACACACTGTCCGGCGCAGGAATGCCTTGATCAATCCAACGAACAATCGCATTCATGGCCGCCGTGATCACGGGTTCCACCGGCAACGTAATCAACGACCGCAGCCATTCCTCGTTACGATTGCGTGGCAGTCGACAGGCCTTACGGATTTCGGAATCACACGGAATCACCCGCGAGCGCGCATCGGAATGCGGCGCTCCGGCAACATGCCAGTGGCGACGTTTTGGACCGTCTCCGAGCATGAACGCCTCGGCTCCGCTACCGAGCCCGGCGAACAGATGCGTGTCTGCTTCGGTCGTAATGGTAATTACCGGCGCATCTATCTGAGCCGGCGGCAGAAGCCGGGGGATGAATGTGGCCTTGACGCCGGAGTGCACCACAGTGGCTGATTCAGGATCCGAGTCGGAGAGCTGCATCTGACGCAGTTCACGGCAAAGCACCGATCCGGCACCGGGAAGATACCCGTCAAAGATCCGTTCTCCGCTCGGCCCCGTTAGCAGTGCGTCAAAGTACGTCAGATACGTGTTGGCGTATACGGCCGACTGCGACTGCCCCATCATGACTACATGGTTTGGTGCCGGGAATGACAATCCCGAACGCACCCATGCACCAGCCTGAGCGAGAATGTCCCAGGCCAAGCCTTCCTCACTGTCCGGAATGATCTGGAATGGGTTCCAGCCCGGTTCGGCATGCAGTCCCGGCAGTTTTCCGCCCCATGTCACCCGAGCATAGCGGTTGCCGTCAAAGTTGTGCAGCGCATCCGCGTTGATGGGCTTACTGGTCACGCCCACGTAGCAATCACGCTGGGCAATGATGTAATCCCATGCGCGTCGCCAGTCATCCTCAATGTCGTATCCCTGTGATGCGTTGAGTATGCTCAACCATGCGTTCTGCGGCGCTTCTTCCGCCGGCCTACGGACCAGCACACGAGTGACGTAGTGCGTGGGCTGACCGTCCGGAATCGCATTACCGACTTCGGAAGCGGAACCATCATCTATGCGTTCCGAATATGTATCGGCATCGCCTTCGAGAAGGTACTCCTCCTCCACGTACCCATACTCGCTGAGATCCAACGGGTCGTTCGCATGAACCATGGTGCTGAACGGATAGCTGTCGGCATTGACCGGTAACGGCCCCTGCACTTGCGGAATATGTTGTCGAATCTGTTGCATCATGCACAGCCCTTCCTGTAATGCTCATCGCCTCGCTGCGATTGGCTTCATCCTACGAGGCGATTGCAGTAGCAGAATGGGGTGAACATGCATGATTGACGATCAGAACGCTCATGCATTTGCGTGACCATGTACTAGTACCGCAAGCCATTGCTGCGGTCAGGAAAGAATGCCAAGTTCACGGGCACGTGCCACTGCGGCCGTACTGCTATGGACTCCCAGCTTGTTCAGCAGATTGGTCCGATGAGTGCGCACCGTATTCACGCTGATATACAGGTGTTCGGCAATTTCCCGAGCCGTCATGCCAGCACCGATCAGACGAAGAACGGACAGTTCGCGTTCCGAAAATTCGGGCACTTCTTCGGCAAGGGCCAAGTCACCGCTCTGTGAACCGTCATCAATCCTTTTGGCGATGTTCTCATCGTCATGATTGACATGCCTTGATTCGCCGCCATACGGCAGTTCTCGCATCCACCGACGAACCGACTGCCCATCGGATTGATAGATGGTCGCATACTCGGCGTCATCAAAGGAAAGCGCAGCGATCTGCGCCAATAGTCGCAATCTCGTATGATCGTTGGCGGTAAACGGATTGTGTAAGGTCCAGTTTCCCAACCAGATAGCGCCTACGACGTCGTCCCCGCCGTCCTGCCGCCGTACTCGCATAGGCATGCCCAACACGCTGTTATGACGGATTCCCATGGATTCCGTAGCAAGGAATCGTCGGCCGTTGTCATCATCGTCTACGGTGAAGAGCTGCATAATCTCGTCAGGAGTTCTCAGCCAGAATTCCTGCTGAACCCGCTGCGCCATTTCGCTGTCGGCGTCGATGATCATCGTGCCAGGAAAATGCGGATACCCGTACACTCCCAATACGGCGTACCCACCCACGCCATGCACGCGCACGCTTATCGTTACGCCATCGGCAGACGATATCAGCTGATGTGCAAGAATGCTGACGTATCGGGCAATATCACGAGCATCGGCCTGATGATGCAGATATGTGCTGGCCTCCACCAAACGTTCCGCAAGAGAAGCAGATGAGATACCCGTGGGACGAGAGGTCCGGGATGGATTCCTCTGGCTGGAATCGGCACTGGGAACAACACGATGATCCTTCTGCATATGACAATCAGCCTCCCATTCGACAGTTTCTGACCATTACGATAGCGCACCGACTCCGGGATTCGGGAATGACGTATGGGGAAAGGAGTGCGAAGCGAAACTACACTGGGAGCGGATCTGGCGACGGATGGAGGGCCGGGAAAATGCGGATTCTGGAACAGCGGACGCTGGGCAAGCGGGCGGACGCTCGGCTCAATGAAGACGGCTTGTATATTGGCGAAATAACGCCGGGAACCGGAAACATTACCGGCAAGGACGGCATCCGCGCCGGGAACAATGGATTCGCGGCCGTGGTGGATGGGGTGACAAGCAAAAGCACCACAGGAATCTGGCATCCGTCGCCGGGCGTGGTGGCGAAGGACGCGATCCTGGAAGCGTTGCGCGCGGCACCCAGAGACACTGACATGCGCGGCATGCAGAGGCTGATCGATGAAGCGCTGCGCGCAGAGTACGCCCGGTGCCGGGAAACCTTGGACGGGCGGGACTTCCCTGCCGAAGAGACGACCGAAGCACAAGGCGAAACGGCAACGGGCGCGAGCACCAGCCCAGTCACCTCAACCGCCACGGGCCGCTCGAACGCCGCAGTCGAATCGCCCACCACAGTCGGGCAGAGCTCCGAAGCCAAGCTCGCATATTTCCGCGATCACCCCAACGACCGCCTGCAGGCCAATGCGGTGATCTACTCGGAGGCCTTGCATGAGATCTGGCTGTTCGGGGATTGCCAGGCGATGGTCAATGGGCGCACGATTCCCACGACTAAGCGCGTGGATCTACTGCTGGGCGAACTGCGGAGTTTCGCTTGGCAGGCGTTGGAATTGCAGCGATCGCAACAGACCGAGCCGGGAAAGCGCGGGGCTGATGCAGCCGGTGAGGATAACAGTATCAGTGCCGAAGCAAAAACAGGCGCACGACCAGAACGCTCCGGCATGAACGCCGACGCGCAGACCGAGTTCAGCACGCATGTCGGCCTCAATATTGGTCTCGGTGCGAACAACGACGACGCCACCGAGCGCAGCCTCAATCCCAGCAGGGAGCCTAACAACGACCTTGCTGACGCCACTACCGGCAACCCCACTGATAGCCCCGCCGACGGAGCCGTGTCCCCGGATCCCGCCCGGGAGATGATCATGCCGTTCCTGCGGCTGCAGTCGCGGTTCGCGAATCGTCGAGGAGAGTACGGATACTTCGTCTTCGATGGGTTCACCGACCCGAAGTATCCGATTCGCACGATTTCCATACGCCCGGGTGACGAGGTGGTGTTGGCGAGCGACGGGTACCCGAAGCTTTGCCCCACGTTGGCCGAGTCGGAACGGGAGCTGGAACGACTGCGGCGCGAGGACCCGCATCTGGTGTGCGAATTCCGCACGACCAAGGGCTTCACGCCAAGCTTGGAGTCCTTTGACGACCGCACCTATATCCGGTTCGTGGCGTAATACCTCAGATTGTCCATCATCGCAGGGGTTTCACGCACGTATGGTCCCGCCCTCACAGTGTTCGCTATCGGTTGATGTTCGGTTTTTCTGGTGACATGCCCGGTAAATGCGATGGTCTGAGGAGAAAGCGGCTCACAAATCGAAGATACCCAAAATGTACCTGCGGAATTTCAACGCTCAATATCGGGTATCTTCGTTTTGTGCGTCGCCTATTCCCGAGACCTCAAGCGCAAGCGCACATTCCCGAGCATTACAACACAAAAGCCGATCAAAAACCGCACATGACCGCCGAGTAACGGCCTAGACACTGCGCCAAGTCCGACTTCAGCCCCGTGAATCGAACGTAGCGCCTATATTCCGGGCCTAGCCTCATAGACGCAGACACACGGAATGCCATTGCCCCGCCCCGCCGGGGAAAACAGCATCCCATTGCGCCCCTCGAACAGGCACGGGCCGAACCGGAGGTCCTTAACACGACATTGCATTAAAGCCACCACGGCGCACCCAATCCCTTCAACCATGCCACCTACGAAAAAGGCCTCCCGCGGGGTTTCCGCGGGAGGCCTTTACAAGGGCGAATTTGCGATCTCGCCTAACTGTGCGCCCGACCGTGTCTTGTGGACCGGTAGCGTTTCAGCGGCTCTGATCAAAAGGCCGAAGCCTTACAGATTGAGTCAGATCCTTGCGTTATCGAGCTCAGCGAGCGTCGTTCTGCAGGTCGGCCAGGGTGTCGGCGATAGCCTTGCCGGCAACCGGGTTGGCAGCCAGGGTGGAAGCGCCGTAGAGGGCCATGCCGCGCAGAATGCTCTTCTTGATGTTCATGATGTTCTCCTTGTTGTTGAAGTATTGATCGGTTTTGTATTCAGTTGTAAGTCTTGGGTGCCCTGCGGTCGTCGGTTATCTATCCGCGACCCGTCGGGGTCTTTGCGCTCAGCGGGATTCGCGAGCCAGATCGATGACCGTCTGGTTCAGATCCTTGCTGTAGGAGCCGGCCATCACGGAAGTTCCGTACAGAGCCAGGCCGCGCATCATGCTGTTCTTGATGTTCATTGCTGTTCCCTTTTCTGTGTTTGTTGCCTGCCTTGTTTGGCTGACATGATTAACCATAGATCACCCGCGCAATTTGCGCAAGCGCTGGCGCAAAGAAACCTACCAAGTGGTTGGTATTCCACCGTTTTGTCGGCGTGTCGTTTTCTACGATCACCTTTCCTTGATATTGCAACGATTTGAAGAACCTGTGTTCACACTCACCCTTTCGTCACCGGATCATCAGTCAGCATTCAGCGCACACAGGCGACGTCTCAAGCACACCAACAAAGACAGCGTTACCGCACCCACGACGCAGCAGTCGCACGGCGCAATCAGGCCGCACAGCGCCATCACGACTTGTTTCGCATTCGCAACGGAACGTAATCGAACAACACCATACGGGTACGTTTCAGACCAGACCAGATACGCAACGTAACCGAACCGCATTGCACGAGTACGATCCACATCACGCTCGCAACGAAACGTAACTGAATCATGCCGCACAGGTACGATCCATTTCACACCCACAACGCAACGTAATCGGACCACGCCGCACGGGCACGTTTCAGACCAAACCAGATACGAAACGTAATCGAACCATGCCATACGAGTACGATCCGCTTCATATCCACAACAAAACGTAACCAAGCAACGCCGCACGTGCTCCTCCGATAGTCGTCGCACCGTGGCGATTCCCGGCAAAACACGCCACAATCATCCGCAATGTTGATTGTCCGCCAATGCCCCCGACGATAAGATGAATGAAGATCAGCGAAGAGGCTGACGAAGGGATATGGGCACCAATTCGCAAGGAGGTTCGCCGATGTCTGCTCACCATGATTCCGTTCACAACGACTCAGTCCACAACGATCCAGTCCGCAACGACCCCGTCCACGACAACGAAAACAAGGAATCCACTACCCCAACGCAGGAAAGTGCGCCAAGCAACGGATCCACCACCCCCGGCAAGGTCATCTCACTGGGCGAGGTGGCGGTCAACCTGATCATGGGCGTCAACACCATCCCGCAGCCGGGCGGCTTCTCCTACGCGGAGAACGCGGGCACCGGCATCGGCGGCAGCTTCTCCACGCTGCAGGCGTCCGCGCGCATGGGGGTGCGCACCGAGCACGCCGGCATCATCGGCAACGGACCGTGGGCCGCCATGATCCGCAAGGCATTCGATGACGAAGGCATCGTGCACACCGGCCAGGACCGCCTCGACGAGGATTCCGGCCTGCGAGTGCTGCTCAGCGACGGCGGCCCGCGCAAGACGCTCATCGCCAAGTTCGGCGCGGAAGCGCACGGCACGTTCGACTCGTTCGACGAGATCAGCCCCGAAAGCAACGACGTGCTGCACATCAGCGGCAATACGCTCACCAACCGCACCGCAAGCGCCGTGTTCGCGTTCATGCGTCGCGAAGACGAGCATTGGAGCGATTACGGCGGATTCGACGAGCACGGCAATCCGCGCGGGCACAGGTACACGATCGTGATCAACCCGTCGGGTGCGGTGATCGGGCATGTGAACGAACAGCTCATCGAGACGCTGGTGCTCGACCGGCCGATCTGGACGTGCAACAAGCGTGAGGCGCGAGCGGTGGCGCTGCGCCTGGGTATTCCGATCACCGACCCGGAGCCGGTGATGGTCAACGGCAGCACCGAGGCGACCATGCCGGAGCTGATCGAGGGGCTGGGCGAAGTGCTCAAGGCCCCGGTGATCATCCGCACCGGCGCGGGCGGCGCGTGGCTGTGGGAGCCGGATTACGCGGGCAGCTCCGAGGGCTCGATCACGCACCTGCCCGGATACGCGACCAAGGCCACGCACACGCAGTCGGCCGGCGGATGCCATACCGGCGTGCTGTGTGCGATGCTGGCCCGCGGGGTCGATCTCGAGGAGGCGGTGGAGGTGGCCAACGCGGCGTCGTCGATTGCGGTGTCGCGTTCCGACACCGTCACCGGCGAGCCGAGCTGCCCGACGCTGTCGGAGGCGAAGCTGCTGATCGCACAGCAGATGGAGCTGGCGCGGGAGTAGCGGAGCTGGGAGACGCGAAGAGTCGCGGGAACGGGACCGAACGCGGCGGACCATTGCGAAACGGCCCCGCTCCATTGTGAAACGGGGCCGAACGCGGCGGAACGTGATATCAGCAGATCGTCGCGGAACACGGCAACAGCACAAAAACGTCTCACGCGACACGCCGAAAGGACGTTGAAATCGCAACGAATCCACCCCACGTTTTTGCGTTCTCCGGAAAGCATGTTATTCTTTTCAAGTTGCCTGACTGAGCAAATCTCACGAGTTCAGGATGGTAACGCTGGAGAATTCGCCTAGTGGTCTATGGCGCACGCTTGGAAAGCGTGTTGGGTGAATAGCCCTCACGAGTTCGAATCTCGTATTCTCCGCCATCAGGGATTCCGGTTTACCGGAATCCCTTTTTTCGTTTCCGCGCACCTTCGCATCGGCCTATAGGAACAAAAGTGTTGCTTTAGCCTTCGGTTTCTAGTCGGTTTGGTTCCATTCGGTGTGGGTGTGGAACTCGTTCCAGTCGACGCCTGTGCCGTATTGCGGAGATCCGTCGTCGCCGCTGTCATCCGGTCGTGCCGCCCGGCGCAGGGGTTTCCAGTGTTCGGGCCTGATCAGCGATTTGGGATCCGGGGAACCGCTTTTCATGTAGCACACCCATTCGCAGGCGCGTCTCATGTGCTCCTCGGGCAGTCCGTGGTGGTCGAGGAGCACGTGCTTGAGCGGCGAGTTGACGCCGCCCTCGAGACGGTTCGTGGTGCGCGCCACGGGGCCTGCGGCGGTCAGCGATGGCTCGAGGAACGCGAACAGTTTGCCCTCGCGGAACAGCTTCTCCAACC
>NZ_NEWD01000030.1 GCF_002234915.1 Bifidobacterium vansinderenii | reverse complement strand
GGTTGAGCCTGACGAGCCGGAAGTAGGCGCGGCGCAGGCGTTCGTGCGTCCACCACCATTTACGGCCCCTCGCATGCATGGGATCCTGTTTGGCGGTGGTTCTCTCCTTGAGGTAATCCCCGTGCTCCCCGTGCCACGCGTTGAGATCGGCGAGCCATGCGGCGGCCTCGTCCGCGGTTTTCACCTTGGTGAGCCCGCGGGCGAGCTTGAGCAGCTTCCTTCCCGCCTCGCTCTTGGGGTTGTTCGTCAGATCGACGCGCGTGTTGCGCAGCACGTGCACGAGGCACCGCTGCACGGCAGCGTCCTTCCAGCGTTGCGCGGCGGCCGCCAGGCAGCCTTGGCCGCCGTCGCACACCAGCAATCCCGGCCCCTTCACCCCGTGGAACAGCTGCAGGTAGGCCGGCTTCGTCTCCGTGGAGCACCACTGCCACCTCACCGGCCGGCCGTCGTCGCCGGTCAGGACCAGCAGGCACCAGCCATAGGGCACGTACGTGCCGTCCGCCATCACATACCGGTGGGAGCGCGAAACGGACGGAAGGGTCGGCTCCACCCTCCAGCACCACGCGATGCGGGTGGCGAACGCCTGCCGGGTGATCCCGAGCCGGGCCGCGGCCTCGCCCATGGACTGCTTGCCGGTCACCCATGAGAGGAACGCACGGAACTCCGCCATGCGCGCCCGGTCCTCCCGTCTCATGGTCGAGCTCAGCCGGCACGCATCGCACCTCCAACGCTGCGCCCCGGCCCTCGTGAATCCCTTCTTGCGCATCGGCTCATTGCACACCGGGCATCTTCTCGCCTTCGAGGACTTGTTCCTGCTCATGGAACAAGCCAACCCGAAAAGTCAAGCACCCGGCCGGATTAACAACCAAACCGTTAATCACACCCCGACACGCAAGACAGGAGAACACCTCGCCCCGGATTTAAGACCCACGTTTCTTTACTTAACCCCGAGTTCGTCGAAGGGCGGCATTTTTTATGCCATCACCGTCTTTTGCGGACCTATCTCGCAGTTGGAACGTTGTCACGGGTGCATGCAGAGAGCTATCCATTGATTTGGAGGTTCTTGGAAAACCAGAGGTCACGCTCTTACACTCGCGGATCTGCAATATTGCATTGCTTCGGCAAGAAAGCTGTCTTCCGGGACCTTATGCGGCCCTATGCCTATATGAAGGAGGACCTCTAAATCGGGGGATAGGGCCAGATGACGGATTGGTTGAAAACTTGGCTTCCCCTTGAGGGGAAGCTGTCAGGCGTAGCCTGACTGATGAGGTGATGGAGTCAACAGGCAAGCAGAAAAATGCGGTCGTAGATCGTCATTATGTGCGGAGCCAGATGGGATTGGTTGTTGGGGATGCCTAAGAGGATGCGTGGGGGCGGATTGGCTGCGCGTGGTGTGTGTTTTGGGTCGTTGCGGGATCTGATCCCTCCCCTCAGTCAGCTGTGCTGACAGCTCCCCTCCCCGGGAGGGGAGCCATGAAAAGCCATGAAAGTAGCGGAAAGCCCTACTTTATGTTCGAGGAGTTATCGGAATGCGTGCGGTGGAGGATGATGCACGCACCCACCGCCACCATCACGGCCATCAGCCCGACCACGCTGAGCATGTCCATGCCGGTAAGCGGCGTGCGATCGGAAACGACATTGCCGGTGGCCTCGGCGGCCAGAGCCAGCGCAGGCGACAGCAGCATGGCGAGCGCTGCGCCGGCGCCGACCAGAATGGCCGCGATCCTCGCCCTTACCCGATGCATACCATGAGTGCCAGTGCCGCCGGCGCCGCGACCGCTGTTCCCGTGCTCGATGCCGTGCTGCTCGCCGTGCCTGTCCGTAGCGTCCTTCACCGCCGGCCTCTGCGGTTCCCTGGAGAAGATCATGCCGTCCGCTTCCATCTCTTTGCCCATACTCATGCCCATGCTCATCATGTCGATTTCACTTCCCTTAATTCTCAATGCCGAATCTAGTGTGCGAATATGGCCAAGTTCGCTTACGAATCTGAATGCCGCGTTACGTTTTGTTGAAAAAATCCGGATGCCCGCATGCCGGAACGCCTCGCGTCCCGACTTCCCGCTTGTTGAGACAGCCTCTTAAGATTGACATTCATGGATCAGAAAGACGTCATCAAGAATCTGCAGCGCGACCATGCCGAGGAATTGAAGCTCGCGGCGAAGCGACTCAAGGGCACGGCTCGCCACACCCGCATCATTGAATCCCCCGTTCTGTCCGACATGACCGGCCACAAGATTCTCCTCAAGCCGGAGAACCTGCAGGTCACCGGCTCGTTCAAGATTCGCGGCGCCTACAACAAGATCGCCTCGCTCAGCGACGAGGAGCTGGCCCGCGGCATCGTGACCGCGTCCGCCGGCAACCATGCGCAGGGCGTGGCGTACGCCGCCCGCGAGCGCGGAGCCAAGGCCACGATCTGCATGCCGCAGATCACCCCGCCGCTCAAGGTGGACGCCACCAAGGCGTACGGCGCCGACGTGGTGCTGCACGGCGACGTGTTCGACGAGGCCGCCGCCTACGCGCAGAAGCTGAGCGACGAGCAGGGCATGATCTTCGTGCCGCCGTTCGACGACTACGAGGTGGTGTGTGGTCAGGGCACGATCGGCCTGGAGATCCTCGAGGACGTGCCGGACGTGACCGACGTGGTGGTCCCGCTGGGCGGCGGCGGTCTGGGCGCCGGCGTGGCGCTCGCGATCAAGACGTTCCGTCCGGAGGTGCGCGTGATCGGCGCGATCCCGGAGGGCAGCCCCGCGTTCCTGAATTCGTTCCGTGCCGGTCATGTGGTTGAGGCCGAGCAGGTGGTTACGTCCGCGGAGGGCGTGGCGGTGAAGCATCCGGGCGATCTGACGTTCGCGCTGCTCAACGAGTTCCTTGACGATCTGGTGACGGTCACCGAGCGCGACATCAATGAGATGATCCTGCTCATGCTGGAGAAGCATAAGCTGGTGGTGGAGGCCGCCGGTGCGGTGTCGCTGGCTGCGCTCGAGCATCTGAACCTGCGTTCGCGCAAGTTCGCGTCGGCTCCCGGCCCGCATGTGGTGGTGCCGATCATGTCCGGCGGCAACATCGATACGGTGACGATCGGCGCGGTGATCCAGAAGGGCATGATCGCGCGTGGTCGCATCATGAACTTCGAGGTGGAACTGCCGGATACGCCGGGTCAGCTGGTGAAGGTGGCCACGCTGCTGGCCGAGCAGCGCGCGAACGTGATCCAGCTGGATCACGACCAGTTCAAGGCGTCCGGCCATTACACGAACGCCGTGTCGCTGGGTGTGACGGTGGAGACGAACGGTCCGGATCATATTGACAGGATCCTCGCCGCCCTGCGCGCCGCCGGCTTCCAGCCCCGTCGCGTGTACTGACGCGTATTCGTACGATCGATTAGTCGATATTCGGGATCAGGCCTGTGCCTGGTCCCGTTTTTTGTATGGATGCGGGCGTTTCATAATGTGATACATCTTTGCAAAGGGTGGATGATGGGGGGTGCTGCCGATTTTTGCGGCTCTCGGCATCGCCAAACGCGTATGCGCATATAAATGACGGTCAATGATGATCGCGGCGCCGATATTTCAATTAAGTGAGCGCTCTCTAATTTCCCCCTTCAGATCTCGAGACCACCCCTATACCCCTTTATAAGTAGGGGGTCTATGTCTGGTAATAGGGGTGTATATCAATCATTGCAACGGTTGAAACGTTTGAATCGTTTTGTGAAATATGCCCCCGAAAATCTTGTATGGTGGGTACACTTACCTCGTATGCGAGGGTATGTGGCCCAATGATGCGGCAATGCTGATGAATTCGCTGCGTCGTATCGGGAACATTGCGTGGACGTCCCGGTGGCATGCCGGAAGGAGAGAGTTGAGCATGAGGTTGCCGAAGTATTCGCGGGGGGGGGTCTCCGGTTTTGGAGCCCTCTGATCGGGCATTCCCTGCGTTCCGTCGCTGCCGCGACGGCGGCCGTGTGCATGCTCGGATCCCTGGCGGCCGTCGATACCGCCTCAGCCGCCACCTCGTCGGAATCCTCATCTGCCTCGTCGGCGTCGACTACCTCGCCCAGTGCCGCATCGTCCGCATCGACTGACGCTGTTCCGTCCGCAACCGCTGGCGCGACCTCCGACGATTCCGCCAAGTCCGGTTCGACCGATGCCAAGACATCTGGCGAATCCGCTTCCACCGATGCGAAGTCCGATTCGCAGTCCTCTAATTCCGCATCCCCGAACGCCGATGCCTCTTCCGGCAATGCGTCCGCCGACGCCGACCATTCGCAGAGCACCGACGGCGGCGCAAATTCCGATGCCGCCTCCGCCTCCGGCACCGATGCACAGACCACCCAGAGCGACGATTCGCAGTCCTCCGATGAAGCCGACTCCCAGTCCGCCGATTCCGCTGATTCCGCCGCCGCATCCTCGTCCGCGACCGACGCCGACCTGATCGACTGCACTACTGTGGCCGACTATCAGTCCAAACTGCACTGCAAGCGTCCGGCCACCGCCGTCGACAACAGCATCTTCGACAAGCACATCGTTACCGAGGACGTGGAGAACCCGAGCGGCACCACCACGAATCTGTTCGACTACTGGTGGGATGCCGAGGACGCGTCCGACGGTCAGTATCGGGCGATCGACGGAGCCTACCCGTACTGGACCGGCAGCATCAACAACGGCCACCAGCTGCACTTCAACCGCGAGGCGCACAAGGACCCCAGCTACCCGTATTCGCAGGACCAGTACAAACTGCACAACAGCTGGATGGCACCGGCCGGCAAAAGCTACGGCCCCTACCGCTCCGGCATGGTCTACAACACACTGGTGGACGGCTACCCGAAGCTCAAGAAGGACGACAGCGCCGATCACAACGTCACCGGTCTCGTGCGGGACGAATCGCTGTCGTACCTGTTCGACACGTCCGCGCAGGACGGCAAGCGTTCGTACACGGGTGTGAGGGGCCTGTTCCAGCTCATCGACGGCTACTACACGTACAACAGTCAGCAGAACTTCGCGTCCTACGACAAGACGAGCAATTCGTTCCGTCTGTACGATGCCAAGGCCGTGATGTCGGGAAACAACACAGCGCCCGGCCAGTTCTTCCCGCTCAACACGGCTGCGGAAGTGTTCAAGACTACCGACAACGGCACCAAGCCGGTGACGGATAGTGACGGTCATCTGGTATACGACGGAAGCGTCACTTCGCGTGATCCGCGACTCAACCACTATCTTGGTCTGACCATGAGCAGTCGTTTCGTGCAGAAGAACGGCGGTCATACGGTGGTTGATCCGACCACGCCCGTGACCTACGAGTTCTCCGGCGACGACGACGTGTGGGTGTTCATCGACGACGTGCTCGTCGGTGATCTGGGTGGTATCCACGACAGTTCCTCGCTGAAGATCGACTTCAGTACCGGCAAGATCGAGCGTGCCGTGCTGAACAACAAGAATCAGGTGGTCAGCCCGGTCGAGACCACCACACTCAGGGAGGCGTTCGCAGCGGCGGATCGACTGGGTTCCACCTCGTGGGACGGCGATAAGTTCGCCGACAACACCTACCACACGCTGAAGTTCTACTACATGGAACGCGGCTGGACGGACTCGGACATGAGTCTGCGCTTCAACCTCGTCACCGCGCCGGAGAGCAACGTCATCAAGATCGACCAGGAGGGCAACGCCGTTCCGGGTGCCGGCTTCACGCTGTACGCGAGCGACGACAAGTACTCGAAGAAGGACGAGGTCGTGGCGGCCGGCACCACCGACGACAACGGTCATCTGAACCTCGTAGATCCGTCCGACGGCGAGCCGGTGTTCATGGACGTCATCGCCCAGGAGCACGGCAATCATTTCATCCTGTCGGAGACCACCGTGCCGGACGGCTATCGCAAGGCCGGCGACATGCATCTGCTGTATCAGACGAATCCGTCGCCCGTCGGCAGTGCCAGCGACTCCGGCGTGCTCGTCAGCGATCCCAGCACGTCGAGCAGTGACGGCAACGCGTGGGACACGGGTTCGCTCGCCATGGCGCAGGTGCAGGTCAGCGCGCCCGACGAAAGCAATCTGTACTACACCGACAAGAGCGGCAAGAAGCATCATCTGGACGCCGACAAGGTGAAGGACGGAACGCTGTTCGCCGTCGTGTTCCAGAAGGACGCCAACGACAAATGGCGTGGCATCTACGGCGATCAGATCGACGGGTGGAAGACCACAGCCGCGGAGAGCCAGGGCGGCGACTCCGATATGAAGGCTGTGATGGAGGCGTTCCAGAACAGTCCGCACAAGTTCCGTCTGTCGTCGAGCGGCAGCTACGACGTGATGCTCGAGGATCTGCCGGGCGACATCCGCGACTACTACTACTGGAACGGCGACGAGAACGCGGCAAAGTACTCCGTCGGCTACTACTGGTCGAAGTCCGACACGAACGCGGGCGTGAACGCGAACAACACGTATCTGCTGGAAAACACCGACGAGACGGACACCAACTCCGACAGCGCGTTCAAGCGCACGTTCGCCGTGATGCTGTACGTGTCGAACATCCGCAACACGGTGTCGGTGCAGAAGGTGGATCAGGACGAGACGCCGTTGAACGGGGCGGAGTTCAGGATCTATCGCAAGGACGGCGACTGCTCGGCGACGGCTTCCGCGGATGGGAAGACCAGCGCAGTGCAGATGGTGCAGAACACGTGCACACCCGTCGACTCGCTGACCACGGCCGATCATACGAAGTCCGGTTCAGCCAAGGACGTGAACGCGGCCGGCGTGACCGAACCGCGCTTCAACGGATCCGGCACGTTCCCGAACAGCGCGGGCGTGAAACTGTCCGGTGGGTCGACCAGTGACGGCAATGATGCGAGTGTCACGTATTACATCGTGGAGACCAAGGCGCCCAAGGGTTACACGGCCAGCGACAAGGTCGTGGAGGTCGTGATCAACCAGTGGGGTGTGTTCGTGAACGCCGGTGAGAAGGATGACGGCGTGAAGGTGGTGCGTGGCGTGGGCAACCTCGTCAAGACCATGAACACGTACGGCAGTTCGCCGACGGTCGACAGCACGCTGACCTGGTTGCGGATGACTCCGCATCTGTATACGAAGACGGATGACGACAAGGCCGAGGATACGTCGCTGACCGACGTGCAGACCGCGCGTGTGGCCGACGGTGCCGTGAAGACGACGGGCGCAGCGAAGGACACGACGATCGGCGTGACATACGGTTCGGTGGCCGACGGCAACGTGGTGCAGGAGTACGGTCCGCAGACCGGCGACGGCAACCTTGTGTACGTGGCGGATACCGGTTATCTGATGCCGTCCACGACGCAGGATGCTGCGCCGAAGGGCGCGGAGAAGAGCGTGGGTCGTGTGGAGCTGGGCGATAAGCGGCTGAGTTCGCTGGTCACCGGTTCCGCGATGGTGCAGGTGGCCGATACGCCGGAGCCGACGACTGCGACCGCCGCGGTGAGGAAGACCGTGGATGGTTTGGAGCCGACGTGGCCGGAGGGCGTGAGCTTCAAGTTCCGGTTGGATGCGTCGGAGGTCGAGACGAAGGGTGCCGGTGCAGCACCGCTGCCGACCGGTGGCGCGGGGACTTCGGAGGCGCCGGTTGATGTATGCGTGAAGCCGTCGGTGGAGTTGGGCGATGCCGGTGCTGGTGCTGCAGCCGGTTCTTCGGACGGTGGTTCTGCGGCGACGTCGTGCACGGTGACGATCTCGAAGCCGGGCGCGAACGGCGGCGACAAGGGTAACGGTCTGGTCAATTCGGACACGTTCGGCACGTTCTCGTTCAACTGGAACGACATCAAGGGCGTGAAGGCCGATGGCGAGGGTGTGCGCACGGTCACTTACAGCTACATCGTGCAGGAGCTCGGCGCCGGTGCTGACTCGTCGGGTGCGGGCGGCGGTTCGGGCGATGGTGAGGCCGGTTCGGGCGGTACGAAGAACATGATCCGCTACTCCAAGGCCAAGTACCAGCTCGACATCACCGTCACCTACAAGGCGGGCGAGGGGCTGAAGGCCACGCCGAAGCTCACGAGGCTGCTGAACGACTCGGGCAACGAGCCGGGTCTGCTGGGCGGCGGAGTCGAGGTGAAGGCCGACTCGGAGGGCAAGTGGAACGGCGTGCTGGTGTCCGACTTCACCAACACCCACACCGTCAACGTGTCGACCCTGCCGCTCACCGGTGGAAGGACGGCCCGCGACTGGCTGCTTCTCGGCGCCGCGCTGGCTCTGGCCGGGGCCCTGGGCGGCGGCACCTACCGCCTCTGGAAGCGCCGACAAGACGCGCAGCTAGGAGGCGCCCTCTAAATAAATCGCTTCGGCCCAAGTCCTCTCCCTTCCCCTCGAGGGGAAGGTGTCCGGCCAAGCCGGACGGATGAGGTGCCTGGTCTCCCCTCCAAGGGAGGGGAGATGTCTGGCCCCGCCAGACAGAGGGGAGGGCTACAAGTCAACCACCCTCCACAACCAAACACGTCCCCCTCCTTGGTCTCCCCTCCAGGGGAGGGGAGATGTCTGGCCTCGCCAAACAGAGGAGAGACCCGGGGCATCACGCCCCACATAACTCAACACTGTCCTTCTCGTCTCCCCTCCCCACGGAGGGGAGATGTCCGACTCCGTCGGACAGAGGGGAGCGCCCCGGAGCATCACGCTCCATATAACTCAAGAGATTCAAGATTTGCGGATCGCGGAGGCCTCCAATGGGGTCTCGGCCTCCGCGGTTGCAGAACAACCACAACAACAAGGAAGAAAGAGAGGTTTCTCATGAAGATGAGGAAGCTTTTCGCAGGAGTAGCCGCCGCGGCCACCCTGCTCAGCGGCCTGGCCCTCGGCGCCACCACCGCTTCGGCCGACGAGGTACTGCCGACCGACACGACAATCACCATGAACGCCGAAAACGCCGTTCAGTTCGACGGCCACACTTATAAGGCCGTGAAGATCGGCAAGTACGATGTCTCCACCGGTGCTCAGGTGCTGGTCGCCTCGTCGGCCATGAATGCCCTGGTGAAGTCTGCTCTTGAAGCTGCTGGTGTCAATGACGTTCCGGCTGAGAGTTCCGACTACCTCCAGTGGGCCATCAGCAACAACAAGCTGGATACCTCGGGCGCCAGCCCGTTCTATGGCGCCACTGGTGTGACCCGCAAGTTCGCCGATGCTCTTGCCCAGTCCACCGCTGCAGACCAGAAGACAGTTGATCCGCAGATGAATGGCGCGACCGCCACGTTCAATCTGGGTGAAGTCGGCTACTGGCTGATTGTCGATCAGAACGCCGTGAATGACAAGTCTTCCAAGTCGCTGGCCATTCTCGTCGGCACCCCGTGGACGCTGTCTGATGGCACCGTCGTGTCCGCCGGCACGATCAACGTGAAGAACCAGACCGCCACCGTCGACAAGGCTGTCGATGACCAGACCGTCGCCATCGGCAAGGACGCCACCTACACCATTACCACGAAGATCCCGAACTACGTTGGTTACAAGGTTCAGGGCTACACCTTCCAGGTGAAGGATAAGTTCGCGGACAATGCTCCACTGGCATACAAGACCGGTACCCTCACCGTCAAGGTTGGTGAGACCACTCTGAACTCTGACCAGTACACGGTCACCGGATTTGATGCCGCCAGCAAGACCTTCACCGTGGACCTGAGCTCGTACATTCAGTCCCAGGGCTTCGATGGTACTGCCGATGAGAAGTCCCTGTTCGACAAGACCGATCTGGTAGGCGCGAAGGTGACGATCACCTACTCGGCCACGGTGACCGGCACTATCGGCGATCAGGGTGCGCCCAACTCTCCGTCCATCGTGTACCCGAACGATCCGTCCGACAACGAGAAGAAGGACGAAATCCCCGGTACCCCGGTCAAGGTGTTCAACTTCGACTACAACCTGAAGAAGGTTGATCGTACGACCGTTGCTGTGCTGCAGGGCGCCAAGTTCGCCATTCAGGATAAGACCTCTGGAAAGTGGCTCGGTTACGTTGCCGCTGCTGGCGAGACTCCGGCTCGTTGGGTTGAGCTCGGCGGCGAGCCGACCGCTGACGGAGCCAAGACCGAGGCTGATGGCGTGTTCACTACCGGTAAGAATGGTCTGGTCTCCTTCAAGGGACTGGACGCCGGTTCCTACACCATCAAGGAGATCGCGGCTCCTGACGGCTATGTCAGCGTTGGTCTGACCTTCGATGTCAAGATTGACGCCAATATCTCCGGCACCGGTAACGATGCAAAGGCGAATCCGGCCTATACCGTGACTAGTGATCTGCTGGGTCTTGTCTCCGACGGCAACACTTCGACCGTGACCGTGGAGAACGTGAAGAGCCTCACCCAGCTGCCGGTCACCGGTGCCGCTGGCATCGCGCTGTTCGTGGCTGTGGGCGCTCTGCTCGCCGGCGCCGGTGCCGCGGTGTACGCCAAGTCCACCCGCACCCGTCGCCTGCTCAACGCCTGAGCCCGCGACTCCGTGACTCCCTCGGCATGAGGGAGTCACAACACGAGGAGGGAATCGACGTCCTTCACCCGTCGCCGATTCCTTCCACGTGAAGGCCCTCCTCCTTCGTGCTCCCTCCCGGGGAGGGAGCTGTCCGGCCGCAGGGCCGGACTGAGGGAGGGCTTCGATGCCATCCACCCGCAATCTCCCTCCCCTTCTCCGTCAGAACTCATTCCGACGCTCGACCCAAGCCAAGGAATGATTGTCCGCAGCGACCGGTGGTCGGCAAGGACGATGTGGGGGTCAAGGGGAGCCGGTCCGGGCTGGTTGGTCAATGTGGGCTGGTCGGAATCGAATCCCTCCCTCTGTCACGGCACTCGCCGTGACATCTCCCTCCCTCGGAGGGAGAACCCCCCTCATCAGGTGACTGGTGAAGATACTTCCGTCCGGGGCTTCCTTCCCTGTGTGCTCCCTCCAAGGGAGGGAGCTGGCGCGCAAAGCGCGACTGAGGGAGGGGTCGAACATCTGGCGACGCTCCTTGTCCCCATGTCCTTCCCCACAGCCTCCCAAAAAAACAAACATCACCCGCCCACTTCGAGAGCAGCGTTCGAAGCAGAAGGGTCATGGTCTGACTGCGCCGCACTTGCGGCCGCGATCAGGCCATTTTTCGTTCTACGGGGCCAATACCCCCGAATCAATCCCCCTACTGAGAGGAGTCGGAATCATGGCCGGCAAGGAACTCGACGCAGAGACCAAGGCATATCTGGAAACGCTGCCCGCCGTCGAATCCGTGATGAGCGGTCGAATCTACTACAACGATGCGTTCAAGAACTACGTGGTCAAGCGTTGCGCTGCGGGCGATTCGCCCACGCGCATCTTCCGCGCCGCCGGTCTTGGCCCCTCGATCATCGGACGCAAACGCATCGAACGCTGCGTGGCCCGCTGGCGCAGTCGTGCCGTCAGGTATGAAGCTCTGCACGCCGGCGAACAGGGCTCTGCGTCCCAGACTGATGAGTCAACATCCGTTGCCGAGTGTGCCGACGATACTGCGATCCGGACCGTTCTTCCTGAGCGTGATGCCGTCTCAACATCCGAGTGGTTCGCGAGCGAGGATCCTTCCTTTGACGCCGTGTTTGAGGATGCCGCTGTGGAGGATGGATATCCGCTGCGCTGCAATGCGTTCGACTCCCCGGTTCTCACGCCGGATGACCCCGCCTATTGGGCGCCGCGCCCGACGGAAGCCGCGCGTCCCTCCGGCGCCTCCTCCGCAGATTGCGCGGTCTCCGGCTCCAAGCAGGGTACCGGCCGGCCCCCGGGACTCGAGTCCGCCGCCTCTTCGGCCCGGGATGCGAACCTGGCCGCTCTCAACCGACGCATCGACACTATGGAAGCCCTCCTCCGCCAGCAACTCCGCCATATGCAGCGTCTCGAGGACGACCTCGCCCTCCTCCGCTCCCGCCTCACCCCTCGCCAGTAGCTCCTCAGACGGCCTTCGGGCAATCACCGTTCTTCCGGTTCAAGGCCCCGGGCCGTCTCCTTTCCTCATTCTCATCTTTGCATCCGTCCGCTTCCTGCCGCCCGGTTCGCGGCCTTACCGGCGTCGCCATGATCTATCTGCCGTTCGCTAGGTTGTTCGAGGGGCTTGCACGGACCTAACCCTCGTTCGGTAGGTCCTTCGCAAAGTAGCGGCCCACCCCCGACCGGTTATTATCCATAGAGTCTTGGCGAAAACTATCATTTATTTCTCTTAAAACAGTGTTGCTGAGGGGCCTTGGCCGGTGATCTACTTTGGCAAGAACCTACTCAACGGGGGATAGACCCCTGCGGGGAGTCTGAACCACCTACCGAATGGCAGATAGGTCATGTGGGACCGACCTCGACGAGAACATGAGCAGATCCTCCCGCCCAGAACAGTCGGCCGTGCGATGAAGCCCGCCTGTCCAGAGTGCCTTTATCCAAAACCGCATGTATGTCGAGTATCTGTGCCCCGCCGCGAGTAGGCTTAATCCTACGTTCGCGCTCACATGAGCACGAGAGAATCGAGGAACCATGACACAGCAGTCAGCCAACCCGTCCAGTTCCACCCACTCAGCCAAACCAGCCGCCCCGGCCACCATCACCATCAACCCATACTTCGCCGTCGCGCCCGTCAATCGCCGCATTTTCGGCTCGTTCGTCGAACACTTGGGCCGTTGCGTATACACAGGCATCTGCGAACCCGACCATCCCACGGCCGACGAGCACGGATTCCGCCAGGACGTCATCGACTTGGTGCGCGAACTCGGCGTGACCGCCGTACGCTATCCCGGCGGCAACTTCGTCTCCGGCTACCGTTGGGAGGACGGTGTGGGCCCGCGCGACCAGCGTCCGCGCCGACTCGATCTGGCCTGGCATTCCACCGAAACCAACGCATTCGGTCTGCATGAGATGGCCGAATGGCTGGAAAAGGTAGGGGAGAAGGGCGGCGAGCCCGGCGTCGCCGAGATCAACGACACCTCCGCAACTACCGCCGAATCAACCGAGGCTCCTGACGTTTCCTCCGCTGCCACACCAACCCCAACCGCCCCCGAACTCATGGAAGCCATCAACCTCGGCACCCGCGGACTCCAGGAGGCCCTCGACTTGCTCGAATACGCCAACATCCCTGGCGGCACCACGCTCTCCGACGCCCGCCGCGCGAACGGTCGCGAAAAGCCGTTCAGCATCCGCATGTGGTGCCTCGGCAACGAGATGGACGGCCCGTGGCAGCTCGGCCACAAGTCCGCGCACGACTACGGCGTGCTCGCAGCCGACGTGGCGCGCGGCATGCGGCAGATCGACCCGGATCTGGAACTCGTGGTGTGCGGCTCGAGCTCGCACGGCATGCCCACATTCGGCGAATGGGAGCGGACCGTACTTGAGCACACCTACGATCTGGTCGACTTCGTCTCCTGCCACGCCTACTACAAGCCGGTGAACGGCGACATCTCTAGCTTCCTCGCGTCCGGCGTGGACATGGACGGGTTCATCAAGGACGTGGGCTCCGTGATCGACGCGGTCAAGGCGCAGCGCAAGAGCACACACAACGTGGCGATCTCGTTCGACGAGTGGAACGTGTGGTACGCGGGCGAGGAAGCGAGCCGCACGCCCGAAGGCATCGGCAACTGGCCGGTCGCACCGCGCCTGCTTGAGGATCAGTACAGTGCGCTCGACGCCGTGGTGGTGGGCGACCTGCTCATCACGCTGCTGAGGAACGCCGATCGTGTGCACGCGGCCTCGCTCGCCCAACTGGTCAACGTGATCGCGCCGATCATGACCGAGCCGGGAGGTCCGGCATGGCGTCAGACCATCTTCCACCCGTTCGCCGCCGTGGCCGCGCTCGCCAAGGGTGGCACCGTGCTCGAATCCCGCACGGATGGTCCGACCGTGACCACAGCCGCATACGGCGACGTGCCGATGATCGATTCGGTGACCGTCCGCTGTGCCGATGGCTCGCTCGCCGTGTTCGTGACGAACCGTTCGCTGGATTCGTCGGTCGATCTGACGATCCCGATCCCCGAGTCGTGGCTGCGCGAGGACAAGGCCGGAACCGTTGCCGGAGTGAGCGTTGATGCCCGCACCCTGCACGACGACGACATTAACGCCCGCAACACGATCGACGATCAGAACCACGTGACCCTGCAGTCGAATCCGACCGCGCATGTGGAGACGGACGATGATCGCGCATCCGTCCACGTCACCCTGCCGCCGGTCTCCTGGACCGTGCTGCATCTCGCCCGCTGAGCCGCGCGAACGGTTCCACATTAAGAATCATTCCCGCGGGCCGGTTCGCGGGCGAGCTGAGTGCCTGCGAGGGGCAATCTCTAAGTCCTGAAGTGATTTCACAACCTTGCAGACACCTATCTCCAAGTTCTGAAGTCCCCATGACGGGAACCCGGAGTATGGGCGTTGGAATTGCAGTATCCGTACTTCGGATTTACGCTGCGTGTACTTCAGAACTTGGAGATTGATGTCCGCAAAAGCCTCAAAATACTTCAGAACTTGAAGATAGGTGGCAAAGAGAGGCGTCCACGTACCCGTGATGCCGTGATACACCGCATCGGTGCAACCCCGAAAACCTGAACGCCGATCTGCCTTGCTGCGTAGGTGATGCGGATTCCCGCTACTCCACCCGGAGCGTCTGGCTCAGCGTAGCGGATTCGCCGGGTGCGAGCGTGGTGGCGTTGGCGCGGCAGTTGGCCGCCTCCACGCAGACGAATCCGTGCCACTCGCCGGCCGCCATGTCGCCGATCCCGTTGCCGGCCGCTTCGCCGGGGTTCCAGACCACGGTGTTCTTCGATCCGCTCTTGGTGACCACGATCGTGCGGCCGAGTCGCTCGTCGATCACGCGAACCGTGTCGTGGCCGCTCTCACCGCCGGCGAAATAGATACGGTCGACCATGCTGCCGTCGAAGGTGATCGGCTCATCGGGCTGTGTGCATTCGGGGTCGCCGTCGAGCGTGGTGTCGAGGAACTTTGCGCCTTCCAGACCAGCCACCTGTACGTGCTCGATGTCGCCGATGCTGAGGTAGGTATGCAGTGCCGATTCATAGGTGAACGGTTCGTTGCCGTCGTTCGTGATGGTCAGCGAAGCTTGGAATTCCGCGCCACAGCGAACCTCGTATACGGCGTGGAACGCGGCCGGGTGCTCGGCGGAGCCGCTGAGCGTGGCGAGCCATTCGGGGTCGGCGTCGGTGGAATCGAGAGTGTAGCGCGCGAACGAGTCGGTGCTTGCCGCCTCGTCGTAATGCCAGAACGAGATGCGACCGAAGCCGTGCTTGGGCTTCTTGGCGGCGACGTGACCGTCGGCGAATCCGGAGTTGAACCAGGGGAAGATGACGGGGATGCCGCCGCGGATGGCGGTTCCCTTGGAGAAATACACGGCCTTGGGGTGCCACAGCACGCCGGACTGGCCCGCGGGGGCCCACTCCAGCACGTGTGCGCCGTAGTCGGTGATGGTTGCAGTGGAGTCGTCGTTGACGAAATCGCGTGAGATAAAGCAATCGTTCATGGGGTCAGTATATCCGCGGGGGTATGAGGGGATTTTCCGTGTCGGAGTGATCGTGAATCAGGCTTGGCGGGTCGGGGTCTGTTTGGCGGGGCTTGTCTCGGCGAAATGCGGGAATCGGGTTCTTGTATGTAGGGAGGTTGAGCTCCGCGTATAATGTCAGACATCAGACAAATTTCGGCAGGGTAGCCGTGAATCTGTCGGAGCACAGGCACACAAACAGATACAGGCATAAGCAAGGTGGCACAGAAAGCTATGGAATCTGAGACTATCGAAACCATGGACTCATCCAGAACGCAGGCGGTCGAACGCATCAATGACGCATTCGCGCAGCCGGCCGGATCGTTCGCGATCCGCAACGCGCGCAAGGTCGATGCGCGCGGTGTGCAGGACCACTACTGGTTGGTGGTGCGAAACGGCGTGATCGCGGCCGAGGGTGCGGAGATCGACGTGGAGGTCGGCGGCACTGAGGACATGGCGGGCGCGTTCGCACGGGCGGTGGCGGCGGTGGAGACCGAAGCGACCGAGACGTCCGAGGCCGGAGCATCCGCAGCGGCGGCCGGTGGCCAGCCCTCCGGCAGCCTCAGCCTGCCCATCATCGACGCGCATGGCGCGATCATGACCCCCGGCTACGTGGACATCCACGCGCATGGCGCCTGGGGCGCCTCATTCGACGACGGCCCGGACGGCATTGCCGCGGCCCGTGCCGGCCACATGATGCACGGCACCACGCGCCAGGTGCTCAGCCTCATCACCAACCCGATCGACACGATCTGCGAGAATCTGCGCACGGTTCGCGCGCTCATGCCCGATCGGCCCGACATCCTCGGCACACACCTCGAAGGGCCGTTCCTCGCACTCGAGCGCAAGGGGGCCCACGACCCGGAATGCCTGCGTGACCCAGTGCCCGAACTCGTGGATCAGCTCCTCGAAGCCGCCGATGGGTGCCTGCGCCAGATCACCATCGCCCCGGAGCTGCCGCATGGCATCGGCGCGATCCGCCAGTTCGTGGAGGCCGGGGTCCGACCGGCCGTGGGACACTGCTCCGCCGACTACCAGACCGCCAAGCGCGCATTCGATGCAGGCGCCACGATCATGACCCACATGTTCAACGCGATGAACGGCCTGCATCACCGCAAGCCAGGCCCCATCCCCGCCGCCGTGGAGGATCCACGCGTTACGATTGAGCTGATCAACGACGGCTTCCACGTGCAGGACCCGATGGTCGCGCTGTCGTTCGGCTTCGCGCCCCACCGCACCGCGTTCGTCACCGATGCGATGGCCGCCACCGGCTGCCCCGACGGGCATTACCTGCTCGGCGCGCTCGACGTGAACGTGGAGCACGGCCACGCCCGGCTCGTGTCGAACGGTGCGATCGCCGGTTCCACGCTCGTGCTGGAGCGCGCGGTCAGCCGAGCCGTGCTCGATCTCGGCATCGACCCGGTCTCCGCGGTGGAGGCGGCCACGCTCACCCCGGCCAAGGCGTTCGGTTTCGACACCTCGAACCCGGTGACCGGCGCCCCGATCGGCCTGCTTGCAGCCGGATACGCCGCCGACATCCTGCTGCTCGATCCGGCCAGCTGGCAGGTCGATGCCGTCTGGTGCGCCGGTCGCCGCATGAAGTAGGGCAGAAGTCCTCGTCGTGCCGCCCAATGGGGCAAGGTCTCAAAGCAATCTTCGAGTTCTGTGCGGATTCCGGGCGATCGCAACCACCTATCCTCGAGTTCTGTGCGTCAAAACGGCGAAAGTCCGAGTATGGACGTTGAAATTCCAACCTTCATACTCCGGATTTCTCTTATTGCACGCACAGAACTCGAGGATAGGTGTCCGCAGGCATCCGGAATCCGCACAGAACTCAAAGATTGCCCCGATCTCGCCCTGACACGCCCTACCTTGACCAGAGCCTGCAGCACTCCGCCTGCCGCCCCTCCCCACGGCAGAACCCGCCTCACACCCCGGTCAGCCTAGCGCTATACTGTCTTCGGATTCAGACTATGGGGCCGGTCACGGTCTCTGGCCGTCCGGTCCGGAGGCACGGTGACCGTGTCGGAAACCGGAACGGTTCGGAGGCGGCGAATGCGAACGATCGGGCGAATCTTCACGCGAGACATTCTGCGGCTCCTGAGAAACCCCGTCGCCATCGTCATCACCCTGGGAGTCGCGCTCATCCCCTCCCTGTACGCGTGGTTCAACATCATCGCCAACTGGGACCCGTACTCGAACACCGGCAACATCCAGGTGGCCGTCGCCAACGCGGACCAGGGCACCAGCAACGACCTGGTCGGCAAGCTCAACGCCGGCAAGCAGGTGGAACAGCAGCTCAAGGCCAACCATCAGCTCGGCTGGCGGTTCGTCAGCGAATCCCAAGCCAAGATCGGCGTGGAATCCGGCGAATACTATGCCGCCATCGTGATCCCCAAGGACTTCAGCGCCCAGCTCGTCAACACCATCAAAGGCACCGGCAAGCCGAAGATCAGCTACTACGTCAACGAGAAGAAGAACGCGATCGCCCCCAAGATCACCGACACCGGCGCCAACACCATCGACGAGCAGATCAACCAGACATTCATCTCCACCGTCGCCAGCACCGTCGTCAACGCCGTCAAGCAATCCGCCGAGCAGATCAACGGCAAGGCTAGCACCGCCCGCAGCAGCATCGACACCGACCTCGACCAGGCCAGCACCGACCTCACCGACGCGCAGAACGCGATGACCGGCACCGCCAACACCATTGACGCCTCCGTCAAAACCCTCGACGACGCCGGCGCCACGCTCACCAGCCTTGCCAAGCAGCTCAACGCCACCCAGACCGCGCTCGCCAACGCCAACAGCGCACTTGGTGAAACCCGTAAGGAATCCCTGAACTTCTCCAACGCGCTCGACTCCACCCTCGGCACCGCGGCCGGCAACCTCAGTGGCATGCAGGTCTCCGCCAACAACGCGGCCGGCGGCATCATCGACGGATTCACCAACGTGCAGACCACCGTCGACCAGGCCGTCAGCGGCCAGAACAGCGCGCTCGCCAAAGGCCAGCAAGCCGTGGCCAACATCCGTCAGGCCGTCAACGGTCCGGCCGGCAGCGCCCTGCCCGCAACCCAACGCCAGAACATCCTCGACAGACTCGACCAACTCGACCAGCAGCTCGCCGACCAGCAGAAGCAGGCCAACGACTTCTCCTCCAGCGCCTCCACCATCACCGGCTCCGGCATCACCGCCACGCAGAACATGGCCGACGGCGTCACCACCCTCACCCAGAACGGCGCCGCCACACTCACCGACACGCGCGGCAACCTCAACACCACCGTCATGCCCTCACTGCTCGCCGCCATGGACTCGTTCTCCGCCACCACCGGCAGCCTGGGCGGCACGCTCGGCGGTCTCAACTCCACCATCGGCCAGACGCAGACCATCCTCGCCCAGCTCAAATCCACGCTCAACGGCACCAAGACCACGCTCGCCGACACCAGCAAATCCCTCGGCAGCGTGAAGACCGGCCTCGACACCACGCGCACCGACCTCGCCGCCCTCGAAAGCTCCGACATCTGGAAGCAGCTCAACACCCAGCTCAACCTCAACGCCACCGAAGCTGGCTCGTTCATGGCCTCGCCCGTCAACCTCGTCACCACCACCGTGTATCCCGTGTCCAACTACGGCTCGGCCGTCACCCCGTTCTACACGAATCTGGCGCTCTGGGTGGGCGGCTTCGTGCTCATCGCCATCTTCAAGCTCGAAGTCGACCGCGAAAACCTGGGTTCCGGACGTGGCCGCGGCCGCACCGCCCATGTCAACGCCGCACAGGCCTACATCGGCCGCGGCCTGCTGCTGCTGAGCGTGGCCCTCCTGCAGGCGCTGATCGTCACGATCGGCGACCTGATCATCGGCATCCAATGCAAGAACCCGGTCGCGTTCGTGTTCGCCGGCCTACTGATCTCGTTCGTCTACGTGAACGTGATCTACGCGCTCGCCGCCTCACTTAAGCACATCGGCAAGGCCGTGGCCGTGATCCTCGTGATCGTGCAGATCCCCGGCTCGTCCGGCATGTACCCGATCGAGATGATGCCCGACTTCTTCCGCCGTCTCTACCCGTTCCTGCCGTTCACGTACGGCATCAACGCCATGCGCGAGACGATCGGCGGCGCGTACGGCTCGCACTACTGGCACGATCTCGGCTCGCTGCTGTGGTTCCTCGCCGCCGCGCTGTTGCTCGGCCTCGTCGCCCGCCCGTACCTGCTCAACCTCAACGCGCTGTTCGACCGCCGCCTCGGCGCCACCGACCTCATGGTGGCGGAGAAGAACAACATGCTCAACGAGCGTTTCAAGCTCACGTCGGTGATCAAGCTGCTCATGGGTGTGGACGAGGTTCGCCCGCAGATCCGCCGCCGCGCTCACCGCTTCTTCAAGCTGTACCCGTACCTGATCCGCGCCGGCCTGGTGATGATCGTGGTGCTGCCCGCCGTGTTCCTGGTGCTCATGTTCAGCGTGGAGTCGAAGATTGTGATGCTCACCGCGTGGATCACGTCGATCATCCTCATCGATGTCTACCTGATCGTGGTGGAGTACACGTACGAGAGTTTCGCCCGCCAGCTTGGCATGAGCGCGATGGACAGCGATTCGCTGCGTACGACCGTGTCCCGTCGACTGCATATCCCGCTGCCGGCGTTGGGAGGATTGGGTGGTCTGCCGATTCCCGGTTTCCCGACGCGTCATCGCGGCGCGCATGAGGGCGATTCCGCTTCCTCCGGCGCGGACGACGACGTGTTCGACGCGTTGCGATCGGCCGGAACCGCCGTGCCGGGCCAGCCGAAGACCGCCGTCGGCGCGTCCGGCGATTCGACGACCGGCCCGATTAGCCCCGCCGGTCCGGCCGGTTCCGGCACGAGCGCCCCCGGCACGAACGCCCCTGATCGCAACGCCCCCGACCACGACGGAAAGGCGGCCCTCTGATGCGCAACATTCTGCAGATCTTCACGCGTGACGTGCGCAACGCCGTCAGCAACGTGATCGGCGTGATCGTGACGATGGGTCTCGTGATCGTGCCGTCGCTGTACGCGTGGTTCAACATCGCCGCCAGCTGGAATCCGTACGACAACACCGCCAGTCTGAAGGTGGCCGTCGCCAGCGCCGACGCCGGATACAAGTCCGATCTCATCCCCGTGAAGATCAACGTGGGTGAGACCGTGATCTCCACGCTGCGCGCCAACCATCAGCTCGACTGGGTGTTCACCGACCCCGACAATGCGGAGGACGGCGTGCGCTCCGGCGACTACTACGCGGCCATTGTGATCCCGCGCAACTTCAGCGCCGACATGATGACCCTGTTCTCGCCCAAGGTGAAGCACGCGAAACTCAAGTACTACACGAACGAGAAGATCAACGCCATCGCACCGCACGTCACCGACGAGGGCGCCGACACGATCGCCGACCAGATCGACAGCACGTTTGCCAAGACCATCGGACAGGTGGGCCTCGACCTGGTCACCACGCTCGCCAAATACGCGCAGGGCGACCAGATGCAGAATTATGTGGCCAACGCCACCGGGCACATCGACGCGATGGGCGACCAGCTCACGTCCGCGTCCGCGCAGACCGCGTCGTACTCCAAACTGCTCGCCTCGACCGAGAGCATCATCGACTCCACGTCGAACCTGATCGACTCGTCCGGCAAGACGGTCACGGACGCGAAGAACGGGCTGAAGCAGGCGCAGGACGGCGTCACGTCGCTCGACAACGCGCTCAACGGCACGGCGGATACGCTGGGATCGGCACTCAGCCAAAGCGAGAAAAGCTACGATTCGGTGAGCGGCAAGGTTGACACCGCGTTCGACGCGATTGACACGCAGTCGGATGCGGCGAGCAAGCAGCTGACCGCGCTGTCCGGCAAGGTCTCCGGCGCGGCAGACGGATACCAGTCGCTGATCGCCGCGCTGAACGACATGAAGAGCGCGACCGGGTCGGGTGGCGCGGCGGGCGGCTCCGGTAGTTCGTCCGACGTGCAGACCGCGCTCGACGACGCCATCACCGCCGTGACCAACGCGCAGAAGGCGCAGAAGGACCTCGCCGGGCAGCTCTCCGGCGCGGCCGACACGATCAACGGCACCAACAGCGACATCACCGCCAAACGCAACGATCTGAAGAACCAGATCGCCGCGGCCAAGAAATCCGTGACCGACGTCAAAACCACGTACGACAACGGACTCAAGCCGAAACTCGCCGCGCTCGCCGACTCCATCGACACCGTGAGCGCGCAGACCCGCAGCGTGGCCGACGGCGTGAGCGCCACCGTGAAGGACCTCAAGGGCGTCTCCGGTGATGCGGACACGTCGATCGCCGGCATTCGCAAGATCCTCGACCGGGCGTCGGAACGGCTCGGCTCGGCAGGGAACACGATGCATGATCTGAGCAAGCAGATCGCGGGGATTACTGGTGGGACCGGGAATGCTGGTTCCAGAGCTTCCGGGGATTCGGCGGGATCGGCGGATTCGGCACAGGGAGATTCCGGTCAGAACGGTTCGGGGGATTCGAACTCGGGCGGTTCGGACGACGCATCCTCTCCGGTCTCCCAGCTCGGCACTCTCGCCAACCTCGACCCGGACGCGCTCGCCGCGCTGCTGTCGTCGCCGGTGAGCGTGAACCGTGTGGCCGTCTACCATATCGCCAACTACGGCTCGGCCATGGCGCCGTTCTACACGATCCTCGCCATCTGGGTGGGGTCGATCATCCTCGTCGCCATGATGAAGGTGGCCATGAGCGAGCGCGGACGCGAGGAGGTGCTGATGGCCACGGGCGAGCCTCGTCTGCGTCTGCATCAGCAGTATTTTGGGCGCTACCTGTTCTTCATGTTGCTTGCGCTCTTGCAGGGGGCGCTCGTGGCGCTCGGCGACCTCTACTATCTCGGCGTCCAGAGCGAGCATCCCATGCAGTTCCTGCTGGTGTGCGAGGTGGCGGCGGTGGTGTTCTCCAACATCACGTACACGCTGGCGCTGTCGTTCGGCGACATCGGCAAGGCGATCGCGGTGGTGCTGCTCGTGATGCAGGTGGCCGGTTCGGGCGGCACGTTTCCCATCGAGACGCTGCCGCCGGTGTTCCGCGCGCTCTACCCGTTCCTGCCGTTCCCGCACGGCATTGCCGCCATGCATGCGGCCATGGCCGGCGCGTTCGGAGCGGAGTTCTGGCGGGAGACCGCGCTGCTCGCCGTGTTCATTGTGCCGTCGCTGCTGCTCGGTCTCGTGCTGCGCAAGCCTGTGATCCGTCTCAACGACTGGATCATCCGCAACCTCGAAAGCACTAAGCTCATGTAGCTCCGGCTCCCGTCCTCTGGCTCCCCTCTCCGAGGGGAGCTGTCAGCGCAGCTGACTGAGAGGAGCGCTGCCCGCTTACCCGCGCCCGCTCCGATTCGCCGCCTACTCCTCCGCCAGCGGCGTGTGCAGGAAGTCGAGAATCCGTCCCACATACTGCTGCATGATCTCATTGCGCTCGGTGGTCATCTCGTGCCGCGATCCCTTGAGCCGCACCAGCTGCACCGGGCATCCGCCCGCCCGTACCTGCGCCGCGAACCGATTCTGCGGCTTGGGCAGCACGTACGTGTCGTTCTCCGCCTGGAAGATCAGCAGCGGCGCCTCCACGCGCTCGCACGCCGACCGTCGCACGATCGACTTATACATGCGCAGTCCCTCGCGCACCCAGCCGAACGTGGCCGCGTTCGTGTGGTATTCGGGATGCTCGAGCCGCAGATCATGCACCCAGCGGGCGCGCGGCAGACTCACCGTGCGGTAGAAGTCCTCGTCGAAGTTCTCGCTGAACATCTTCTGTCCGGGCGCCGCGTGCTGGCCGAGTCCGATCGCGCAGGCCAGCTCCGCCACCGTGGGCGCGAGCCAGAGTGGCATGCCGGAGCGCAGCGCGATCATGGGCGCGCTGAGCACGGCCTTGTCGATGATGGTCGGGTACTGCTCGAGCAGCGCCGCCGCGATGCCGCCGCCCATCGAATGACCGTAGAGGTACAGCGGCTCCTCGATCGCATAGTCTTGGCCGATGGTGGAGCAGAACTTCGCCAGATCATCCACGTACCGGTGCCAGTCGTCGATCCACACCAGACTCTCGTCGTCCACATCGCGCGGCGAATACCCGTGGCCGCGATGCTCCAGGATGCACACGCTGAACCCGTCGAGCAGCAGGTACCAGGCGAGTTCCGCGAACCGCTCCGCGAACTCGGTGAACCCGTGCGAGATCACGACCGCGCCTCGGAACGTGGCCGTGGCCCCCTGCTCACGGATCGCGTCGAACTTGGCGGAGTCATAGCACACGTAGTGCAGCTTGCCGGGCGTGGGCACCGGTCCCGCGGGTCTGGAGTTCGCCGGCTCCATCCACCCCTCCCGCCGGCATGCGGCCAGCGCGGGCAGCACGGTCTGCTTCATGGTCTCGGCGTAATGCCGGTCGTCGATCAACTGCACTTGCATGCCTCCGAGCCTATCGCGGAGGCTGTAGCGCGACCGGATTCATTCCACGGGGATGGTGAATTCTCCGGCCGAGGGACTTCAGGGCCGGGTGATGTGCGGTTTTGCGCGAATGCTGAGCGGTTTCGTGGGGAAGTGTGCGACTGAGAGGAAGGTCTCCGAGGTCACCGGTGCACAACTCGAAGATACCAATATCAGACCGTTGATTTTCCAACGATCCATTTTCCCTATCTTCGAGTTGTGCACCGCACGTCCGCGAGCCTCGCGCCCATACGCTTCCACTCACCCCAAAAACCGAACATAGACTCTCATTCAGCACCACGTAGCCAGCGGCTTTCGCACGCTCCCACAGCCTTTTCCTCTCAAGCCACGGAGTTTCGCCCCCCCCCCCATGCAAAACCACGCCCTATTAAAACCATCCACCTTATTTAGTGTGATCACACTAAGGAATGAAAGGGCCACGGGGTTGTGCGTTTGCCCGGGCGACCGGGATGCATTCCATGGGAATGATCACCGTGACGACAGGTTACCGTGGTGGCATATTGCCTGAAGAGGGTTTCGCCCGGTAACAGAGAGTCCCCCGCAGGTCGCAGCCATTCGCGAATCTGCTAAATGCCGGAATCCATATCGGGATTATTCGGCGATATCGGCGTTGCCATCCGGGGAGATCTCGGTATCGCTGTGGGACCGATCCTGGCGCTCGCCGCCGGACGGTCGTTCACCATGGTCGCCGTGATCGCCGCCACCCACGTAGCGCAGTTCGGGCTTGGCCTCCATGCGGGACAGGCCATTCCACGCCAGGTTCACGATGTACGCGGCAAGCTGCTCCTTGCTCATCTTGCGGTGCGTGGCCCAGTACTGGCCGGTGAACACCATGAGGCCCACGAGCATCTGCGCGTAGTAGGGCACGCCCTTGGCCGGGATCTTGTGGCGCTTGAACGCGCGCACGAGCAGATCCTCCACGCGCACGCTCACGTCGCCGAGCAGGGAGTTGAACGAGCCGGACGGGTCGGTGGTCGGCCGGTCGCGCGAGAGCACCTGGAATCCTTCGGTGTGCTCCTCGATGTAGTTGAGGAACGCCATGGCCGCGTTCTCCACGATCTGTCGCGAGCCCTGCGCGGGTTCGGCGAGCGTTTCCATCATCGCGCCGGTGAGCGTCTGCATCTCGCGGTCCACCACCACGGCGTACAGGCCCTCCTTGCCGCCGAAATGCTCGTATACGATCGGCTTGCTTACCTTGGCGGTGGCGGCGATCTCCTCCACGCTCACCGCTTCGAACCCCTTGGCCGCGAACAGCGAGCGTCCTACTGCGATCAGCTGTTCTCGCCTCTGCAATGCCGTCATTCTGCCTGTACCGCTCATGGTTATCTAGTGTTTCACGCCGGTTTGACGCGGGGACGTCCGGCGACGGTCGGAGGGGCGATCGATTGGCCGATCAGCCGGGTGACGGACGGGGTTGTGAGATTGCGGCAGGGGGTTACCGTTCGGTCATGAAATATGGGCTGACAATGGTCTGATGTCAGAGGTTTGGGGTTGTGTGAGCCGGTTGATCGTGCGTACGCCGACCGGCCGTCTCGGGATGTAGACAATCGGCGATGATTATGGTCGTTGACGGGGGAAAAGTCGTGGCTGCTGAGAGAATTAATCCTATGCCCATGCTCCTCGTATTTCTGTTCTGGATCGTCCTTGTCATCGCGCTCGTCGTGGCCGTACTGCGGTACGCCCGGCAGGATGCGCACCGTACTGATTTCTTCTACAGCTACGACAAGGACAACGAGGAGCACAAGCCGCGCGTGGTGAGTACCAAGGTGGCGTTCCAGCCGTCCGGCGATGCGAAAAGAGGGGCGTCCTCCGGCGCCGCGTCCGCGACCCCGGTCTACGTGAATCATTCCTCCGTGGTGGAGGTGCGTGGCATGCGTCGCGACGAGCATGAGGGCGAGCCCGAGGCCGAGGATTCGGCCCGCGCGTAGCGTCCTGGCGTGGCGCGGCGGTCCGACGACCGTCTGCGTGCGTGGGTGTGTTTTTTGAATACGGACACCGTGATCCCGACAACGACGGCATGGGCATGCTGATTCGTTGATCACGGCATCGTCTGTGACGATCGTTGTTTGCCGTCTGTGACGGCGTTCCACCTCATCCGTCAGCCTTCGGCTGCCACCTTCCCCTCAAGGGGAAGGCTGGGGATGCTACGAGTCCTGAACGGCTTGCCAATGAGCCTTCCTCTCGCAGGGAAGGCTGGGGCGGACCGAGGCCGGTTCTCCCGCCGATGTTAGGGTGGGGACATGGATCAAATGACATTGTGGATCATTCTCGGCGTTGTCGCCGTGGTGGTCATCGCGGCCATTGTTGCCGTGGTAGTGAAGAAGAAGTCGGGTACGCCGACCGAGGTTGCGGCGCCGGCCGTTCCGGCGGCGAAGGTCGAGTCGGAGCCGACTGAGGAGCCTGAGACCGCAGCAACTGCGGAAAAGACCGCGGCCGATAAATCCGCCGCCGAGGCCCGTGAAGAATCGCCGGTCGAGGAAGCCAAGGAATCCAAGACCGCAGTTGAACCGGAATCCAAGACCGAACCCGAATCCCAGCCCGTGAAGGTGGCGCAGCCGACCGAACCGGAGGCTGCGGCCGAGACGAAGGGCGAGACTGAGGCGAAGGCTGAGAGCAAGCCTGAAGCAGAGTCTGCAGAAGAGTCCGAAGCCTCGGCCGCCAAGACGGCTGCCGAAGAGACTCCTGCCGAAGCTGCAGAGCCTGAGTCCGCGCCTGCGCCGTCTGAGCCCAAGGCCGAAACGACCGAGCCCGAGGCGTCTAAGGGCTCTGAATCCGCCAAGCAGCCTGCCACTGGGGAAAAGCCGGAAGCTGAGACTGAGGCACCTGAGGAGAAGCAGGCTGAGCCGGAAGCCCAGGCCGCGCCCGAGCCCGCTCAGGCCTCCGAACCCGAGCCCGCAGCCCAGACTCCCGCTCCGGAACCCGCCAAACCCGCCGCTCCCAAGCCGGAGCCGGCCGCATCCCGCTTCGAACGTCTGAAGGCACGTCTCGCCAAGAGCGCGAACCCGTTCGGCAAGGCCCTGTTCTCCATCCTCACCCAGGACAACCTCTCCGAGGCCGACTGGGAGGATGTGGAGGACACCCTCCTGCTCGCCGACGTGGGCGCGGAGGCCAGCGAGCAGCTGGTCGAGGATCTGCGCAAGGACGCCCGCATCACCGGCGAGAAGAACCCGGAAGCGGTGCGCGCCATGCTGCGCGAGAAGCTGCTCGACCTCGTGGGCCGCGACATGGATCGTTCGCTCGTCGCATCCCGTCCCCGCCCGGCCGACGCCGGCCCGTCCGTCATCATCATGGTGGGAGTGAACGGCACCGGCAAGACCACCACCGCCGGCAAGCTCGCCCGACTCTTCGTGGCCGAGGACAAGAAGGTCGTCATGGGCGCCGCCGACACGTTCCGCGCGGCCGCTGCCGATCAGCTGGAGACGTGGGGCAGCCGTGTGGGCGTGCCCGTCGTACGCAGCGACAAGGACGGCGCCGACCCGGCATCCGTCGCGTTCGAGGCCGCCAAGGTGGCCAAGGAGCAGAACGCCGACGTGCTCATCATCGACACCGCCGGCCGTCTGCAGAACAAGTCGAACCTGATGGACGAGCTGGGCAAGATCCGCCGCGTCACCGAGAAGACGCTGCCCGTGGAGGAGGTCCTGCTCGTGCTCGACGCCACCACCGGTCAGAACGGCATGACCCAGGCCAAGGTGTTCGCCGAGGTGATCGGCATCACCGGCATCGTGCTCACCAAGCTCGACGGCTCGGCCAAGGGCGGCATCGTCATCAGCGTGCAGAAGGCGCTGGGCGTGCCCGTCAAGCTCGTCGGCCTCGGCGAAGGCCCCGACGATCTGGCCCCGTTCGACCCCGAAGGCTTCGTCGACGGCATCCTCGGCTAGCGCGAGCCGTCCGCAAGCAATTTGGGGCGTTAAATTCCCGAAAATCAGCCCGAAAACGGGAATTTGACGCCCCAAACACCAAATCTTCTCGCATAGTGGACCAAAAACAGCACCCATCCCACAATCCGGCCATCAACGCAGATGCCAAGCGCCCACGCCCCATCACAAACCCATAGCCTTACCCTATGTAACGAAACCCATCCCGGTTAACACCTCCGTAACACTATGTAATTGCGCGGGTAATCCAAGCGTCGTTTCATACAACCGTTGGCTTTCACGGCCGTATGTCGCATGCCGCACGCGCGCACAACGCGCAACCGGCACCGCATACTCCCACACCGCGAAAGCCGGAAAAGGTTACTTTCGGTCGGGCGCATCCCGACCACAACGGACAGGATCCCCGGCGCGTGCAGGGCCGGGCGACCTGCAGAGAGGGAGGTAGACATGGGTGACGCAGGCAATGCAGCATGGATGTTGACTTCAGCGTCCTTGGTTTTCCTCATGACGCCCGGTGTGGCGTTCTTCTACGGAGGCATGGTTCGCGCCAAGGCCGTGCTGAACATGCTGATGCTGTCCACCGCGGCACTGGCCGTGACCGGCGTCGTGTGGACGTTCTGGGGCTGGTCGATCGCATACGCTGGCACTGACATCGGCGGAATCTTCGGCGATCCCGCCACCGGATTCCTGCTGAAGGACACGATGGTCGCCACCGACGGCGTGTGGGGTTCCGTTGACGGCGGTTCCGACGCCGCCTACCCGCCGAGCATCGACGTGGCGTTCCAGGTCACGTTCGCCATGATCACCGTCGCGCTGATCACCGGTGCACTCGCCGAGCGCATCAAGTTCAGCACCTGGATGATCTTCGTGGCCCTGTGGATCACGTTCGTGTACGCCCCGATGGCCCACATGGTGTGGAACGGCGGTCTGCTGTCCCCCGATGGCGCCATCTCCCAGGCCATCGGCGCCCAGGCCCATGATTTCGCAGGTGGTACGGTCGTTCACATCAACGCCGCAGTCGCCGCACTCGTTACCGTGCTGATCATCGGCAAGCGCAAGGGCTTCGCCAAGGAGCCGTTCCGCCCGCACAACGTTCCGTTCGTGATGCTCGGCGCCTTCCTGCTGTGGTTCGGCTGGTTCGGCTTCAACGCCGGTTCCGCCTTCGCCGCCAACGGCACCGCCGGCTACGCCTGGGTCTCCACCACCGCCGCCACCTCCGCCGCAACGCTCGGCTGGCTGTTCACTGAGAAGATCCGCTCCGGCCACTACACCGCCATGGGCGCCGCCTCCGGTATGGTCGCCGGCCTGGTCGCCATCACCCCGGCCGCCGATGTGGTCTCCCCGCTGTGGGCCATGGTGCTCGGCTTCATCGCCGGCATCCTCTGCTGCTTCGCCGTTGGCCTGAAGTTCAAGCTCGGCTACGATGACTCGCTCGATGTGGTCGGCGTGCACGGCGTCGGTGGTCTCACCGGTACCATCCTCGTCGGCTTCTTCGCTCAGGGCACCGGCCTGTTCGCCGGTGGCGACTACAAGCAGCTGCTCGTGCAGATCGTGATCGCACTGGTCGCCATCCTCTACTCCGGCGTGCTCACCGCCATCATCTCCTTCGCCCTCGAGAAGACCGTCGGCTGGCGCGTCACCGAGGCTCAGGAAGTCGGCGGCGTCGACTTGGCCGATCAGGGCGAGCGTGCTTACGATTTCGCTGGTACCGCCAGCTCCATCCTGAAGGGAGTGAAGTGAAATGAAGCTCATCACCGCAATCATTCAGCCTCATAAGCTCGACGAGGTCAAGGAAGCGCTCGCCGCCGCAGGCGTGCACGGCCTGACCGTCTCCGAGGCCAACGGCTACGGTCGTCAGCGCGGCCACACCGAGATCTACCGCGGCGCCGAGTACACCGTGGACCTGATCCCGAAGATCCGCGTCGAGGTGCTGTCCGACGACGCCGACGCCGAAACCCTGGTCGACGTGATCGCCAAGGCCGCCGGCACCGGCACCATCGGCGACGGCAAGATCTGGGTCGCCCCGCTCGACTCGGTCACCCGCGTCCGTACCGGCGAGACCGGTTCCGCCGCGATCTGACGGATTCGACCGCACGGATTCGACCGCGCATTGACGGCGATCCGTTCGACCGCATCAGGATTTCAGGACGGTTTCCACAACCGCTCTGATTGATGAAAACAGTCCCCGTGACGGCCCGCCCGCCACGGGGATTTTTCATACCCGCAGCCAGACTTTCCGCCCCGCTTCCTGCATGCTCCCTCCCGGCTTCTCGCCCCTGTGCGACCCGCCCCTTCCCCTTCGTGCTCCCTCCCAGGGAGGCTGAGTCCGTTAAGAAAATGCCAGCGGCGTTTCTAGGACTCAGGTGAGCCGACAGGCGAACCAGAAGGAAGGCCGGCCACAGGCCGTCCATTCTTGCGGGACGCTGTCACGCGTCAAGCGTGACTGAGGGAGGGCTCCAGTCCCTAAAATCCCTAAAACCTTCCAATCCCAATCCACCCCAAAAAACACCTTCCAACCCCTACCCTCTAAGGAGAACAATTGGCTTCTGCGGTTGATGGGCTCAAAACACGACTGGTGGCAGTCAGTCAGCCCGACGACGATGGCGTCTACCGAAACGGTGCCGCAAAACGCGCCAAGCGTGTGGAGATCGTCCTCGAATCACTCAAACAACTCTGGGCCGACGCCCTCGAATCCATGGGCTCCGACGCGCCCGACCACGGCGTAGGCCTCGCCGCCGTCGGCTCGCTCGCCCGCCGGCAGATCGGCCCCTGCTCGGACCTCGACCTGGTCATCATCTACGATCCGCACGCGATCAACGACCACAACGTGACCACGCTCGCCGACAAACTCTGGTACCCGCTGTGGGATTCCGGACTCGACCTCGACCATTCCGTACGCACGCGCCAGCAGTGCGAGGCCGTCACCGACAGTGACCTGCCCGCCGCCATGGGCTGGCTCGACGTGCTGCCCGTGGCCGGTGACACCGAACTGATTCGCAGGACCGCCGACTCGATCCTCGAACGCTGGCGCAAGGCCGCGCGCAAACGCCTGCCCGAGCTCACCGACTCCGCCAAGCAGCGCTTCGACCGTTTCGGCCAACTGCCCTACCTGAACCAGCCCGACATCAAGGAGGCGCGCGGCGGACTGCGCGACACCGTACTCGTCTCCGCGCTCGCCACGTCATGGCTGGCCGACCGTCCGCACGGCAGCTACGACGACGCCGTGGAACACCTGCTCGACGTGCGCGACTGCATCCATCTGGCCGCGAACAAGGACACGAATTTGCTGCTGCCTGCCTATCAGGTGGACGTGGCGCGCATGATGGGTCTGAGCGATCCGACCATTCCCGACGAGGATCAGCGCGCCGCCGAGTCGATCGAGAACATGCAGACGATTCTTGCGCGCTACGGCCGGCGCATCGCGTTCGCCTTGGACTCCACGGCGTCACGCGCCGCGCATTCGCTCACGCACGAGCAGCCGCGATTCTCGTTCTTCCAGATCTTCCAGCCGCGTGGCGGCGGACGTCGTGAGGCGCCGACGTTCGACGTGATCGCGCCCGACGTTGCGCGGCACGAGGGCGAGGCGGTGCTCGCCCCCGGCGTCGACCCGAGCAAGGACGGCACGCTCGCCCTGCGCGTGGCCGTAGCCGCAGCCGAACACGACATGCCCATCGCCCCCGGCACGCTCACCAACCTCAAGCGATGCCCGATCCACGACCGCGACTGGGACGCGGACAGCCGTGCCGCGTTCGTACGGCTGCTCGCCACCGGTCCGGCGCTGCTGCGCACGTGGGAGGAGCTTGATTTCGTTGACATTCCGGGCCGTTGGATCCCCGAATGGCTGGGCATTCGCAACCGTCCGTCCGTGTCCGCCGCGCACCGGTACACCATCGACCGGCACATGCTCGAGGTGACCGCGCGGCTTGAGCGTACGTCGCCCACCGGCGAGCGCTACGACGACGAGCATTACACGGTGCTGCTCATGGCTGGCATTCTGCACGACATCGGCAAGCGTCCGCGCATCACCGATCATGCGGCCGAGGGTGCACGTCATGTGCCGGTGATCATGAAGCGCATGGGCTTCCCGCAGGAGCAGATCGACATGGCGACCACGCTGGTGCGTGAGCATCTGACCCTGTCCGATTTCGCGTCAGGCAAGAGCCCGGACGACGATGCCGCGGTGAGCGAGCTGGCCGCGCGACTGGGCAACGATCCGATCATGCTCGACATGCTGTTCGACCTGACGCGAGCCGACGGCTCGTCGCTGGGCGCGACGGCGGGGGAGACCATCACCAAGAAGTATGGCTGGTCCAAGTGGCGTGCCGCCCTGGTGGGCGCCATGTATTCCGCCGCCCGCGCCGCCGCCGTGCGCGCCAAGGCGTGACCGGGCGCCTCCGTCCCTTCGGTCTCTTGTCGGGAGTCCAAACCCTCCCGCTGGCGCCCTAACCCCTCTGGCTCCCCTCTCAGGGAGGGGAGCTGTCCGCCGCATGGCGGACTGAGGGGAGGGCTGCCACCGCGCACTCTTTGCCAAGACCAATGAAGAGTGCGCGGCCTCCTGTGCCTAGAACCCTATATTTCTCGCCATTTTCAGACCTCACATTCGCCGCACTCTTTACATTCCCAAACCAAGAGTGCGTCGAATGTGGGCTCCCGCGCCTCACCGCATCCAGGCGTCCGACCGGGCCCTGAGCCCGTTGGCCAGACCCCTGCCGCCCATGAGCACCACGTTGAACGCGAGCCACAGCGTCGCCGTGCGCGCCACATCGCCCGGAATCAGCGGAATGCCGAACGCCACAAGCACACCGAGCACCGCGATGTACACCACGGCGGTGAGCGTGCAGGTGGCGGCCAGATACCTGAAGTCACGCGCGCCGATCAGAATGCCGTCGAGCGCCATCATCCACCCCTGCAGCGGGAAGAACACGCCCATGGTGATCATGCCCACGGCGGTGAGCAGCTGGATCTCGGGGTTCGGGGAGAAGAAATGCCCGGCGGCCAGACCCACCACGGCGAACGCGACGCCCACGCCAAGACCCACCACGGCTCCGGCGCGCCCGGTGCTTCGGGTCAGGGCCCGGGCACGCTTCCAGTCGCGGGCTCCAAGCGCCGCGCCCACCAGCGTCTGACCCGCGATGCCCACGGAATCAAGCATGTTCATGGCGAAGTTCCACGAGGAGTTCACCGCCTGGAATCCCGCCAGCACGTGCGTGCCCATGCGTGCGGCGCTCGCCACGGTCATCACCATGGCCGCGCGGATGGCGAGCGTGCGGATGAATAGCGGCAGTCCGTCGCCGCCGGCCGCCATGATGCCGGCGATCTGTGGCCGCAGGGTTACGCCGTCGGCGCGCGCCCAGAGCACGGCCGGCACCACCAGGAACAGCCCCATGAACCATTGCGCGATCAGCGTTGCCGCACCGGAGCCGGCGATACCCCAGCCGAACACGAGCACGAACAGCACCTCGAGCAGCGTGTTCACCACGGCGCCGCTCACCGCCGCGATCAGCGTGATGCGCACTTTCTGCAGGCCGCGGAAGATGCCGTTGGCCGCGTAGACGAGCAGCATGCCGGGAGCGCCGAGTACCACGGCCCGGGTGTAGGTGACGGCCTGATCGAGCACGGCGCCGCGTCCCCCGAGCGCGTAGCATAGGGGTTCCGCGAACGTGAAGAGCCCGATTCCGAGCACCGCTCCGATCAGCAGGGCGAGCCAGAGACCGTCAATGCCGGCCTGCAGTCCCTCGCGCCGCCTGCCTGCGCCGAGCAGATGCGCCACCTGCGCCGTGGTGGAGTAGGCGAGGAATATGCACAGGCCCACGGCCGTGAGGATGATGGTGGATCCGATCGAAAGTCCTGCCAGCGAGGCGTCGCCGATATGCCCCACGATGGCCGTGTCGATCAGAATGAACGTGGGCTCGGCGATCAGCTGCCCGAACGTGGGAATGGCCAGCGCAGCCAGCTTTCGCGCGGTTCCGCCCCTCTCGGCCTGTTCGGTCCGGCCTCCCCGCTCGTCGAGTTCGTCCTGTTCCTGCCCCATAATCCCCTCCCGACTCACAGACTCGCAAACTCACCCACGCAAACGTGCTCCGCCCATGGTATTACCGGTCCCGGTTGGATGCGGTCATTTTGTACATTTCCATATTCGTCCGGGACCGGGAAGAGGCGTCGGGCTGGGGCTGAATGGGGAGCCGGGTTGCCGATCAGGCCTCCTGAAGTCGCTGAGGCTCGTATCGCCGACGTGCGGCTTCGGCGGTGACCCCGAGAGCGTTGCCGATGGTAGTCCAGGATTGCCCACGATGTCTGCTCGCCGCAACGATGCGTTCGATCTCGCGATCGAGTTCACGGCGTTGGGAACCAAGTCGGCGAAGCTCCCGAGTCGGATCCCAACGCGGATCGAGCGTCGGATCTCCTTCGTCTGGTTCGGTTTTGGCTTCCATTTCGGCTGCGATTTCGTAACCGTAGGAAGCGAGCGCGTCCTGTTCGTCTTTGGGGAGTTCGTTGAATCTCATCGCAGCCCCTCCTTTCTGAGGTAGCTCTTTCGCGCCTTCATGGCGTGGACTATTAGCTCCTGATCATAGCCGGCGCGGGATGCGGTTCCGATTTCATACCAGACTGCTCCCGAAACTCCCGGCCCTACGTACATATAGGTGGGTGGGTCTCGATGATAGTTGACGTCCACTGGTCCTCGTGCCATTCGCCAAGCATGCAGGATATCGTTTTCCGATACGCCATGCTTGAATGCGGACGGGAGGATCAGTGGCTCGTCGGGTTCTTCCGGAAGTGTGTTCCCGGCGTTGTCGTAGTGCATTGATCACCTCCATTGGTTGTCGGTGATCGTGACTCTACGGAGATGTCGATGTGGATGGAAGAAAACCGGCCAATGTGGTCGAACGTGAGAAACGCCGAAAATCGAACATGGAAAATGTTCGATTTGAGTGAGATGTGATCTATATCATAAATTTGGATGTTGGCAACTTCGACGATGAAGCGCGCTGATTTATCCCCATGTTTTCCACATAGTTATCCCCATGATGTGGAAAAGTGAGTGGATTATCCACTGAGACACGCCCAAAATGTGGATAACTCCGAATTTCTATCCACAGATAGTGGATAAGTACGTGCAGAGCTGGGGATTACGTTCGATCAAAGTTACGCCATGGTAAACAGAACACAGAGCCCATACATAGGCTCCCCTCCGAAAAGGGGAGCCAAAGCGTGTGAACCTGCTCCTTACAGGATCTCGGGATCGATGGTGGTGGGGGAGGGCTCGGCCGGGGCCTGCGGCTCCGGGTTCTCGGCCTCGTTCACCGCGGTCTCCGGATCCACGCCGGCCAGGCCCAC
>NZ_NEWD01000003.1 GCF_002234915.1 Bifidobacterium vansinderenii | reverse complement strand
AGTCCACGGTGGCCGATCGCATTCTTCAGTTGAGCGGCATCATCGAGGAGCGCGAGATGCGTGACCGATTCCTCGACCGCATGGACATNGNACNCGACAGCTGTACACCGGCGCTGGCAGGTTCACCGCCGACCCCACGATTCCCGACGGATTCGAGATCTCGCAGCGTGCGGAATTTCTCGACGATGCGGTCTCCAGCGCCACCACGCGCTCCCGGCCCATGGTCAACACGCGTGACGAACCGCACGCCGACTCCGATCTGTTCCGACGCCTGCATGTGATCGTGGGGGACTCCAACCGTTCGCAGACCGTTACATGGATGAAACTGGCGGCCACTCATCTGGTGCTTTGCGTGATCGAACAGGCGTGGCGCGAGAACCGCCCCTCCGGCTTCGAACGATTCACGCTGGCCGACCCCGGCGAGGCCATCCGCTCCGTCAGCCGTGACCGTACCGGGCGCGCCCCGCTACGTCTGGCCGATGGAACGACGACCTGCGCCCTGACGATGCAGCGCGCTTATCTGGCCATTGTCGAGGACTTCCTCACCGCTCACGGCGAGCTTGTGGTGCCGTCGGACGGCGATCATGACGTTCTTGCGCTGTGGCATCAGGCGCTTGACGCCGTGGAGGCCGATCGCTGGCAGGATCTGGCGTCATGGGTGGATTGGGCGGCCAAGCTGCGACTCATCCAGGCGATGCGCCAGCGTGACCCGAATCTTCCGGATGCCCGCATCGGCCAGATCGATCTTGATTATCACGACATCGTCAACGGCACGATCTTCCCCCGTCTGGAACACGGCGGCATGATGAGGACGCTGCTTGACGAGGCGGCCATCGAACATGCCGTCGGCAATCCGCCCGAGAACACGCGAGCCGCATTGCGCGGACGGTTCGTCAAGGCGGCGCTGGGCAAGGATGTGCAGTTCAGCTGCGACTGGACGCACGTGACGCTGACCAGCCCCGAACGCATGGACGCCGAACTGCTTGACCCGTTCAGCGCCACGCCCACCGAGGCGTATGAGCGGGTGCTTGCCGTTTTGGGATAGGAACCGCCATGGTCTGAAGGCCCGGAGCGTCGTTCAGGGCCTTGGCTGGCACCGACCCTGTCCGGCAACGATCTTGTCCGGCAGCAACCTTGGCTGGCAAACGAAAACCCCCGACCGGAGATTTCCGATCGGGGGTTTCACAAGTCTTTACGAGTTGACCTTCGGAGAGTGCGGATCGCCTTCCGAAACGGTCATGCGCCGTATGGCGTCAGATCACTCGGCGACGGCCTTCTTCAGCAGGGAGCCGGCGGACAGCTTCACACCGTAGCCTGCGGGGATCTTGATGGTCTCGCCGGTGCGCGGGTTGCGACCCGTGCGGGCGGCGCGCTTGACACGCTCGGCGGAGAACACGCCGGTGAGCTTGAGGCCTTCGCCGGACTTCAGGGACTCGACGAGCACTTCCTGGAAGGCGTTCACGGCGGCTTCGGACTGGGCCTTGGTCAGATTGGACTTCTGAGCGATCTTGGACACCAGGTCAGACTTGTTGTATGCCATAATCCACATTTCCTTCTATGACGTGGGAGCCCCTTCTTAAGACGGGAATCCCTTGGACCACAACCGATTGTAACGTATCGAATCGGCAAAATCCGCATTAATCGGCAAAATAACGCCCTTTTCGCCAAACAATCACCGAATCATGGCGGCGTCGGCGCAATGGGTTCGGATTCAGAGTAGACCGTGCGCGTTCATCCACTTCATGGCCGCTGCTCCAATTGGAATACGCAGCCAATAGGTGAGCAGTCGGAACAGCAGCGTCGCGGAGAACGCCACCGCGTACGGGACGCCGACCGACGTGAATCCCAGCGTCAGCGCCGCCTCGATCGCACCCAGACCGCCGGGGGTGGGTACCGCCGAGGCCAGCGTGTTCGTCAGCACGTAGATGAACGTGATCTCCAACGGGTTCGCGGAATGGCCGAGCGCCATGAGCGACGCCCAAAAGCTCAGTCCGAGCAGCAGGTTCTGCAGAAGCCATCCGCACACGGCGGCGGTCAGCTTGCGAGGCTGCGACAGCAGCTCCACCAGCTGGCGGGCGTACGACAGTACGATCGGCACCAGACGGTCGATGACCAGACGACGGGTGTACGGTACGATCATGGCCGCCGACACCACGAACGCCAGCAGGCCGATGGCGATGACCAGCGTGTTCGTGGGGATCATGCCGGAGAGCGTATTGCGTCCGGTGAAGATGCCGATGACGACCAGCAGTCCCACGATGGTGATCGCCTGCACGGCCAGAACCGCGCTCATGATCGCCGTCGCCGTGGCATTGCGATAGCCGAGCCTGCGCAGATACTGCAGGTTCACGAACGCGGGGCCCACGCCGGCCGGCATGGAGACCGTGGTGAAGCTGCCGGCCGCCTGCGACGCCAGAATCCCGGCCGTGGAGCGCCTGTCTCGGTCGATGAACGCTCCGAGCGCCAGCGCCGAACCGCCCCAACTGGCCACGCCGAACAGGAAGCTCAGCGCAGCCATCCAGGGGTTGGCCTGTGACACGGCGTCCAGGAAGTCCTGCGGCTTGAGCTGGGTGAACACCACCACGGCCGCCACGATCAGCAGCACCAGCGTGACGAACGACTTGACGTTGAAACGCGACAGCGTCACCGATTCGATAGCGCCGCCTTCCTCGTCCGGAGACAGTTCGCCGAGCGAACGGCGCAGCGCCTTGATCGTCTCCCGACTCCAGAACTCGTCCGTTCGCGTATCGCGGGCCACGGCCACGTTCTGCACGAACGGCACCAGCCCGATCAGTGCCGCGCGCCCCCAGCTGCGTTCGGCGCAGCGGATGATGCGTCCAAGCCCGACACGGCAGGACAGCGCCGCAAGCAGCTGCACACGGTCGATGGCCACGTTCGCGGGAGAACTGGCGTCGTCACCGTTGAGCCAGCCGGTCAGCACCAGCCGTCCGGTGCCGCTTCTGGCAAAGGACTCCGGCGTGATGTTCCGGTGCGTGACGCCGCGACGGTTCGCCGCACCCAGATAGTCCATCACCGACACAAGATCGTCATCCTGCACGGTGTTCCAATCGCAGTGCGTGAACGTCGGATCGGCGTGGAACACCATGATCGACGATTCGCCGCTTTCCGTGCGCGCATACACGTGCGGCGTCTCCAATCCGATGTTGTTCAGCGTCAGCAGCAGATCGACATGATGATGCGTCGCCTCCGACATCGAACGGTCGCGGCGCAGATCCACGCCGGATGCCATTTTCAGCCACAGCCACAGCTGCGACAGATAGCCGACCGTACGGGTCTGTTCGTCGCAGACCGACGCGATATACGCCTCGCCGGTACGGGTGCGCACATCGTAGATGCGCGAGAAGGGCGACAGATCGTCGGCGAGCGACAGTCTCCCGATCTCCGCCAGACCGGAGTCGCGGCGCTTCAGCTCCGCAACGTCAAGACCGATGCCCGTCAGCGCCGCCACCATCTGCCGGCCCCACACGCCCTTGTTCTGCGTGCCGAGGACAAATCGGCTGAGCAGGCCGATCAGTCGTCCGATGGCGAACGCCACGGCCACGCCGGCGATGGGGTCCACGGAGATGACCATGAACAGGGCGGCGATGGCGATCAGCGTGTTCCAACCCCATTTGACGCTGCCACGTACCCGATGTGGTCCGGCCGCGGTGAGGAACGCCGCCAGCCCGGCAAAGACGTCCGGCAGCAGCGGGCCACCGATCACGGCGCTTGAATCCAGCGCCTTCACCAGCACGTCGGAGCCGAACCTGCCGATAGCCCAACTCGAAGCCTCGGCCACGGCGAACCCGAGAAACATGGACACCGTGGCGGTGATCGACTGCACCCATTCCCGTCCGATGATCAGCTGGCCGAGCACGGCCACCACGATGAGCACCGTCGCCAGCTGCTGCAGCAGCGACAATGGCAGCTCCACCAGCCAGCCGAACAACAGGCCGGCATGGTGCACGTCGGCCTCCACACCCGTGGAGATGCCGCGCAGATACACCGAGGCCAGCATGATGATCACTGCCGCGATCACGGCCATGACCGCGCTGACCAGATCGGAGAAATCGTGGACGCGCTTCGGGGGAGTGTCGGAAATGGAGACGCCGCCCTCCACAGGCGCATCCTGCCCCGATACGGGTGCGGATGCGGATGCCGGAGTGGCGGCGTCGCCGACGGAGCGGCGGGGATCAGTCGAAGTCGACAAGTCGGCTGGCGATTCCCGTGTAGGTGGCCGGGGTCAGCGTGCTCAGACGCTTGGCGGTCTCCTCGTCGAAGTCGAGCGTGGCGATGAAGTTCTCCACGTCCTCCTTGGAGATGGAGTGGCCGCGCATGAGCTCCTTGACCTTCTCATACGGCTTGTCCATGCCCTTGCGGCCCTCGAGCGCGGCGGCGCGCATGGCGGTCTGGATCGGCTCGCCCAGCACCTCCCAGTTCTCGTCGAGCTCGCGGGAGATCACCACGTCGTTCGGGTGGATGGACTCGAGGCCGCCCATCAGGTTGTTCAGCGCCAGCAGGCTGTAGCCCAGCGCGGAACCGATGTTGCGCTGCGTGGTGGAATCGGTAAGATCGCGCTGCCAGCGGCTTTCCGTCAGCGTGGCGGCAAGCGTGTCGAGCAGGGAGCAGGAGATCTCCAGATTCGCCTCAGCGTTCTCGAAGCGGATCGGGTTCACCTTGTGCGGCATGGTGGAGGAGCCCGTGGCGCCCTTCACCGGCACCTGCGCGAACACGCCGCGCGAGATGTACATCCACACGTCCACGGCCAGGTTGTGCAGAATGCGGTTCGTGTGGCTGATCGCGCCGTACAGTTCGGCCTGCCAGTCGTGGCTTTCGATCTGCGTGGTCAGCGGGTTCCAGGTCAGGCCCATGCGGGTCTCCACGAACTCGCGGGAGACCGCGACCCAATCCACATCCGGGTAGGCGGCCAGATGGGCGCCGAACGTGCCGGTGGCGCCGTTGATCTTGCCCAGATACTCCTGGTCGGCGATGCGGTTGAGCTGGCGGCGCAGACGGTACACGTACACCGAAAGCTCCTTGCCCAGCGTGGTGGGGGTGGCGGGCTGACCGTGCGTCAGGGACAGCAGGGCCTTGTCCTTGTACTCGTCCGCCTTCTCGGCCAGATGGTTCACGATCTTCTCGGCGGCGGGGAACCACACGTTCTCCACGGCGTTCTTGATGCAGCGCGCGTAGGAGAGGTTGTTGATGTCCTCGGACGTGCAGGCGAAGTGCACCAGCGGCTTGAGGCGGGACAGCTCGGTGTCCTCGCCCAGCGCCTCGGCGGCCTTGTCCAGGTAGTCGTCGATGTAGTACTCCACGGCCTTCACGTCGTGATGGGTGATGGCCTCGTGGGCGGCCAGCTGCTTGATGCCCTCGGCGCCGAACTGCTCCGGAATGGCGCGCAGGTACTCGATCTCGGCATCGGTGAAGGGCTTGACGCCGCCGACGATCGGGCCGTTGCCCATGCCGTTGGCCAGCAGGATCATCCACTCGACCTCGACGCGCATGCGCTCGCGGTTCAGCGCGGGTTCGCTCATGTATTCGGTCAGGGCCGCGGTCTGCTTATGATAACGGCCGTCCAGGGGGCTCAGTGCAATTGCGGGGGAGATATCAGTCAGATTCATGCACACCACAATACGTGAAGCCGTACCCTGAACAGCCGTGATGATCAATGATGATCGCTGACGTTCGTATGCGTTTCTTTGTTGTTACTTGCGTCCGATTCGGCCACGCCAGTATGTGGTCTCCTGCAGTTCGCCGTTGATGACCTGACGGAAATGCCGTTCATGACCGGCCAGCGCCGTACCTCCATTGCCTTTGGCGTTCTGATAGGTGGCTTTCATGTAGTTCATGTCGTGGGAGAGGGACTTGTGGTCCCCGCTGCCTTCCACTTCGGTGCCAGTGCCGGACCCCATGGGCTGGCTGGTTCCCCGGACGGTGAGCCAGTTCGGGGAACTGGGGTTGGGCGCCCCATCGAGGGCGGATACCAGTTCGTCGTTCACCTCGATGCTGGTGACCGTGATGTCACCCTTGATGGGATGATTCGCAATCGGCGAGCCGGCCGTGACGATATGTTGGATGTTGTATTTGTCGGTGAAGTCCGACGCCATGACGGCGGCCACGATGCCGCCCTGCGAGTGGCCCACCATCGCCACCGGATCGCCTGGCTGGATGCCTACCTGTCTCATCGCCTCATCCACCATGCGGGCGCTGTCCGCGGCCTTGCGCTGGCGCTCGTCCGCGCTCATGAGCTCCACGTTGGTGAACCAGCTGAACGGTGAATCGAAATTTCCATCGGTTCCCGGAATCGTGACCATCCATGCGGTGGTGCCGTCCTCACGTCGATATTTCTGAATGGCTATGGACCCGTAATCCACGCCGTTGAGACGCATGTCATGCACATTGTTGAGCGTGTCTTCGATGGACGTCGTTTCGCCGATGCCTTTCTTTGGATGAATCTGCGCGACAGTGACTTTGTTGCCGACCAGGATGTTTCGGGTCAATGTGGAAACGTGCGCTATCATTCCGGCGGCCTGATTGACCTCATCCGATTCCACCAGACCTGTGCCGGCTCTCCAAAGCCGGGTTATCGGATTGGCTCCGTTGACGATCGCCGATCCCAGCGCGGACAGCATCCCCTCATGCAGGGAGGACGTGCCGGTGACGGCGTATACCGGATTGAACGATTGTTCCTTGATAGATCCGATGATCACGCTGCCGGCGGCAGCGCCAAGCAATCCGAGGAAACCGAATTTGGGCGCCACCGTCGTTCCCAGTTGCAGAAGCTCTCCGAACAGCCCTCTGGCGGTTTCGTCGGCTTCGGAGTACAGCGAGTACGCGTCGGTGAGCTGGTCCGCCATGGTCTGCGCCTTCCTCATGAGCATCTCCGCCTCTTCGGCACGCTCATCGGCATGCCGAAGCACCAGTTGGTAGTTCAGCGACATGTGAACGGCCGTGTCAGCCTCGGCATCCCCAGTGCCATCGGTGTGAGCCATGCCCATCGACGCGGTGGCGATCTTGCCGAGCAGTTTGGGACAGAGCGGTGCCTTGGCGCGGATGATTCCGAGTTCGAGATTGGCGGTTTTCCAGTTGGCTCCGGTTCGCGCCACGTGATCGGCGGCGTCGTTGAGCAGCGTGGCCACGGTGCCGAACTGGTCGAGATCGGCATGGATGGCGGTTCCCGGACCGCCGTAGACATGGGATTCGACTCGCGCGTTCATAGCAGGGCCTCGGGGCTTTCGATGAATCGTGCGGTGGTTGTGGCCCCGTTGCCGGCGGCCTGTGCAATGACGATGGCGCCGTCCACATCGGTGTGGAAGGCTTCTCCCGCCGTGCCATCCCAGACGAGTGCCTTCGCTTGGGATAGGACGTCCTCCATGCCCTTGATGGCATTGGATTGGGAGGCGCACAGGGAGATGATCAGGTTCTGCGATTCGCGGAGCACGGTCGGGCAGGGGCATCCATTGGAGAGGTCCAGGCCCGAAGCCACGTTGGAGAGAGTGTCACCCGTTCGGCCGATGGCTCCGAACGTGTTGGATACGGTGTATTGGTCAAGCGTAGTCATGCCGCGATTCAATCACAGCATGACCGGCGGGCGGTAGGGCTCCTGCTCGATGTGGTCGAATGGAGCCCCCGCCGCCCGCATACGCTATGCCGTTATCGCGTCTACCATGGTTTAGCCGAGGCGTCGTCGCCGGATCCGGCGGTTTCGGACGACGTGTCGGGCACGTTCTTCAGATCGATCTTCTGCTTGTTCTGCTCCAGCAGTTTGTTGACCTTGTCCGTGTCCGATGAGTCGTTCGAATTGTTCGCGGATTCCCCTTGCTGTCCGTTGACGGTCTGCGACGAATCGGAATCGTTCTCCGCCTTCTTGAGATCCGACTCGATCTGTTTGGTCAGTCGTGCGGATTCGGCGGCGTTCGCGGCGATCGTTTTGCGCACCTGGGGAAGCTGCAGCACGGTAAGACGCTGCGCGTCGGAGAACTGGGCGTCGGTCTGCAACTGCGCGGTCCGCAGCTTCTCCAGATCGGGCGTGTCCTTGTTATACGCGTTAATCGTGGCGTTCAGTCCGCTGACGGCGGTGTTGTTCGTGGCCAGCGCGGACCAGTTCGCCGCCATGATCCCGGCCGCCACCAATGCGATCACGGTCAGCACCACGATGCCGATGCGTACCGGAACCGATGCGATCGTCCGACGGTCGTGTCGCGGAGGACGGGGCTGACGATGCGTCTTGTGTGGCCTGTGTGTTGCCCTGCTCATAGCAGCCTCCTTGACGTGCGCATCCAGGCCACGGCCTCCCAGAGCAGCAGCACGGCGAACACGATGGCGAACGGCCAGATCGCCGGCACACTGTGCTCACGCTGCTTGTACGTGCTCTGCATTCGCCAATCGGACGACGTCTGCTGCACGTCACGTTCGTCGATGGTCCGGCCGGCGTCCACATGCACATAGGAGCCGCTCATCTCGTCGGCGATGGCCTTGAGGGTCTTCTCGTCGAGTTTGGAGATGCCCGGCTGGCCGGTCGACGGGTCCGTGACGAACTGATCGGTCGACATGGACCCATCGTCGGCGATCTGGGGGATCTGTCCGCCGTCGGTGGAGCCGACGCCTACGGTCTGCGCACCGTTCACGTAGGCCCTCAGCGAGGAGAACGTGCGTCGTGACTTGTTGCTGGTCTGCTCACCGTCGGAAATGTAGTAGACGATGATCGTGTCGTCGGGATGCTGGTTGCGGGTGTTCTTGGTGGCCAGTAGAAGCGGGTCCACGGCCTTGTCCAGATTCGAGCCGGACGACGCGGATGTGGGCTCCAACGTCAGCGTGCTGGCCCAGTTCTCGATGGCGCGTGAATCGGGGGTGAGCGGGACCTCGAGAGTGCCGGAAGCGCCGAACGAGATCGCCGCGAAACTGGCGTCGGGATACAGTTTGACGATGCCGTCAACGGCCTGCTGGGCGGCGTCGATGCGGCTCATCGTCTCCTCGGAACCGTACTGCGCGTCGGAAACGCCCATCGAACCGGTCACGTCGACGGCGATGAACACGTCGGTGGCGTTCACCGCCCGGCTTTCCGTCTTGAGGGTCGTGCTGGGGGTCAGCAGCATGACGGCCAGCATCACGGCCGCCAGAATGCGTCGTGTCCAGTCCACGGCCGTGGCGTCGGTGTAGGGGCGCTGTCGGTGCGAGCGCACGGCCAGCACCACGGTCAGCGCCACGATGGCCACGGCCAGTATGGGGGAGACGATCCAGCCGAACATCGGATCGAGCGTCAGTCCCTTCAGAGCGTCCATGCCGTTCTGCATGTTCATCGTCTCAACCTCCCGGCCACGATCACGAACGCGGCGAACAGGACCAGCACCACGGGCACCCAGTATTGCGGCGCGTCCACCAGATTCGACTGATTGCGGTTCTCGTTGTCGGTCTCACGCTGCCGTTCGATCCTGCGGACCAGTGCGTCCACGGACGAGCCGGAGGCCTGTGTGAGGAATATGCCGTCATGAGCCTCGATCTGCGTCTTCATGTCGGTGGTCGTCTGGTCGTTCTCCGACTGGGTGGGGCCGGAATACAGTCCATCGACCACGATCGACGACTTTTGGGTCAGATCAAGCGCCTGATCGAGCTGATAGACCGGCGTGCCGGACAGCACATTATCGGTGGCCAGCACGATCGACGCGCTGCGGTTCCTTGCCGAGGCACTGACCGCGGCGTCGCCCGACGTGGAGAATTCGGGCAGCATGGCCGCACAGCTGACCAGACCGTCGCCGATCAGCGAGGTCACGTCCTTGCGGTTCTGCGTGCCGTCCAGCCAGTCCGACACCTGCTGGTACTGCTTGTCGCTCATCTTGTCGATGCTGTCCTGATCGACCACGCCCTTGAGAATGGTGTTGGCGTACGACAACTGTCGTTCGACCAGATCGTAGTCGTCGGTGAGCGGGAACACCGTGCGCGACGTGGAGTTGAAGATGCTCAGACCAATGCGCTCGCCCTGAAAATGCTGGATCAGATCCAGATACGTGGCGATGACCTGACGATCGTAGGGCAACGTGGATCCCGAGACGTCCAGACACAGGATGATGTCGCGCGAAGAGCCGGCGCTCGACTCGGAATCGACCTTGGACGGGCGTGCCGTCAGTACGATCGCCATGATCAGCGTCAGCGCAAGCAGCGCCGCGGCCAGACGATTGACCGTCTTCCACAGACGCCATCGCGCCGACGTGTGCTCGGTGTCGAGATCTCGATCAAGATTCCACACCGCGGCGGTGTCGGGATGGTCGACGATCGTGCGCACGGTCTCCGGCCGGCGCGCGTGACGAGCGGACCACTGCCATGCGAGAAACGCCAGCAGTGCGAGCACGATGATCGACGCGAACGCCCACGGCCAGCGGAAGGTAAGCAGCGACGACATCAGGAACGCCACCTTTCCACCAGATTCGACACCCAGCCCGCGGCCTCGTCGACCGAGGTCTCGCCGGCATGCGCCTGCGTGGCCGCGTCCGCGAACTCGGGCGGATATAACGCGGATATCGTTTGTCTGAGCAAATCAAGTCCTTTGCCATTGCTGCGCGAACGGGGGACGGCGTGCAGCTCGGCCAGCGTGTGGTTGGTCACGTCGCGTCCAAGACGGTCCGACGCGAACCGCCGCGCGATGCCCGCAAGCTCGCTGAACGCATCGTCCGAGCCGATCTCGCCGGTCTGGAAACGGAACCGCACGTCCTCGATCTCGGCAAGCCACTCGCCCTTGTCCGACGTGGAACGATGAGCCCCGGTACCGGGAGACGTCCGTCTGCGCGGCCTCGACACCACCACCGTCAGCACGATCAGCGCCACGGCCACGACGATCAACGCCAGCATCGACGCCACGTACGGCGTGACATCGGCAAGATCCAACGGAGTGAATTTTCCTGCGGCCATGATCATGATCACGCCACACCTCCCGAGGCACGGGCGGCACGCACATCGGCGCGGGGGAAACCACTCTTTGCCAACGTGGTGGACACCAGCGTGATGAACTCGTTGAACATCGCCTCGCTCGACCCACCGCGCACCATGGTCGAACCGGTACGGGCGAGTTCACGGCTCAATGCCGTTGCCGCGAACTCGCGATGCGTGGCGACGTCCTTCGCCATGGTGGGAGTACGCAGGAACGCGGGCACGGCACGACCGTCGCGGGCGTCCACGATGCGATCGAACCGCTCCGTGGCCCGGAACGGATTCAACGCGGCCACACTGACCACTACGAGCGGATGAGTCTGCGCCACCAGACGCAGCGCACGGGCCTGTTCCTCGGTCCATGCGGTCTCGTCCGTGGCAATCACCACCATCGAATACCGGTTGCGGATCTTGCCCGCATAGTCGATCAGCGCATCCACGTCACGAGGCTGATCCATACGGCGACGCAGCAGGCCGTCGAACACATGCTCGAACTTGGCGAATCCACCGTTAAACGGTACGCGTCGGATGCTCTGCGAATCGCCCAGCACGATCGACAGATCGTCGCTGCGCCGCAACGACAGCACCGCGAACATGCGCAGCGCATTGGCCGCCACATCGATGGCGCGTTCACCGCTCGGCGTGCGACCGCGCATCTCGCGCCCGACGTCAAGCAGCAGCCATACGTTGCCGTTGCTCTCACGCTCCTTGTCCACGATCATCGGACGGGCCGCGCGGGCGCTCGCCTTCCAATCGATCAGACGAGCCTCCTCGCCGGGCTGATAGGGGCGGATATCGAGATAGTCGTATCCCGCGCCGCGGCGCGCCGACGGATGCTCGCCCTCCAGCACGCCCAGCGCCCTGAACACCGTGGGCAGACTGAGCCGCGTTCCCAGGGATTCGATGCGTCGACGAACCGGATCGGCGGATCTGTCCGGCACGATCATGGTACGGGAACCGCCTCGATCATCGAATCAATGACCTGATCGGCGTTCACGTTCTCTGCCAACGCCTCGAACGTCAGCAGAATACGGTGACGGAACACCTCGTGCGCGAACGTCTTGATGTCCTCCGGGATCACGTAGTCGCGTCCGGCCAGCAGCGCGTTCGCCTGACCGATGCGCACCAGCGCGATCGAGGCTCGGGGGCTGGCGCCCAGACGCACCAGATTCGACAGGCCCTTGATCGGTCGGGGGCCGCCGCCGCGGCTGGTCTGTGCAAGCTCAACGGCGTACTTCATGATCGGCTGCGACACGTGCACCTTGCGAGCGCTGGCGCGCAGAAACTCCACATCGGCGATGGTGATCGCCGTGGGGCTTACCGACATGGCCTGCTGATCGGTGCCACGATTGGTGAGCAGTTCGAGCATGGAGATCTCGTCGGCCTCGGCCGGGTACGTCATCACCGTCTTCATGAAGAAGCGGTCCATCTGGGCCTCGGGCAGATTGTACGTGCCCTCCTCCTCGATGGGGTTCTGTGTGGCGATCACCATGAACGGCTTGGGAAGCGCGATGCGCTCGCCGCCGATGGTGGTGGCGCCTTCCGCCATGGCCTCGAGCATGGCCGACTGGGTCTTGGCCGAGGAGCGGTTGATCTCGTCGAGCAGGACGAAATTGGCGTGGATCGGACCGATCTGCGTGCTCATCTTCTGCGTGGCGAAATCGAAGATCTGCGTGCCCACAAGATCTGACGGCATGAGATCCGGCGTGCACTGGATGCGTTTGAACGAACCGGAGACCGACGTGGCCAGAATCTGCGCCGCCGTGGTCTTGGCCAGACCCGGAACGGATTCGATGAGAATATGGCCGCCGGCCACGAGCGTGGTGATCAGCGATTCGCGCAGCTTGGTCTGGGCGACCAGTCCCTGGGCGAAATGCTGGCGGACGCGATCCGCCAGATCGTGGACACGGGCCAGATCGTCACGCGTGACGGTGGCGGAGGCTGCGACAGGTGCGGGAATGTTCGCGGGAGGCATCGGCAAGTCGGCCGCCTGCTGCCGCGAAGGACGAGGTGGGAATAAAGCCATATCCTCCACTGTAGCGGGTCAAACGACTTTCACGCCGTCGGCAGCGACCAGTCCACGGGTTCCGCGCCCATGGCCACAAGTGCCTCGTTGGCCTTGGAAAACGGCTTGGATCCAAAGAATCCGTAGCGCGCGGACAGCGGACTGGGATGCGGGGACTTGATGATCGTCGCATGGCGGAGCAGCGGTTCGAGCGTCTGCGCCTGACGGCCCCACAGGATGGCGACCAACGGCTTGGGGTTGCCGTTGTCGTCGACACGTGAATCAAGGGCGGTGATGGCGGCGTCGGTGATGGCCTCCCAGCCCTTGCCCCTATGGCTTGCGGGCTTTCCGACCTGCACGGTCAGGCACCTGTTGAGCAGCATCACGCCCCGGTGCGTCCACGGGGTCAGATCACCGTTCGCGGGGGCCGGAACGTGCATGTCGTCCATAAGTTCGGTGTAGATATTGCGCAGACTGCCGGGGATGGGGCTGACCGTCGGCGCGACGGAGAAGCTCAAACCCACGGGATGACCGGGGGTGGGGTAGGGATCCTGCCCCACGATCAGCACCTTGATGGAATCGAAGGGGATGGTGAACGCGCGCAGGATATTGCGGCTCTCCGGCAGATAATGCCGTCCCTGGGCCAGTTCTCCGCGCAGGAAATCGCCCATGGCATGCACCTGGGGCTCCACATCCTTTAATGCCTTGGCCCAGCCGGACTCCACCAGTTCGTCGAGATTCTTGATCGTCATGGCTCCCATCATAGGTGGGGGAGGGATGCTGCCGGTCGGTGCGACCGGTCATATGGGCGTGCGGCTACACTCTTATGTGTTGGAAAAGTATGAGGAGTGACCATGTCTGACAAGCAACACGTCTACCCGGCCGACGAATTCGACAAGCCCGAGCAGGGGCCGGTCGGCCTGCACCGTGGTCCGCGGAGCTTCGGCGCGCGCGCCTTGCCGTATCTGATCGTGATCATCGTGGCGGCCCTGTGCGGCCTTGGCGTGTTCATGTGGCTTTCCGGCACCGATCTGCTGTCCGGAGCCAAGTCCTCCAGCTCCGCGTCGACGACGACAAGCATTGCGAAGTCCGCCGATACGTCGTCGAGCGCCACCTCCGACGATACCGCGTCGCCGAGCGAAACGACCAGTGAAACCGCCAGCGAGACGCCGAGTGAGACCGCGTCTCCGAGTGAAAGCGAGACGGCGAGCGAATCCCCGAGCGAAAGCTCATCGCCCGAGGCCACGGTGAATCGTTCCTCCACGGTCACCGTCTACAACGGCACGAACACCAGTGGGCTGGCATCCAAGCGTGCGGCCACCCTGACCAGCGCCGGCTACACGTCGGTGAGCGCAAGGAATCCCAGCAACCGTAGCACGTTGCCGTCGACGAGCACGGTGTGGTATCGCGACGAATCCGATCTCGCCACCGCGCAGGATGTGGCCGCCCAGCTGGGCATCTCGCAGATCGTGCAGTCGCAGAGCATCGACACGCAGATCGCCGTCGTGCTCATGCGCTGATCCGAAGTAGACGTTCCCCCGACGTTTTCGGGCTCCTCCCATGGCGAAAACATTGACATTGGGAGGTGTGATGGCTAACAAACGTTGTCTCGGTTACTATAGTGTGAATCGTGCAAGAAGAGATGCACGAACCGTCAGACTCAATGATGTTGTTGTGTTTGTCATGCGTGGGACGGTATCACAACTACAAAGGGAAGCTGTTATGGCAACGGGTACGGTCAAGTTCTTCAGCGCAGCCAAAGGGTATGGCTTTATCACTCCCGAAGGGGGCGGTGAAGATGTTTTCGTCCATTGGTCGGCCATCAACGCCCAGGGTTATCGAACCCTGGACGAAGGGGATAAGGTCGAGTTCGAAGCCGAAAGGGGACCGAAGGGCATGCAGGCCACTACGGTGACCAAGCTCTGACGCCCCGTCCTCCGGCTGGCCCCGGCGCGTGTGTGGTTTTGTCGCGCCGGGGCTTTTTCATATCCTCTCCGTATGCTCCGCGCCGTTTCATCCGCTTCTCTTCCCGTAAAAATCTGAGAAAATTCGCTTCCGAACCCTGTGCGAACGCCATGTTTTTCACGCCGCCGGCATATTCGCCACGGGAATAGTTGGCACTCTTCGCCCGAGAGTGCTAATCTCACTTTTAGCACTCGAGGCGTGAGAGTGATAACGGCAGCTGACGGCCATCTGATTCACGCGCTGAGGGTGAATACGTAATACAAGCCATTTGGAGGGATAGCAACCATGGCAAAGATCATCTCCTACGATGAGGAAGCCCGCTCCGGCATGCTCGCCGGCCTCGACAAGCTGGCCAACACCGTGAAGGTCACGCTGGGACCGAAGGGCCGCAACGTCGTGCTCGACAAGACCTACGGCGCTCCGACCATCACCAACGACGGTGTGTCCATCGCCAAGGAAATCGAACTTGATGACCCGTTCGAGCGCATCGGCGCCGAGCTGGTCAAGGAAGTCGCCAAGAAGACCGACGACGTCGCTGGCGACGGCACCACCACCGCCACCGTGCTGGCCCAGTCCGTGGTCCACGAAGGCCTGAAGAACGTGGTCGCCGGCTCCAACCCGATCGCCCTGCGTCGCGGCATCGAGAAGGCCACCGAGGCCATCGTCAAGGAACTGGTCGCCGCCGCCAAGGACGTGGAGACCAAGGATCAGATCGCTGCCACCGCCACGATCTCCGCCGCCGATCCCGAGGTCGGCGAGAAGATCGCCGAGGCCCTGGACAAGGTCGGTCAGGACGGCGTCGTGACCGTCGAGGACAACAACCGCTTCGGTCTGGACCTCGAGTTCACTGAGGGCATGCGCTTCGACAAGGGCTACATCTCCCCGTACTTCGTCACCAACGCCGACGAGCAGTCCGCGGTTCTCGAGAACCCCTACATCCTGCTCACCTCCGGCAAGGTCTCCAGCCAGCAGGACATCATCCACATCGCCGATCTGGTGATGAAGTCCGGCAAGCCGCTGCTGATCATCGCCGAGGACGTCGACGGTGAGGCCCTGCCCACCCTGATCCTCAACAAGATCCGTGGCACCTTCAACTCCTGCGCCGTCAAGGCTCCGGGCTTCGGCGACCGCCGCAAGGCCATGCTGCAGGATATGGCCATCCTGACCGGCGCCCAGGTCGTCTCCGACGATCTCGGCCTCAAGCTCGACTCCATCGACGCCTCCGTGCTCGGCTCCGCCGCCAAGGTCATCGTCTCCAAGGACGAGACCACCATCGTGTCCGGCGCCGGTGACAAGGCCGACGTCGAGGCTCGCGTGGCTCAGATCCGTTCCGAGATCGAGGCCACCGATTCCGATTACGATCGCGAGAAGCTGCAGGAGCGTCTTGCCAAGCTGGCCGGCGGCGTGGCCGTCATCAAGGTCGGCGCCGCCACCGAGGTGGAGGCCAAGGAGCGCAAGCACCGCATTGAGGACGCCGTGCGCAACGCCAAGGCCGCCATCGAGGAAGGCCTGCTGCCCGGCGGTGGCGTGGCCCTGATCCAGGCTGCCAAGAAGGCTGAGGCCGACGTGAAGCTCGAAGGCGACGAGGCCACCGGTGCCGCCATCGTCTTCCGCGCCGTCGAGGCCCCGATCAAGCAGATCGCCGAGAACGCTGGCCTGTCCGGCGACGTGGTGATCGACAAGGTTCGCTCCCTGCCCGAGGGCGAGGGTCTGAACGCCGCCACCAACACCTACGAGGACCTGCTGGCCGCTGGCGTGACCGACCCGGTCAAGGTGACCCGTTCCGCTCTGCAGAACGCCGCCTCCATCGCCGGTCTGTTCCTCACCACCGAAGCCGTGGTGGCCAACAAGCCGGAACCGCCGGCAGCTGCTCCGGCCGCTGGCGCCGACATGGGCTACTGATCCCGCGCAATCGCTGAGATCAGCGTCGTAGACGCATAGCAAAAGGCTCCGATCCAATATGGGTCGGAGCCTTTTGCGTATGGATATGGTGATGATGTGATGGCTGTTTGCCGTGATATCGAACGATGTCGAAATTGTAGGGAATGCGAGCGAGAGACCAATCCGGAAGACGGATCAGCCTGCGAAGAGACGAGACGCCTGGGATTCGGCGTCGGAATAGACCATGGACGCTTGGGAGAGCGCGTTCTGAATGGATTCCAGTGAAAGCTCCATCTGCTGCTGTGCCGCGCGCCACTGCGAGGCGACCGATGCGAACTGGGTGGCGGCGCCGCCACGCCATACGCTCTGCAGCTGGTTGAGATTGGCGTACATGCCGTTCACGGCTTCACGGATCTGAGTGACCGATGCGGAAACCGCGGCGGATGACGACTGGATCTGTTCCGAATCCACTTGATATTGGGGCATAATGTGTCCTTTCGATGCGAGGTGGTGTTATGACACGGTTCGGATGTGACGCCGAACCGTTACAGTGGAGACTATGAGACGCACGCATGTGGAGACAAAGGTTACGGACGATGTGGTCGAATGGCACCCCCTCGGAGATGGGACGAGGGCCGGAAGCGGAATGGCATCGCACGGCGTGATCCGTGTGATCGGAACGGTGCTCGCAACCATTGCCATGGCCGGTTCGCTCATGATGGCCCCGGCGCCCGCGACATGGGCGGACGAGGCCACCGACCAGTCCAGCCAGTCGGCGGATCAGTCCGGCAGCGGATCCGAGGACAACCAGAGCGCGGTGACCGTCACCGACAACATCACCGATACCGAGAATCTGCTCGGCGACAATCTGGGCAAGGTCACCGACGCCATCGACTCCACCAAACAGGAGACCGGAGTGACAGTGAAACTGCTGTACCTGCCCAAGTTCGCCGAAGGCAAGGATCCCGAGGAATGGGCCACGGACGTGCTTAATTCCACCAACCCCGAACCCAACACCGTGCTGCTTGCCGTGGCATCGGAGGACGGCAACCTGGTGGTGGCCATCTCCAAGAACTCCGATAAATGGTTGCAGGACGCCGCCGGTGAGATGTCATCCGCCGCGCTCAAGCCGTTGACCGAGGGAGACACGCCGGACTGGTCGGGATCGGCCATCGCCCTCACCGATCAGATCAAGGCGGCCAAGACCACATCCACGCCGTCGGCCGCCAGCCATATCGGCGTCGGTGTCTTCATCGTGGCGCTGGTCGTGCTGGTCGTCGCCTCGGGCGTGTTCTTCGTCCTGCATAAGAAGGGTCATTCCCGCGCCCGCTCCCGTGCCGAGAAACAGCTGGCACGCAGGCAGCGTCGCAGGTCAAGGCGAACCGACACGGAGAATGCCACGACGGACGATGCGACGAATACGCCGAATGAATCCTCCGAATCCGGCGAGAACGATGATCCTGAGGTTGTCTCAAACAGCGGGAATGATGACGAGACCAACGGGAATGGGAATAAGGACGGCGATTCCTCCGACGACCCCCATAAATCCAACTAATGATTCAGACGACATTCAGGAAACATCCAGAGGGTGAAGGCATGGTGGAAGCATGAGCAAATCCATTGAGGCATCGATTGTCGTTGTAGATGATGAACCGTCCATCCGCGACCTGCTGGTGGCGTCCCTGCATTTCTCCGGTTTCGAAGTGGCCACCGCGGCCTCCGGTTCCGAAGCCATTGAGGTGATCGAAAAGACTGACCCCGATCTGATCGTACTCGATGTGATGCTCCCGGACATCGACGGATTCACCGTGACCCGTCGCATCCGACAGGAGGGCATCGACGCTCCTGTACTCTTCCTCACCGCACGCGACGACACCCAGGACAAGGTCATGGGTCTCACCGTGGGCGGCGACGACTACGTGACCAAGCCGTTCAGCCTCGAGGAGGTCGTGGCCCGCATCCGCGCCATCCTGCGTCGCACGCGCGAACAGGTCGAGGATGACCCGATCATCCGCGTGGCCGATCTTGAAATCAACGAGGACTCGCACGACGTGACCCGTCACGGCCAGGTGGTGGAACTCAGCCCCACCGAATACAAGCTGCTGCGCTACCTCATGGACAACGAGGGACGCGTGCTGTCCAAGGCGCAGATCCTCGACCACGTATGGCAGTACGACTGGGGCGGCGACGCTGCGATCGTGGAATCCTACATCTCCTATCTGCGCAAGAAGGTAGATGGCGTGATGTACACCGACGAGGACGGCACCGAACGCAAGGTGGATCCGCTGATCCAGACCAAGCGCGGCATCGGCTATATGATCCGTTCGCCAAAGTCCGCTCCGGGAGCATGATTCCGTGATCGCTCCAAGCAAGAGGGATGCGACGGCGAACAAAACCCGCCGTGAGAACCCTCTCGTACGTCATCTCGACGCGGTGTCACTGTCTACGAAACTGGTGTCGATTATTCTGGTGCTGCTGCTGGTGTCCGGCGGCGTGATCGCGTTCGCAGTACGACAGCTGGTCAGTGCCTATATCATCGACAAGACCGATAACCAGCTGACCAATCAGGCCGGTCTGGTGATCAACAACATCGATCAGCTCCAGCACGCCGACAACAACAGCACGTTGAACGGCAATCTGTTCTTTGTGCAGTTCCGCGACGCCAACTACAACATCGAAAGCACGCCGCTGATACCGAAGTTGCAGGGCAGTGTGGTATCCGTGCTGAAGCTTCCGTCGTCGGGCAGCCTTGCCGGGATCCAATTCGGGCAGCCATTCACCACCGAAGCCCAGGTGCAGGTCAGTTCGGGGTCCGTGAGCCGGTCCTCGCTGAAGGTGGCCATGTCGCCGTGGCGTGTGGTCGCGTTGCAGTTCACGGTCAAGGACCCGGACAGCGGGGACGTCACCCGCGGCGTGGCGCTGATCGGATTGTCGCTGCACGACATGCAGGACACGCTCGGCATCATCACCAAATACTTCCTTGTCGTCGGCATCGCCACCATCGTGTTTGCTACGGTGATGGCCACCATCGCCGTCGATCGTACGCTGTTGCCGCTCAAACGCATCGAGAAGACGGCGGCCAAGATCGCCAACGGCGACCTGTCGCAGCGTGTGCCGTCCGCGCCGGAGAACACCGAGGTCGGTTCGCTGTCGGCGTCGCTCAATCAGATGCTGGCGCGAATCGAGCAGAGCTTCCGAGAGCAGCGGGAGACCACCGAGAAGATGAAGCGGTTCGTCTCCGACGCCAGCCATGAATTGCGCACGCCGCTGGCCGCGATCCATGGATACGCCGAGCTGTATAAGATGCAGCGCGACTATCCCGGTGCGCTTGAACGCGCCGACGAGTCGATCGATCGCATCGAGAAGTCCAGTACGCGCATGGCGGCGCTGGTTGAGGATCTGCTGTCCTTGGCCCGCATGGACGAGGGACGCGGCATCGATCTCAATCAGAAGGCCAAGCTCAACGGCATCGTGGCGGATTCCGCCGAGGATCTGCATGCGTTGGATCCCGATCGCGCGATTCGTCTCGGCGGTGTGACGGTGACCGGGGCGGATACGCCGCTGGTGGCGGCCGACGGCAAGAAGCTGGAACCTGCCCGTCTGGAGTTCCGGGAGGGCAAGCTCGAGCCGGTCACGATTCAGGGAGATCCCGCACGACTGCGTCAGGTCATCACAAACATTGTGGGCAACATCCACAGGTACACGCCATCGGACTCACCCGTGGAAATGGGGCTGTCCGTGCTTACCGCGTCGTTGCCTCATGTCGATCTTGGCAAGATGCCGTCCACCGACGTCTCGCTCGACCAGTTCATTCAGGCCGTGCAGGTGGCGTCGTCCACCGGCTCCGGGCGCCAGTTCGCCGTCATCCGTGTGGCCGATCATGGTCCGGGCATGACTCCCGAATCACGGCAGATGATCTTCGAACGGTTCTATACTGCCGATCCTTCGCGTGCTCGCGAAAAGGGTGGAACCGGACTGGGTATGGCCATCGCGCAGTCGGCGGTCAAGGCGCATCACGGTCTGATCTGCGCTTCCGAAACGACCGGAGGCGGACTGACGTTCACTGTGATAATCCCTATTCCGGAGGAGGCTCAGAACGCGGAGACCAAAGGCGCTCAGACGGCTTCCGCAACGCAGAATCCCTCTGAGAGCGTACGGCCGACGAAGGCTTAGGATAGAATAATAATTTGGCTTTGTGGCGCAATCGTGCCGCAAAGCCGATGTGTGAAGAGATCGACTGTCGTAATCAGTGAGGTGTATTTGGTATGCCCAGCGGAAAAGTTCGTTGGTTTGACGCGAAAAAAGGCTACGGCTTCATCACCGGTGACGATGGCAAGGACGTGTTCATGCCCGCCACGGCATTGCCCCAGGGCACCACTACGTTGCGCAAGGGTGCCAAGGTGGAGTTCTCGGTGATCGACGGGCGCAAGGGTCCCCAGGCCATGGGCGTGACCGTGACCGCCCCCATGCCGTCCATGGTCAAGGCCAGCCGTCCCAAGCCGGATGACATGGCCGCGATCGTGGAAGATCTGATCAAGCTGCTCGACGCGGCCGGCAACGGTCTGCGTCGCCACCGCTACCCGTCGCAGGCGGATTCCAAGAAACTCGCCACGCTGCTGCGCGCGGTGGCGGATAACTTCGACGTTCAGGACTGATGCCACGTGACCGATAACACGAATGAGGACGTCGTGAACGACGTCGAGACGACCGCAACCGATCCTCGTCTCATGGCCCATGCCGTGGCCTTCGAGGTGGCGGACGACGACTCTCAGGTCGGCGACTTCCTCGGCGTTCAGGAGCTGGAGGACGGCGTATCCGATTTCCGTTTCGCCGCCCACATCCCCGGCTATGAAGGCTGGCAGTGGTCGGTCATGTTGTACCACGATGAGGATCGTGGGCTCTGGACGGTCAGTGAATCGTCGCTGATTCCCGGCGAGGATTCGCTTATGCCCCCGCAGTGGATTCCGTGGAAGGATCGTCTGCTGCCGTCCGATCTGGCGGTGACCGACGCGCTTGGTACCGAGCCCGACGATCCCCGACTTGAGGATGGTTTCAATTCCGAGAAGGAGGAGGCCGATTCCTCGGACGAGACGGCGACCGCATCTTCTGAGTCGTCTTCCGAATCGGACGCGAAGACGGACTCCGAACAGACCGCTGAATCCTCGACGACGGTGGAGGCGCCGACCGAAACGGAAGACAAGGACGAGGAGAAGACCGGGCATGACGAGCCTCTCGAATCGAAGGTCCATGTCGCCAACGAATTCGAGCTGTCTCGCAGGAGGGTACTGACCCCCCTTGGTCGTGCGCAGGCCGCCGAACGCTGGTATTCCGGCCCTCACGGTCCCAAGTCGTTGTCCACCAAGACGGCTGACGGTCTGGCATGCCAGACCTGTGGATTCTTCATCCCGCTGCAGGGCGAGCTGAACCTCATGTTCGGCGTCTGCGCCAACAAGTGGAGCCCGGACGACGGACGTGTGGTGTCCCGAGACCACGGTTGCGGCGAACATTCCGAGATCGAGCCGCCAGAGCCGAGCAGCCTGTGGATCCAGTCCAAGCCCGCCTATGACGACATGCATATCGACATCGTCGAGCAGGCGCCGCGCGAGGAGCGTGGCGATGTCGAGGCCATGGAGGCCGCCGAAGGTGCCGACACCGGCACGTTTGACGATAACGGCCACTATCTGGGCATGCGGAACGGACGTACCATTGTGTTCCTGTCCCAGATGCCCGAACGATCCAAGTAGACGTCAGTAGGCGTCGATATTCGAGAACGAGATCGATGGCGACGTGATCGATCATCGTGGGATGATCGTGAACCATAACGCGGAACGCCCGCGGCGAATGAATTGACGTTCGCCGCGGGCGTTCCGCGTTTCATTGTCAGTGATGTCCGTCTGCCGGAGACTCAATGTCGACAACCGTCAGTGCACTACGGTGACTGTGCATTCGGCCTCGTCCACCACCTGACGGGAGACCGATCCCAGAAAATGCGCGTCCAAACCGGACAGGCCGCGCGAACCCACGACCACGCGGTTCGCATAACGCGACGCGCTAACCAGTCCCTTGCCGGCGGCGATGTGGAATGCGCTGGCCGTCATCGTCACGTTCGGCGGCAACTTCACCTGTCCCGTCACCGAGGCGAGGATCTGTTCGGCGTGCTGCTGCCCGACGGCGATGGACGGAACCGTGGTTTCGTAGCCCTCGATGGCGCCCAGATCCTTCATCTGCCAGCAGAACAGCACGTGCAGAGGCCGACCGTCGACGGACGCCTCATGAATGGCGAAATCCAAGGCTCGCCTTGACGTCTTGGAGCCGTCGATGCCCACCACCACCGGGCGGAGTCCGCTGCCGTCACCGCCGCCACGGTCGAAGCTTTCCGGGCTGAGCGAGCGGGCGATGCTGTCCTGCACGGAAACGGGGGAGTCCTTGTCCTCGTCGCCGCGCACCACCGTCACCGGCACCTTCGCCTCCTCGGCGAGCGAGGATGACGACGACCCTAGGAACCAGCGGGCCACGCGACCAAGATTGCGCCGGCCTACCACGATCTGCTGGGAGTCGGCGCCGATCTGCAGCAGCGCCGCCGAGCCCGACGCCTTCACCGAGGTGAGCTTGAGATTCTTGGGATCAAAGTCGATGCCGTTCGAGGCCTCATCCACCCAGCCGCGCAACGTGCGCGCGATCTCATGACGAACCTTTTTCCACGATTCGTCGTCGTCCGGTTCGGAACCCATATCCCATGAATGCGTCCAGCCAAACACGGCGTTCACCTGCTGGCCGGTCTTACCGGCCTCATTCAACGCCCATCGCAATGCGGCGAACGACTCCGAGGAGCCGTCCACGCCGACGACGATGTCCTTCAGGCCGTCGTTCGTCTCCCTGCCCCCGTTGATGCCATCGTTGGTCATGATGCACCTCCTGATGTACGTCGTTGTAGTCCCCAGCATAGCCGACGGCTACGGGAACATCATGGAACCGCGGCCGGTCCATCTATCTTTTTGCGTTTACAGCGCAATATGTGGGAGCGGGGGAATGTTCGTCACTGCAAATCGGTAAAGTGATACAGAGTTTTATTAGGGAGGACAAAGCATGTTCGAACGGTTCACCGATCGTGCGCGGCGCGTCATTGTGCTTGCCCAGGAGGAGGCACGTGCGCTCCAGCATAACTACATCGGTACGGAACACCTGCTGCTTGGCCTGATTCGCGAGGGCGAGGGCGTGGCCGCCAAGGCTCTGGCTTCCAAGGGAGTCGAACTTGACGCCACCCGCAAGCAGGTGGAGGAGATGATCGGCAAGGGCAATGCCGCTCCGAACGGACACATTCCATTCACTCCGCACGCCAAGCAGGTACTCGAGCTGAGCCTGCGTGAGGCACTGCAGCTGGGTCACAGCTACATCGGTACCGAACACATCCTGCTCGGTCTGATTCGCGAGGGCGAGGGCGTGGGCACCCAGGTGCTCATCAAGATGGATGTGGATCTAGGCGAGCTGCGCACCGCCACCATCGACCTGATCCGCGGCAGCCATGAAGGCTCCGACAGCGACAAGGGCGATCTGGCCAACGCCGGCGGCGTGCAGAACAAGGGCAGCCAGACCGGTTCCGCCATTCTCGACCAGTTCGGTCGCAACCTCACGGCGGAAGCCGCGGCAGGCAAGCTTGATCCGGTCATCGGCCGTACCAAGGAGATCGAGCGCGTGATGGTGGTACTGTCCCGCCGTACCAAGAACAACCCCGTGCTGATCGGCGAGCCCGGCGTCGGCAAGACCGCCGTCGTGGAGGGCCTCGCCCAGAAGATCAACGCCGGCGACGTGCCCGAGACCCTCAAGGGCAAGCAGGTGTATTCGCTCGATCTCGGCTCCATGGTGGCCGGTTCCCGCTACCGCGGCGACTTCGAGGAACGCCTCAAGAAGGTGCTCAAGGAGATCAAGACCCGCGGCGACATTGTGCTGTTCATCGATGAGATCCACACGATCGTCGGCGCTGGTTCTGCCGACGGTGCATTGGGCGCATCCGACATGCTCAAGCCCATGCTGGCCCGTGGCGAGCTTCAGACCATCGGCGCCACCACCACCGAGGAGTACCGCAAGTACATCGAGAAGGATGCGGCCCTCGAACGTCGTTTCCAGCCCATTCAGGTGCCCGAACCGACGATCGCCGAGACCATCGAGATCCTCAAGGGTCTGCGTGAGCGTTACGAGAACCATCATCACGTGACCATCACCGACGGTGCTTTGCAGTCCGCGGCCGAGCTGTCCGCCCGGTACATCCAGGACCGCAACCTGCCGGACAAGGCCATCGATCTGATCGATGAGGCTGGCGCCCGTCTGCGCATCAAGCGTCTCACCGCTCCGCCGGAGCTCAAGGAGATCGACGCCAAGATCGCCAAGGTGAGCGCGGACAAGGATCAGGCCATCAAGGACCAGGACTTCGAGAAGGCCGCCGAACTGCGCGACCGTCAGGAGAAGCTGGAATCCGAACGCAAGGAGAAGGAGCAGTCCTGGCGCGAAGGCGAGTCCGACGTGTCCATGACCGTGGATGAGGACGTCATCGCCCAGGTGATCTCCGCCACCACCGGCATCCCCGTGTTCAAGCTCACCCAGGCCGAGTCCAAGAAGCTGCTCAACATGGAGAAGGAGCTGCACAAGCGCATCATCGGCCAGGACGACGCGGTCACCGCGCTGTCCCGTTCGATCCGCCGCGCTCGTGTGGGCCTCAAGGATCCGAAGCGTCCCGCTGGCTCGTTCATCTTCGCCGGCCCCACCGGCGTGGGCAAGACCGAGCTGGCCAAGACGCTCGCCGAGTTCCTGTTCGACGATGAGGACGCGCTGATCCGCGTGGATATGTCGGAGTTCTCCGAGAAGTACGCGGCCTCGCGTCTGTTCGGTGCGCCTCCGGGATATGTCGGCTACGAGGAGGGCGGCGAGCTCACCGAGAAGGTGCGTCGCAAGCCGTTCTCCGTGGTGCTGTTCGACGAGATCGAAAAGGCCCACCCGGACATCTTCAACACGCTGCTGCAGGTGCTGGATGACGGTCATCTGACCGACGGTCAGGGCCGCAAGGTGGACTTCAAGAACACCATCATCATCCTCACCACCAACCTCGGTACCCGCGACATCGCCAAGGCCGCCAACACCGGCTTCAACGTGGGCGGCAACACCGAGACGAGCTACCAGCGCATGAAGGACCAGGTCAGCTCGGAACTCAAGCAGCAGTTCCGCCCCGAGTTCCTGAACCGTCTGGACGACATCATCGTGTTCCGTCAGCTCACCGAGCCGCAGGTGCGTCAGATCGTGGATCTCGACGTCAAGCGCCTCAACGATCGTCTGTTCGAGCGCCACATGTCGATCGAACTGACCGACAAGGCCAAGGATCTGCTTGCGGAGAAGGGCTTCGACCCGCTGCTGGGCGCCCGCCCGCTGCGCCGCGTGATCCAGCGCGACATCGAGGACGCCATCTCCGAGAAGATTCTGCTCGGCGAGCTTGGCGACAACGAGGCCGTGGCCGTTGACGCGCAGGGCGAAGGCATTCTGGGCGAGTTCACGTTCGTGGGCAAGCCGATCCTGGATGCCGAGCCGGCGAAGGACGCGGAAGACAAGCCTGCGGATGCCGCCGAACCGGTGGCCGTCGCCGAAGGTGAGTCCGGAACGGACAAGGCCGAGTAATCACCGAAGGTCATACCCGTAGAGGGGTTGGAAGTCAGAACAATATCTGGCTTCCAACCCCTTTTTCGTTATCTGAGTGGAAAGCGTGCCGGGGGCGTGTGGATTTGGTAGTCCAAACGAGACGTTGTGATCGTTCACAAGATGATTGACGTGTCGTGTTTGGACTACGAAAACGGTTTCGTAGTCCAACCGTAGAAATTGGATCAGCTGATGAAGGCCAGTGCGATCAGCGCGGCAAGATAGACGATGACCATGCCGGCGAACGCGATGTCACGGCCGCCGATATGCATCATACGGTAGTGGGTGCGGTGCGATCCGCCCTCATAGGAGCGGGCGTCGAGCGCAAGTCCAAGATTGTCGGCGTGACGTAGCGCCCCTGCGAACACCGGAACGATGATCGCCGTCAACGCTCGCAGCCGCTGCATGGGGGTGCCGGATTCAATGCTGCCGCCGCGCGCCGACTGCGCATCGATCACATCCTGCGTCTCCTGGGTAAGCGTGGGAATGAACCGCAACGCCAGACTCATCGTCAGCGCGATCTCGCTGGTATGCACGCCGAGACGTGACAGCGGCGACAACAGCGAACCGAAGGCATCGGTCAGCCGCACCGGCGTGGTGGTGCCCAGCATAATCGCTCCGAGAACCACCACCAGCGCGAGACGTCCAGCGTAGACCAACGCCGTCCACAAACCGTCATCGGTGATCGGAATCGAACCGATACGGACGAGCGGAGTTCCCGTACGGACAAAGAACACGTTGAGTGCGCTCATGATGACGAACAAGGCAAGCAGCACCCGCACCGAATGCAGCACCGATATCGGTCCCAGTCGGGATGCGGCCAGAATCACCGCCACCATCGCCGCGGCCAGTGCGAGTTGAACCGGCGTACCGATGGCGAACGCGGTGAACATCATGATCAGGAACAGCACCATCTTCATCCTCGGGTCGAGCGCGGTGATGAACGAGGGACGCGGTTGCTTGGATTCGACAGGCCTGTGGTCGTCGGAATCCTCACGATCATGGTTCGCGCCGACACTGTGATCTCCAAGTGTGATCACGCGATCGGCAAGGTCGGCTTCGGAACGGTCATGCGTGACGATGATCACGGTTACGCCCTGCGTTTTGAGATCGGCGATCAGATCATGGATGTGTTGTGTGGCCGTGGCGTCAAGACTGCTGGTCGGCTCATCCATGACGAGGATCTTCGGCCGGCACGCCAGAATGCCGGCGATGGCGACCATGCGCTGCTGCCCGCCGGACAGGCTGAACGGGGACCGTTCGGCGAGATGTGAAAGGCCAAGGGACTTCAGCGTCTGGGAGACGCGCTCGTCGAGTTCGGATCCGTCGAGTCCGAGATTGCGCGGACCGTAGGCCACGTCCTCGGCCACGGTTTCGGCGAACAGCTGCCGTTCCGGATGCTGCATGACATAGCCGATGCCGGCACGCAGCCGCTTGCGGTCCCTGCGACGTAACGGCTTGGACCGCCGTCCGGTATCGCGGGCGACGGGAATGCCGGCCACGGTGATGTCTCCGCGATCCGGGGTCTCCAGTGCGCACAGCAGTCGGGTGAGTGTGGATTTTCCGCAGCCGTTGTGCCCCATGATCGCCACGGTTTCGCCGGGGTTGATGGTGAGGCTGACGTCGGCGAGGATGGGGGTGTTTTTGGCGTAGGAGAAGGAGACGTGGGAGAGCGTGATGATGGGGGAGGGGGCGCTCACGGTATGGAGCGTGGATGAGGATTGTGTTGTGGCTCCCCTCTGGGAGGGAAGCTGGCCGCCGTATGGCGGATTGAGGGGAACCGCGTCTGAGGCGCCGTCGCTGACGATATGCCCGCGGTCCATGCGGATGATGCGATCGGCTAGCGCGGCCTCGTCCTCGGCGTGGGTGATGTGCACTATCGTCACGCCCCGCCTGTGCAGTTCGTCGAGTACGTGCATGATCTCCGCACGCCCCGATTCGTCCAGCATGGCGGTCGGCTCGTCAAGCACCAGCATCCGTGGCTGCATGGCAAGCATGCCTGCGATGGCTACGCGCTGCTGCTGACCGCCCGACATGCGGGTCGGATCGGACGTCCCGAATCCGGTCATGCCCACCCGATGCAGCGCAGTGGCGATGCGATCGCCGATATGCTCCCGCGGCACGCCGAGATTCTCCGGTCCGAAGGCCACGTCGTCCTCGGTCACGGTGGTGACGATCTGGTCCTCCGGGTTCTGAAACACCGCGCCGATTCCATGTCGGGCCGCGCGATAGGCGTTCGCGTCAGCCGCACCGTCGTGGAACACCTGCTGTTCGAGCAGCGTCACTGTGCCGGAATCCGGCGCCGCCAGTCCTGCGATGATGCGCCCCAATGTGGACTTGCCGGATCCGTTGGCGCCGACGACCGACACACGCTCGCCGGCGCCAATCGTCAAATCCACGCCGTCCAACGCCCAGGTGCCGCCATCGTCATAGCTGAATCGCACGTCATGCAGCATGGCAACGGGTGATGTCACGGGATCTGACCTTTCACGAGGACTGGAAAAGCAAAGAACGGTGTGCATATCGATTGTTTCACGATACGCACACCGTGGTTGACGAAGTGAGATAGACCTTAGCGGGTCCTGTTCAGCAGATCGGAGATCGGCTTGTAGATCAGGAACGTCACCACGCCGTGGATGGCGAACTTGAGCAGGTTGAACGGCAGCAGGATCGGCACGATCATGGCCGCCACCTGCGCGACCGTCATATGCGCGTAGATCGGCGTGATCAGCAGATTGCCGACGATCGCGATGGCCAGCGCCACCACGGCGCCCACCAAGATTCCGGCGGTGGCACCCTTGCGGGTCCTCCAGCGCTTGTAGATCAGCGAGGCTGGCACGCTCAGCGCCAGAGCCACGGCGATCGCCATGATCGAACCCCACGGATCGCCGAACATGTGCGGCACGAAGCCCAGCACGCTGACGATCACGGCCGCGGACGGGCCGAACGCGAAACCGGCGATCAGGCACACGATGCCCGACGGATCATACTTGAGATACGGCGCCGCGGGGAAGATCGGCAGCTCGACGAAACTGGTGACCATGGCCAGCGCCACGAACAGCGCGTAGACGGCGATGCGCCTGGTGGACCAACGGCCGGAATCGGCCACGCCGGTGGAATGGGTGTTGGTATGCGAAGATACGCTCATGTGAGCACCTCGTTTCTCTCATCCGGACTGTACCGTTGGCTCCGGAATCGCACCGGATCGGCCGCCTCTCGCGGTTCGCGGGCTTCGGCATGGATCGTTATGAGACCGATCGTGCCGTCACCGCCAGTGGGGAATCGCACCCCGCCCTGAAACTTTTGCGTTCCCGACTGTAGCACAGGCAATGACGCACGATGTGCCGCGCGGCCGGTTTTCGATATCGGATGAATCTGGAACGCGATATCACCTCGATTTTTCGTGTGGCAGTGTCACAATGGACACTATGACTGCGCAGAAGACCGAGAAAGCAACGGCTAAGAAAGCAACGAAGAAGACGGCCGAGAAGAAGGTGACGGACAAGCTCGCCATCGTGGTGGTGACCTACAAGCGTCAGGAGCTCCTCAAGACGCTGTTCGCGTCGTTCCTCGCCTCGACCATCGCCCCGTGGCGCATCGTGATCGTCGACAACGAACACTCCGACAAAACGCGCGCCATGGTCGAGGAATTCTCCGACAAGGTCACCGCACAGTGGGGCAAGACGATCGCCGACACCGATGGCAACCTCAACCGCGTGGTGTACGCGCCGCAGAGCGACAACCTCGGCGGCTCCGGCGGATTCTCGGCCGGTGTGAAAAAGGCGTACGAGCTTGGCGCGGAATGGTTCTGGGTGATGGACGACGACGTGGCCATCGAGCCCGACGGCCTGGCCAAGCTCGCCAAGTGGATGCCCACCCATGACGTGATCCAGGGCAGCCGCTACGACTACGACGGCGGTCCGTTCTACTGGCAGTACCACTTCATCGTGCCGCTGGGCATCCCCAATCCGATCGCGCCCGCCGCGTTCGGCCCGGCCGGCTACCGTGTGATGAACACCATGTGCTTCGAGGGCGGTCTGTTCCGTCGCAACATCGTGGAGCAGATCGGCTTCCCCGATCCCCGCTTCTTCATCTACTGGGACGACACGATCTACGGATATCTGGCCAGCAAGGTCACCAATCCGATCATCGTGCCCGACCGTGTGATGCGCCGCACCCGCGAGATCGGCAACTGGGACATCGGCGGCCTGCGCCAGCTCAACTCCACCTCCGACATGAACCGCTACCACATTCTGCGCAACCGCGGTTACATGGCCCGCTACTCCATGGCGCACGGCGACTACCGCGGATTCCTGTTCGGTCTGGGCACCATCGCCACCATCGCCAAGGAGATCATCCGACTGGTGGCCGTGGACCGCGGACACATCGGCAGCGGCCTGAAGCAGATCTTCCGCGGCTGGTGGGATTCGCACAAGCTGCTGCACGATCCCGACTGGCAGCCCATGCCGCCGCTGAAGCCGGCGCCGACCAAGTAGCCGGAAGCAAGACGGACCGAGAACGGCATGCATTTTTCCCATCGTGTTGACGTGTCACGCCCCAACGCCATCAGCCTGGCCGAGCTCCAGGCACGGCGCGACGGCGTGACCCTGACCAAGCTCAACGACTCCAACCCCACACGACACGGACTGGCGCCGGCCGGCGTTCCCGGCGTGTACGAGGCGAATCCACGCGGACAGTCTGCCGCTCGGCGGGCGCTCGCCGAGTTTCTGTCGTCGGGCGGTGTGGATGGCGACGCCGACGCTCCGTCCGCGATCGACGCAGATGGCGTGGATCCCGACCATCTATATCTGTTGAGCTCCACGTCCGAGGCGTATTCGTGGCTGATGAAGCTGCTGTGCGACCCCGGCGACGCGGTGCTCGCACCCAAGCCCGGCTATCCGCTGATCGAATCGATCGCCCGGCTGGAGAACGTGGAGGCCGTCGAATACTCGCAGATCTACGACGGCTCGTGGATGATCGACATCGCCGAGATCGAGGGGCTGCTCGACGAGTCCGAGGCCGATGCCACGGCCCCGAACATTCGCGCACTGGTGCTGATCAATCCGAACAACCCCACCGGGTCCTATGTGAAGCCGGACGAACGGCGTCGACTGGTGGAGCTGTGCGCGCGGCGTGACGTGGCGATCATCGCCGACGAGGTGTTCTACGACTACGCGCTCGAACCGTTCGACGGCAATGCGCGTCTGGCGGGGGAGCGGGGCGTGCTCACCTTTGCGCTCGACGGGTTCTCGAAGATGCTCGCCGCTCCGCACGCCAAGGTCGGTTGGATCCGGGTGTCCGGACCGGACGCCGACGTGGCCGAGGCCATGGCCCGGCTTGATGTGATCGCCGACGACTTCCTGCCCATGAGCGACATCATCGCCGATCGCGTGCCGGAACTGCTTGGCGATGCGGTCTCGCAGACGAATCGTGTGCGTGCGCGCACCCGTGCGAATCTGGCGACTCTGCACGCCATGCTCGAGACGGACGATCTCGGTGTGGTCAGCGTGCTCAGGGCCGAAGGCGGGTGGAACGTGCTGCTGCGTTTCCCCTCGTCCGTAGACGAGAGCGAACTGGTGCTGTCGCTGATCCGCGATCAGCATGCCACCGCCCAGCCGGGATTCTTCTTCGACATGACGGTCAACGGGTATCTCGCCGTCTCGCTGCTGCCCGAACCGCAGGTGTTCGAGGCGGGTATCCGTGCCGTTCTCTCCGCCGTGAGGCAGATGGTTCTCGGCTGACGGCTGCCCGATCCTTCGGATTCCCATGCGTCCGGCATTCCCCGATATTGGAATGCCGGACGTTTTTTGTTACCCGTCTTCAATGGATGATCCCGGCGTGTCGCATGGTCCCGCGGTATCGTAAACTATATATCGAAGATAATTATCATATATAAATAAATATCGATTGTGACACACGTCAACGTTTCGACAACGAGATCCCAGCATGCTTCGGGATATGGTGGAGGTCATGGATATCAACCTGCTCGACAGGATTCTGCAAGCCATGCGTACCGCCGCCTCGGTGCCGACGCTGGTCCCCGAACTGCCCAAGGGCGTTCGCCCGATCCACCTGCGTGTGCTCGATGCCCTCAGTCGCACGCGTGGTGACAACGGATGCTCCAGGGTGTCCGACATCGCCGCCGCGCTCGGCATGCGCATGCCCAACGTCACTCGCATCATTCGCGAGATGACGGATCTTGGCATGCTCGAAAAGACGTCCGATCCCACTGACGGCCGTGTGGTGCTTATCCGTACCACCGATCTCGGCGAGGAATACGTCGACCGCTACATCGTCGGCGTACGGCAGCGCATCGAACACGAGCTTATGGCGGAAGTCAGCATGGACGACATCGAATCCATGATCGTCACGATCGACGCAATCAGAACCGCGGTCGACAAGGCCTGCGGTCGGGGGGAATCCACTGCGGCATAGCCGCGTTCCGGCGCCATGGCCGTGCAATTCACGCATTCATCGTCGGGGCGTGCGCTTTGCCGTGTCCGGATTCGACCCGAACGGTTACTGTACGCACATTGGAAGGTTGAGACGAGAATGGCCGAAACACGGCATCCGGAAACACGGCACGATGAAACGATGAAGGCCCGCGTGGATGTGAAGCACCCCACGCTGGTAATGCTTGGACTGTATCTGGGCGCGTTCCTGGGCATGCTCAGCGAAACGGCGATGAACATCGCGCTGCCCAGTCTGATGGAGACGTTCGGCGTGACCGCCGGCACCGCGCAGTGGCTGGTCGTCGGCTACATGCTGGTGATCGGCGTGGTGCTGCCGTTCGTGGGACTGCTGCTCAAGTGGTTCCGCGCCAGAAACCTGCTGATCGTGGCGCTGGCCGCGTTCCTGATCGGTTCGCTGATCTCCGGTCTGGCGCCCACGTTCCCCGTGCTGCTTGCCGGCCGTATGGTCCAGGGCATCTCCACCGGCCTGGTGCTGCCCATGATGTTCTCCGTGCTGCTTGAGGTGTTCCCGAAGAACAAGATCGGAGCTGCCATGGGCACCACCACGCTGATCATCATGTTCGCCCCGGCCGTGGGCCCCACCCTGTCCGGATTCTTCATCGGCATGTTCAGCTGGCGCTGGATCTTCTACTTCTTCGCCGTGGTGGCGGCCGTTGCGCTGGTGTGCGCGCTCGTGTTCATGGTCAATCCGTATGAGCTCACCCGTCCGCGCATCGACGTGTTCAGCTGCCTGACCTCGGTGGTCGGCTTCGGTGGTCTGGTGCTCGGCGTGAGCCTGATCAGCGAGTTCGGCATGTCGCCCGCGGTGATCGCCATCCTGATCGTCGGCGTGATCGCCGTGGCACTGTACAGCCGTCGTCAGCTGCGTATGGACGTGCCGGTCATCGATCTGCGCGCGTTCGCCATCCCGCAGTTCACCACCGGCGCGATCGTGGTGATGATGAACTTCGGCATCACGCTGTGCGCCATGTACCTCATGCCGCAGGAGATCCAGAACGGCATGGGCGTGCCCGCGGCCATGGCCGGACTCGTGATGCTGCCCGGCGGCGTGATCAACGCCGTGGTCTCACTGCTCTCCGGCCGCCTGTTCGACGCGATCGGCCCGAAGATCTTGGTCCGTTCCGGTCTGGTCGTGTCGGTGATTGGTCTGGCGCTGCTCATGCTCGCCGGTACCACGAGCTCCGTCGGCTACATCATCGCCGCACACGTGGTGCTCATGATCGGCGTACCGCTGACGATGAGCCCGGCGCAGTCCACTGCCCTGGCGGCCCTGCCTCCGCAGCTCGCCACCGACGGCAGCACCATCCTCAACACGCTGCAGCAGGTGTGGGGCGCCATCGCCACCGCGGTGGCCACCGTGCTGCTCGGCGCCGGCCAGTCTCGCGCCATCGCCGCCGGCGCCGACTCCGCCCAGGCGTTCGTCACCGGTTCGCGGTTCGGCTTCGCCTTCGCTGTGGTGCTTGTCTGCGTTGGTCTGATCGCGTCCCTGCGTATCAGGTCGCTGAGTGCCATGACCCGCGCCGAGCAGGTGCCCGACGTGGAGGTCAAGGACCTCGGGTCCAAGGCCGTCAAGGTGCGCAAGGCGGCCAAGGCCTGACCGATATCGGTCGCGAATCACGGGAGCGGGTGCGTCTGTTCTTGGGGAAGGTGTGTTGTACCGCCTTTCCGTCATGGACGGATGCGCCCGCTCCCGTTTTGCGTCGGCGTGGCCGTTGCGAAAACGGAGCCGCGGCGAAGCGGACGCATGGTCAAGAAAACGGAGTCGGTATGGTATCGACGCAAGAAATGTTTGTTTTTGCTGTGCGATTTTGCCTCACGGCGCACAGAAACGCACATGGAATCGCGTTCGTGTTCGCGTGTCGTGCGATTCTGTTCTGTTTTATGTTTGTTTGCTTCGTTCAAATCGACCGTCATGAACGTATTTGTGAGCTCTTGAGTGCTGATTATGTGAGCTTTGGGCGTTGTCGCCGATTGCCTTCGAATGAGCTTGCAATTCCATCCCCGAAAGTGGGACCATGGGTCATGTCGGGGACGCATGGGAATCCCCCCGATACATGCATTTCCCACACGGTTCCAAAAGAGGACGGATATGAGCGAAACGACCGGAAGCACTTTCACGATGACGGCCACCGAAGTCAAGCACCTGCTCGACGAGGCGCGCAACGGGGGATATGCCTACCCAGCCATCAACATCAGCAATCTCGACACCGCCATCGCGGCGATGGAGGGTCTGGAGCAGGCCAACAGCGCCGGATTCGTGCAGGTGAGCATCGGAGGCGCCAAGCAGGCCAGCCCCAAGGGTGATCCGGTCGAAGGCTCGATCATCATCGGCCGTATGATGCGCGACCTGCGCAAGAGCCACCACGTGCCGATCATGCTGCACACCGACCACTGCCACGCCGACTACGTGGACACCTGGCTCAAGCCGCTGCTCGTGGAGCTCAAGAAGCTCAAGGATGCCGGCGAGGAGAAGATCTTCGACTCGTTCATGTTCGACGGATCCCACGATGAGATCCACGACAACGCCGCCACCATCAAGGAACTGCTGCCGATGGTCCAGGCCGTCGACGGCGTGCTCGAGGTCGAGGCCGGCGGCAAGTGGGGCGGCATGGAGGACGGCGTGGCCGATCAGGCCGTCTACTCCACCCCCGAGGACGTGGCCGTGATTCAGAAGACCTTCACCGACGCCGGACTCGACGAGGACGACTACCTGCTCGCCGTGGCATTCGGCAACGCACACGGCACCGCCGTCATCCCGCACCTCAAGCCCGAACTCCTCTCCGAGATCGCCGAAAAGACCGGCGTGCGCAACATGTACGTGTTCCACGGCGGCTCCGGCTCGTCCGAGGATGACGTGCGAGCCGCGGTCAAGGACGGCGTGGTCAAGATGAACGTCGACACCGACACCCAGTACGAGTTCACCAATGGCATCGACGCGTTCCTTGTCGCCGCCGACGGCAAGCAGCGCTCCCATCGCGAAGGCAAGAAGTTCTTCGACCCGCGCAAGTGGAACGCGGCCGGCCGCAAGGCCATGACCGCCAAAGTCGTCGAGGTCGCGCAGCTGCTCGGCAGCGCCGGCCACGCCACGACCGTGGACTACAAGTCGGTGCTCGATCCGGTCGTGGCCTGATCGCCACGCGCGGATGACAATCGCATCGCGGTCGAACCATCGGTGAAAACCGAACGGTTCGACCGCCACCCCGACACATCCATCATGCGCCGAGGGGCAACGACGTCCCATCGGCGAGCCTATTCCAAGGCCGCATACGCGTCCGACATGCCGTTCCGACGGACGCGCGACCATCATCGTCGTACACAGCAGTACATCACACAACACAGGAAAGCCAACATCATCATGAAGCCAGGAAAAGCGTATCTTCTTCGTCACGGACAGACCTACTGGGCGGTCTCCGGACAGCACACGGGACGTACCGATGTCCCGCTGACCGACACCGGCCGTCAGCAGGCCGTCGAAGCCGGAGAACGCGTACGCGCCGCCCACCCGGAGCCCTTCGCCGCCGTCTACTGCTCGCCGCTTAGGCGCGCCAGCGAAACCGCCAAACTCGCCGGATTCGACGCCGAATACCGTGACGAACTCATGGAATGGGACTACGGTCGCGCCGAAGGCCGCACCCGCGGACAGATCAGCGAAGCGCTCGGCCGCGCATGGAACCTGTGGTTCGACGGCCCCCAGGCCGTTCCCGAATCGCTCGGCGCCCAGCGCGTCGAAACCCTCCCCGACGGCGAGCAGGTCACCGTGAACCTGACCGAAGGCGAAACGCTCGACGAGGCGTTCGCCCGCGCGAAGAAGATCGCCGCCGAAGCGAAGGCCATCACCGACGAAGGCAAGGACGTGCTGCTCGTGGCCCACTCGCACATCCTGCGACTGGTGACCATGGCGTGGGTGGACCTGCCCCCCGTGGAAGGACGCAAGTTCGAACTCGGCACCGCCCGCTACGTGGTGCTCGGCGACCACAAGGGCCAGTCCGTCATCGAAAACTGGGGTGCGTAAACGACTATGAAGTACAACGACAGCGCGGTGCGCACGCCGATGGTCATCGGCAACTGGAAGATGAACCTCGACCACCGTCAGGCAGGGCAGTGGCTGCTGGAATACTCCGGCTCCGGCCAGAACTGGGCCCGACGCATGGAAGAGTCCGGCACGGTCGTCAACCGTGTGGAGATCGGCGTGCTGCCCTCGTTCACCAGCCTGCTGGCCATCCGCGACATGGCCCGCAAGACCGATCTGAACGGCGAACTGTCCTTCGGCGCCCAGAACGTGAGCGAACTCGACGCCGGCGCCTACACCGGCGACATCAGCGCCCAGATGCTCGCCGCGCTCGACTGCCGCTACGTGCTGCTCGGCCACTCCGAACAGCGCCGCTACCACCCCGAGGACGACGAGCGCATCGACCGCAAGATGCGCGTGGTGCTCGACAGCGGTATGACCCCCATCGTGTGCATCGGCGAAACCAAGCTCGGACGAGACGACGGCATCGGCATCGACTACGCGCTCAATCAGCTCGTCTCCGCAGTGCGACTGCTCTCGCCCGCCGACATGAGCAAGGTGATCGTGGCCTACGAGCCCGTGTGGAGCATCGGCACCGGCACGCCGCCCGACCCCACCGTGATCGAATCGGCGCTCGCCGACATCCGCGACTTCATCAACGCCACGTTCGGCGCCGACGTGGCCGCCAAGGTTCGCATCCTCTACGGCGGATCCGTGAACCCGAACAACGCCGCGCAGATCATCCGCCGCTACGGCGTGGACGGATTCCTGGTGGGAGGCGCGAGCCTGGACCCCACCAAGTTCGCCAAGATCTGCCATCGCGTGGCCGAGTCGAGCGTCGTGCGTCTGCGTCGCACCGCCCATACGATCTACCGTCCGGGCAAGCGCACGGTGGAGGAGTTCACCGACTCCACGCTGCAGGAGCCATACCAGTTCGTGGCGTCCAAGGTGGCGCAGAACCACGCCGACACCATGGCATGGCGCGCGGCCCTGGCGCTGGCCGCCTACCGCACCGTGGGCTTCCAGTGGCTGGAGGAGCAGGCGGCGATCGAACTCGAGGATGCGGCCGACGCGTCGGGCAACACGTTCGTCGGGTACGACGACGCCGACGTGCTGCGCGACATGATCTGGTCGAACCGTCTGCGCGTGATCGAATCGATGATGAAACTGATCGACGAGCGACGCATCCGCGGCGTGTTCTCGATCCGGCAGTGGCTCATCGAATGCGACGACGCGCTGGATCCCGATCGTCGGCATGAACTGCTCGCCGAGGAATTCGCGAACGTGGCATGCATGCGCGCCTACAGCGAGATCGGCCATGGCGCGGACTTCGAAGGCTTCCGCAAGCCGTTCGTGGCGGGCTATCTGCTCAGCGACGTCGACACGCAGAATCGTATGTGGCGTCTGCGTGGCATCGACCGCAAGCTGCACCGTCCATGGAAGGACGGCCGACTGGGCCTGAAGTAGCCGATTCGGCGGTGCGGGCGACAATGGCGTCTCCCGCACCGCCAAAATTACCTTCCGTTTGGTAGGTCTTACGGCGTGTCTTACAGCTGGAACGTTCTAATCTGGACGTGTACGAACGTACATGCCCAGATTGCGTCGCCATGCACGGTCAACGTCAGACCACAGCGACGAACGATCAACGACAACGGCATGTACCCATCCCAACAAGGAGAGAACCATGGGCAACCTGCTGCTCGCCGTGATCTACGTGGCGTTCATCAGCCTCGGCCTGCCCGACGCCGTACTCGGCGCGGCATGGCCCGTCATGTATCCGCAATTCGACGTGCCGGTCTCATACGCCGGCATGATCTCCATGATCATCAGCGCCGGCACCATCGTCTCCGCGCTCATGAGCGACCGGCTCACCCTCAAACTCGGCGCAGGCAAAGTCACCGCACTCAGCGTCGCCACCACCGCCATCGCGCTCGCCGGATTCTCATTCGCCCCCTCATTCTGGGTACTCTGCCTCTGGGCCATCCCCTACGGACTCGGCGCCGGAGCCGTGGACGCCGCCCTCAACAACTACGTGGCCCTCCACTACACCAGCCGCCACATGAGCTGGCTGCACTGCATGTGGGGCATCGGCGCATCCGCAGGACCCTACATCATGAACTACGCCCTCACCGGCGGCTACGGATGGCACTCCGGCTACCGATGGGTTTCCATCCTTCAGGTCGTACTCACCGCGCTCATCCTCATCAGCCTGCCCCTATGGAAGACCCGCGGCGGCGAAACCGACGCATCCCCGGCCGAAACCGGCGGCAACGACGAAAACACGACGGCCGAACCCCGCAAACCCCTCGGACCGATCGCCGTGCTCGCCATCCCCGGCGCCAAATCCATCCTCATCATGTTCTTCTGCTACTGCGCCGTCGAAACCACCGCCGGACTCTGGGCCGCCAGCTACATGGTGCTCGGCCACGGCATCGACGCCGACCAGGCCGCCGCCTGGGCCAGCCTCTTCTACATGGGCATCACCGCCGGCCGCGCCGTCAGCGGATTCCTCACCATGCGCTTCCCCGACCACACCATGATCCGCATGGGCCAGGCGCTCGTCGGCTGCGGCGTGATCCTCATGATGCTGCCCTTCGGCGACCTCATGCCGCTCATCGGCCTCATCGTCGTCGGACTCGGCTGCGCGCCCATCTACCCGTGCGTCATCCACTCCACCCCCGCCTACTTCGGCGCCGACAAATCCCAAGCCGTCATCGGCGTCCAGATGGCCTGTGCCTACGCCGGCAGCCTCAGCGCCCCGCCCATCTTCGGCCTCATCGCCAACCACATCACCATCACCCTCTACCCCTTCTACCTCGGCGCCATCCTCATCCTCATGATCGTGATGCACGAGAACCTCAGGCGCGTATTCGCCGCAAGCCACGCGTGACACGCCCCGAAAACACACTCCGGTTGGCCCGCCGCCACCCCCTGCGGTGGTACATTCGTTCATATAGGTTCGAATTGCGGGCCAACCGATCAATCTCGGCGAGGAGAAAACACATGATTGAAACCGCACAGGCATTCGGCATCGACATCGGCGGATCCGGCATCAAAGGCGCCCCTGTAGACCTCAAGGAAGGCAAGTTCGCCTGCGAGCGACTCCGCATCCCCACCCCCGAGGAGTCCACCCCCACCGCCGTCGCCGGCATCGTCAAGCAGATCCTCGACCACTACGAGGTCGAAGACGGCACCCCCATCGGCATCGCCTTCCCCGCGCCCGTCAAGCCCGGCCGCCCCCTCGACTTCATGGCCAACCTCGACCAGTCCTGGGTCGGCGTCGACATCAACGAACTCATGTGCGAACAGACCGGCCGCACCGTCCACGTCGTCAACGACGCCGACGCCGCCGGCCTCGCCGAAGCCCAGTACGGCGCCGCCAAGGGCGTCGACGGCCTCGTCATCGCCACCACCCTCGGCACCGGCATCGGCACCGCCCTCATCATGAACGGCGTCCTCGTCCCCAACACCGAGCTCGGCCACCTCCTGCTCGACGACAAGGGCGACTCCGAAAAGTATGCCGCCGACTCCATCCGCACCGCCAAGGAACTCACCTGGAAGAAGTGGGGCAAGCGACTCACCAAGTACTACCGCATGCTTGAACACTACTTCAGCCCCGACATCTTCGTCGTCGGCGGCGGTGTCAGCAAGAAGCACGAAAAGTTCTTCCCCTACATCGACATCAAGACCCCCATCGTCCCCGCCCAGCTCCTCAACGACGCGGGAATCGTGGGTGCCGGTTACTACGCCTCCACCTTCTAGGGGCAAAAATCCGCGCCACGGAGTGTCCTCTGCGTTGCGGAAGACTTGACGTACCTTTGTACGTCTGCGTCTTCCGCGCCTTGAGGACACACGCGTGGCGCGGATTTTTTACTTTGCGAGCATAAGTCCTCGGCACCGCTGAACGTTCGACGTACTTTTGTACGCCTTCACGTTCCGCGGCACCGAGGACACACTCGTGGCGCGGATTTTTTACTTTTGCGGCACAATGTCCTCTGCGTTGGTGGGGTGGATCCCTCCCTCAGTCACGCGGAGCGTGACAGCTCCCTCCACTGGAGGGAGCACGCAGGTGTATGACCATGTGCTCCCTCCAGGGGAGGGAGCTGGCCGACCGCAGGTCGGACTGAGGGAGGGATCACGTCATCACCCACCCACGACTCAAACATCACACATATTTCCAATCCCACCCGGATTTGTCGCCGTCACGTGTGTGTCCCCAAGGCGCGGGATGTGAAGGCGTACAAAAGGTACGTCGAACGTTCCGCAACGCAGGGGACACTCCGTGACGGCGACAAATCACCAGACGAACCAGGATTGGACGGTGTAGAACACCACCGGATTACTGGTGATCAACGGGCTGGCCCGGCCGGTCATGAACGAACTGGCCACCGTCATGAACAACGTCCACAGCACCAGAACGATCACCGCGGCGCGGGCCATTCGGGCCGTACGCGTGATCCCCGGGGACTCGAGCATCAGACGGGTGCGCGTCCACTCCATCATGATCGGGATCATCAGGATTCCCGGCAGCGTGAACAGCCACGAGAAATCACACGCGTACCGCCAATCCAAACCACCCTTGTAACTGACGAACAGCAGCTCGAACACGCCCAGCATCAGCGACATGCACGTCAGACCCCACGCGCGGTGACGACGCAGCGCATGCCGCATGGGCGGGATCAGAAACACCAGCAGACAGACCGGAATCATCCAGAACAGTCCGCCGATGATCCGCTCATGATACTGCCACGGACTCACCGGCGTATACGGCACCGTCAGCCACGGGAACGTTCCCGTCAGTCGGGGCGGCTGGAACAGGTAGTAGCCCACGATCTGCGGCAGCACCACCAGAGGCTCCCGGTAACGGGTCAGATCCACCACCGTGAACTGGTAGTCATTGCCAAAATCCAGCAGCGAACCGAACCGCCACAGGTTGTACCACAACAGTCCGGCAAACACCATGAACGCGGGCAGCAGCGCCACCAGATCGTTCCTCCACGAGGCGAACACATGGGGCGGTACGCGGCGGCCGCGCGCCTGCGTCTTCCACGAACCCAAACGCCAGCGGCGCGGCAGCAGCATGCCGATCGGACGGAGCACCAGCCCCGAACGAATCTCGTCGGCGAAGATCGGCAGGAAGAACAGCGCGCAGAAGATGAACGTCATACGGCACCCCAACGTGAGTGCCATGCACAGCGAACCCGCGGCGATACGGGCGCGCGACAGACGGCCGGCGTCAGAATCATCGGCGAATGCCCCGCGATCGTCCGGCACGCCTCCCTCATACGCGTCGGCGCCGCCGCTGCGCGCACCAAGCCAGAACCACAGTCCCATCATCGTGAACATGAGCGCGGACGCCGTGGGAATCTCATAGAACGACGGGCGCATCCACAGCACCCACGCGTTCGAACCACAGGCGAACGTGATCATCGCCAGCACCGTGGATCCCACGCTTGCCGTGGGGAAGAACCGGGTGAACAGACGCACCACCAGCAGCAGTCCGAACACCAGAAAACCGATCAGGAACGTGACCGTCGCCACCGAGGCGGGCAGCCACGCGCCGCCGCTGATCCACAACGACGTGATCGCCTGGAACGGCACGAATAGCAGCAGTGCCGGAACCACGCCGAAATACGAATACCAGTGGCCGTTGAAGTACGCGTGATCCCAATACACCTCGTTGGTGCCGGTGGCGAGCAGCCGTTCATGGAACGCCACATCATAGGGATCGCTCGCATTCATGATCTCCTGCGGCACCGGAAGATCAAGCCACGGACGGCCGTGCAGCAGCGCGTCGCCGAGACGGGCGTACTGGTCCATGTCGTAGGTGTAGGCGAACGGACGATGGAACACCTGTGGACCCTGGTTGATGCCTGACCAGATCGTGAACCCGAACGCGACCAGAAACGGTACCACGGCCGCGGCAAGCGCGAGACGCTGACGCCGGTCGGCGGTATCCAACGGCATGGCGTACAGGCGCGAACGGGGCCGCAATGCGATCAGTATGGCGGCCACGGCTGCCATGACCAATATGCGTACGGGGCTGATGCGGAACGAGGGATGCACGTTGACGACGATCCTATGGAACGCGAACTGCGTGCCGCTGGATTCCTGAACCCACAGGCGCAGACGGACGACGTCACCGTCATACGCGCGGTTGCGTATCACATGCGTGGCCTTGACCCCATGGCTGACGCCGACCACACGACCGGTATGCCAACGCACACTGTCGTCGGTCGTGACTGCGGCATCGGTCGTATCCGCGGCGTCGGCGGTGCCGGCATCCAGACGAACCCTCGGATTCCAGGAGAATTTGGCGCTTTCGCCGTGTTCGGAGGCCTTCCGGGGAGAACCGCCGCCGAAATCGTACCGTACGTAGCGCACCTGTTCGTCTGCGACGGATACGTCGATGTATGCCGCGGTCGGATCGGTGACGCGCAGCACGCCGTCGCCGCTTTCGACCAGTCCGGCGCCGAGCATGACGTGCGTGTCGTTCACGGCGGTGGGCTTCGGAGCCCCGATCGATGTCCAGAACGGAAGATTGCCCAACGTGATCTCGATCAGTATGATGATCGCCGCGGCCAGCAGGCCGATACGATGGCGCGCCAGACGACGCATGACACTGGCATGCGACCCGGCGGGGGAGGAGGTACGGCAATTCACACGCCCATTGTAGGAGACTGTTCTCTGATGGCATGAAACGCGGTCTATGTCGGTGAGGATTGTGACAATGAACGGTATGTCTACTTCATCCTCCAACCGGCGTAACAATGGTCGCAAACGTTCCCGATACGGGCGGATGCTGCACCGGGCGTTGGGGGAATTGGAAACGCTGACATCACGATTCGCCACCGGCGGGACCGACGACGGCGCGGCCTCCGAATCGTTCGAACCCGGCGCCGACACGAACCAGAACGCCACGGCCGCGAACGGCGGGAATGCCACGCGAAACATCGACGGCAACATGCTTCGTGAACTCGCCGCACATGCCAGGCGCATCGGACCGCTGGTCAATCGACGACTGCTGCCCGCCATGCCGGGAGTGCCCGACGGCCTGTCCGTAGGATGGGCGCAGTTCCCGCAGACGCACGGCCGTGGATTCTCTCTGGCCGTGTTCACCGACCGCAATCACTGCACGCCCATCGCCTTCGTCGACAACAAGGGCCGCATTTTCGCGGGCCCCGACATCAACCCCGACACGCAGCGGGACAATCCCGTGTTCCTGTTCGCCAAGGAGAACGAGATCCACGTGCCGGCCAGCCGTCTCGACGGCACCGACCGGCCGGGCGCGAACACCGCGACGGACGACGATGTTATGAACGTGCTGCAGGGCGGCATCGTCGGCCGTGGCGACGACGGCGACATGATGTGGCTGGCATCCTGGCTCAAGACCGACAACCGGTATACGCTCGAACAGCTGCGCGCCGACCTGCCCGTGGAACTGCGCGCCGATCTCGAATACCGTGACGCCATGGCCATCGCGTTCTTCGCCGTCTACTTCCTGCCGCGGGTCGACGGATTCATGATCGGATTCGGATCGGGCAACATCTTCCGCAGACTGCGCCGCGAGGCACCCATCGGCGCGATCCGCCGCAGCGTCAAAGACACGCTGCAGGCCCGCGCCCACGGCATGCGCGTCTCCGGACTCGAAGTCCTCTTCGCCGACCTGATGAACGAGGCCGGCGCCCTCGACCAGATTGAAGGCCTCGAGGCCGTGCATGGCGCTGAACCGTTGCACCTGTACACCTCGCCCTACTCGGGCGGCTACTTCTTCGGCTGGGATTCCGGGCTCGAATTCCCCGCGGCGCTCGCCTCGCTGCGCATCGAAGGCAACCTCAACCGGTTCGCCGCCGTAAGCATGTGGCTCGAACGCAACGCCCGGCTCGGCGCATACCCCACCGAAGACACCGTCACCCGCGCCCAGGCGTCCCAGCTCGACTGGGCGCTGCTGACCAACCCCGCTATCACCGCGCTCGACATCGAGGACGACCCGGGCGAACGATTCGACCCCGTACACGACGACGGCACCGCCGCGCTCTCCGCCATGGTCGAGGCCGCGCGCGAAGCCGCCGTCGAGACGGCCACCGAATTCCCCGACCCCGTGGAATCACCGTCCACGCATGACACGGTCCGTGACGCGAACGGCTCGGAATGGGTGTACCGGCAGACCTTCTCCTCTCTGGTGCGTCGCCTGCGCCTGCCCTACCGGTTCGACGTCGAATTCCGCGCCAGCCTGCAGGACGGCAACGTGGCCATCGGCTTCACCACCGCAGGCACCTCGATGATGCCGACCAACCGCTACGACGAGCGGCGACGCACATGGGTGGACCTGAGCCAGTCCGAACGGGCCTCACTCTCCGCCGACTACAACCTGCGCGTCGGACTCATGCTCGCCGCGCTCGCCTTCGGCGTGGATGACCACGTGGAACGCGTGTCGCTGCACGTGGACTCCATAGGCCTCGAGGAGGCCGTGGCCGAACAGAATTCGGCGATCTCCTCGATGATGAGCGAAGCCCTGCACATGTTCGAGGACATGCGTTCCGGCGGTACGATCGGCGGCGTGACCAAGGCCGACCCGAAAGACGGCGACGTGCACGGCAGCGCCGCACGCCAGCTGGCCCCGCCCGAAGTCGACACGCCCCAGCCGCCCGTCGACGACTCCGACGGCACATCCACCGGAGAAACCGGCGATCTCGGCACGGCCGCATCCTCCACGTCCGATAACGAATCTGTGGACCGCGAATTCGAAAACCTTATGAAAGGCGTGGACATCGACGCCATGGCGTTCTCCATGCCCGACGGCACCGGCGACGGCACCGGCATCGGTGCGCTTGGCGACGCCAAGGACACGGACGATCCATTCGACGTGAGCGACGGCACCGGCCAGAGCGGAGACGCCGACACCGACAGCGATCCGATCGCCGCATTGCGCAAGAACCCCACCGTGCGCAACCTCGTGACCGTCACCTTCACCCGCGAGCGCTTCCTCACCATGATCGACGAGGATGGCCTCGCCCGCCCGCAGCACCTCTACCGTGCGTTCGACGCCACCATGGACGTGGACGGCAACGACGGGCTCAAGCCGATCGACGCCGAATTCGATCTGCGCGACGCCATGTATTCGCCCACCGGCGCGCAGGAGGCGCCCGAACTGAGCGAGCAGCGGTTCCCCGCGCCCGTGGCCAGGGTACTTGGCGCGCAGGATACGCTCGACCTGTCCATTCAGCGCGTGGACGTGCTGCAGCGTGCGATCAACCACTTCCACCGGTTGGTGCTCGACGACTCGCTGTCCTCCGTGGAACGCGCGCACCGCGCCATGGACGTCATCCATCGCATCGGCGACCCCGAGCTCAACGATGTCGCCGGCGATGTGACCAGTGCGATCATCGACGGGCTTGACACTCCAGAACCCGACTTCGGGCTCGCCGACCGGCTTGACGCCGAGCGCGTCAAAGCCCGCGACCTGCTGTTCGGCGGTGAGGCGCAGAAGGCCGTGGAGGTGGCCGAATCCGCCGTGGAGCATCTCGACAAGCTGTTCGCCTCCACCGGCGGCGTGCCCCGCTACTTCAACTCGTATGCGGAACGCGTGGTCTACAACCGTCTGTTCGCCACGCCGGATGAGAAGACCGTGCTGATTCCGGACAACCTGTTCTACGCGCACATGGAACTCGCCGACGTGCTCGCCCAGATCCTAGGACCGGCCAAGGCGCTGCCGCATCTCAACGCCATGGTGGTCTACGCGCCCGCCTACCCGCTGTCGCATCTGCGGCTCGCCATCCAACTGGCCAACACGCAGGACTGGGATTCGGCGCGCGCCGCATGCCTGAACGCGCTGCGCGTGTCGCTCGACCGCGACGACGCCGCATTCGCCTACTACCGTCTGGCCTACGCGGAGTGGATGCGCGACGACTTCGACATCGCCGCGGCCGCATATCTGATGAGCGACCATATCTCGCCGGACGCCATGGGGTCGATCGATTCGGAACTCAATGAACTGTTCGCTCGCGCGCGCTCGCAGTGCATCGCCGTGCCGCATACCGTGGATGAGGCGAAGGCCGTGCTGCGCGAGCATGAGATGCCCGTATGGCCGGAGAGCGAGGTGGCGTCAATCGTGCGTGATGCGGCCCGCGTGAGCGTGGACAACGCGTTGTTCGTGCCGGCCCGCACGCTGTCGATGGCGGCGGCCCGCATGACCGCCGACGGCGACGGCATGGACGCCATCCAGTTGCAGTTCCTGCGCTCGCTGAGCGCGTAGGCGGTCGTAGGTAGAGTGTTCGTAGATTTGTTCGGCTACATAGAGGACTCTGCATGACGAATTCGGCAATGGGCTCCGCCCACGACGCGCAACTGGCTTGGGATTTCGACGGGGACGGCGACGTGGTGGAGGACACTCCCGTGGCCGCCGCAGAACCCGGATCGTTCGCTTGGATCGCCGCGCTCACGCAGAGCGATGCCGACGCGCTGCGATTGGAGCGTCTTGACGTGTCGTCCATGAGCTCCGAGGCGGCGGCCAGATTGTGGACCAAGGTGGCGGCATGGGTGGAGACCGACCAGATCGCCTACTACGTCAACGACGCGCCGGTGGCGTCCGACGCCGCGTACGATGCTCGCATGCGCTGCCTTCAGCGGTTGGAGGCCGAGTTCCCGGCGTTGGATTCCCCGCAGTCGCCCACGCATCGCGTCGGCGGCACATTCTCGAACGACTTCGCGTCTGTGAGGCACCCCTCCCGCATGATGAGCCTTGACGACGTGTTCAGCATCGAGGAGCTGCGCGACTGGTACGATTCCGTGATCCGTGACCTTGACTGGCCCGACGGCAAGCCGCTGCCGATGAGCTGCGAGGTGAAGATCGACGGACTGGCGTTGAATCTGATCTATCGCAATGGCGTGCTTGAGCAGGGATTGACGCGTGGTGACGGTGTGACCGGCGAGGACATCACCATGAATGCGCGCNCGNNCGATCTCCAACATTCCGCAGAATCTCGGCGGCCCGTCCGGCGACATCCCCGACATGGTGGAGGTGCGTGGCGAGGTGTTCATGCGC
>NZ_NEWD01000029.1 GCF_002234915.1 Bifidobacterium vansinderenii | reverse complement strand
GATGCGGGGCATGCGGCGCGATTCATGGCGTAATCCTTTGCAAGACTCCCCTCAGTCTGCCTTTGGCAGACAGCTCCCCTCAGCGGTGAGGGGACCCAGAGTATCGGATCTCTCCGGCAAAAGTGCGGCTACCGACGGTCTCTCTTACATTCGCCATCTCCACAGCCTCACTGAATCCTGTTCCTTGGCCTGATCTCCGGTCGCATTACTTCGGACTCCATACTTAGTAGCTTGGCGGCAATCCCACTCCGGCGACGGTCTTTTTTCCATTGACTTTCCTGTAGGGAAAGAGTTATTATTTCCTTAGAGGAAAGAGTTATTCCTCCATCGAGAATCATCGTGATCACGACCGTTACGATCGATGGATGCAGATGATCGGTGACGACGAACGGTCACCACTCGATTCGCTCGCCCAGCACTTTTGGTTCATTCATTTCACCAGTCATGTCGCGCTACGTTTATCCCTTGCGGAACGCGGCATCCACCCATTACTTAATCCGTCTCATCAACCGACGACGAAGTCGGAAAGGAGATGATTCCGATGCGTATCGAACAACCCGTTCCTCATATCGACCCGAATAACGCGAACGGGCGGACCGCACCGCCCCCGGAGCACCATGCCGACCCGAGCACCACCCCGCAGTCCGAAGCCTATCGGAACCTGCAGCAACTCAACAAGGACAGTGCCAGACTCGGGAAAAAGGCCGCCTGGCCCCTGTGGGTCAGCGTGGCGCATGGCATCGCATGGGGCGCGTTCTTCGCCGGCATGGGGATCTCAGATCCGTCCATCACCATGAAGCTGCTGGCCGTCTTCATTCTGTTCGAAGCGATCACCATCATTCCCGACGAGCGCCGCAAGCGCGTGCGCAGAACCGCGTGGATGGGCAATCGCGCCATTGTCCTCAACTACACGCTCACCACGGTCTTGGCGGTGATCGTGCTTCTGGCCGAAGGCGCGATGCGCGAGCAGGCTCGGCTGCTCGGCGGCGCAGAACCCCTCTCGCTGACGATCGTGCGGTACGGTGTTCTGCCTGTTCTCGGCGCGACGGCGATCATACTGCTCACCTGGATGCGCGAACGCGAGATCAGCCGGCTCATCGCAAGCCGGCATAATCCCGGCGATGGGGTCACGCCATGAGCGGCGATGCCACTCCGCGCTTCGACGAGCTCATCCATGAGCCCAATCGCCTGCGCATCTGCGGGCTGCTGGCCGCAAGCAACCCACTGGAGTTCTCCGTGATTCGCGACACATTGGAGATCAGCGACGCCGCCTGTTCCAAGCATCTCAAGGCTTTGGCGGAGAGCGGGTACGTGGCGTTGGAAAAGCGGCCGGGTATTCTCAACCGGCACAAGGTGACGCTGGTGCGCATGCTGCCGGCCGGAGCGCACGCCTTCGCCGCGCACATGGCGGCGTTGCGCGCGATCGCCGAGGGGCGTCCTCTTGGCTGAAAGCGGTTCACAAATCGAAGATACCCGCCTGCCGGCCGCGGAATTTCGCGGCTCGGATCAGGGTATCTTCGATTTGTGAACCGGTCTTGCCGGAGCGGTGTCCACTATTGTGCAATCTGAGCGAATAGCGTTCTCTTCACACTCAAAAAATCTAGGAAATGTAAGGTTTTGTGCATCTATTCACCGGATGAGGAAACTGGCCTTTCCCTGAACACCGCATTGCGGTATTCACCCCATTCGGGAAGTGGACGATTCGCGCGGACCGCCTTCTGAATGTCACCGTAGTAGTGCAGTTTGCGCAGAAGATGCGCGTGAGCCTCCTCAAGCGCACGGCGCTGCTCGTCAAGCGCCTCGTGTCGCTCGTTCAGCAGATCCATGATCTCGTCGATGTGTCCGGGCTCGTCGGATTCATACGCGAAGAACCGCTGAAGCTCGCCGATGCTCATGCCGGCGTGCTTGAAGCAGCAGATCGTGCGCAGACGGTTGATATGACATTCCCGGTATACGCGCTGCCCTGCCAGGTCACGCTCCACATTGGTGAGCAGATCGGCGTCCTCGTAGTAGCGCAGCGTGGACGGCGGCATGTGAAACATCGTGGCGACCTGTCGGATGGTGTAGCCGATAGAGGATGTGTCGTCATCGGCAAGGTGTTCGACGTTCCCGTCATTGTTCTTCGTCATGAGTCAGCCTCGTTTCGATCGTGGAATCACCTTCGGCGATGTCATCGCCGCCGTAACCGACGGCATGTCACAAGACAGCCTCCAGGCAACCGCCGGATGGCGTCGGCGAAAACGTCGGGATTCCATGGATTTGCATTCAAGCGTACTTGAAGTGCAACCATGGAATCAACGACACGGAATCCGCGACGATTCCAAAGGCATACGACAAGGAGCAACGATGTTCGAACCCACCACCACATACACGCCCGCCCCCACCCGCTACGACGGCATGACCTACAACCGCTGCGGCAATTCCGGACTGAAGCTGCCAGCGCTGTCGCTGGGATTCTGGCACAACTTCGGCGACATCACGCCGTACGAGCACATGAAGCAGCTGGTGTTCACGGCGTTCGACAACGGCATCACGCACTTTGATCTGGCGAACAACTACGGTCCGGAGCCGGGAGCTGCGGAACGGAATTGCGGCCGACTGCTGCACGAGTACTTCCGCGGACATCGCGACGAACTGATCATCAGCACCAAGGCCGGCTACGAGATGTGGCAGGGACCGTACGGCGACTGGGGCAGCCGCAAGTATCTGCTGGCGAGCCTGGATCAGAGTCTGGAGCGTCTGGGACTGGATTACGTGGATATCTTCTACCACCATCGTCCGGATCCGGAGACGCCGCTCGAGGAGACGATGGGAGCGCTGGCGCAGGCGGTGAGCAGCGGCAAGGCGCTGTACGTGGGTCTGTCGAACTATGATGGGCCGACCATGGAGAAGGCGGCGGCGATCCTGCAGGAGATGCACGTGCCGTTCATCATCAATCAGAACAAGTTCAACATCTTCGATCGCAGGACGGCGGAGAACGGTCTGTTGGATTCGGCCGAGCGTCTCGGCAAGGGCGTGATCACGTTCAGCCCGCTGCAGCAGGGTCTGCTGACGAACCGGTATCTCAACGGCGTGCCGGACGACAGCCGCATCAAGGCCGATGGCCGGTTCCTGCAGGAGAACGCGCTGACTCCGGAGCGTCTGGCGCAGATCCGCGCACTGAATGATCTGGCCGCCGACCGTGGGCAGACGCTGGCGGAGATGTCGGTGGCGTGGCTGCTGCATCATCCGGCGGTGACGACCGTGCTGGTGGGTGCCTCCAAGCCGCAGCAGATTCTCGACAACATCGGCGCGCTGAAGAACACCGAGTTCAGCGACGACGAGCTGCGCCGCATCGACGAGATCGCGGCGGGGAAGTAGTCGACGCCGATCGGCCGGCGCTGCGTGACCGGATTCGGTGGTCCGGATGAGACATCTTGGTAGTCGAGACGTGACATTTTGGTAGTCGAAACGAATTTGGTAGTCGAAACGGGACGGTGTGACCCCTAACAAGGTGGGAGGAACGTCGCGTTTGGACTACCAAGTTGGGTTTGGACTACCAAGTTGGGGTGCACGCGTGTCTAAGTTGCTGGAAACCACGCAGAGGTGCGCGGTGAAAGGGGAGCAGTTGCGTATGACTGCCTCCCCTCAGTCCGCCATGCGGCGGACAGCTCCCCTCGTCAGCGAGGGGAGCCGGAGAGAAATGACCCAACCGCGGATGCGCCACCCCGCCTAGCCCGAATTATTCACATGATGCGTGCGCCGCCAAGGCGCACCGAAGGAAGGCGTACGAAGGTACGTCGACTGAGGAGCAACGCAGGCGACGCTCCATCCCGTTCACTCCAAAATCATTGGATAACGCGTGTGTCGTCAAGGCGCGGAAGGCGAAGGCGTACAAAGGTACGTCGAAGTCCGCAGCAACGCGGATGACACCGTCCAGCCCGAATTATTCACATGATGCGTGCGTCGCCAAGGCGCACCGAAGGAAGGCGTACGAAGGTACGTCGACTGAGGAGCAACGCGGATGATGCCCCATCCCGTTCACTCCAAAATCATTGGATAACGCGTGTGTCGTCAAGGCGCGGAAGACGAAGGCGTACGAAGGTACGTCGAGTCTTCCGCAACGCAGACGACACTCCGTTATCCAATGATTTTCAGATGTCGTAGCGCCAGGATTTGTCGGTTACCACTCGTGCCATGGCGAGGCCGATGGGCAGGCAGATGATGACCATGAAGGCGCGGAAGGCCCAGTCGAGGGCGTTCTGGGTGTCGAACTGGCCGAGGTAGAACATGGCGCGGTACATGTACATTCCGGGGACCATGATGACGATGGACGGCACGGTGAGACAGATGCGCGGGTAGCCGAGGTGTGGGGGAAGCCAGCCGTGGCGGACGGAGGAGCGCCAGACGGCGGCGAGGAGACCGGCGAGGAAGGCGCCGATGAAGGTGGCGGCTTCCGGGGGCATGCCGAGAAGGTCCTGGAATTCGAGTCGCATGGTGTCGGTGATGGCGCCGATGAGGGCGGCGACGAGGCACATGCGCTGGGGGGAGTTGAACATGACGGAGAAGCCCCAGACTCCGATGAAGGCGAAGACGAATCGCAGGATGCCGGTGATGAGGGGGCTGAGCCCCTGGGGTTCGAATCCCTGGGGGTTGAGGAAGACGATGCGGGCGACGGCCCAGCCTGCGAGCGTGGCCATGAGGATGATGGACAGCGCGTAGGTGAGTCGTTGGATGCCGGAGGGGAAGTCGATTTTGGCGATGTCGAGTCCACCGGTGATGAGCGGGAAGCCGGGGATCACGAAGAGCATGGCGCCTATGTAGGCGGTGTCGTGCGCGAGGGCTATCGGATCGTAGAAGCCGATGAGTCGTAGGGTGCCGGTGCAGGCGAGCGCGGCGACGAAGACGGCGACGAAGGTGACGAAGAACTGGTTGAGGTGTTTGGCGAAGAGTTTGCGGCGCAGCCAGTGGCCGATGCCGGCGCCGACGAATGCGGCGATCATGTCGTAGAGTCCGCCGCCGAGGAGGAAGACGAAGGATGCGCAGGCGATGGCGGAGGCGAAGCCGGCGAATTCAGCGCTGTAGAGCGGTTTGCGGTGTTCGATGAGGTCGAGTCGTTCGTGGGCTTCGCGCACGGTGATGGGTTTGAAGTTCGGGTCGGTCGCGTTGGGGGCGAGCTTGCCGACATGGTCGAAGTGCTGGGCGTATTGTCCGCGTGGCGGATGATGCTCTCGCGGCTTGCGCGTCTTGGCCGCTTTGCCTGGTTTGGCGTCTGCGGTCGGCTCGTTCTTACCGTTGTTCTGCATCTGCTTGACGATGGGGTCGTCGGCGTCGATCTCGCGCTGCCGATCGATTTCGTCGATGCGTTCCTGCCGGGTGGCGGCGGACGTGGACTGCATGGGTGCGTTGTCGGGCAGTTCGGCGACGTCATGCGCATCGACGTCATGCGCGTTATCGCCGCCGCGTGCCTTGGCCGCCTTCTCGGCTTCGCGCAGCTCCTTGGCCGCTTCGGCGGACAGCTGGGAGACGTCGCGCACGTTGAGGTTCTCCACGAGTCTGTCGGAGAGCTCGACGCCGTGGTTGTGGTAGACGGCGGAGTGGCCGAGGTTCACGCTGAACCAGTCGGCGAAGTGTTCGAGCAGCCAGATGCGTTCGGTGTTGACACCTGTGGTGGGCAGATCGATGACTTCGGTGACGCGGTCCTTGTGGTCGGTGCAGGAGGCCTCGATGTCGGTGAGGTTGACGTCGGCGCGCACGTGCACGCCGAGCGGGTAGGCGATGCGGTGCATCATCTGTCGCACGCGGAAGCTTCCCGTGCCGGCGCCGAGGTCGAGCATGCCGACGCGTACGATGACGCTGGCCTTGGCGGCGATTCCGGCCTCGACGATCGGCTTGTCGTAGTCCCGTTCGATGTCTTCCATGTCGAGCGGGATGGAATGGGTGTGGAATTTGGTCACTTTTTCCACGCCGGCCGGCATGGCGGCGCCGTGGAGCGTTCCGTTGTTGTCATGCTTCTTCCCGAAAATCACGACTCCATTTGTACTCCGTCGGGCAGAACTGAGGTCGGAGAATCTGCGATCGACGGCCGGAATCGTCCATCATGAAAACTCCCCGTAATAAACGCAGGTTTTGACGCAATACAATGGTGGGGCGTCTGTTCACCGGCTTTGGGTTTGGAACGGTCGGCATCAATAACTGCGGAGGAGCCGCAGAACGCCGATAGACGAGCAACCGGTGACGAGGCAAAGGAGGTCTGAATGACAGACGAGACGATCAAAGCCGCCGATTCGGGAATCGTTAGCACCGGAACCGGCACGAAGGGACCCGAGGAGCAGAATCTTCCTGCCAACCTCGGCAACAACATGGACTTGTTCCTTCGTTTGCTGCGTACGGTGCTGAAGGAGTACGACGGTAATCTGCTGGAGAACTTCGATCAGCTGCTGGATTACGCCAACGAGGCGACCAGTGGCGAGTTCGGCGGCACAAGCGCGGAATACGAGGACGACGATCCTGAGCAGGCCGGTTTCGAAAAGGCCGTGAAGCTCATTGATTCGGTGTCCGTTGACGATGCCACCCTGCTGGCCCGCGCGTTCACCACATACTTCCATCTGGCGAACCTGTCGGAGGAGAACTACCGCGTCAGCGTTCTGCATGAGCGCGAGAAGCAGGTTCCGGTCGATGCCCCCACCGATCCGATCAACGAAATGACCGGCGCCTACAAGCGCATGATCGAGGAGTGCGGACCGGCCAAGGCCAAGGAGCTGCTGGAGAAGCTGGAGTTCCATCCGGTGTTCACCGCACACCCGACCGAGGCTCGTCGCAAGGCCGTGGAAGGCAAGATCCGTCGCATCGCCGAACTGCTGGAGGAGCGTCCGCGTCTGGGCGGCTCCGATCTGGCGGAGAACGAGCGCATGATGCTCAACGAGATCGACGCCATGTTCCGCACCTCGCCGATCGCGCTGAAGAAGCCGACTCCGGTCGAGGAGGCCGACACCATCCTCGACATCTTCGACAACACGCTGTTCGACACCGTGCCGAAGGTCTACCGTCGTTTCGACGACTGGGTGCTGGGCGACAAGGCGGGCAAGGTTCCGCCGGCATGCCCCGCATTCTTCCACCCGGGCAGCTGGATCGGCTCCGACCGTGACGGCAACCCGAACGTGACCGCCCGTGTGAGCCGTCAGGTGGCCCGCAAGTTCAGCGACCACGTGATCGCCAAGCTCGAGGAGGCCACCCGTGAGGTGGGCCGCAACCTCACGCTGGAGTCCAAGGACACCAAGCCGTGCGCCGGCCTGCTGAGCCTGTGGAGCCACCAGCGCGAGATGAGCGAGCGTCTGACCGAGAAGGCCGAGCTGATCTCCACCAAGGAGCCGCATCGCGCCGTCATGCTGGTGATCGCCGACCGTCTGCACGCCACCATCGAACGTGACACCGATCTGATGTACCACTCCTGCGAGGACTACATCTCCGATCTGAAGACCGTGCAGAAGTCGCTGGCCGACGCCGGCGCTCCGCGTAGCGCGTACGGCCCGCTGCAGACGCTGATCTGGCAGGCCGAGACGTTCGGATTCCACATGGTCGAGATGGAGTTCCGTCAGCATTCCGTGGTGCATTCGCGTGCCCTCGCCGATATTCGCGAGCATGGTCTGCACGGCGAACGCGGCGAACTGCAGCCGATGACCCGCGAGGTGCTCGACACCTTCCGCGCGCTCGGTTCGATCCAGCGTCGCAACGGCATCAAGGCCGCCCGCCGCTACATCATCTCGTTCACCAAGTCCGCTCAGAACATCAAGGATGTGTACGAGCTGAACCGTCTGGCGTTCGAGCACCCGGAGGATGCGCCGATCATCGACGTGATTCCGCTGTTCGAGCAGCTTGAGGATCTGCAGAACTGCGTGGACGTACTCGACGCCATGCTGAAGATCCCGGAGGTGCAGGCTCGCCTGAAGGCCACCGGCCGCAAGCTCGAGGTCATGCTCGGCTACTCCGATTCGTCGAAGGACGCCGGCCCGACCACCGCTACGCTGGCCCTGCATTCCGCCGAGGCGCGCATCGTGGAATGGGCCGAGGCCAACAACCTCGATCTGACGCTGTTCCACGGTCGTGGCGGCGCCGTCGGTCGTGGCGGTGGCCCGGCCAACCGTGCCGTGCTCGCCCAGCCGCGTGGCTCCGTGAACTGCCGCTTCAAGCTCACCGAGCAGGGAGAGGTCATCTTCGCCCGTTATGGCAACCCGGTGCTGGCCGTGCGCCACATCGAGTCCGTCGCCTCGGCCACGCTGCTGCAGTCCGCTCCGAGCGTGGAGAAGACGAACACGGAGATGACCGCGAAGTACGCCGACATGACCAAGCAGCTCGACGACGCGTCTCACGCGCGCTTCCTCGACCTGCTGAACACGCCGGACTTCGCACCGTGGTTCTCCATCGTCACCCCGCTTACCGAGGTCGGCCTGCTGCCGATCGGCTCCCGTCCGGCCAAGCGTGGTCTGGGCGCGAAGTCGCTCGACGATCTGCGCACGATCCCGTGGGTGTTCTCCTGGGCCCAGGCCCGCATCAACCTGGCCGCCTGGTACGGTCTGGGTTCCGCATGCGAGCAGTTCGGCGACCTTGCCACCATGCGCAAGGCGTACGAGGAGTGGCCGCTGTTCAGCACCTTCATCGACAACATCGAGATGTCGCTGGCCAAGACCGACGAGCGCATCGCCAAGCTGTATCTGGCTCTCGGCGATCGTGACGATCTGCGCGACAAGGTGCTCAAGGAGATGGCGCTCACCCGCAAGTGGGTTCTGAAGATCGTGGGCGACGAGTGGCCGCTGCAGCACCGTCACGTGCTCGGCCAGGCCATCCGCATCCGCTCGCCGTACGTGAACGCTCTGTCGGTCACGCAGGTGCGCGCGCTGCGTTCGGTCCGTCGTCGCGACGAGAAGAACGAGCTGAGCGAGTCCCAGACCGCGGACTTCATCTATCTGATTCTCTGCACCGTGTCCGGTGTGGCGGCAGGCCTGCAGAACACGGGCTGATCCGCCGCCGGGATTCCCGGCCGTAAGGGGTGAGAGGGCCCGTCGTGGATATCCGATTTCGGATACCCATGGCGGGCCCTTTCCGTATCCGGGTGTATCTGAGTTCTGGGTATATCCGCATCATGAGAGCACCGTTTCGACCGTCTTCATGATGCGGTTATACCCAGATTCGATTTGCATGGCCGACACCCACAGGCTTGTCGGTGCGCGCGGGTTTCATTGGTGACGGATCATCGTCGATGGAGGTGCAGCATGGCACAGATGAATGAGCATGACGGACTTGACGGACGAACCCGCGCCGACGCGGCATGGAGCCGTATGCTGGCGGGCAACCGTCGTTTCGCCGAGGGCAAGGCCGAACACCCGTGGCAGGACCGTGAGACCCGCGAATCGCTGATCGACGCGCAGACGCCCGACGCTGCGGTCCTGTCCTGCTCCGATTCGCGTGTGCCCCCGGAGATCATCTTCGACGAGGGGCTGGGCGATCTGTTCACCATTCGCACCGCCGGCGAAGTGGTGGACGACGCCGTGCTCGAATCGCTGGAATACGCGGTGCTGCATCTGCATGTGAGTCTGATCGTGGTGATGGGCCATCAGAACTGCGGCGCTGTGGCCGCGGCCATGAAGGTGCTGGCCGGCGACGAGAACGCGGAGGACGAGGGATTCCGTTCGATCCTCATGCGCGAGGTGGGCGCGTCCGCACGGCTCGCGATGGATTCCGATCTGGATACCGCCGAGGATGTGGAGCGCATCCATGTGGCACAGACGCTCGAGGCGCTGGTCACCGATTCCGCGGTGATCCGCGAGGCCGTGCATTCCGGCGCGGTGTCGCTGGTGGGCGCGCGCTACAAGCTCGATGACGGCAAGGTGGAGGTGCTGTCGTTCTGAGTGGGGGAGGTAGGGCTCCCATTAGGGTGGAAGCATGTCACTTGGTTTGAATATCCTACTGATTTTCGTCTTTCTGGTCATCGGCGCCATGTTCTCCGGCACCGAGCTCGCGCTGGTGAGTCTGCGCGGCTCGCAGATCGAACAGATGGAGCAGGAGGATGCCCGAGGCGCCCGCGTGGCGAAGATCGCCCGCGACCCGAATACGTTCCTATCCACCGTGCAGATCGGCGTCACGCTGTCCGGTTTTCTTTCGGCATCGTTCGGCGCATCGTCCATCGCGCCGTTCCTGATCCCGCTGGTCGAAAGCTGGGGCGTACCCACGTTCGTAGCCAATCCGCTCATCACGATCGGCCTGACGCTCGTCATCTCCTACTGCTCGATCGTCATCTCGGAAATGGTGCCCAAGCGCATCGCCATGCAGAAGACCGAGGCGATCGCCCGCGCCGTGGTCCCCGCGATCGACGTGTTCGCCACGATCTGCCGTCCGATCATCTGGCTGATCGGCAAGAACACGAACGGCATCGTGCGTCTGCTCGGCTTTGATCCGAACGAAACCGAATCCGAAGTGTCCGACGACGAGCTGCGCGTGCTCGTGTCGTCGAACACGAACCTGAGCAAGGACGAGCGTGTGATCCTCGACGACGTGTTCGACGCGTCCGAGACGATCGTGGCGGAGGTCATGCGTCCGCGCGCCGACGTCGTGTTCATCGACGGCGACATGCCGCTCGACAAGGCCGCCGACTTCGTGCACGACATGCCGTACTCGACAAGGCCGCCGACTTCGTGCACGACATGCCGTACTCGCGATACCCGGTGATCGGCAAGGACTTCGACGACGTACTCGGCTTCGTGCACGTGCGCGATCTGCTCGACGTGCGCAACAAGGAGGCGAAGACCGTGGCCGACGTGACGCGCGAGGGCATCTCACTGCCCGGCACGTCGAAACTGCTGCCCAGCCTGTCGCTGCTGCGCAAACGTGGCATCCACCTGGCCATCGTGATCGACGAATACGGCGGCACCGACGGCATCGTGACGCTGGAGGACATGACCGAGGAGCTCGTGGGCGACATCCGCGACGAATACGATCTGCCCGAGGAGGCCGGCGGCAAGAAGCCCGGTTCGGCGTTCGTGGGCGGCGTGGCGCGCATTGACGGCGGCATGACGATCGAGGACTTCGACGAGCTCACCGGCATCGAGCTCGAGGACGGCCCGTACGAGACCGTGGCCGGATACTTCCTCGCGAAGACCGGCGAAATGGGCAAGGTGGGCGCCGTGCTGCACTCCGACGACGGATACGACATGGTCATCACCGAAGTGGACGGTCGTCGTATTCAGACGATCGAGGTGCAACGCAGCGACGCCGACGGCAATGATGACGGCCATGGCGCCGGTAATGGCAACGGCGGCGAGAAGGACGGACACGGTCATGGACACGGCGAAGGCGGTACCACGGCCTCCACGGATCGTGCCGGCGGCGACGCCACACACGACGACGGATCACCGTTCGTCGGGCCGGACGGACTCGTCAGGTAGTCCCTGGGCGGTTCCGGGTGATCCCGCCGAACACCGTCTGCCGCATCGGCATCAACGACATCACCTCTGCATCAGCGTGGGAACGACTCGCCGTGAACGGTCGCGATCGACGCACGCACGACCGCGATATCACGGCGAGTCGCATCTACGCCCGTCGCTGAACGATTGGCCGTCGTGCGGGCCTAGAATTGAATCAGCAACGGACCACGATGGTCCGCGCATCGGCGGTGATTCGACTGACCGGCACGCCGATCCACAACCAATCGATATCAGCACATCAGCAAAGGGGAATCATCATGACGCTTCAATTCACCGTCCCCGGCCTGAGCGACGAGCAGGCGGAAAAGGCGATCGCCATTCTGCAGAACCGTCTCAGCCAGGAGCAGGAGGCCGCTCTGGTGCTCAAGCACGCGCACTGGAACGTGACCGGACCGAACTTCATCGCCGTGCATGAGATGCTCGACCCGCAGGTCGAGGTCGTGCTCGCCCAGGCCGACGAGACCGCCGAACGCATCGCCACGCTGGGCGGCTCGCCCGACGGCACGCCCGACGCGATCGTGCGCAACCGCTCGTGGAAGGGGCTGGATCTCAAGGGCCGCGCCTCCACCGAGGATTACATCAAGGCGCTGATCGACTACTACGACGTGTTCATCACCGACGACCGCAAAGCCATCGCCGAGCTCGACGAACTGGACGTGGTCAGTTCCAACATCGTGCAGGACCACGTGCAGGCGCTGGAGCTGTTCCAGTGGTTCCTGCGCAGCCACATCGCGTAGGGGCCGATCGGCGGCGTATGGAGCTGCCGGAACCCTCGCACTTGTAACGAACCCGCAGCGGAGCACGTTCCCCGCTGCGGGTTCGTCGTATCCGCACAACAAACCCATACCGTGCGGCGTCTTTCACCGCGGGTCTGATGCACGCACGCGGTATACCCGCGCCGAACGGCCGGAGGTGGCGGAAAACCCCGTTACGCTGCGCTTCGGCGCCGAAACAGAACGTAACCGGCCACGCCTCCACGGTTACGTTTCGTTCCGCCATCAAAACGGAACGTAACGGAAAGCCGTCGTCAGAGTACGTTTCATTACCGATGCTGTACAGAACGGAATTGTCGAACCGCTTTCGGTTACGTTTCGTTTTCATCGGGCAACCGAACGTAACCGAATGCGCGTGAACGCCGTCCGTCGATGAACGAGTCATATACCGCGCATCACACCAGTTGGTTGAGTTCGCGCCGCAATCGCCGCCACTCGGGCAGGTATGCGGTCATGCGGCGGCGAAATCCCTCGCCATGCCCGTGCTCCCACAGATGCGTCAGTTCGTGCACCAGCACGTATTCCAGATACCGTTCGGGCAGATACGCCAGTTCGAGATTGAGACGGATGCGGCCGGTCGCCGGCGTGCACGACCCCCATCGCGACGTCATTGCACGCAGCGAGACGTTCGTCGGGGTCTTGCCGACGATCGGTGTCCACTTGCGCAGCAGCTCCGGCAGACGCGCATTGATGACCGTTTTGGCCCAGGTTTTGCGTTCCGTGCTCCATGGCGCGCCGAACGGGGGACGGGTCTGGGGCGGCGAAACCGTGGCGTGATCAAGGATCCGCTGCCGAGCCTTTCGGATCCACGGTCGTCGGGAACGCACGAACTGCTCGATCTGTGCATGACTCATCCGCACCGGAGCGGTGATCTCGACACGACCGTCCGGCGGCTTGATCCGCAGATACATGTTCTTCACGGCCTTGCGCGCGACCCGGATATGCAGGTCGCCCATGTCCAGGATCTCCACGGCAAGCGTTCGACGACCGGCCATCGCGGACTCCTTTCCGATTTTTCGGTACGTACCGGGACGGTGAATCGTCGACGCAGGGACCGAGATTTCACCCTCAAACCCGCATAGAATAACGCGACACGCCGATATTGGACAGACTGACAACCTACCGCTATAGTAATTGCTTGTGCGATTTCGAGATTGCACATGGATCGGGCCCGTAGCTCAGGTGGTTAGAGCGCATCCCTGATAAGGATGAGGTCGGAGGTTCAAGTCCTCCCGGGCCCACACAGAGAAGACAGCGGCTTTTCGGGCCGCTTTTTTTCTCCCAAAAAACTGGGGCATTGGCGCAGCTGGTAGCGCATCTGCTTTGCAAGCAGAGGGTCGCCGGTTCGAACCCGGCATGCTCCACATATGTGAAGGCTTGAAATCGTTGTGATTTCAAGCCTTTTTCTGTTTCTACGCGCTCCGCCCGTGTTCGGATCGAGCGGTTGTTTTTGCCGGTCTTATAGCACGGATATCGCACGCAACGGTGCACGGACGGTGCAGGTGCGCGGCGGCAGCAGGGCGGGAGGGATGAATTTGGATTGCATGGCCCAAGGCACGTGGCCCAAGAGCGTGTGACCAGTGGGATGGTTATTGGAGGCGAAGGTGCTGGAGCCCTCCCCTCAGTCAGCTGACGCTGACAGCTCCCCTCCCTGGGAGGGGAGCCAATTCCATTGCAGCAGCTCCTTCAGAGGGGAGCCCGAGGAAGGATGATCACACGGGAATCACGAGGTTGGCGACGGTCATGGCGACCAGGCCGAGCGTGCCGGTGCTCGCCAGACACAGACCGGCCAGTCGCGCGTTACCGAGCACACGGTCGGTGAACAGCGTGGAGAACACGCCCACGGGAGCGAAGCATACGAAGATCACGGCTTTGCGGATCTCCGGATCCACCGGCAGGATGAACCAGGCCGCCACCGAGAAGATGAACGCGAACGCCCAGCGCCATGCGATCACGGTGGCCAGCGGCTTGACGTCCTTCATGCCGTGCGGCACATCCATCAGCATGCCCACCATGAACATGGAACAGAACGCGTTGGCGTTCGAGAACGGCTGCAGCACCGTACCCACCCAGTGCGGAATCGCGAAGCCGGAGATCATGAACACCAGCATGAGCATATACGTCATGAACGCGGCGGACGAGTAGAAGTTTCGGGCGATGCGGCGGAAGTTCGCCCTGCGCTGGAGTCGGCGCGCATCCTTGTCTAGAACCTTGCGCGGCGGGCGCGGGCCAAGCGGACGGGACTGCTCCTCCGGGGTGAGCGGACTGGTGTCGTCGATGCGCAGCAGCTGCGTGGTCACGGCGTTCATGCCGGCCGACATCATCACCGAATTGCCGATATCGAACATGACCACGGCCACGGCTGGTCCGGGGCCCATCAGCGCCTGCACCACCGGCAGCGCGAAACAGCCGATGTTGAAGCCGGAACCATTGAGCATATAGAACGCGCGATTGCCGAGCGGGGTCTTGCCTGTGAACAGGTAGATGGTGAGAATCGGGATGACCGACGCGCAGAAGCCGAACAGCGCCACCCACAGGAGTCGCAGATCATGCTCGTTGTTGATGAACGACACGACCACGGCGGCCGGCAGCAGCAGATTGAACACGATCTTCTGCATGACCTTGTAGTCGTCGGACTTCACCCAGCCGATGCGTTTGAACGCGTAGCCCAGCAAGATGATGCATAGGAACACCACCGGCTCAATGATCTTCTCCATATAGCCTCCCACGGTCCGCACGCAGTTCGTCGTTCGTCATTCGTTGCGTTGCGCATTGTCTCAGTCGTTCTTCCTGACCGATCATCCCGGTCGGGCGTCCCGTCTGTGGGGCGTGGGCCGGACGGTGATCCAGACAGTAATACGGTATACCGATACACCCCCGATGGCACGACGGTAACCACTATTTTCCATAATTGAAGCTCTTCGGAGGAGTGCGCCAAGACCAGCGGAAGCAAAACCAAATGTGACGGCCTCGAAAGCGACGTCACACAATCGCCACGAATTGCCCAGAGAAATCCAAGGCTTTGACATCCTTGTGCCAAGAGTCATGCGGTTATATAAGAACTGTCAACGGATACAACCGCTGGTGAGGTTCCACTAGGAACCTGATAACTGAACCCTTCTTCTCTCTTCCTCTCTCTACCCCGGCGCCCAACCCGCCGGGGTTCTCTTTTTCCGGGATCGCTTCCGCCTCGGGAGCCGCATACGGTGCATGCGCCGACTTTCAGGCCCACGCTTTCACCGGTTTTACCACCTATCGTGAAGTCGTGTAGTTCTTTGCCGGTTCGACGAGATGCTATCTACCGATTTGGAGGTCTTTCCGTTTGCAGACAATATGGCGCCCAGGGCCCTATTCAGCAGTTAGTAGCCGCAAACAATTAATTCTTGCACAATAATGCGCGATTCCAGAGTCCGGCTACTTGGCGAAGGACCTCCAAATCGAAGGTTATGATCCTGCAACAGCTCGAAAGGACCTCCAAAACGGGGAATAGCCGCATTCCGCGGCTTGGAATACGGCACAATGCTCCCGGCACCGGTTGTCATCACCCCGGCGCCGGCAAGTTTTTCGTATAACAGCCAGAACGGTCAGTGACGAGCCCGCACGCGGACCTCGCGAATGCGCTGCAGGGCGCCATGCGCGGTGCCGGCACCCTGGCCTCGCACCCCAAACACGGCGATCAGCACCATGGCGATGCACAGCATGCCGCTGATGCGCAGTACCCACTGGATGCCGAAGATGCTTGCGGCCACGGCCACATCCGCACCTCCTCCAAGCGCCGCCTTGCGCGCGGCCGCCATAGTCTCCATGAGGATGACCAGCACCGGTGCGCCCATGGCGCCGGCGATCTGACGGGCCGTGTTCGTAACGGACGACCCCGCCGACACGTCCTCCGGGTCCAGACAGTTCAACGACCACGTGGTTACGGGCATGAGCACGAAACCCATACCGATCTGACGCGTGAACTGGCAGATCGACACCCACCAGATCCACGAATGCATGGAGATCAGACTCATGGCGAACGTGCCGAGCGTCAGAATCACGCTACCGGTGATCACCACGGGACGGGCTCCGAACTTGTCGAGCGCCTTGCCGCCAAAGAACTGCGTGATGGCCATGCCGATAGCGCCGGGCATCATGATCAGGCCGCTGAGCGTGGCGGAGTAGCCGCGGTCGTTCTGAATGTAGAGCGGCATGATCACCATGATCGAACTGAATGCGAAGAACGCGATGGACGCGATGATCGTGCCGATCATGAACCCGTGGTTCTTCAGCACGCGCAGGTTGAGCAGCGGCTTGTCACGACGCAGCTGGCGCGTGACGAACCAGATGATGCCGAGCACGCCGATCGTCATGGGCAGCCAGGTCATCGGATGCGTGATGGGGAAGGCCTCGATGTTCGTGAAGCCGAACATGAGCCCGCCGAATCCGAAGATCGACAGCATCACAGAGAAGAAGTCGGCCTTGACCGACGGGTCGTGCGCACCGAAGTTGCGCAGCCCCAGCACGGACGCGGCGAGACTGAGCACGCCGATCACGGTGAGCGTGAGGAAGATGGAACGCCAGCCGCCCATATCGGTCTGCCAGCCACCGAGCGTGGGGCCGAGCGCCGGAGCCACACTCATGGCCAGGCCCACCGTGCCCATGGCCATGCCGCGTCGGGAGAGCGGGTAGATGGAGAACACGGTGATCTGCAGCACCGGCCACATCACACCCGTGCCGATGGCCTCAAGCACGCGTCCGGCCAGCAGCAGCAGGAATGTGGGCGCGGTCCAGGCGAGCGCCGATCCGATCGTGAACACGACCATCGATGTGATGACGATCTGCCGTGTGGAGAAGCGTTTGGTGAGGAACGCGGTGAGCGGCACCATCACGCCCATGACGAGCTGGAACACGGAGGTGAGCCACTGTCCGGTGGTCACGCTCACGTGGAATTCGGTGACGATCGACGGCAGCGCGGAGCTGAGCTGCAGCTGTGTGAAGTTGCCGATGAACGTGATGAATGTGAGGATCGCAAGCGACATGAATGCGGTGTGCGTGAGATGGCCGTCCCGGTAGGATTCCTCGCTGGTGAGGGTGCGGGATGCACTGCGATCGTTGTTCGACGTTGGCGTTTCGACTGCCGATGTCTCGTTTGCGGTTGACCCCACCTGTTCCGTGGAATATTCGTCGCGGTCATTGATATCGTCGCGGCCATGGAATTCGTTGCGCCCATCGGTCGTCATGCCGTCTCACCTTCCCTGTCTGCCTGTCTGCCGCCTCTTGCGCCGATCCGTCGGCGTCTGTCGTCGTGCGTTTCCGAGCAGTCGTTGTCGTGAGGCCGGATGTGGCCGGAGCGCATGCCGCCGCTGTCATCGCATGGTCATCGTGCACGGGTCGGTTCGTCGGTCACCTGTTTGACCGACGCAAGTACTCTACTCTTGTTCATGACAAACGGCCCGCTCGTTTCCGGATTTATCCGTCAGCAAGATCGGGCCGTTCATGCCTTGGTGGGATCACACTAGGAGCGCTCCACGCAACGACTATGCGCGCTGGATGCGCACGGCCATGTACTGCCTGCCGCCAAGGTCGGCGCGCACGGTGCCGGTGTAGGTGCCGGGCAGACGATCGATGGTCATGTTCCACGTGTCGATCACGTCGACCGTGTATTCGCCGCCGGCGGGCAGGTCGAACTCGCGGTAGAGCTGCTGATACCAGCCGAAGTACACGAGTTGCCAGTCGGTGCCGGCGCGCAGCACGGGCACGTCCCAGAACTTCATGGCCTTTTCCATGGCGCCGTTGAGCGGCTGCGAGACGTCGACCGGGTTCACGCTCCACACGTCCTCCGGCGCGGTGTCGGCGTCCAGCGGACTGGCGGCGCGCGGCGCGGTCTCGAAGATGCCGCGCATGAACGCGATGCGCGCGGGGGTTTCGCCGTGCAGGGTGCCGCCGTGCGCCCACCAGATCTGGTCGCCCTTGTCGATGAACGATTCGCCGTGCGTCACGGTGCCGCAGCGCATCAGGCCCTCCCAGTAGCGGCGCATGAGCTCGGTGGCGGGCAGGCTGCCCCAGCCCCAGTAGATGTTGCCTTCGTAGCCGGGTTCGTCGCACACCACGGGCTTGCCGTATTCCCTGCGCCAGTCGGCGATGCATTCGGTGGTGCGGGTCACGTCCACGCGCTGGATGGAGCAGTGCGTGCACCACGGCTCGTTGTAGTCGTACACGGTCACGCAGTTGTGGATGGAGCGCAGGTGACCGAACGCATCGTTGGCCATGACCACACGCGCGTACGTGCGCCAGTCCTCGAGCGACTTCTGCGGCATGAGATCGTATTCGTTGGCGAGCGACCACCATACGTTGCGGTAGGCGCCGTAGCGGCGGGCCATGTACGTGAGATACATGATGTCGGCTTCGCGGCTCATCTTGGAGAAGCCCCACTCGGGCTTGTCGTACGGGTGCAGCAGGATGATGTCAGCCTCGATACCAAGCGCGCACAGCTGGCCGATGCGACGATCGAGGTTGGCGAACAGCTCCTCATTGAAGCGCGTGTGGTCGAAGCCGTTCTCCATGCTGCCCTCGTAGGCGAAGACGTCGGGATCGGCGTTGTTGAAGTCGTAGAACTTGGGGAACACGCACATGCGGATCTTGTTGAACGGCGCGGCGGCGAGGGTCTCCACGGTCTGGTCCTGCACGGCCTGGCTCTGGCTGGTCCACGCATAGCAGGTGGTGCCGAAGGGCATGTAGCGGGTGCCGTCCTCGTAGCTGAACTGGAACTTGAGCTCGCTGCCGGCGGGGTCGGTCTCGGGTTCGGCGGCGGCGCGGTGGACGTCGGTGGCGCGCAGAACGCGGCCGTGATTGTTCTCGCCGGCCGGATCGGCGATCAGGGTGCCGCAGATGGCGTTCAGCGACGGGTCGGCGGCGCTGTGCGTGACGTAGCGCCATTCGCCTTCCTCGAGCGGCATGAATCGGATGGCGTAGTCGCCGTTGCCACGGTAGAAACCGCCGACGGTGACGGTTTCGCCGGTCGCAGTGGAAGTGAAGTCGGCGGACAGGTCCACGTCGACGTACGGATTGCCGTCGGCCGTGCCGGCGAGCGCGATCTCGAAGAGTCCGTAGCGTTCGACGTGAGGGGCCTTTGCGGTGACGGCGGACGCTTCGGCGAGCGCGGACTGCGGGGAAACTCGCACGATAGCGATCGGATCGATGGGGACGGCGGTGTTGTTGGCTGCGGTCGGCGTGGTGGTCATGATGGGTTCCTCCTGCTGATGCCGGTGGATGGGTGTGGGTGGGGCCTGGCGTCGATGTACGGCGACGGACATCAACGGATGCGTTTGTCGAAAAAGGTTGCGCTGTTGCGATTTCCTCGACGTGCGACTGATGTTTGGTTGTGGTTATGGCGGATCGCGATGGGCGATCAAGGCTTTGTGATTCGGGCTTCTCAAGGGTGAGGGGAAGAAGCCCGAATCAGAAAGTGGGCGTAACTTAGATCATTTGACGAAACCGGAACATTCATCGTCGAACAACTCAAGTTACTACCTAGTAACTTAATCCGAGTTGCGAAATTCGTCCACTCGGCGTGTCGAAGAGGAATGGTGGGCTTCCCCTTGAGGGGAAGCTGTCACGCGCAGCGTGACTGATGAGGTGACGGGGATGGCAGCCATCAGGTTCACAGCGCCAGCACAGAGGCACACGGAGCCACGGGGTGGGAATGGGATGGTAGTCATGAGCGCTGAGTGAGGTGGGACGATGGGCGGGAATCGACTGTATCAGCGGAGGTGATTTGATATGCTTCGCAATCAAATCGCCGGAGCGAGGCCAAACGGCCCGAGTGTGTCGATTCCCGCCCATCGTCCCGCCCCACGGCCAAAGTCAACCCGCCTTCAGTCGTCATGCGTCGGTCACCTCATCCGTCCGCCTTCGGCGGCCACCTTCCCCTCAAGGGGAAGGAAAGGCGGGGCGCATGCGGTCAGAGGCGGATGGTGAGGGTGTGGTGGCCGGGGGCGAGCTCCTGCGGGGCGGGACCGATCTCGAGGGAGGCGACGGTGCCCACGGGCACGTCGACCTCCACGGTCATCACACGTCCTGCATTGGCCGCGTCGGAATCGGTCACAGTGGCGTCGGCACCGGCACCATCGGCAACACTCCACGAGCAGGCGGCCAGACCGTACGGGGTCATGTGCGAGGTGGAAGCATGATCGATGCCGCCGCCGGGCATGGGCGCCACGCGGAATCGCCGCCAACCAGGCTCGATCGGCTCAAGTCCGCCGATGCGCGCGTGCAGCCAGTGCGCCACCGAGCCGAGCGCGTAATGGTTGAACGAGGTCATGCCGCCCGGATTCACCGTGCCGTCGGGCATCATCGAATCCCAACGTTCCCAGGTGGTGGTGGCACCCATCTTCACCTGATACAGCCAGCTCGGGCATTCGGTAGACAGCAGCAGCGAGTAGGCCTCCTCGTCGTGGCCGGTGCGGCTCAGCGCGGGCAGCACGTACGGAGTGCCGGCGAAGCCCGTGGCCACCTTGCCGCCGGATTCGCGCACGAGCTGGGCCAGACGATCACCGGCCGCGGCGCGCAGCGCATCGTCGTCGTCAAGCAGGCCGAGCGCAATGGCGAGCGCGTACGCGCACTGGGTGTCGGACGTCATGATGCCGTTCTCTCCCACGTATCGGCCAATGAATCCGCCACGCACGTGGTCGTACAGTCGGCCGAACCGCAGCGTATCCTCAGGTTCGCCGAGCACGCGCGCCACGTCGGCGGCGATGCGGCAGCTCTGCGCGAAGAACGCGGTGGCGACGAGCACCTTGTCGGTCATGGCGAGCATCGGATCGTCCGGCGGGGCGGTGGGGTCGAGCCAGTCGCCGAGCTGTCCGATGGCGAATTCGGGGCGACGCTCCCACACGCCGTCCTCGGAGAGATATCCGGCCACTTCGTCGATCCACGTGGTCATGAGCGGGTAGGAGCGGCGCAGCAGTTCGGTGTCGCCGCCGTCCATATAGAGCGCCCACGGCACGATCGCCGCCGAGTCTCCCCAAATGGCGATTGCCGCGGCGGTGCCCCACGCGCCGATCGGAATGAACGGCACGTAGAACGGCACGGTGCCGTATCGCAGCTGTTCGCCGCGTACGTCCTCGAGCCAGTTGGCGAGGAAGCTCTGCGCGTCATACAGGTAGGTGGCGGTGGGGGAGAACAGTGAGATGTCGCCGGTCCAGCCCATGCGTTCGTCGCGCTGTGGGCAGTCCATGGGGATGGACACGAAGTTGGATCGCATGGACCATACGGCGTTGCTGTGCAGCTGGTTGACCATGGGGTTGGAGCAGTCGAACCAGCCGGTGCGTTCCATGTCGGTGTGGTAGACGCGGCAGTCGATGTCGTCGGCTGTGAGTTCGCCCTTGTAGCCTTCGATGCTGGCGTAGCGGAATCCGTGCATGGCGAAGCGTGGCTCCCACCAGGCGTCGGTGCCGTTGGACGTGTAGACGTCGCACTGCTGGCCGCGGCGCAGGGTGCGGGTGGCGAGCGATCCGTCGGGGTTAAGCACTTCGACGTGGCGCATGGTGACGGTGTCGCCGGAGGCCAGTCCGCGCATATGGACGCGCATGCGCTGCGAGCAGTTCTGCCCGAAGTCGATCAGCCAGCTGCCGTCGTCGCGTTTGACGATCGACACCGGCTCGTCGCGTTCGATCGGGCGGACGGGCGGTAGTTCGGCGTTGACGAGCTTGGTGGTGTCGTAGTGGACCTCGGCGACGGGCTTCCATGACGAGTCGTCGAATCCGGGCATGGACCAGCCGGGCTGTTCGAGGCGCGCGTCGTAGTGCTCGCCTTCGTACAGGTCGGAGCAGACGATCGGTCCGGGCGTGACCTTCCACGTGCGATCCCACGAGTTCGACAGGATTCGCTCGGTGCCGCCGTCGGGGTAGACGAGGTCGATCTGTGCGGCCACGCCGATCCTATCGCCGTAGAAGTTGACCCAGCCGCCGTCGAAGCCGAGTCGGCCGCGCCACCAGCCGTCGCCCAGCCAGAAGCCGAGCGCGTTGGCGCCGGATACGAGTCGGTCGGTGATGTCGAAGGTCCAGCAGTCGAGTCGGTCGGAGTAGACGGTCCAGCCAGGCAGCAGTGCATCGTCGGCGATTTTCACGCCGTTGATCTCCGCCTCGACCACGCCGAGCGCGGTCAGGGTCAGGCGTGCGGCGGCCGGCTTGTCACGCAGATTGATTTCGGCGCGAACGAGCGGCAGATGACGATGATCGGTTTCCGGCTCCACCCAGGAGGGACCGACGAAGTCGGCGAAGTGCTGGAAGTTCTCCAGCAGCGCGGCCTCGAATCGCACGGGGGATGACGTGGGGGAGACGGGCTCTCCATTGGCGTCGACGAGCTGCACGGTGGCAACGGCCGACTCAAAGGATGCGAGCGCGGGCAGCGGCCATGCGCACAGGGTGTTGTCCGCGGCGGGAACGCGGGCCTCCTGCACGACGGGTTCGGCGGCACCCAGCGTTCGGCGTTCCACGTGAAACACGATTTCCGAATCGGACGGCGGTTCGACGGCGTAATCCCACGACAGACGCGGGGTGCCGGTGGGCAGGCCGATGACATCGCCATGCGCATGCTCGACGCGCAGTCGGGAGATGGACTGTTCGACGGTCTGGGTTGCGTTAGTCATCATTGCATCACTCCTTCGCACGCTGACGTGCGGTTCGCATACCACTTCGTATTCGATGGTCGTATCCAAACGTGATCACAACGATGCGCACACGGCAACACGGCATGACAGCGTTCCGGCGCGGCCGGTCACGTTCGGATTATGGGGGAGCAATGAAGTTGAGACCCACTATAACCGTGGGGGAATCGGCGACACGCCGGTTGGGGTGGACGGCAATGCCGGACGGGAATGTCAAGAGTCCTTCAGCCGGCCGCTCGTGGAGATGCGAGAGCAAAGGTTTCAGGCGGCACCTCATCCGTCGCGCTTTGCGCGACACCTTCCCCTCGAGGGGAAGGAAAGAGGCGGGCAGCAGGTCGGGCAGGGCGCGGCCGCTCAACAGGGAAGGGGAAGGAAGTCTCGCAGGTCAGCGGTAGCCGTCCCAAGTGGGGGAGGGGAAGAGGTAGTCGGCGTAGCGCTGCCACTCGGCGGGGTAGTCGATCTCGGGATTGGCCAGCCATCGTCCCTCGAGACCGTACATGGCCGCGTAGGCGAGCATGTAGACCAGATGCCCGTCCACGCCGTCCGGCACCAGCCAGTCGGTGTCGTAGTACTCGCCGGAGATCTTCTTCGTCCGCTGCACGAAGTAGTTGTGCGCGGGATGATCGGGGGACATGGCCTCGGTGTTCAGCATCTCGAACAGCCGCACCAGTTCGGGCTGTTTGGAATTCTGATCCACCACGACCTGCATGACCTCGGGAATACGCGGCTTGTCGCCCTCACGCGCGCCGCCCGGCTGGAACTGCTTGAGATAGTCGTTCGCGGCACCGGTGTTGTCGTAGTACCGTTCGAGCACCAGCATGAGCAGGTTCTGCTTGTTGAGGATTCGATGGATCACGGCCGTCTGTGAAACACCGATCTCACTGGCCACGTCCTGCAGAGAGAAGCCGTTATAGCCCTTCTCGCCGATGAGTCGTACGGCCACGTCCAGGATCTGCTCGAGTCGTTCCTCGGCACTCATGCGCGGCGTGCCTTTTGTGCTCGCCATAGTCTCATCCCCTGTTGTTTCTTGCTGATGGTGTCGGATTTTCTCGGATCTGTCGTCCGCAATCGAGCACTTATCGTACCCGAACACCCCCTTGTACACATGTACATGCGTGTTCATCGTCACAAAACACAGACCACCGGTCTGGGTCGCCCTGTCGACCGCACCGCACTCACGCCACGGCCAGCCGCCTCGTCCCTCAAGTGCGACCACGCCAAGGAACGAGGAAGAAGACGGACTTCCCTCTCAATGCGATCACACCAGAAAATGGTCCGATCCATCCTCGGTGTGATCACACTAAGGCCGCGGCAAACCGCAAAGAGGTAGGGAAAACCGACGAAATTCTTCATGTCAGCGCTCACAAAAATCTCGACACGACTCAAATTCCAACGAATTTGACAGGCAAGTTACCGCGCACTAACTTATAAGTTACTTAACGGTAACTGCTGGTTGCCGCACCGGAACAATGAAGTTATATCGGACCAACCCCTATGAGATGGAGCTCTCATAGACCCTGCAGACCACTGCAACCGCCAATAACGTCAATATCGTCGATATGACACACGCCAAGGAAGGTGTTGTTATGGAAGAGAAGACCGTCGCCATCGGTGATGACATCGCGCCCGACACGGGCAAGCCGATGCCGAAGTCCCAGATGATCCGCTTCGCAGCAGGCTTCATCATCTTCAACATCATGTGGATGATGGCCGGTAGCGCCGGATCGTCCGTGCTGCTGCCGAACCGCTTCAACGATCTGAACATCGGCATGACCCCCGAGGCCATCCTCGCCTCGATGAACTCCATCGGCATCATCTTCGCCCTGATCTCCAACGTCGTCTTCGGCGCGCTGTCCGACGCCACCCACGGCAAGCTCGGCAAGCGCACCCCGTGGATCATCCCCGGCGGCATCATCGCCGGCATCGGCTACTACATGACCTCCGTGGCCGTGACCCTCACCGGCATCGTCGCCTGGTGGTCCGTGCTGCAGATCGGCCTGAACATGATGATCGCCCCGTGCGTCGCCATCCTCTCCGACCGCATCCCGCAGAAGATCCGCGGCACCCTTTCCGCCTTCTACGGCGTGGGCCAGATCGTCGGCCAGTCCCTCGGCGCGATCATCGGCGCCGCGTTCGTTACCAATCCGCGCCCCGGCTTCCTCGTCGGCGTGGTGATCTGGGTCCTCACCGGCATCGTCACCATCATCATCATTCCGAAGGAGCTGCCCACCGTCGCCAAGGAAGGCGAGTCCTTCAGCGTCAAGCAGATCGTCATGCAGTTCCGCCCGCCGGTCAAGGGCGCCCGTGACTTCTACCTCGCGCTCATCGGCCGCCTGCTCATGATCTTCGGCTACAACATGATCATGGGCTACCAGCTCTACGTCTGCCAGAAGTACATCGGTCTGAGCACCACCGACGCCGCGGCCACCGTATCCACCATGGCCACCATCGTCATGGTCGTCTCCCTGATCTTCGCCCTCGCCGGCGGCCCGATCTCCGACAAGCTCGGCAAGCGCAAGCTGCCCGTGTTCGTCGCCTCCGCGATCATGTCCATCGGCCTGGTCGTGCCGTGGCTCGCCCCCACCCGCACCAGCATGCTGATCTTCTCCGCCATCATGGCCGTCGGCTACGGCATCTACATGGCCGTCGATCAGGCGCTGAACGTGGACGTGCTGCCGAACCCGGACGACGCCGGCAAGGATCTGGGCATCCTCAACCTCGCCAACACCCTCGGCCAGGTCATCGCCCCGATCGCCACCTCCTCCATCGTGATCGCCACCGGCTCCTACGCCCTCGCCTTCCCGAGCGCCATCGCCGCCGTGATGGCCGGTGCCGTGATCATCCTCTTCATCAAGAAGGCCAAGTAGTCTTCTCGCGGAGGGCTCGCGCACCGAGTCCTCCGCCCACCTCCCTTCCTTTTCCGGGCCCGACATCGCGTCGGGCCCTTTCTTGTTGTATGGCGGTTCACAAATCGACGATACGGACTCGAAGCGTTGAGATTCCGCGGGTCATAGTTGGGTATCTTCGTTTTGTGTACCGGGATACTTGGATAAACGGTACACAAAACGAAGATACCCAACTTTCACCGTTGAAAACTCAACCCTCCCCATCAGGTATCGTCGATTTGTGTACCGCTACGACCGGAGAAGTCAAAGAAGATGACGCGCCCCTATAAGGCATAAAACAATCGCCCAATATACTATCGATTGACGATAGTAACGTTTCACATTAGTATATGAATATGAGAACGCGAGATTCCGAGCTCACCGAGTTCCTGTACGGCGGTCGGTATCCCAAAGGATATCCGACAGGCTGCGAAAAACAGCTTATGCGCAAGTTACAGATGCTCAAGGCTGCGCACGCACTGCAGGATCTAAAAGTACCGCCGGGAAACCGACTCGAAGCGTTATCCGGAAATCTTCTCGGACATTGGAGTATTCGCGTCAACCAACAGTATCGTCTCGTATTCCTTTGGGACGATGAGGCCAAGGAGGCTATTGATGTCTATTTCTGCGACTACCACAGCTGACGGCTTCTACAGCACCCCTGGCGAAATCCTCAAAGAGGAATTTCTGGAGCCGCTGAACATCAGCAACTATCGGCTGGCTAAAACCATCGGCGTATCCGAAACCGCGGTGGGAGAGATCGTCCACAACAAAAGACGTATCACCACACCCATGGCCGTACGACTCAGCAAGGCTTTGGGCACTACCCCGGAATTCTGGATCTCGCTTCAGAGCGATTATGATTTGCTGACATTCGACGCATCGAGCGTGGGAGATATCAAGCCGCTGGTTTCCGCGTAATCAATACATGTCCGACGGTATACTCTTCGCTGTTTCACGTGAAACAGCGAAGAGTGCAGGGTGATATGGGCGAGTGTTTCATGTCGGAATCGATCCCTCCCCTCAGTCTGCCGAAGGCAGACAGCTCCCCTCCCTCGGAGGGGAGCCGGAGGGGGAAATAGCCTACCGGACAAAGGGTTCCCAGCTCCCCTCAGAGAGGGGAGCCGAGAAAGCACCTCTCCGGCTACTTCACGATGAAGGTGGCGCGTTTGAGGTCTTCGCGGCGGCTGGAGTGGCCGATGAGGAGCTCGAATTCGCCAGGTTCGACGATGCGTCGTGCGTCCGGGCCGACGATCGAACAGTCGGCGACGGGGATCTCGAATTCGACCGTCCTGGTTTCGCCCGGCTCGAGCTCAACGCGACGGAACGTCTTGAGTTCACGATCGGTCCAGCTCACCGAAGTGACCACGTCGCCCACGTACGCCTGCACGACTTCCACGCCGGCGCGATCACCGGTGTTCGTCACGTCCACGTGGGCACGGATCACATCGTCCTTGCCGAACGTCACGCCACCATCGGAGCCACCAACGCCGTCACCAATCACCACATCGCCATATGCGAACGTGGTATACGACAGTCCCTCGCCGAATGCGAACGCCGGATCCTGCGTCAGGTCGGCGTACCGGTTGCCGTGCTGTCCGCGAATCTGGTTGTAGTACACGGGCAGCTGTCCGGCGTGACGCGGGAACGTGATCGGCAGTCGACCGCTCGGGTCGGTGATGCCGAGAATGATCTCGGCAATCGCCTGACCGCCCTTCATGCCCGGGCTCGGCGCCCACAGGATCGAGCCTGTGCCGGTCGCGGGGGCGGACACGCGCTTGGCAAATACGCCGTTCTCGCCGACGATGCTCGCCGGCAGGATCTGAGGCTTGGAGCTCATGAGCACCACGACCAGCGGCTTGTTTGTTTCACGTGAAACATCGGCAAGCGCATCGAGCAGCGCATTCTGACCGCCGAGCAGATCAAGGGTGGCCGTGGAACACGTCTCGCCGACCAGCTGCACGACATCGCCGACCACGGCCACAATCAGATCGGACCGGCATGCGTTCTCCACGGCCTCGTCGATCAGCGCCTGATCAACCGCCGCGGAAACGCCGATCTTCGGACGCGGCTGGCCGTCGGGATAGAACTCGCCTTCGGGATCGGTCACCAGATCGACCACGTTTGCACCGCGCGAATACGTCACCGTCCAGTCGGACGGCACCAGCGCCTCGAAGGCGTCCTTCACCGTGGTGATGGTCTCGCGCGGGTGCCCGTCCGGCATCCACGTGACCTGTCCGGAGTTGCCGGCCCAGTCGCCAAGCTGGTTCTGCGCATCGTCGGCAAGCGGGCCGATCAGCGCGATACGCTTCGGAGAGCCGGCAGCCGCGTTAGCCGCGCCGTTCGCACCATCCGCACCGCCGACCGCGAACGGCAACGCGCCATCGTTACGCAACAGCGCCACCGACTGACGGGCCAGCTCCAGATTCGTCTCGCCATGCTCGGCAGACCCGATGACCGCCTTGATGCGCTCGGCGTTCGGCAGACGCGGATCCTCGAACAGGCCCAGACGGAACTTGAGCGCCAGAATGCGTGAAACAGCGGAGTCGAGCTCCGCCTCGGTGAGCATGCCGGCTGCGATCGCCTCGTACGCGCCGTCGTAGAACTGCGACGTGGTCATGACCAGATCGTTGCCGGCCTTTACGGCGGCGGCAGCGGCGTGCGCGAAGTCGGGCTGCACCTTCTGTTCCCATACGGAACGACCGACGTTGTCCCAGTCGGTGATCAGCGTGCCCTTGTAGCCCCATTCGCCGCGCAGCACGTCGGACAGTAGCCACTTGTTGAATGTGACCGGCACGCCTTCGATCGACTCGTAGCCGAGCATGAACGTGCCGCAGCCTTCCTTGGCCACACGCTCGAACGGCGGCAGGAACCAGGATGCGAGCTTGCGGTGCGAGAGATCGGCCTCGGACGCGTCGCGACCGCCTTGCGTCTCGGAGTATCCGGCGAAGTGCTTGGCCGTGGCCAGAATGGCGTCCTTGTCGAGCGAGCCGGCCGTGGCCGGGCCCTTCTGATAGCCGCGGACCATGGCCGATGCCATCTCGCCGATCAGGTGCGGGTCCTCGCCGAACGTCTCGCCGACGCGCCCCCAACGGGTGTCGCGCGCGATGCACAGCACGGGGGAGAAGGTCCAGTGCACGCCGGTGGACGCGCCCTCCTCGGCGGTCACGCGCGCAGCCTTCTCGACGAGCGACGGGTTCCACGAAACGGCCATGCCGAGCTGTTCGGGGAAGATGGTGGCGCCGGGGTAGAACGAGTAGCCGTGGATCAGATCCTCGCCGATGATCAGCGGGATCTGCAGTCGCGTCCGTTTCACCAGATCGGCGGCGCGATACAGGTTCTCGGGGCTGGTGTGCAGGATCGAGCCGACGTTCACGCGCAGGATCTCGTCGTCAAGATCGCCGCGTGCGTCGAGCTGCATCATCTGGCCGATCTTTTCGCGGAGCGTCATGCGGCCCAGCAGATCGGCGATGCGTTCGTCCACGCTCAGCGACGGATCGCGGAACGGCATGGCGGAGGTGTCCTCCGGCATTACGGATGACGTTTTGTTCTGATCCTTGGTTTTGTTGTCGGTCATAGGTTTCCTTCCTCATCGAAGTCTAAAAATCACACATAATTATCTACTAACCATTCGGTAGATAAATACTACAGTCTTTTACAACGTTCCACAAGTCGGGAGACAAACATCTCATGCGTGCCCCGACTTCTTCAGCACATCACTTCACGGCCTTGATCGCCATGATGAACACGTATCCGAGCACGGCGAAGGCGATGGAGATGAAGAACGCGGGCATGTATGTACCGGTGGCTACCACGACGGACGACGTAATGATGGGGCCGGCCATCTGACCAAGAGTGGTGGCCAGATTCAGAATGCCCAGATCCTTGCCGGCCTCCTCCTTGCTGGACAACACATCGACATTCAGCGCCTGATCCACGGAACCATACACGGCATACCCCAAACCAGCGATGCCGGCGAACAGATACATGCCCATCGCGCTCGGCATGACCAACGGCATAGCGACACCCGTGGCAAAGCAGAGCGACGCCACGACGACCGGCACCTTACGACGACCGATGAGATCAGAGATCGGGCCTCCGCCGAGGGAACCGATCAGACCGACGATCAGCGTGATGGTCGACATCACGGAGACGACCACCGCGGACTCCTGCACCCCCATTCCCACATAATCCTGCACGATGTACAGCTGATAGGCGCTGATCATCTGATAACTCAGCAGCATGCACAGGCGGCCACCGAATGCCTTGTAGAAGTCATGATTGTCACCGAATTTCGGAGGTCGGAAACTTACCAGCACGTCCTTGAGACCACCCTCGCTCTGAGGCAGGTAGTCCGCGGACTCCTCGCGGGGCATGATCGCCACCGAAACGACGCCCGACAGCGCCATAAGCACGCCGGCCACGATCAGGCCGGGGAACATGTTGGTGATGAACAGCGAACCGAGCATGGTGCCAATAGGCGCGCCTATGGCCGAACCACCACCATAAAACGCGGACATGGTTCCACGGGTACCCTGCGGCACGCGATCCGAGATCACGGCAACCAACGGAGCGATCATCATGTTCAGACCGACCATGGAGAGGCAGTAGCAGATCGTAAGCAAAACCGGATTGGTCATGATTCCGGTCAAGAACAGCGTCACACCCCCAAGGAAGCCACCGGCGATGATCCACGGAGTACGGCGGCCCAGACGGGAACGCGACCGATCGGAGAAATTGCCGAAGATCACATTGGCGAGCAATGATGCAACGGCCGTACACGCATTGATGACACCCATCAGCGCTTCAGGCGATCCGGCGTTGATCTCCTTGAGATGCTGCGGCAAGATCACTGCACTGACGACGCACAGACCGCTCATCCACAACACGCCGAACAGCAGGAATCCAGCACCGAATCTCGCATAGGTCAGCTTGGATACAGGACGACCGGTTTCCGGGCTGAGCACGGGATTTTCCGAGGCGGCAGAGACAGCAGCGTTATGGGCGGCCAGACGCTTCTCCTTGGACAGATTCACGGATGGAGTGTATGACGAATCCATGATGATACTCCTTTTTATCCTCATCGATTACGAAGTAGACAGATGGGCGATCAGCAGGCAAGGCCATCAGCGCCGACACCTTATCGACCACTTGTCCGGTAAGGAAAACTATAAGCAGGCAGCACACTATCGTCAACTTGGTAGATAACGGAGTGTCGAAAGAGATTATGCCGAGAAAAACGCTGATTCTTTAGCGAGATAATTTATCGACATACCGGTCGATAAATATAAAATTTCTGGATCCAGATATAGGTTTTGAACCTCTACTTATACCCGTCCCACAAAGGGGAGGGAAACATGATCGACTCGAACTGCAGCCACTCATCGTACAGATCGATCGGGGAATCACGTAGCCAACGCAGCTGGATTCCATCCATGGTCTCCATGCACAGCCGCACACGCGGACGCATCACCGTCCCCCAGTCGCCGACCTGAGGCGGGATACGCCACGGAAACGGCAGGTAATCCTGCCAGATATCGTCAAAACGACGTTCAAAATCCTCATGCAGCGGATGCGAGACCGACAGCGACTCAACCGACAACACCGAGAACAGTCGCACCATCGACCGCCGTTGCGCATTATGCCGAACCAGGAATCTCAGATAGGCGGGAAACAGCGGTCCTTCAGGGTCGGAACCCGGAAGCCCCGATCGTAGAAAATCGTCGACCGTACCGCCACCAGCATATACATCGTCGATCACCATACGGATCAGACCGTTCTTGTCGCCGATGTAGTGCAGCAAGCCGGAATGGCTCATGCCCACTTCATCCGCAACATCACGGATGGACACGGCGTTGGAGCCACGTTCGCTGATCAGTTTCGCGGCGGCCTCTGCGATCTCCCTACGGCGCTCCTCCGGGTTCTTGCGCACCCTCTTCTTTCCGCCGGTCGACTCAGCCACGATTCCCCCTCTTGTCTTTCGGCAACGTTCATATTTCACGTCCGATTGTCGCACAGCCCCCGACCGCCCTAAACGCAAAGTGCTCCCTCCAGGGGAGGGAGCACTGCAATATGTCGATCACCTGCTGAAGATGTCGGTCACCTCATCCGACCGACTGCGTCGGCCACCTTCCCCTCGAGGGGAAGGATCAGGAAAAAGTATGACGACGGTCAGGCAATCAGGCGGTGACTTTGGCGTACTCGTCGAGCAGGAAGGCGGTGGTCTGCTTGCCGGGCTCGCCGAGCAGCGTGGTGAGGCTGTTGATCGGCATGGAGTTGAGGAACATGTCCATCATGTCGTTCTGCGGCAGCTTGGGAAGCTCACCGGCGTCGGCCTTGGCGACCAGGTCGGCCACGATCTTGGAGCCGACCGGGTCGGCCTTCCACTCGCCGAAGGTGGACCATTCGGTCAGCGGCGCGGTCTTGCCGTCGCCGTCGAGATCAACCACGCCAGTGGCGACGATGTCACGGGAGCTCACGCCCACCTCGACCGTGTACTCGCCGGACTCCACGTGCCAGTCGTTGAACTTCTCGGACCAGTAGGCGAACGCACGCTCGTCGAGGTCAACGGTGACGGTCTTGGATTCGCCGGCGGCAAGGAACACCTTGACGAAGCCCTTGAGCTCGTGCTTCGGACGGGCCACGTCGGCCTTGCCCGGCGCGACGTACACCTGCACGACCTCGGCGCCGTCCACGTCGGACGTGTTGGTCACGGTGGCGGTCACGGACGCGGTGTTGGCGCCGGTCTTGGCCACGGTCACGTCAGAGATCTCGAAGCTCGCGTAGCTCAGGCCGTAGCCGAACGGGTAGGCGACCTCCTTGCCGTAGGTGTCGTAGTAGCGGTAGCCGACGAACACGCCCTCACCGTAGTCCACGTGACCCTCCTCGCCGGGCCAGTTGAGCATGGACGGATCGTCGAGGATGTTCATCGGAATGGTCTGGGACAGTTTGCCGGACGGGCTCTGCACGCCGAAGATCACGTCGGCCATGGCCGGACCGCCGCACTGGCCGAGCAGCCAGGTCTCAAGGATGCCCTTGGCGTGGTCGCGCCACGGAGCCACGGAGACGACGGAGCCGTTGGACAGCACCACCACGACGTTCTTGTTCGCGGCGGACACCTCCTTGAGCAGCTCCACCTGCTTGGCGGGGATGTCGAGGGTCTCGCGGTCGAAGCCCTCGGACTCGGCCGCCTCGGGCAGACCGAGGAACAGCAGCACCACGTCGGCGCCCTTGGCGGTCTCCACAGCCTCGGCGGTCAGGGCCGGATCCTGCGGCTCATCGGCGAAGGTGAAGCCGGGGGCGAAGGCGGCGTCGATGCCACGGTCCTTGAGAGTGTCGAGGAAGCCGGTCATCTTGGTGGGGGTGATGTGCGAGGAGCCGCCGCCCTGGTAGCGCAGGGAGCGTGCGAACTCGCCGATCACGGCGACCTTGGCGTCGGCAGCCACGGGCAGCACGGCGTCGTCGTTCTTCAGCAGCACGATGGACTCCACGGCGGCCTGACGGGCCACCTCGTCGTGGGCGTCCACGTCGAAGCGGTAGCCGTCGATGCTCATGGCGGCGCGGGACTTGTTCACCAGGTCGATCATGCCCTGGGCCATGCGGTCGAGCTGTTCGGGCTGGATGCGGCCGTCGCGCGCGGCGTACACGATCTGGTCGTCGGTGTAGCTCGGCGGCATCTCCAGGTTCAGGCCGGCGTTCAGGGAGGCGACGCGGTCGTGGTCGGCACCCCAGTCGGACATCACAATGCCCTTGAAGCCCCACTCGTTGCGCAGCACGTCGGTGAGCAGCCAGTGGTTCTGGGCGGAGTGCACGCCGTTGATCTTGTTGTAGGAGCACATGATGGTCCACGGCTGAGCGTCCTTGACGATGTGCTCGAAGGCCGGGAAGTAGATCTCGCGCAGCGCACGCTGGGAGACGTTGGCGGAGACGCGCAGACGGTCGGTCTCCTGGTTGTTCACGGCGAAGTGCTTGAGGGAGGTGCCCACGCCCTTGGACTGCACGCCCTTGACCAGGCCGGCGGCCTCATGGCCGGCGAGGAACGGGTCCTCGGACCAGTACTCGAAGCAGCGGCCGCCCAGCGGGTTGCGCTTGATGTTCACGCCGGGGCCGAGGATGACGGCCACCTTCTCCTGAATGCACTCCTCGCCCATGGCCTCGCCCACCTGGAAGGCCAGATCCGGGTTCCATGCGCTCGACAGGCCGGCCGCCGGCGGGAAGCAGGTGGCGGGCACGGAATCGTTGAGGTCGGTCTCGCCGGTGCTGGAGGCGTTGGCCTTGCGCAGTCCGTGGGGGCCGTCGGTGATCATGTAACCGGGGATGCCCTTGTGCTCAACGCCCTGCAGATGCCAGGCGTCGCCACCGGAAGTCAGGCTGGCCAGGCGTCGCCACCGGAAGTCAGGCTGGCCTTCTCCTCGAGGGTCAGGTCGTTGACGCTGGGGTAGGTGCTCTCGCTCATTGTGCCTCGTTTCCTGTCTGACGTCGGCCGCCATGCCGCCGTCGTGGATGCATTGGTTGCGTTGGTTTGTTGGTAAACGTGGACCCCTGGCTGATTCCGATCTCGACGACGAAATCTTGAACCAACCGGTCGGTAAGCAATAATATATCATGACGAAACTTACGACACGCTAACTTCAGTCCGACTTTTCGACACCGTTCGACACCATTTGGCTCATTCCCATCGTCACGATCTGCATCACACCGGCCGCCTCCAGCTCTCGCCGTCCCGATTTTCACCATCCCACGACGTAGAACCCCGAGTTTTGTGGTTTTTCTTGTCGCACTGGCAGAGGTCTCCATTGAGATCCCAATGTTTGCAATACGCAACAAGCTCTTCACGGGATGAAGAAACCACAAAACTCGGCATTCCATAACATCTGCGCCAAAAAGCACACCGCCGGTCTACCGACCGAACGGTATTGATTATGATGGATAGGCAGCGACGCAGACGGCCTGTCTCAAATGCTCCGACGGAGAGACGAGAGACGCGACAGGCGCACGCCGGCGAAGATTCGGTCGGCAGTAATTTAGTCGGCAGAGATTCAGTCGGCACCGATCAATCGGCGAAGATCAGTCGGCAGAGGAAAGGAAGAAGGCCATGACTTCAGCAACGACGGCCACCACCAACACGCATCACCGCACCACCAACCGCGAACCCGACCGCCGCGAGAAGATCCTCGCCGCCACCGTGGAATACTTCGGCACTTTCGGCTACTACGGCACCTCCATCCAGAAGATCGCCACCAAGGTGGGGCTCACCAAGGCCGGCGTGCTGCACTATGTGGGCAGCAAGGAGGGTTTGCTCGAGCTCGTGCTCACCGAGATGTACGACAAGGAGACCAACGAGCTGCTCGCCTCGCTCGAGCACGCCGAAAAGCCGTCGATCGCCGCCATGTTCCGCGAGAACGTGGCCATCAACGTCAAGCGCCCCCAGCTGGTGCACATGTTCTCCACGCTGAGCGCGGAGGCCCTGGACCCGAATCATCCGGCCCACGACTACTTCGCCCAGCGCGAGCGCAACGGCGTGGAGCAGGCGTTGAAGATCGACTGGGCCGTGCCCGACGGCGTGGATCCGGCCGACGTGCTGCTCGCCGGCTTCAGCATGATGGACGGCGCGCAGCTGCGCTGGCTGCGCACCCCCGGCCAGGACTTCCAGAAGATGTGGGCCCGCTGCGAAGATGTTCTCTTCCCGCTTCCTCTCTGGGAGGGCTACCGCTGAGCCAGCCCGCAGCTCGCCTGGCTCTGCCCGACTGAGGAACACGCATCACATCATCGTTTGCAAAGGAGAAAACGATCATGCCTCAGACATTCCTCTACGAACCGCTGACCCCGGCGCCAGTCGTGCAGACCACGCACGGCAAGGTGCAGGGCCGATGGCAGAACGCCACATCGGCCGCGTACCTCGGCATTCCGTTCGCAGCGGCGCCGTTCGGCGAGCACCGCTTCACCGCGCCCGTCGACCCCGAACCGTGGGACGGCGTCAGGCAGACCGTGGACTACGGCCCCACGCCGCAGCGTCGCCCGTTCGGCGATCTGGTCACGATTCCCGAGCCGTCCATTCCCGGCGAATCGGTGCTGAACGTCAACGTGTTCACTCCGGCGCCGCGCGACCGCTCGGCCAAGCTGCCTGTTCTGGTGTGGATTCACGGCGGCGGCTGGTTCGCCGGCTCGCCCGCGTCGCCGTGGTACAACGGCAGCACGTTCAACGCGCGCGGCATCGTCACGGTCACGGTGTCGTATCGTCTGGGCTTCGACGGCTTCGGCTGGATGGAGGGCGCCCCACTCAACCGCGGCACGCTCGACCAGATCAAGGCGTTGGAATGGGTGCGCAGCAACATCGCGGCGTTCGGCGGCGACCCGGATCGTGTGACCATCGCCGGGCAATCGGCCGGCGGCGGCAATGTGATGGTGCTGGCGTCGTCGCCCAAAGCACGAGGCCTGTTCCGCGGCGTGATCAGCGAATCCGGATCGTTCGGCACGCCCACCGTCGAGGACGCGATGATCGGCGGGCGCAAACTGGCCGAACGGCTCGGCGTCGAACCGACCATCGACGGCTTCCGTACGATCGATCACGACACGATTCTCGACAACGAACGCAAGACCAATCACACCGAGGGCGTGCCGTCGGCGGTGCTCGACGCCGATACATTGCTCGGCGTGCTGCACGACGGGCTGCTCGACAAGAGCGGCATGATCTACGTTCCCGTGGTGGATGGCGAAGTGCTGACCCGACCGATCGCCGCATCCCAGACCGCCGGCGCCGGCAATGACGTGTCGGTGCTCATGGGCACGACCCGCAACGAGATGAAGTTCACCATGCCGAACGGTCCGACATTGGCCGACACGATAAGCGCGTTCAAGAAGGCCGGACTGAGCGACGACGCCATCGGGCACTTCACTGCGGAGATCGACAAGCTCGGCGGCGAAGAATACATTCCCGGCCAGATCATGACGACCATGACCTTCTACGTGGGACTGGCGAGCATCGCGAACGCCCGCCGCATGGCCGGAGTCGGCGATCGCACGTGGCTGTACGATTTCGCGCAGCAGTCGTCCGCCGACAACGCGTGCACGCACTGCGCGGATATTCCGTACTTCTTCGGCAACCTGGACGCGGTCAAGGTGGAGCAGGTGCTTGGCCATCATCCGTCGCAATATCTCGCGTCGGTGATGAACGGGCTCTGGGCCGAGTTCATCGCGACAGGGCGCCTGTCCCGCCCGACCGTGGACGATCATCCCTACGGCGCCATCCGCCTGCAGGGCGACGCCACCTATGATCCCGAGGCCTACCGCTTCGGCCACGAACTGGCCCGATACGCCGCCGCGCAATAACCCATAATGCTCCCTCCCATCGTGCTCCCTCCATGGGAGGGAGCTGTCCGCCTCAGGCGGACTGAGGGAGGGCTCCGCACCTCGCCCCACACCGTCATCGCCCCACGCCACCACCCCCACGCATCCGTTCACCTCACCGCCGCCGCGCCCTGCACGTCCGTTCACTTTCCCAATGCACAGCGTTTCACCGCTATCTCCGGCACGTACAATGAGCGCGGAACCGAAATCCCAACTGCGATGAAGCAAACGAAGGAGCATGACATGAGCACGATCACCACCGAGGAACTGATCACCAAGGCCATCGAGGCGCGCAAGCTGGCGTACACGCCCTACTCGCACTTCCAGGTCGGCGCGGCGCTCGAGGCCACGGACGGCACGGTGTACACGGGCTGCAACATCGAGAACATGGGCTTCGCCCCCACCATCTGCGCCGAGCGCACGGCCTGCGCCAAGGCCGTGTCCGAGGGCCACCGCGAGTTCACGCGCATCGTGGTCGTCGGCAGCGCCGAGGGCCCGATCACCGCGTACTGCTCGCCGTGCGGCATGTGCCGTGAGTTCCTGTGCGAGTTCTGCGAGCGCGACTTCCAGATCATCCTGGCCGTCAGCCCCACCGAATACAAGACGTACACGCTCGACGAGCTCTACCCGCTCACCGAGAAGCCGGTCTTCGACACCGACGACCCGTTCAAGGGCGCGTTCGGCGGCAAGTGATCGCTCGTTTCTCGTTCACTGAGCTGTCGGCCGAATCGATAGTTATGTCATTGAACTGATCATTATACGAGGTTATACGAAGACTCCCGCCGGGGATTCACCCGACGGGAGTCTTCGTTTGAACAACCGTTGAACTAACTCTTACAGTCGGCTTTTGACCACGTCGGCGATGGTCACGCCGCCCAGGATGGCCATGATGCCGCCGGACACCAGCCCGAGGATGCGCTGCGAACGCTCATTGCGCAGCCGGCCGGCGAAGAACGACGCCGCGTAGGCCACGGTGGTGAGCACGATCACGCTTTCGACGAAGTGCACCATGCCGAGCGAGATGCCCATTTCCAGATTGCCCACGCCGGGCACCAGGAACTGCGGGATGATGGCGATGTAGAAGACGCCGATCTTGGGGTTGAAGAAGTCGGTGAGGAAGCCGCGCCAGAACGACTGCGCGCATTCCCTGAACGTCGATCCGCGCAGTGCTTTCATCATTCCGGCAGCGGAACCGCCGTCGGTCTTGACTTCAACGGGCTCGGTCTTGCCGTCCCCGCCCTTCTTCTTCCGCGCCATGCTGAACGCCAGATAGAACAGGTACAGTCCGCCGAGCACGCGGATCGCGTCATACGCCATGGGGAACGCGCTGATCAGCGCCGCCAGCCCGACCGCCGCGGCCACGGCCCAGACCAGCACGCCGCAGGAGATGCCCCATACGGCGGCGAGTCCGCGGGCACGCGTGGTGTTGATCGTCTCGTGCAGCACCATCATCATGTCGAGTCCCGGCACCAAAGCCATGGATCCCGCCACCAGCGCGAACCCCAATAACGCCTGCATGTAGGTCATGTCGCCTCCCGAACGCCTCATTTCCGGTTCACGATCCGAAGACCCCCTCAAATCGTGAACCGGCCTCTCCCAAAGCCGCTCATCGGCGGCTTCTCGCTTTTCCTTGAAATCCTAACGCTTTCACGTCACCGGAAAAGTCCGCATTCCATGGGAGGCCACGCCAGGTCTGGTTCACGATCCGAAGACCCCCTCAAATCGTGAACCAGCCCCGCCTCACAGCACGAACGTGTTGAACGACCGCGGGGCGAGGGTGACCTCGAATCCGCGCGAAGCGTCGGCGGGATCGGCGAACGTGAACGGCATCTCGTAGTCGAGCGCGTTCTGCGCCACCACGGCGATCGTGCCGTCCGGGTTGCGGAAGGCGATGGCCATGGAGTTGAAGTGTCCGGTGGTGCCGAGCACCGTGGCGCCGGGCTTCACGTACTTCGAGAAGTGGCGCATCACGTAGTATTCGGGGTTGCGACGCACCTCGTGCGTGTCGGCGGTGATGGTGAACAGCGAGTTCTGCCACCAGCCCCATGTGGAATCCTGATCGTCGAGGATCATGTTCCAGTAGGTGTAGGCGGTGGCGCCGTTGCGCAGATAGTGGTTGATCAGGTGGAAGACGTATTCCGCGTACTCCCACGTGTTCTGTCCGTCGCCGCATTCGGATTCGGACTGGATGAGTTCGATCTCCGGCCATGATTCGTGCGTGCGGGCGATGCAGTTCTGCCCGGCCCACTGGTAGGCGATGCCCTTGATGAACCGGCGCGCGCCCTCATCGAAGAGGATGTTGTCGACGAAGCGGTTGTAGTTGTTGAGTTTCATGCCGTAGCCGCCGCCGGTCCACGCCATGTCTTCCGGGCCGTTGAGCGTGCCCAGCCAGATGTCGGTGTTCAGTCCGGCCTCTTCGAACGCGGGGCCGAGGTAGTCGCGGATGAACGTCTTGAGCGCGTCGGAATCCCACAGGGCGCTCGGGAACTTCTGGTCGGCGAACACCTCGTTCTGCACATGCAGCTGGGTCACGTCGATGCCATGCTCGGCGTACGCCTGCACGTACTTGACCAGATACTTGGCGTATGCGGCGAGGTTTTCCGGGGTCTGCACCAGACGGCCGTAGTTGTAGGCCTTGGGGCGCTTCATCCACGTGGGCGGGCTCCACGGGCTGGAGAACAGCTGCATGTTCGGCTGCCATTCCTGCGCGCGATGGATGTAGGGAATGAGCGTCTGCTCGTCGCGTTCCACGGAGAAGTGCTCCATCTCGTAGTCGCCTTCGACCTCGTCGTAGCTGTACCAGTGGTCGGCGAAGTCGTTGGCGCCGACGGGTGCACGGTTGAACGTGAAGTTCATTTCGTCGGGGCTGAACAGTTCCTTGATGATCTGGTCGCGTTCCTCGCCGGTCACGGTCTGCAGCGGCAGCCAGCCGAGTTCGTTGAAGCAGCCGCCGAAGCCGCGCAGCGTCTGGTGTTCGGTGCCGTCGAGCGTGAGATCGAACGCGGCGGTGGCGTTGGTGTGCTTGACGTCGGCGCTGCGGTCGACGAGTTTGTCGTTTTGCGTGGTGGCGATCCATGTGGTCATGATCGTTCGTTTCCTTTCGTGGATGTCCGATGGGTGATTTTGGCGGCGGGTGACGAGCGGTTGCGGTCTACTTGACGCCCTTGATGATCTGGATGAAGAAGCAGCCGATGATGGCCAGCGCGATGGAGACCGGGAAGGCGAACGAGTAGCCGGCGTTCACCACGATGGCGCTCATGATGATCGGTCCGCACATCTGGCCGAGTGTGGTGGCCAGATTGAGGATGCCGAGATCCTTGCCGGCCTCCTCCTTGTTCGGCAGCACGTCGACGAGCAGCGCCTGATCGACGGCGGAGTAGACGGCGTATCCGAGACCGGCGATGCCGGCGAACAGGTACATGCCCATCGAGGAGGGGAAGATCCACGGCATGGCGATGCCGACGGCGAACAGCACGGATGCGACGATGACGGGCACCTTGCGGCGACCGATGAGATCGGAGACCGGGCCGGAGATGAACGAGCCGACGAGCGAGACGACCATGATGATCGAGGAGACCACGGAAATCGTGACGGCGGACTGCTTCACGCTCTGGCCGATGTAGTTCTGGATGATGTACAGCTGGTACACGTTGATCATCTGGTAGCTGACGAGCATGCAGAAGCGGCCTGCGAACGCCTTGTAGAAGTCGTGGGCGGTGGAGAACTTCGGCGGGCGGAAGCTTGCGAGAACGTCCTTGACGGAGCTTTCCTCCTTGGGCAGGTAGTCGGCGGACTGTTCGCGCGGCATGATGATCACGGCGACCGCGCCGCCAAGGAACATGAGCACGCCGGCGACGGCGAAGCCGGGGATCAGGTTGGTGATGAACAGGGCGCCGATCATGGTGCCGATGGGTGCGCCGATGGTGGAGCCGGCACCATAGAAGGCGCTCATGGTGCCGCGCACGCCGGAGGGCACACGGTCGGAGAGAATGGCGACCAGCGGGGCGATCATGCAGTTGAGGCCGAACATGCAGGCGCAGTAGAAGATGATGAGCAGCACGGCGTTGTGCGTGGTGCCGGTGAGGAACAGCATGACGCCGCCGAGGAACGCACCGAACACGATCCACGGGGTGCGGCGGCCGAAGCGGGAGCGGGAACGGTCGGAGAAGTTGCCGAACAGCAGGTTGGAGACCAGCGACGCGACAGCGGTGAACGAGTTGACGATGCCGACCAGAGCCTCGGGGTCGGCGCCTTCAATGGCCTTGTAGTGTTCGGGCAGCAGCACCGAGGAGACGATGCCAAGACCGCTCATCCACAGGATGCCGAACACCAGGAATCCGGCGCCGAAGCGGAACAGCGTGGACTTGGAGACCGGCTTGCCGGTTTCGGGGGAGAGTGAGGGATCCTTGTCGGCGGCGGCGATCGCGGCGTTGTGCGCGGCGAGCCGTTCTTCCTTGGACAGGGTTGCGGTTGCGGCCATTTGAATTCGAGCCTTTCTAAACGACCTTGTTTGTTCTTCAGTCTTCCGTGTCTTCCTTGACGGACCGACATGTGCTCAGCGCGTCTGCGGCGCGCGTATGACGTCCGAACGTCCGACCGGCAACCTTCGCCTTTGCTTGTTCGCAATGTTTATCGAACGTTCATTAGATAAGCATACTATACGACACGCCAAGATAGTATGTCAAATGGATAAATAAAGCGACATAGAGTGTATTAGTGTGTATAAATCGTTGATATAGCAACGATATATGGCAAATAATTGCTAGAAAACAGCGTGATATTATATATCTAACTGCAATTCGATATCTACTCAATATTGGAGCATAATCACCTCATCAGTCAGCTTCGCTGACAGCTTCCTCTCAAGGGGAAGCCCGGCCTGCGGCCGGAGACGTGAAGCGCATAATGCCGGCTTCCCCTCGAGGGGAAGCTGTCGACGACAGTCGACTGATGAGGTGACAAATAAAAAAACGGCATCGGCCTCAGCCGATGCCTCAACTCTCCGCCCGTCCGGCACACCCGCCTACCGATACGAGTCCCACACCGGCGATGGGAACAGCAGTCGCTCGAACGACAGCCATTCGTCGTAATAGTCGATCGGCGGCTCACGCAGCCAGCGCAGCTGGATGCCGTCCATGATCTCGGTCACCATGCGCACGGTCTGTCGCATGTTCTCCCAGTCGCCGACCTCGGGCGGCAGCTTCCACGGATAGCGTGAATAATGCTCCCACACGCTGGCCGGACGTTCCCTGAAGTATTCATGCATCGGATGCGATTCATTGAACGACTCGGTCTCCAGCACCATATACAGCTGCACCATGGCGCGTCGCGTGGCGTTATGCCGCACCAGATAGCGCAGGTAGGCGGGGAAGTGGGGCGCTTCGGGATCGCTTCCCGGCAGGCCGGATTCCAGAAAGTCCTCGGGCGAGCCCGACGTGTCGTAGACGTCGGTGATCAGCAGCGACAGCAGCCCTTCCTTGTTGCCGATGTAGTGCAGCAGCCCCGGCTGGCTGATACCGACCTCGTCGGCCACGTCCTTGAGCGAGATGCCGTTGTAGCCACGTTCGCCGATGAGCCTGACGGCCGCCTGCTCGATCTCCGCCCGACGCTCCTCGGGGGACTTGCGGATCTTCTTTTTCCTTGCCTCAGCCATGCGCACCACACTACCGCACCGAAACCGTTCGCCCCCGCCTACGCGCGGAAGAAGCTCTCCTGGGTTCGGGAGATGCGCAGATAGCCTTCACGGGTGTTGTCGAGATGCACCCGGATGGCCGCCGCGGCCGCCGCCTCATCCCCGGCGAGCACGGCGTCGATGATCGCCACATGCTCCCGGTACGATTCGGTGATGCGTTCGGGCGCCACGGCCGAGAAGAACCGGATGCGCTGACTTTGCGTCATGAGCGTGCTCATCAGAGAAGTCAGGTATCGACTGCCGGCCTTGTGCGCGAAGTACATGTGGAACGTGTAGTCGAAGTCATGCCCGAACGAGTCGGCCTCGACTTCGGGATTGTCGATGCGCGCAATCATCGCGGCCCGGAATTCCTCAAGATCGCAACGTTCCACGCGCGGCATCGCCAGATGCAGCAGATATGGTTCGATGAGCAAACGAACATCGAGCATCTCCTGGAAGTCGGCCAGCGAGATCTGGTTGACGATCACGCCGCGCGAGGGGAAGATGCTCACCAGATGCTCTTCGGCGAGCTTGTTCACCGCCTCTCGCACGGGCATGCGGCTGAAGCCGAGCTCTGCGGCCACACGCTTCTCGTCCAGCGCCTCGCCCGGCTTGATGCGGCACAGCACGATCTGCTCGCGCAGGTAGTTGTACGCCCGGTCGCGCTTGCTTTCCGCCATGATTCCGCCCGCCTCACTCGGTTACCGATCCCGCAAATATCCGACCTCTCAGTATACGAGCGAGTCTTCTTTCCTCAGTGGTCCAGCACGCCCGCGTACGAGATGCCGAGCCTGTCGCAGATGCCCCGCAGCTCCGCCACGGTCTTGTGGTACAGCGGCACGCCGTTCGTCATGCGGTCCTCGTACGCCTCGGCCTCCTTGTCGCCGTGCACGTAGATGCGCTTGCCCGGCACGGCGTGCAGGGCGCGGATCTGATCGAGGTATTCGGAGAAGTTGCGCAGGATCGTGTCGGCATCGCCGAAGATGCGCGGATCGATCGCCATGAATCCGTGGCTGATGCCCTCCACCGGATCTCCCACCGCCGTGCGGTCGGTGGTCGCGCCCTGCGAGACGATGCCGGAGAAGAACTCCACAAGCACGGAGAATCCGTACCCCTTGTGCCCGCCCGTGTATTCGCTGTTGCCGCCGGTGGCGAGCAGTCCGGCCTCGTTGTCGTAGCGCATGAGCCGGCCGAGCGCGTCGGTGGAGTCGTGGATCGGCTGGTTGTTCGGGTCCACCACCCATGCAGCCGGCAGATCCTTGCGCTGCTTGGAGTAGAGCTCCACCTTGCCGTACGCCACCACGGACGTGCTCGCGTCGAAGAAAAACGCGTGCGGCCGCGTGGGGATCGCGCAGGCGATGGGGTTGGTGCCCAGCCATACGTCGTTGGCGTACAGCGGGTAGACGGCGGGTTCGGTGTTGGTCACGGAGAAGCCGATGAGCCCCTGTTCGGCGGCCAGGTTGGCGTAGTATCCGGCGGCACCGTAGTGGCAGGAGTGGCGGACCGCGGCGATGGCCATGCCGGTCTTCTTGGCCTTGGCGATGGTCATGTCCATGGCCTGCCGGCCGTTGAGCTGCCCCATGCGTCGGTGTCCGTCGATCACGGTGCTCACCGGCGTATCGACCACGATCTCGGATTGCGCGGCCGGGTCGATCTTGTTGCCCATCTGCGCATCGTAGAGCTGGAATCGCTGCAGGCCGTGCGAGTCGATGCCATGGGTGTCGGCGAACGAGAGCACGTCGGCCACCACGTCGCCGTCGTGCGCGCTCAGTCCGTAGCCCTGTACGATCCTGCTGGTCAGATCGCGCAGCGCGTGCGCATCGTATCGATGGCGATCCGCCGCTGACTCGGCCGGTCCGTCATCGATGTTCGACTGCACGGTCACGTTCATCGTCGGTCTGGTCATCTGTGCAACGCTCATGGCTGTTCTCCTTTGAAAAACCTTGATTATCGTCGTCAATCGATCGGTTGCGACCGCGGTCTTTCCACAGTTCCCAACCGATATATCGGTTGGATATAGCATATTCCCGACGACATTCGCACACACGAAACGTTTCCACCAGTTGCATGACGCAAATCTCCGCACGCCCCACCACTTCCGTTCCGTACACCCCACCGCGCCGCTCCATACACCCCGCGGCACCACCCCGCACATCCCGCCGCAGATGTCACGCACCATACACCGATATCGCCCGCAGCAAATAAGGCCTCCATACCGTGGATCATCCCTCCCATCACGGTCGGATTCGTAGTATCTTTATGCACTTAGGGGGCCAGAAGCCGTCCGAGCCACATGATCCATGCCCCAGCTTCACGTACGACTTCGATCAATCATCGACATGTCGATCGCGTCAGCGTCGGCATACGCCGTCGTTCATGGAAACGGACACGATCGGAGCATGCGGCCCGCATGATCGGCCGGCCCGGCAAGACAATATGACCGACGTCGCAGCACGACCGAGACCAGTACAACTGAACCAAACGAACCATAACCGAACATCGAACCATCCAACCCAGCGAACACCCGCCACGTATGAGATACTCCGATACGCGCACGCATATCGGACTGCTCGGCGCATGCCGGCTTGGGACGGTCACCGTCCAAACCCCGGCAACAGACTATTCGACCGGCGTGGATTCTGTTAGACAGAAGCCACGCCCGTGTTGAATCAACGCAGCGGCCATCATTCGCTTTCAAGGAGGAGAGTCATGCCAGACTTCACCAACCCATTGCGCAATCCGCATGATCTGCGTCTGCCCCGCATCGCGGGCCCGTGCTCGCTGGTCATCTTCGGCGTGACCGGCGACCTCGCCAAGAAGAAGCTGCTGCCCGCGGTCTATGATCTGACCAACCGCGGCCTGCTGCCCGCCGGCTTCGCGCTGATCGGCTTCGGCCGCCGCGACTGGACCGACGAGCACTTCACCAACTACGTGGAGGAGTGCGTGCGCGCCCGCTGCCGCACCCCGTTCAACGAGGCCACGTTCGCGCAGCTCGCGTCCGGCCTGCGCTTCGTCTCCGGCGCGTTCGACGACGCCGCCGCGTTCACCCGCCTGTCGGACACCGTCTCCGAACTCGACCGCGATCGCGGCACCCGCGGCAACCACGCGTTCTACATGTCCGTGCCGCCGAGCGCGTTCCCCGTGGTGTCCCGTCAGCTCGCCGCGTCCGGTCTGGCCAAGTCGCCGGAGGGCGCATGGCGTCGCGTGATCATCGAGAAGCCGTTCGGTCATGATCTGGCCAGCGCCCAGGAGCTCGACCGCGTGGTGTCCGAGGTGTTCGACCCGAACTCGGTGTTCCGCATCGACCACTATCTCGGCAAGGAGACCGTGCAGAACCTGCTCGCCCTGCGCTTCGCGAACATGATGTTCGAGCCGGTGTGGAACGCGAACTACGTGGACCACGTGCAGATCACCATGGCCGAGGACTTCGGCATCGGTTCGCGCGCCGGCTACTTCGACGGCATCGGCATCGCGCGAGACGTGATCCAGAACCACCTGCTGCAGCTGTTCGCGCTCACCGCCATGGAGGAGCCGGTCTCGTTCTCCGCCGCCGATCTGGCCGCCGAGAAGACCAAGGTGCTCTCCGCCGTGCGCCTGCCCAAGGATCTGAGCCATCACACCGCGCGCGGCCAGTACGCGGGCGGCTGGCAGGGCTCCGAGAAGGTGGTCGGATACCTCGAGGAGCATGGCGTGGACCCGAAGTCCACCACCGAGACGTACGCGGCCATCCGCCTCGACGTGGACACCCGCCGCTGGGCCGGCGTGCCGTTCTACCTGCGTACCGGCAAGCGCCTCGGCAAGCGCGTGTCCGAGATCGCCGTGATGTTCAAGCGCGCCCCGCATCTGCCGTTCGAGTCCACCGCCACGCGTGAGCTCGGCTCGAACGCCGTGGTGATCCGCGTGCAGCCCGACGAGGGCGTGACGCTGCGATTCGGCGCCAAGGTGCCGGGCACCGCCATGGAGGTGCGCGACGTGAACATGGACTTCAGCTACGGCAGCTCCTTCACCGAGGCATCCCCCGAGGCGTACGAACGACTGATTCTCGACGTGCTGCTCGGCGATCCGCCGCTGTTCCCGACCACCAAGGAGGTGGAGCTCAGCTGGCGCATCCTCGACCCGATCGAGGAGTACTGGTCCACGCTCGGCCAGCCGCAGCAGTACCGCGCCGGCACGTGGGGTCCGGCCGAGGCCGACGAGATGCTCGCCGCCGACGGCCGCGCCTGGCGACTGCCGTGATCGACGATCCGCCGCAACGCAAGACATGCATGAGAACGAAACGAGGAGCGAACAATGATCGTTGAACTGCCGAACAGCACCACGGCCGAGATCTCGCGCCGTATCGACCAGCTGCATAAGGAGCGCGGCGAGTCCGCGCAGAGCCGTGTGCTCACACTGCTGATCTCCACCGACGAGGATCATCTGGAAGACGTGGTGGAGACGGCCAACACCGCCAGCCGCGAGCATCCGTGCCGCGTGATCGCACTGGTCGCGCACCCGGAGATCAGCGAATCCCGTCTTGACGCGCAGGTGCGCTTCGGCGCCGACGCCGGCGCGGGCGAGGTGATCGTGCTGCGACCGACGAACGGCCTGACCCGTCATCTCGACACGTTGGTGATTCCGCTGCTGGTGCCCGATTCGCCGATCGTGGCGTGGTGGCCGGGCAAGGCCCCGGAGAATCTGGCCGAGGACCCGATCGGACGCATGGCCACCAGCCGTGTGACCGATGCGATGGAGTCCCCGAATCCGGAGGCGCTGTTCACCGCATTGCGCGCCAACTGGTCGCCGCGAGACACCGACATGTCGTGGACGAGCCTGACCGTGTGGCGCGGCGTGCTCGCGTCCATGCTCGACCAGCCGCCGTACCTGCCCGTCGAGTCCGTGGTGGTGCGTGGCGGCAACCGTCTGTGCGTGGATCTGGTGGCCTCCTGGCTGGCCGTGGCGCTCAAGGCGCCGACGCGCATCGAACGCACGGAGCAGGATACGCTGATCGGCGTGTACTTCCACCGTGAGGACGGCGTAACCAGCCTGGAACGCGGCGAGGATACCACGGCGATCATCAGCCAGCCGGGCCAGGCCGAGCAGCGCATCTCACTGCCGCGTCGTTCCATGGTCGAGTGCCTGAGCGAGGAACTGCGACGCCTCGACCCCGACGAGGAGTACGCCGAGGTCATCACCCACGGCTGGAAAATGGTCGACCACTACTGACCGTCCCGCCCACCCTTTGTGCTCCCTCCAAGGGAGGGAGCTGTCGCGCCCTGCGCGACTGAGGGAGGGCTGACAACCAAAAAGTAAGGGCCTTTCCGAGATATTCGGAAAGGCCCTTACGCTATCTATCTACGTATACGACAGATCAGTCGTCACCCAACGTCAGGTGCACACCGCCCACAAGCGAGCTCACCACGTTGTACAGGAACGCGCCGATGGTGGCGAGTACGGTGACCAGCACGATCTCGAAGATCGAGAAGATCGTCACGGCGCTCAGCACCTTGACGATGCCGAAGAAGCTGGCGATGTCAAGACCGCCGCTGTCGAGACCGGTGGTGGAGACGATCTGCGTGATGTTGTCGAACAGACCGATGGAGTTGAGCAGCAGCCAGATCAGGGCCACGGCGATCACCTGGATCAGCGCACCGGCGATGGACAGCAGGAACGACACCTTGGTGACCGACCACGGGTCGATCTTGGTGAGGGAAAGCTTCATGCGACGGGCGCGCGGAACGCTGGACTTGCGCTCGTTCTTGGACTTGGCGGGCCTGCCGGCGGGCTTGAACGCCGCGGGAGCGGGTTCGGCGCCGGCCTCATGCTCGGCCACCTGCTCCTCGCTGATCAGCGGCTTGGGGGAAGACGCCGCGGAGCGGGACGTACGATGCCCCGGCTGCACCGGCTGAGCCTCGGCCACGGTCTCCTCCTGTGGCACTGACTGTTCGTCGCTCATTGAATCTCCTTTGGGAATTCGCTAACGCAATGTCGCAGCGCGATCGTCGATCGGCGCTGCCTGCTGCTGCCCCGAGGTTACCAGCCTTTTGGGACGTGACGATTGGAACGCCCACGTTTCGTTGCCGTTTTCTCACGGTGCGTTTGCGGGGCTGGAAATAGGGGGTAAGACCGTTGACTCATCACCCGGTCTCCCCTCAGTCTGCTTCGCAGACAGCTCCCCTCATAGAGGGGAGCCAAGAATAAGAGGCACAGGCTCCCCTCCAAGGGAGGGGAGCTGGCCGCCGCAAGGCGGACTGAGGGGAGGGCTCAACTTGCTATAAGCCCAATACTCCCCTCAGTCGGCCATGCCGACAGCTCCCCTCAGAGAGGGGAGCCTAAGGAATGACGTCAGGCCTCGGCCGGAGCCTCCGCATCCTGCGCCTGCTGCACGTCCGAGGTGGCCTCCGACTCCTCGTCGTCGTCCTTCTCCTCGTTGCGGGCGATGGAGATGATCTCGTCGCCCTTGTCGGGCTTGGCGAGCGTGACGCCCTGGGTGTTACGGCCGGTGCGCTTCACCTCGGCCACGTCGGAGCGGATCACCTTGCCGGACTTCATGATGGCCATGATCTGATCGTCCTCGGCCACCACCACGGCGCCCACCAGCGAACCGCGGCCCTCGGCCAGCTGCATGGCCTTCACGCCGAAGCCGTTACGGCCCTGCAGACGGTACTCGCTGATCGCGGTGCGCTTGGCGAAGCCCTCGTCGGTCACCACGAGCAGATCCTTGTCGGTGTCGCCGGACACCACGTCCATGGCCAGCAGGCTGTCGCCGTCGCGGAACTTCATGCCCTGCACGCCGGCGGTCTGACGGCCCATGGGTCGCAGCTGCTCGTCGTCGGCCTTGAACTTGAGGCTCATGCCCTTGCGAGAAACGAGGATGATGTCGTCGGTCGCGTTGCACAGGTTGGCGCCCACGAGCTCGTCGGCCACCACGCCGTCGTCACCCTCGCTCTCCATGAGACGGATGGCGATCAGGCCGCCCTGACGCGGCGAATCGTAGTCGGCCAGACGGGTCTTCTTCACCTTGCCGCTGCGCGTGGCGAGCACCAGGTAGTCGGCCACCGTGTAGTTCGGGATCGACAGCACCTGCTGGATCTTCTCGTCGGGCGACAGCTGCAGCAGGTTGGCCACGTGCGAGCCCTTGGAGTCGCGCGAGCCCTCCGGCACCTCGTATCCCTTGATGCGGTACACGCGGCCGGCGTTCGTGAAGAACAGCAGCCAGTTGTGCGTGCTGGTGAGGAAGAAGTGGTCCACCACGTCGTTCTCGCGCAGCTTGGCGCCCTTGATGCCCTTGCCGCCGCGGTGCTGGGCGCGGTACTCGTCGGCCTTGGTGCGCTTGATGTAGCCGGAGTGCGTGACGGTGACCACCACGTTCTCCTCGGCGATCAGATCCTCCATGTTGACCTCGCCGCTGAACGGCAGGATCTTGGTGCGACGCTCGTCGCCGTACTTGTCGACGATCTCGTCGAGCTCGTCGCCCACGATCTGACGCTGGCGTTCCGGCTTGGCGAGGATGTCGTTGTAGTCGGCGATCTTGCGCATGAGTTCCTCATGCTCGTCGATGATCTTCTGCGCCTCCATGTTGGCCAGTCGAATCAGCTGCATGGACAGGATCGCGTCGGCCTGCACCTGGTCGATGTCGAGGAACTCCATCAGCTTCGGACGGGCGTCCTCACGGCCCTGGCTGGAGCGGATGAGTCGGATGACCTCCTCGATCGCGTCGAGCGCCTTGAGCAGGCCCTGCAGGATGTGGTCGCGTTCCTCGGCCTCGCGCTTGAGGTAGCGGGTGCGGCGTTCGATCACTTCGAGCTGGTGGTTCACCCAGTGGCGGATGAACGCGTCGAGCGAGAGCGTGCGCGGCACACCGTCGACCAGCGCCAGCATGTTCGCGCCGAACGTCTGCTGCAGCTGCGAATGCTTGTACAGGTTGTTGAGCACGACCTTCGGCACGGCGTCGCGCTTGAGCACGAGCACGAGTCGCTGACCGGTACGGCCGGACGTCTCGTCGCGCATGTCGGCGATGCCCTGGATCTTGCCGTCGCGCACGCCTTCGCGGATGGACGCGGCCAGACGGTCCGGGTTCACCTGATACGGCAGCTCGGTGACCACCAGGCACATGCGGCCCTTGATCTCCTCCGTGTTCACCACGGCACGCATGGTGATCAGACCACGACCGGTGCGGTACGCCTGCTCGATGCCCTTGTGGCCGAGGATCGTCGCGCCGGTGGGGAAGTCCGGTCCCTTGATGATGCCGATGAGCGCGTTGAGCAGCTCCTCGCGGCTGGCGTCCGGATGGTCGAGCGCCCAGTGCACGGCCTCGCCCAGCTCGCGCATGTTGTGCGGAGGGATGTTGGTGGCCATGCCGACGGCGATGCCGGACGAACCGTTGGCGAGCAGGTTCGGGAAGCGCGCAGGCAGCACGGTGGGCTCCTGCGTGCGACCGTCGTAGTTGGGCACGAAGTCCACGGTGTCCTTGTCGATGTCGCGCACCATCTCCATGGCGAGCGGCATCATGCGGCACTCCGTGTAACGCATTGCCGCGGGCGGATCGTCACCGGCCGAACCGAAGTTGCCCTGTCCGTCGACGAGCGTGTATCGCATGGACCACGGCTGGGCCATACGCACGAGCGAATCGTAGATCGCGGCGTCGCCGTGCGGGTGATAGTTGCCCATCACGTCGGCGACGGGTCGCGCGCACTTGGAATAGCCACGATCGGGACGGTAGCCGCCGTCGTACATCGCGTACACGATGCGGCGGTGCACGGGCTTCATGCCGTCGCGCACGTCCGGAAGGGCGCGTTCCACGATCACGGAGATGGCGTAGTCGAGGTACGACTGACGCATCTCCTGCTGGATGTCGGTGTGCTGGATGCGGTTCTCGTCGAGTTCCAGCTTCTCTCCGGCCTGCGGGCTGGTGGGCTCGAGCGAGCGTTCGGCACGCTCGTCGTTCTGCTCAGCCTCGTTGCCGCTGCTGTTGGTTTCGTCTGCCAATTAGTGTCCTTTTGTCATATGTGGACCCGTGCGGGCCCTGACGTGTTTCGCTCGGCTCCCCTCGCCGAGGGGGAACCAAAGAAGTTTGGGCTGGCCTCGCGCTTCGTCGGAAGCGCTCGGGACGCCGGGCTGAATGTCCACCGGACATTCAGCTTTCTCCGGCGTCTACGTTCGCTTTATCGATGCCGATCAGGCATCGATAAAGCGAACGTCCTTCGCGTTGCGCTGGATGAAGAGTCGGCGCGGTTCCACGTCGTCGCCCATGAGCATGGAGAACGTCTCGTCGGCGGCGGCCGCGTCTTCGATGTGGATCTGCTTGAGGATGCGGTGCGCGGGGTCCATGGTCGTCTCCCACAGCTCCTGGTACGTCATCTCGCCCAGACCCTTGTAGCGCTGGATGCCTTCGCCCTTGGGCAGCTGACGTCCCGCGGCCTTGCCCTCGGCGAGCTTGGCGTCGCGCTCGGCGTCGGTGTACACGTAGTCGTGGTCGCCGCGCGTCCACTTGAGTCGGTAGAGCGGCGGCATGGCCACGTACACGTATCCGGCGGTGATCATCGGTCGCATGTAGCGGAAGAACAGCGTCAGGTTCAGCGTGGCGATGTGCGCGCCGTCCACATCGGCATCGGCCATGATGATGACCTTGTGGTAGCGCACCTTGCTCAGGTCGAAGTCCTCGCCGTAGCCGCCGCCCACCGCGGTGATCAGCGATTCGATGGTGTCGGACTTCATGATGCGGTCGATCGACGCACGCTCGGTGTTGAGGATCTTGCCTCGCAGCGGCAGGATGGCCTGCGTCTCCGGGTTGCGGCCCTGGATGGCGGAACCGCCTGCAGAATCACCCTCGACGATGAACAGCTCGCATTCCTCGGGGTTGTTCGACTGGCAGTCCTTGAGCTTGTCGGGCATACCGGCGGTCTCGAAGATGGACTTGCGACGAGTCGATTCGCGGGCCTTCTTGGCGGCGATGCGGGCGCGGGACGCCTCGATGCCCTTCTGGATGATCATCTTGGCGCCGGCGGGGTTGGCGTCGAGCCAGTCGCCGAACTTGTCGGTCATCACGCGCTGCACGAACGTCTTGGCCTCGGAGTTGCCGAGCTTGGTCTTGGTCTGGCCCTCGAACTGCGGGGTGGTGAGCTTCACCGACACCACGGCGGTCAGTCCCTCGCGCACGTCGTCGCCGGACAGGTTCTCGTCCTTGTCCTTGAGGATGTTCTTCTCGCGGGCGTAGCGGTTCACGAGCGTGGTGAGCGCGGCGCGGAAGCCCTCCTCGTGGGTGCCGCCCTCGGTGGTGGAGATGGTATTCGCGAAGGTGTGCACGGACTCGGAGTAGGCGCTCGTCCACTGCATGGCGACCTCGGCGGAGATGCCGAGCTTCAGGTCCTCAGCGGCGAAGTCGATCACGTCGTCGACCACGGGCGTGGCCTTCTTCGACTTGACCATGTAGTCCACGTAGTCCTTGATGCCGTTGACGTACTGGTAGGTGACGCTCTGGTGGCGCTCCTCGACCGGGGTCTCGGAGTCCTCGCCGGTCACCTCGTCGCCGGCCTGGTCCACGGTGCGCAGATCGGTGAGCGAGATCTTCAGGCCCTTGTTGAGGAAGGCCATCTGCTGGAAGCGCGAGCGCAGCGTCTCGAAGTCGTATTCGGTGGTCTCGAAGATCGCCGGATCGGCCCAGAACGTCACGGACGTGCCGGTGTGCTCGTCGGGGCCCATGGCCGCGCCCTGCTTGAGTCGGGCCTGCGGCTTCTGGTCGATGTACGTCTGGGTCCAGTGGAATCCCTGACGGCGCACTTCGACGTCCACACGGGTGGACAGTGCGTTGACGACGGAGATGCCCACGCCGTGCAGACCGCCGGAGACCGCGTATCCGCCGCCGCCGAACTTGCCGCCGGCGTGCAGCTTGGTCATGACCGTCTCGACGCCGGAGATGCCCTCGCCCGGCACGATGTCGACCGGGATGCCTCGGCCGTCGTCGACCACGCGGATGCCGTTGTCCGGCAGGATGCTCACTTCGATATGCGTGGCGTATCCGGCGAGCGCCTCGTCAACGGAGTTGTCGACGATCTCGTACACGAGGTGGTGCAGGCCGCGCGGGCCGGTGGAGCCGATGTACATGCCTGGGCGGATGCGCACGGCCTCGAGGCCTTCGAGCACCTTGAGGTCGCTGGCGTCGTAGTGCTGGGGTGCGAGGGAGTCGTCAAGCTGTCCGTTCTTGATGTCGGCTTCGCTGATCTCGTCCGCGGCGTCGCCGGCGGGATTGTCAATGTTCTGATCGGCGTTCGTTGGCACGCCTTCGTTGGTTTCTTCGGGCGAATCCTGGGTCTGGTCTGCCACCAACTATCCTTTCCATCTAGCCCTGACGCACGACGGGCCCGCTCTCACGTTTTCCACAGGTTTTGAGGTTTCCCCTAAGGGCACCATGCCCAAAATCTCGAAATATGGGGCCTTCCGCGCGTTTTACATACTGAGATTAGGGTACTACCATCTCAGGACCCTCACCCCTCTACGCCGCAATATCCGCCCACTCTTCACTTCCTGCGCTATCGACGGCACCGCGTCCGCCCATATTGCGTGATTCACAGTGGCAAATACCCGAAATCCGCTCTTCACAGCGCGAAACGGAAGTTCCCTCCACCCCAATTCCTCCGTTTGGCGCTGCGAATCGTCGATAACGGGGATTTGACACTGCGAATTCACCCTCAGTACCGGCCGCGGGGGCGCCATTGGCCGGTGAGGCGGTCGTTGGAGCCGTGGCGGACGGTGTCGGCGCGGGGACCGGTGACGACGATGCGGTCGATCGGCATGCCTTCCAGACGCGAGGCGATCTTCTCCTTGAGCTGCGGGATCATGTACGTGAGCTGCGTGGCCCAGACCGGCGATTCCGCGCGGATGGTGAGTACGCCGCGGTTGTACGACGCCACGCTCGTGTGCCGTGCGATGCCGGCTCCCACCACCTGGTCCCAGTGCTGGCCGAGCTGCGCGATCATCAGATGCGGACGCCAGTGGTCGCGCTTGGCGATGCCGGCGAGCACCGCGCCGAGCGTATTCGGGTCACGGCCGGGCTTGCCGAAGTTCAGCCACGCCTCCTCGGCGCGCTCCTTGCGCTTGGCGATGCCGGCGGCACGCTGCGTGTAGCGTTCAAAAACCTCGGATTCGAGTCGACGCGGATCGAGTTTGAGGATCTCGGCGATCGGTGCGGTGCTCATCGGTCGGTGCCCTTGCCGGTCTCAGTTTCACGGGACGTAACACCAGCGGCCCCGTCTCCGTTCGTATCCGTCTTCGTCATGAACTGGCTGATGTCGGGCACGGCGAACATGGCCTCCATGCGCTCTGCCAGTTCACCCACGTCGATCAGATTGACCGCGCCGTTCACGTCGTTTCCGGAGCCGTCGGCAGCATCGCCGTCGCCGTTCTCCAGTCCGTCCGGCAGATCGCCGCGCGCGGCCATGGTGATGATCACCTGGCTCTGCTTCCTTGCGAAATCAACGATCTGACGACGCCGCGAGTCGTCGAGCTGGGCGAATACATCGTCCAGGATCAGGATCGGCGTCGTTCCCCGTTCGGCGGACAGCATCTCGAACACGGCCATGCGCAGGGCGAGCGCGAGCGTCCACATCTCGCCGTTCGACGCGTATTCGCGCGCCGTCATGCCGTTGAGTTCCACGATCAGATCGTCGCGATGCGGTCCGATGAGGTTCCGCCCCTGCGCCACCTCGCCGGGGTAGATGCGCTGGAAGTGCCGGCTGATCGCCGCGTGCACCTGCATGTCGAGATCGGGGGAGACGCCGCTACCGGCGGGGGCGTTACCAGAGTCGGCGACACCAAGCAAATCGCTGTCAACGTTCGTTGACACATGATCCGTCTCCTGCGCCAGCGCCTGCGGAATGCTCAGCACCTCCTCGAACGACGGCGCATAGATCAGTCGGACCCGATTGCGATCGCCGGCCAGCTGGCGGTAGATGCGCGAGAACGGCTCGCTGAGTTGTTTCACGATCTGCCGGCGCATGCGGGTGAGCGCCACACCGGATTCGATGAACTGCCCGGTCCAGATCTCCAGTCCGCTCAGCGCCGCGTCCACGGGACGACCGGCGATCTGCTGCTGGCTGAGCTGACGCAGCAGCGTGGAGCGCTGCTTGGCGGTCTGATTGAACCGCTGCAGCGTCTCGTAGTAGTCGAGTCGCAACTGGCTGGCCGACTGATTGAGGAACGCGCGACGCGTGGCGGGGTCGGCGGAGACTAGCCGCTGATCCTCGGGGGAGAAGGTGACCGACGGCACACGGCCCACCACGTCGCGCATGTACAGCGACTTGCCGGAGTTGATGCGGGCGCGATTGGCGCCGCGAACCGGAATGGACACCTCGTAGGTAACGGTTTCGGTGGGGGAGTCGCCCGTTTCCGCATCGGATGCGCCGGCCCTCGAGACCGCGCCGACGCCGGTGACCTCCGCCGCGGTCTCGTTCACGTTCGCGCGGATCACGGCTGTCTTCTCGCCGGCCTTGACCAGCGGCACCGAGCCGTTGGCACGATGGCTGCCGCCCGTCGAGAGGACTTCGATCGCCTCGACGATGTTCGTCTTGCCCATGCCGTTGGCACCGAACAGCACGTTCAGTCCCGGCGCGAAATCGAGCACGAGCTGATGCCAGGAACGGAAGTCATCCAACGCTAAGCGAGAAACGAACATGAAAAATGTTACCTTTTTCGAAATTTGGTTGGTTTGGTTGGGTGTGGCGCGATGTTACATGTCACACCCAACGAAGTGAAAGCGATCAGTCGGTGAAACGCATAGGCACGAGCAGGTAACGGTAGTCGAGCGACTCCTCGCCGTCGGCCNNCTACACCCAACGAAGTGAAAGCGATCAGTCGGTGAAACGCATAGGCACGAGCAGGTAACGGTAGTCGAGCGACTCCTCGCCGTCGGCCTCCTTCTGCCCGTTGAATTCCACGGCCTTCACGGCGGTGGTCATCTTCATGCGCACGTACGGTTCGGAGATCGCGGACAGACCGTCGACCAGGTAGCTCGGATTGAACGCCACGGTGATCTCCTCGCCATCCATATCCACGGCCAGCGACTCGGTAGCCTGCGACTCGTCGGCGGCACCGGCGGAGAGCACCACCTCGTCTCCGGCGAACACCATGCGAATCGGGGCGTTGCGCTCGGCCACCAGGGAGACTCGACGGATCGCATCGATCAGATCGCCGCGGTTGAGCACCGCATGAATCGGATACTCGTCGGCGAACAGACGGTCGACCGCCGGGAACTCGCCGTCGATCAGCTGCGCGGTGGACACACGGCCGGCGTTCTCGAAGCCCATCAGCGACTGCTTCTCCTGGTCGAAGTCAAGCACCACATTCTGGCTCGTATCAAGGGATCGCGCCACATCACGCAGCAGCGAACCGCGCACCAGCGCCACCGTGTCGAGCTCGGGATCCTGCGGAGTCCAAGTGAAGCTGGCGCGAGACAGACGGAAACGATCGGTCGCGGTCATCACCACGCGATCGCCCGTGAACTGCATCTTCACACCGGTCAGCACCGGACGGTTCTCCTCGCGGGCCACGGCCACCGACGCCTGCGTGATCGCATTGCCGAAGACATTGGCATCGACCTGACCGAGCTTGGCCGGCACGATCGGCAGATCCGGGTACTCGGTCTCAGGCATAAGCTGCAGCGAGAACGACGACTTTCCGGACGTCACGGTCAGCTTGGATCCCTCAGTGCTCAGATATGCCTTCTCGGCCGGCAGACTCTTGGCGATATCGGCAAGCAACTTGCCCAGAACCACTGCCGTTCCCGGCTCATCGACGCCTGCCTCAATGTGGTGACGTGCGGAGACCTCATAGTCGAATGCCGAAAGCTGCAGCGTTCCGTCGATTGCCTCTAGCTTGACGCCGGAGAGGATCGGAGTTGCGGGACGTGCTGGAATCACGCGTGAGGTCCATGCGACTGCATCGGCGAGGGACGCGGAGTTGACTTCTGCCTTCATAAGAATTCTTATCCCTAACGTGTTGGTGAACGATAAAACTTGATGAACCCAATTCTACCTGTGCGGTCGGTGAGTTATCCCCAAAGGCAAGGTCTGCTTATGACGATCATGGTCATCTAAAGAAGATAAACAAGTAATCGTAATAATAAGCCCTGTGGATAATGTGGATAACTCGTTTGGTCCTTACTGTTGCTTGCTTTCAAAGTTTTCCAGAAATGTGGATAACTTTCGAATGGTATGTGGATAAGTACCCGGGTTATCCACAGTTGCAGAGGAACCCTTGATTTTTCAACATTTTGAGGCCACTTATCAACGGCTTATCCGCAGGTTTTCCACAGGAAAATCGAGTGTTATCCACGGGCTTTCGCCAATGAAGTGGATAACTATGTGGATAACTTTCTAAGATTTTGGGAATCCGCCGGCGTGTTGAACGACGACAAAACCTCAAAAATGTGGATAATCCGTGAGGCTGCCGCCGTTCCTTTTCATCATCCGTTTCGCTGGCCTTCTTTCTCAGGCTACGGCCGCACGTTTACCCTGAAATCACCCCATTCCCGGATTGCTATGCCGCTTGATTCGGCCCGTCAGCTCGTTCACGTAGTTGTAGACC
>NZ_NEWD01000028.1 GCF_002234915.1 Bifidobacterium vansinderenii | reverse complement strand
GGCACCCCTCCCGCATGATGAGCCTTGACGACGTGTTCAGCATCGAGGAGCTGCGCGACTGGTACGATTCCGTGATCCGTGACCTTGACTGGCCCGACGGCAAGCCGCTGCCGATGAGCTGCGAGGTGAAGATCGACGGACTGGCGTTGAATCTGATCTATCGCAATGGCGTGCTTGAGCAGGGATTGACGCGTGGTGACGGTGTGACCGGCGAGGACATCACCATGAATGCGCGCACGATCTCCAACATTCCGCAGAATCTCGGCGGCCCGTCCGGCGACATCCCCGACATGGTGGAGGTGCGTGGCGAGGTGTTCATGCGCTTCGACGACTTCAGGGCGCTCAACGAACGTCAGGAGGAGCAGGGACGTCCCCCGTTCGCCAATCCGCGCAACGCGGCAGCGGGCTCCCTGCGGCAGAAGGATCCGCGCATCACCGCTACGCGCAACCTCACGTTCTACGCGCACGGCATCGGCACGCTCGATTGGGGCGCCGACCATCCGCGTGGCACGCACGACGTGGTGCACAATCAGTCCGAGGCGTATGCGCTGTACGAGAAGTGGGGCGTTCCGGTTTCGCCGCACAACCGCACCGTCTCGTCGTTCGCCGAGGTGCTTGACATGATCGACTACTACGGCGAGCATCGCAACGACATCGAGCATGCGCTCGACGGCATCGTCGTGAAGGTCGACGACCTTGGCCTGCAGCGCCGTCTCGGCGCCACGTCGCGTGCGCCGCGCTGGGCGATCGCCTACAAGTATCCGCCCGAGGAAGTCAACACCGAACTGCTCGACATCACCGTGCAGGTGGGGCGTACCGGCCGCGTGACCCCGGTGGCCGTGCTCAAGCCGGTGTATGTGGCCGGTTCTACCGTGGCGCGCACCACGCTGCACAACCCCTTCGAGGTCAAACGCAAGGGCGTGCTCATCGGAGACACCGTGGTGGTGCGCAAGGCCGGCGACGTGATCCCCGAACTCGTGGGTCCCGTGCTCGAACGCCGCAAGGGCCGTGAGAGCGAGCTGCGCGAGTTCGTGATGCCGGAATACTGTCCGAGCTGCGGCACCAGACTTGCCCCTGCCAAGGAGGGCGACAAGGACATCCGCTGCCCCAACGTGGAAAGCTGCCCGGCGCAGCTGACCGAACGCATCATCAACCTGGCCTCGCGCAAGGCGTTCGACATCGAGCATCTGGGCGACCAGAGCGCCATCGCCCTGACCAATCCGGAGGAGAACCGCCCCGATTCGGTCGACACGTATGCGCCCGACCTGCGTGAGATCCTGATCGGACCGGGCGAGGAGCCGGAGCCGTACGAGCCGGTGGAGGGGTTGCGTCTGCCCGAACCGCAGACGCCGGTGCTCACCAGCGAGGCGGACGTGTTCTCGCTCGACCTGGATCGTCTGCGTGACGTGGCCGTATGGCGCGAGGTGCCGATCATCGAGGTGCGCGAGACCGTGAATCCGAAGACCGGAAGGAAGGGCAAGACGCGCAGGCGGTTGGGCGGCTCCGGACTGTGGTATCGGACGCCGGCGTTCTGGACCGCGCCCACCGACGCCCGCAAGGCCAACGACAAGACGCCGGAGGCGCAGATCCGCCCCGACTATCCCGACTACGCGGTGCCGGAGGACGCCGTGGTCGTGGACCATCACACGCGCAGAACGCGTGGTGGCATGGTCGAGGTGCCGGTGATCATCCGCCCCGGCGAGAACACGCGCAAGATGCTCGACGAGATCGACAAGGCGAAGCAGGCGGACCTGTGGCGCGTGCTCGTGGCGCTGTCCATCCGCCGGCTCGGCCCGCCCACAGCTAGGCTCGTGGCATCGCAGCTCGGCTCCTTGGAGGCGATCGGCAAGGCGAGCGTGGAGGAGTTGTCGGAGATCGACGGCATCGGACCGGAGATCGCCGAATCCATCGTGCGCTGGTTCACCGCCGCGCGCGACCCCGAGGACTGGCGTGGTCGCATCCTCGCCGCATGGACGGCCGCAGGCGTGGGCACGCACGTGGAGGAGAACACCGAGCCGCAGACGCTGGCCGGCATGACCGTGGTGGTCACCGGATCGCTGGAGGGATTCTCCCGAGACTCCGCCAAGGAGGCGATCGTCTCCCGCGGCGGCAAGGCGGCGGGTTCGGTGAGCAAGAAGACCACATACGTGGTGGTGGGCGCGAACGCCGGATCCAAGGCCGACAAGGCCGAGGCGCTGGGCATCCCCATGCTCGACGAAGCCGGATTCCGTCACCTGCTGGAGACCGGCGAGGCTCCCGAGGGTACCGCCGAGAAGGAACCTGCGGACACGGCCGACTGAGACCACGATCGAGGACGAGCGACCCGGCGAGAACACCATAAAGGGAGCGACGCATGACCGACCATGACGACGGGATGACGCGCGGTGACTGTGCCGCACAATGGTTCGACGGTTCGCCGGCCATGCGCAGGATCGCCGCGGACATTCTCGAATACGGGCCGATCGCCCGCACCACGCTCGCGCAGATGCACGACCTGTCGGCCGGTACCGTTTCGCGCATCATCGCCGACCTCATGTATCTCGGCGTGGTGCGGGAGACCGGCGACGACGACACGTCGACCGGACACCTGCCGTACGGGTTCGAGCCGCGGAAGCGCACCGGCGAGCGCGGTCGTCCGCAGTCCGCACTGGTGGCGAATGCCGACGCGCGCACCTTCGTGGGCGTGAAGATCCGCGGAGACGGCGCCACGGCGGTACTGGTCGACGCGCAATGCCGGCTGCCCGACGGTGCCGGATCGCATGTGACGGAGTTCGCCGATCGCACGCCGGCCGGTGTGGCTGACGTCGTTACGCGACTGGTCGAGGAATGCCGCGCCGATGCGCGCGGGCTCGGCCTGCCCGAACCGTGCATGGTCGGTCTGGGCATCGGCGCACATATCACCGACGGCGTGGTGGATGAGACGACGTTCCTCTCATGGATCGAACCGTGCGACCTGTCCGCCATGGTGCGCAACGCCACCGGGCTCGACACGGTGACGAACAACGATCTGGACGCGCTGCTCATGTACGAGCACTGGTTCGGCGCCGGCGTGGGCCTGCCTCGTTTCGCACTGCTCACCATCGGCACGGGCATCGGCTACGGGCTGGTGGAGGACGGCAGTGTGGTAGATCACGCCGACAAGACGTTCGGTCTGGCCGGACACCTGCTCATCGACCCCGACGGTCCGCGCTGCTTCCGCGGGTGCGGTCACCGCGGCTGCGCGCAGTGCCTGACCAACGATTCGCTCGCCGACGAATACTCGCAGATCATGGGCACGGTGAAATCATTTGACGAATACGTGCGGGATGCGCGACGCGGCGTGCCGCAGGCCAAGCGGCTGCTCATGCGCGAATGCTACCGGCTTGGTGTGATGATCGGACTTGTGGCCAACCTGACCATGCCGCTCAAGGTGTTCGTGGCCGGCGAGTCCGCGTATGTGGCTGGTATGGAGATCGAATCGGTGCGGCAAGGCATAGCCGAATATCGTCCCAGCCGGGCGGCGGCAGTGCCGTTCGAGATTCTCGGCTCCGACTGGGAACGGTGGGCGCAGGGGGCGGCCGCCTGCGCCATTCGGCGGTATGTGCTGGGGGAGTAGGAGGTTTGCAGGGATGCCGGGGCTGGCTGCTCTGGGATCCCTCCCTCTGTCACACGGTGTGTGACATCCCCCTCCCTAGGAGGGGGAATTTTGCAGAACTGTTTCAGGCGCGGGGTGGCCGGGTGACATCCCCCTCCCTAGGAAGGGGTACGCAGGGACTCAGACCTCGATGGCCCAGAAGAGGACGGCGTTGGCCGGGTGCAGGCTCGGCATGCGCAGACCGTAGGAGGCCAGCTGCGCGCCGTTCATCACCGTGCCGTCGGCCGTCCACCAGCCGAGCGCTGACTGGCCGTTGCCGATCGCCTCGCGTGCCGGCGACGTGGCGCCCTCAATGTCCAGACTCACCGGAACCGGCTGGATCAGATAGTTCGCATCCGGCTTCAGCCCCGGCAGACGCACCGGCGCCGCCGGATACGTGGCCGACGTGGTCAGCTGTGTGAACCGGTAGATCGCCGCCGAACGGTCCGGCTTGACCACGCCGTCCACGCGCACCGCCGGATCCGGCGAATCCGTATGCACCATCGCGTCGATCGCGAACCATTCACGATGCTTCTTGAATTCGGCGATCCACTCGGCCAGCAGATCAAGATTCTCCTGCGGCTGCTTCAGCAGATTCCACTCCACACCCAGATGACCGAAGAACGCCATGGCCATGCGCATCTCCTGACTCGTGGCGCGGCGCGTGGAATGCGCGGGCGAATCGCCCACATGTTCGCCGATCATCTCCGGCGGCACCAGCAGCGACGTGTAGCGCTGAATGTCGGCACGCTCCACCGGATCCACGCAGTCCGACGCCCAGATGCGATCCGCGTATTCGAGAATGCCCAGATCCACGCGGCCGCCGCCCGACGAGCAGCTTTCGATCTCCAGACCCGGATGATTCTCCTTGAGCCTGCGCCAGATGCCATACACGGCCTCGGTCTGCGCGTGCACTGCCGGACGCCCGCTGAACCGGCTGCCCGGCTCGGTGACCAGCTTGTTGTGATCCCACTTGATGTAGTCGATGCCCAGCTCGCCCACCAGCGAATCGATGCAGTCGAAGATGTACGCGGCGGCATCCGGGTTGGTCAGATCCAGCACCTGCTGGCTGCGGCCCTGCATCGGCAGACGTCCGGCCGTGGGGGAGAGAATCCACTCCGGGTGGGCGCGCGCCACATCCGAATCCGGGTTCACCATCTCCGGCTCGAACCACAGGCCGAACTCCAGGCCCACGCCATGCACATAGTCGGCGAGCGCCTTGAGGCTCTTCGGCCCGTCCGGCCACACCTCCTGCGCGATCTGCCAGTCGCCCAGACCGGACGTGTCGTCGCGGCGGGATCCGAACCAGCCGTCGTCCACCACGAAGCGCTCCACACCCACCTCGACGGCCTTGTCGGCGAGTGCCTTCAACGTGTCGAAGTCATGGTTGAAGTACACGGCCTCCCACGTGTTGAGGATCACCGGACGCGGCTTGGCGCTCAGGTTCGGGTGCAGTCGGCGTAGATGGTCGTGGAAGCGTGCGGCGATCTCGTTGAGGCCGTCGCCGAACGAACCGTACACCCACGGCGTGGTGTATGCGGCCTCGCCGTCGGCGCCGTCCAGTTCGATCTCGCCGCCGAACAGCAGTTCGCCGCCGCCGATCAGACCGGTCGTGTACGGCAGTCGTTCGGCGGACAGGCAGGAGTTGCCGCTCCAGCCCACGTGCACCGCGTACGCCTCTCCATGCTCGAAGCCGAAACCGGGCACGCCGGCCGTCAGCAGCAGCGACGCATCGAAATCGGGGCGGCCGGTCAGCGAGTTCTTCTCGAACCTGCCGACCGTCAGCGGCTGACGCTGCGGGGAGCGTTCGCGCAGATGGTGGCCGGTGGCCGTCAGGATCTCCGTGGCGCTCGCCGGCAGCGCGAAGCCGAGCTCCACCCTGCCGATCTCCAGTGGCGCGGCGTCGGCGCCGAAGAGATTGCGTACCGTGACGTGCTGGCGGATCAGACCGCCCTGTTCGAGTTCGGCGGTCCACAGCACGCGCACGCCCTGTTCGGCGTCCTCGGCGCTCACCGTCACGGTCGGCACGTCGCCGATCACATCGGCGGTCACGTCGGTCACCGTGAACCCGCAGAACAGTTCCACGCCGCCGCGGCGCACCACGAACCGCGGCTCGCCGATCCAGGATTCCGCCTGCGTGGGCAGTACGCTCGGCCATGCGGTCTCGTCGAGCGCGCCGGACACGCGCTGCGGCTTCAACGCATCGTAGGCGTGCAGCAGTGCGGTGTCGCGTCCGGCGGCGGGCATCGGCCGGCCCCAGTGCACGATGCGCGGCATGCCGTCGCCGGGAATCGTCAGGGCGAACGCCACGTTCGCGACCGTCTGCTCCATGTATACGATGCGGATGCGCGTGCCGTCGGCCGCGACGCCCTCGGCGCGTTCGACGACCGGACTGGCGGGAATGGGGGAGAACTTCGGCATCATTACCTCGTTTCCGGGCGGCCGTGACGGTCCGCCCAATGCGTGATTGATGGTTGACGGTGATCGAAAATCCACGTTTATCATATGGTCGGGCGTATTTACTTGTCCCGCAGCCGCGTGTTCCATGATCGGCGCAACAAAATGGTTGACGGCCGGGGACGACTGATGACGGACATGGGAATCGGACGGCCGAAGATCACGCGGACGTGGGTATGGATATCCTGTGCGAATATCTGGCACAGAACGATGGTTCACGCTAGTGTGGCACATGGATTATTTGCGATGGTTCCCGATTGACGAGGATCTGCGAGGAGGACGATATGGCCGCGAATCAGGTGGGAATGAACGATGTCATCGAACGCAACGTACGTACGCGGCTGAGCCGGGTCATCGACCCGGAGCTGGGCAAGTCCATCACCGATCTCGGCATGGTCACCGGCATTGACGTGGTGCCGCGCGACGTGATCGACTCCGGCCGCAGCATCGTGGACGTGACGGTGAAGGTGGAGCTCACCGTGGAGGGATGCCCGCTCACGCAGACCATCATCGACAAGATCAACGAGGCCGTGACCTCCTATCCGGCGGCCACGCTCATCCCGCACATCGACGTCGGCTCCATGAGTCAGGAGAAGCTCACCGGTCTGGTCAACGATCTCAAGGCGCAGCGCAAGGAGAACCCGTTCACCAAGCCGGGTTCCAAGACCCGCATCTTCGCCATCGCGTCCGGCAAGGGCGGCGTGGGCAAGTCGTCGGTCACCGCGAACCTGGCGGCCACGTTCGCGGCGCTCGGCTACAACACCGCGGCCATCGACGCCGACATCTACGGATTCTCGCTGCCCGCGCTGTTCGGCACGCACGATCACCCCACGAACCTCAAGGGCATGCTCATGCCCGTGACCGCGTGGGGCGTCAAGCTCATCTCCATCGGCATGTTCGCCGGCGCCGACCGGGCGATCCTGTGGCGCGGCCCGCGACTGCAGCGCTCGCTGGAACAGTTCCTGTCCGACGTGTGGTGGGGCGAGCCCGACGTGCTGCTGCTCGATCTGGCGCCGGGCACCGGCGACATGGCGATCTCCGTGGCGCAGGCGCTGCCGAACGCGGAGCTCGTGGTGGTGACCACCCCGCAGCCCAGCGCCTCCGACGTGGCCGTGCGCGCCGGACTCGTGGCCCTGCAGGTGCCCATGACGGTGCGTGGCGTGATCGAGAACATGAGCTACTACGAGCACAACGGCGAGAAGCTGCGCATCTTCGGCGAGGGCGGTGGCCGGCGCGTCTCCGAGCAGCTCACCGCATCGCTCAAGCATGACGTGCCGCTGCTGGGCACCCTGCCGCTCGAGCCCGAGGTGCGCATCGACGGCGAGGCCGGCCGTCCGGTGGTGCTCAACGAGGACGGCACGCTCGCCGACACCCCGCTCGCCGCCGAGTTCGTCTCCATCGCCAAGCAGCTGATGGAACGATAGGAGCGGCAGACCGGAGGAAACCGTGACGAAGACGTCGGCGCATAGCCGGCGTCTTTTGTTTTGTCAAGACTTGACGTGGACTTTTGGACAAAACAGGGCAACGATTGGCAACAATTTCATAGTGATGGCAACGTCGGTCATACGCTGGGAATCAGCAAGACGAAGTGCTGGAATACGAAGCTGTAACGGTGTTTCGTGAATCCGCAATACCCCGCAACGCAGCAGAGTCATCCCCGCATTTCACCAAGCAGAAAGCAGGAGAACACACCATGACTGACAACAATCTTCCTGTCCTCAACGCCGAGGTCGCCATCGAGAAGGGTCTGACCACCGCGGACGCCGCCAAGCGTCCGATCAAGGTCATCCAGTTCGGTGAAGGCAACTTCCTGCGCGCATTCGTCGACTGGACGATCCAGCAGCTCAACAACAACGACCTGTTCGGTGGCAACGTGGCCATCGTGCAACCGATCGGCTTCGGCCGTGCCAAGGAGATCGCCGCCCAGGACAACCTGTACACCGTGGTCCTCGAAGGTCTGAAGAACGGCGAGCAGGTGCAGTCCCGTGAGCTGATCGACTCCATCGGCAAGTCCCTGTCCGCCGTCGACGACTGGGAGGAGTACCTGGCCCTGGCCGACGAGCCGGAAGCCAAGATCATCATCTCCAACACCACCGAGGCCGGCATCGCGCTCGACGAGACCGACACCGCCGAGACCGTGCCGCCGAAGAGCTACCCGGCCAAGTTGATCCACCTGCTCAAGCGCCGCTACGACAACGGCCTGCCCGGCTTCCTGATCATCCCGTGCGAGCTGATCGCCGACAACGGCGACACCCTGAAGAAGTACCTGCTCGAACTGGCCGACAAGTTCGGCTACGGCGAAGGCTTCAAGACCTGGCTGGAGAACGACAACAAGTTCTTCAACACGCTGGTCGACCGCATCGTCCCCGGCTACCCGAAGGACCGTGCCGAGGAGCTGTGGAACGAGCTGGGCTACGTGGACAACAACATGGTCAAGGCCGAGCCGTTCCTGCTGTGGGTCATCTCCGGCGACGCCGAGGCCATCGACGAGGCGCTGCCGGCCAAGAAGCTCGGCATCGACCTGGTCACCCCCGAATCCGTCAAGCCGTACCGCGAGCGCAAGGTGTTCCTGCTGAACTGCCCGCACACCACGCTCGCCTCCGTGGCCCGTCTGGCCGGCGTGGCCACCGTGGGCGAGGCCATGAACGATCCCGATGTGCGTCCGTTCATCGAGAAGGAGATGCACGAGGAGATCATCCCGGTGCTGTCTCTGCCCGAGGACGAGCTGAACAAGTTCGCCGAGGCCGTGTTGGAGCGCTACGCCAACCCGTTCGTCAAGCACGCGCTTGACGCCATCGGCCTGAACTCCGCCGCCAAGTACGTGACCCGCTGCCTGCCGGTGCTGCTCAACAACGTGAAGGCCGGCAACGGTCTGCCCAAGCGTCTGGTGCTGGCCCTGTCCGGTCTGATCTACACCTACGGCGGTCTGGCCGAAGGCAAGGTCAACATCTCCGACGACCCGGCCGTGGTCGCCAAGTTCGAGGCCGCCGCCAAGAACGACAACTACGCCGAGACGATCCTCGCCGACGCCTCCGTGTGGGGTCAGGACCTCACCGAGGTCGAAGGCCTGGCCGAGGCCGTGCAGGCCAACCTCGACGCCATCAAGGCCGAGGGCATGCGCCCGCTGATCAAGGCCCTCGCCTGAGCTGCCCGCCCGTCGCGGTCTCTCCCTCCGTCACGCCGGGAGAGACCGCGTACCTACGTTCACGTTTTTCAAGGAAGGTTTGAAGCAATGGATACCATCCATCTCGATCCGCATGACAAGGTTGCCGTCGCCGCCCGCGACCTGAAGAAGGGCGAAAGCGTCGTGGTGGAGGGCCTTGCCGAACCGGTCGTTCTGCTCGAGGACGTCGGCCGCGGTCACAAGGTCGCCATCGAGGACATTCCCGAGGGCGAGCAGATCATCAAGTACGGCTATTCGATCGGCCACGCCAAGTGCGACATCGCCAAGGGCTCCTGGGTGCACACGCACAACACCAAGTCGAACCTCGGCCCCGACCTGCAGTACACCTACGATCCCGTCCCCGACGTGGTCAAGCCGGGCAGCAAGCCCAGCGACCTGACGTTTCAGGGATACCGCCGCGCCACCGGCAAGGTCGGCATCCGCAACGACCTGTACATCGTGCCCGCCGTCGGCTGCATCAACTCGCTGTGCGACAACATCGCCAAGCAGTTCGAGGCCCTGCACCCGGACAAAGGCGCGTTCGACTCGATCATCATCGCGCACCACCCGTACGGCTGCTCCCAGCTGGGCGGCGACCACGAGATGACCAAGCGCATCCTGCAGGACATCGCCATGCATCCGAACGCCGGCGGCGTGCTCGTGGTGGGCCTCGGCTGCGAGAACAACCAGATCCCGCAGTTCAAGTCCGAAATGACGCCGCTCATGGGCTGCTGCGGCGTGGACTCCGAGCCGAGCGACGAAGTGGTGAAGGACCTGCAGGACGGACTCGTCTACGATCCCGACCGCGTGAAGTTCATGATCTGCCAGCTCGAGGACGACGAGTACGAGACCGCCGCCAAGCTGCTCGAGCAGATCAACGAGGTGGCGCTCAAGGACCATCGCGAGCCGATCCCGATCAACGAGCTGACCGTGGGCGTCAAGTGCGGCGGATCCGACGGCTTGTCCGGCGTGACCGCCAACCCGCTGGTCGGCAAGTTCGCCGAATGGCTCGCCGAACAGGGCGGCAAGGTCGTGCTCACCGAGGTGCCCGAGATGTTCGGCGCCGAGCAGGTGCTCATGAGCCAGGCCAAGGACGAGAAGACCTTCGAGGACGTCGTCCACCTGATCAAGAACTTCAAGGACTACTTCCGTAAGTACAACCAGCCGATCGGTGAGAACCCGTCCCCGGGCAACAAGGCCGGCGGCATCACCACGCTGGAGGACAAGTCCCTCGGTTGCATCCGCAAGGGCGGCAAGTGCCAGGTCACCGACGTGATCGCCTACGGCCATCAGGCCACCGAACCCGGCCTGACTCTGCTGCAGGCGCCGGGCAACGATCTGGTCGCCTCGTCCGCGCTCGCCAGCGCCGGCTGCAACATCGTGCTGTTCACCACCGGCCGTGGCAACCCGTACGGCACCTATGTGCCCACGTACAAGGTCGCCACCAACGTGCCGCTCGCCACCAAGCATTCGCGCTGGATCGACTTCAACGCCGGCCGTCTGCTCAGCGAGCACATGGAGGACGTGCTGCCCGACTTCATCAAGGACGTGATGGCCACCGTCAACGGCGAGGAGATCACGCGCAACGAGGAGTACGGCATGCACGAGATCGCCATCTTCAAGGACGGCATCACCGAATAGTCGTCCGACCGCCCGTCACCAGTTTTCCGAAAGGAGCCGCCATAGCGGATTCGATTGTTTTCCTTTGATCGGTTGATCGCACCCCGGCCTGTGTACCCCGGGGTGCGATTTCGCATATCCGACGGAGCCGATGTCTGAATCATCCGTGTGACACGACACGATGAACGCGTCGTGCCAAAACGCGCATATCGTGCGGTATGCGCTTACACTTGGCACAAGGACGTGCCTCGAACCAAAAAGCACTGCTATCGTTTGCGGTGTTCGCACACTATGTTGTTATGGAGTGGAAATGAACAAGGTCACGATTCGCGATATTGCGAAAGCCGCCGGTGTATCCCCGTCTACCGTATCCCGTGCGTTTTCCATGCCGGGACGAGTCAGCCCCGCCACCACCAAGCGCATCTTCCAGGTCGCCGACGAGCTCGGATACCATGAGATCCCCGTCGAATCACGCCCGTCCAGCGGGCACAAGGGACTGGTGGCCATCGTCGTGCCCGACATGACCAACCAGTTCTTCACCGACATCGTGCGCAGTGTGCAGCAGGAGTGCGCCCGTTCGGACATGGGACTGCTGGTGAGCGAGTCATGCGAATCGGCGTCCATGGAACGTGTGGCGTTCGACCGTGCCGTGTACTATGCCGACGGCGTGATCCTGGCGTCCAGCCGCATGCCCGACTCGATGATCCGCAAATGCGCGCAGGTCAAGCCGGTGGTGGTGACCAACCGCGTGATCCGCGGCGTGTCCAGCGTGATCACCGACGTGTCGCAGGGCATGAAGCAGGCCGCGGCCCATCTCAAGGGACTCGGATTCGACCGCCTGACCTATCTCGACGGTCCGGCGCACTCATGGTCTGCCGGCATGTGCTGGAACGAACTGACCCAGGCGTGCGGCGAGGAGGGGCTGAAGATCAAGCGATTCTGGCCGGGCATGCCCACGTACGAGGGCGGCTTCCAGATGGCACGCGAATACCTGAAGAACCCGACCGGCGCCGTGGTGGCCTACAACGACATGATGGCGCTCGGATTCATCGCCGCCATGCGCAAGAACGGCTACGAGTGCCCACGCGACTATTCGATCATCGGTATCGACGACGACATCGTGGGGCGTCTGGCATGGCCGGCGCTGACGTCGATCCATCGGTCCACCAGACTGCTCGGCTCGCAGGCCGCACGCACGCTGCTGGCGCGCTTCACCAAGGGCGACGTCGGCACTCCGGTGCAGAGCACGCCCACCAAACTGGTCATCCGCGAAAGCACCGGTCCGCGTAGCGTCTGACGATCTCGGATCGGCAACGTCCAACCGCATGATACGACGATGCCGACTTGACGGACAGTGGGTGTAAAACTATGTCTGGAACCGGGCGTCCGGCCATCCATGCGGTCCATTCATGCGATTCGTATGCGGGCGTCCGCGATCGTATGCACCCGTATGCACAACGACGGAAACGATAGATAAGACGAGAGGGGACGACATGCCGCTGCCCACACCGCCGGAGGATTCCGGCTACGAACGCTCCACCGCCGACGATCTGGCCCGCAAGGCCGGCACCCGCGAGGAGGACTTCCCGCAGGCCGACGAATACTGTGCACTGCTCGACAAGCACCACGCCTGGGGACTGCCGTTCAACGGCTACGCCAACGCCGCCGGATACGGCTACGTGCAGGAGCCCACGCTTGGCATCGCGCAGGACGGCTGGGACTCCCACGAGGCGTTCAAGGCGCTGAGCTGGGGCGCGCAGACCGCCGTCGTCTACCGCAGCCTCGAGCGCGGTCACGACATCGACCGCGAATCCGCCCGCAACTTCCTCAAGCACGAGCGCGGCATCATCATCCACGGCAACCAGCCGTACTAAAGCGAGAATCCGAAACTCCGGAAACGATTCTGACTCGCAAGATTCATGCGATACGACCCGGCTGTACGACGACCGGGTCTTTTTCGTATCCGGGAGTTTCTGGCGCGGGGACGATGAAATACGATTGCCGGTTCGTCTGTGATCTGTGGGGTATACAAAGTGAAAGGAAGCGACCAGACAGGTCGTCATGAGAGTTTCAAAACAGAGAGCCTCGAGTGAGAATCGGACTCACGACCTCTTCCTTACCAAGGAAGTGCTCTACCACTGAGCTATCGAGGCAGGCGGACGGCGGTTGAACCGCTTGAATATCAGCCAAGGTGTTCCCTGACCGCGTCAGGCAACCTGAACATCATGGCATACGATTGCATATCGCACAAGTCGGCGTGTCATCATGACGACTTGTGCGAATTTGGTAGTCGAAACGCGACATGAAACCGCTCGTGTGAGGGCTCACGGTGTCGCGTTTCGACTACCAAATCGTGAAACGGACTGATATGCGCGGTCAGATCAGTCGGATCGCGGTCGTGCGCACCCGCGTGCCGGTGCTGCCGAGCCGTGTGCCGTCCTTCTTGTAGAACACGGACGCCTCACCGGTCACGCGCAGACGCAGCTCGTAGTCGCCGGACGGCAATTCGGGGCAGACGAACATCATGCCCGTATACGGCGTGGGCGAATAGCAGTCGACGAACGACTCGAACGCCGTCGTTCCATCCGGTCGTGCGATGGTCAGCATGGCATAGCCGCCGTCAACGTCCGTCGTGCCGATGACGGCGAGACGTTCATGCTCCCCGCAGAAGAACGGCAGTCGGATCTCCTCGCCGGGAACGGACGAATCCAGTTCCGCCCTCGTCTCCCGTCCGGCCAGCAGATCCTCGCACTCGCCGGTACGCGGGTTCCACGCCGGCCAGTAGTCCGGCAGGCTGATCGAATCGTCGGCCGGATCATGGCGCAGCGGCAGCCACACCTGGCTTGCGCACGACACCTGACGAGGGAACGACCATCGATCGCCCATGTACATCGGCACCGTCCGGCCGTCCGCCAGCGTCAGCGGAAAGATGAACGAACACTGCGAGTTCCACGTGCATGATCCCTGCGGTGCGAACAGGCCCCGATGTGTCCACGGACCGGCGGGGGAGGGTGCCGACAGATAGTAGTTGTCGTTACGGTCCCAGCTCGTCTTGTTCGAGAACATGATGACATACGTGTCGCCGATGCGCGTCATCGCGGGGGACTCGCCGCCGGGCGCGATCTTGCTCGCCACCAGTTCCGCGGCGCTCAGATAGTCGGCGGACAGACGGTAGATGTCGCCCTCGTGCGTCATCAGATATCCGGTGCCGTCGGTGTCCTGAAACGTGCCCATGTCCCAGCGTCGAATGGGCTCGCCGTGATGGTGCAACGGCCCGACCATCCGGTATTCGCCATCGACGGTGTCGGACACGGCGACGACGATCAGCGGATCGTGATATCCGAGATCGTCGGCATGCGCGAACATCACATACCGGCCGGTATTGGGGCAGCGCATCGCCTTCACGCGCTCGCCGATGCGGTTCGGCCCCAGTGGGCCGTCGGGCTGCGGCGGCAGCGCCAGACGCTCGAAGCGCCAGTGCGCAAGATCGGGGGAGGAGTAGCAGGCGAATCCGGCGAACCGGTTCTCGTCGTCGGTCTTGTACTCGCCGAACAGATAGTATGTGCCGGCGCTCTCGACGATGCAGGCGCCGTGCGCGTTCACGGCGTGGTCTTCGTCGTCGAACCATGGCACGCCGTTGAGGATGAGAGATTGGCTCATGGGGTCCAATATAGCAAGATTGATGAAATTGCTGAAACAGTTTGCAAAAAATTTTATCGATAACAATGCAGTTGCATCGGTAGATGTATAGGAAATGATGAGAATATGAGTCGTAAGAAGGGTTTTGCGGCTTGCAAAAAATGAAAAAAAATGAAAGAATGGCCATAGTTTACGGTATATGCGATACGTCGCCACGGACCATGGATGCAGATGCGTCACGCGGTTCATGTTGGCGGCGCCGAGTCGATGGAGATGCACGTGGTTGGTCCAACTTTGCAGGATGTTGCGGCGGAGGCTGGAGTTTCGGTGTCCACCGCCTCAAGGGCGTTGAGCGGCGGCAAGGTGAAGGCCGCGACCAAGCGCGTGGTGCTCGAGGTCGCCCGGCAGATCGGCTATAAGACGGATCTGGACGACGATCTGCCAACGCCGGGCCGTACCGGGAACATCGCACTGCTGGCGACCGACATCCAGAACTTCTACACCGTCGACCTGTTCCGCAGCGTTGTGCTTGAGGCGCAGGCCGTGGGATACCGCGTGTTCCTCGCCGACATCAACATCACCCTGGGGCGCGATCAGCTGATCCGCGGCATTCTCGACTCCTCCGACGGCGTGCTGGTGGCCGCCCCCCGCATCGGCGACGATGACATCCGCCGGCTGTTCGATCCGAAGACCACCGTGCTGGTGAGCCGCCGCGTCGACGGCTTCTCCTCCGTGGCGATGGACGACTCCTCCGGCATGTTCCAAGCGGTGCGTCATCTCGCATCCCTGGGGCACGGCCGTGTGGCTTACCTCGGCGGCGACGACCGTTCGCGTGCCGACGCCCGCCGCCGGCAGGGATTCGAGGACGCCACGGAAAAGCTCGGCATGGAATCCCTGGTGCTCGGCCCGTTCGAGCCGTCGTTCGAGGGCGGTGTGAACGCCGCGGACGCGCTGATGATGGAGGACGACGTCACCGCCGTGATCGCGTACAACGACCTTATGGCCTCTGGCGTGCTCAACCGGCTGCTGGAACGTGGGGTGAAGGTGCCGGAGCAGGTGAGTCTCGTCGGCTTCGACAACTCCATGCTCGCCCAGGTCTCCCGACCGAAGATGACATCGGTGGCCATGCGCCAGAACGATTCCCGTACCGCGCTGCAGATGCTGATGGCCATGCTGGAGCGCAACGGCTCCGACGACTACGTGTTCGAGCCGGAGACCGCCAGCGCCACGGAGTCGCTGATCGTGCGCGAGTCCACCGGCCCGGCTCCCAAGGAGTAGTTAGCTTTCCTCGGCGATCATCTGCTCCACCACGTGACGGGTGATGTGCTCCACGCAGTGGTAGAGGAAGAAGAACACCAGTCCCGTGCCGAAGAGCAGCATGAACCACGGCCAGGTCAGCATGACGCCGATGTAGACGCCCAGCACCGCGATGGCAAGCAGGGTGAATGGCCATTTGGCCGCCGACAGCGTGAACCCGTTGCGCAGAACGGCGGGGTAGTGCGCACGGGGGAACTCCACTACAAGATTCAGAGCGGTCATGTGCGCCACGATCGTGAAGGCGCACAGCGCGAGCAGTACGGCCGTGGCCACGGTGCCGCCGGTCGTCGAGACCGCAAGGCACGCGGCCTCCGCAAGCACGGCGAGTATGGCGCCGAACATCAGCGACGTGACCAGCGAGCGTTTGAACAGCCCGACATATGCGCGCAGATACGGCCGGGCCATGCGGTTCTCGTCTTCAGCGTTCCAGTAGGGGCTTGCTACGGCATCGATGGATTCGATCGTTCGATTGCGGCGGAACCGTACGTTCTCGTCCTCGCCGTAGCGCATGGTGGGTGCGTCGCGGTAGGCGGCGAACGCCGCGGCCAGCGCCGGCGTGGAGATCGTATAGGCCACCACCGCGACGAGTGCGAGCAGCGGGATGGACAGTCCCGAGAACGAGTCGGTGAACATGATCACCACGTTCCACGGCAGCATGGTGGTGACGAGGATGACATCGAGTATGAGGAACGCGATGATCGACCTTGATATCGCGTTGAAGCCTTGGGCAATTCTAACGAACATGCCCTTATGGTATCAACGGCGGTCATATTTTGCAAAAAATTTCATTTTCTTTCATTCTGCTATGCAAAATCGTTCCTGCGACGGTTTGGGATGCATCCGTGCGGCCATCTGCATGCCGTTCATCGGACTTCAGCGTGGTATGCCGGCGGCGAGAGCCTGGTATTCCCCGTCGGTGATGGGAAGCACCGAACCGTGACGCTTGCGGAGCTGCCCCAGATCCATGTCGATGTGTGACCATGCCGAGGGGGCGGTGCTGTGCAGGTCGGCGCTGAAAAAGGCCGTGTATCCGGTATGGGCGGCGTAGCGATCGGCGATCAGGGCGAAGGGCATGGCTTTTTCGTGCGAGTGAACGTCCTTGTCGTTGAGAAGGAAGAGCTCCGGCCCCTCCATGTCGTGGGATCGGGACCTCCCTCCGCAGAGTGCATTCAGCTCTTGCCCGAATATGTCGTCGAGACTGCCGATGAATGCCCATTCCCGTTCCCCGGCGTCACGCGTATCTTCAAAATCCGGAACGATGGATGCGGCATAGGGGTTTTTCGTGCGGTCAAGACAGATCCTTCCTTCGTTGGCCGTGGCTCGGTAGTACCAGTCCCCGACGCGCAGCATCGTGGCGTCGATGCAGCAGTCCTGGCGGTCGATCCATTTTCGAGGGGTGCTGATCGAATGGAAATCCTTGGTGGTGGCGAGATACATGTTCTGCGGATCGCCGAACTCGTTGTCTTCGTCGCTGATGGTCGCCCAGTACAGCAGGTACAGTTTCCGTTCGGGGTCCCATATGGCTTCTGGGGCCCAGGCGTATCCGCCTCCGGGAATCGCGGAGGCCACGTCGAGCATCCATGGCTCGCCCCAGTGAACGAGGTCGTCGCTGTGCCAGACGACGATGCTGTGGCTGCCGTTTCTCTTGCTGTCCATCGTCCATGGGCCATGGCGCAGAATGGCATGGACGTTGAGATCCGTGGCAAGGAGGTAGAACCCTCCGTTGTGGTCTCGCACCACATAGGGGTCCCGGATCCCGCGGGTTCCGACGCAACTGCGAAGCACGGGGTCGCCGTAGGAACGAAGGTCGTGCCAATGGTGCGCGTCGGGACTGATGGCAAAGTAGACCTGTTCGTCATCGTCGGTCTGTTCCATTCCGGTGAAGTAGGTGAATAGATATCCGGTGTATGGAGAATGGCTGAGTGTCATGAATATCCTTCGTTGCGTTCTGGGAGTGTGAAGAATCGTTGGGGGAAAGGGCTTGAGGGGCTTTTCCGCAACGGTGCCATTGCGATTCAGTATATCAAATATTGCAATTTTTGAGATTTGCGAATGAAAGAAAATGACACGATTTGCAAAAAATGAAATACGTGTGTATTGTGGTCAGCAAGACAAGGAAAGAACGTCAAGTCCTTACCTGGTCAGGGACGGATCGGAACGTGGATGTTTCGTCCGTGCCGAAGAAGGAAAGATATTCAAAGGAGAACGATCAATCATGAGGACGTCAATCAAGAAGCTTCTCGCCGCCGGTGCGGCCGGAGCCATGCTGTTCTCGCTGGCCGCCTGCGGTGGGGACTCCGCCTCTTCCGACGACGAATCCGGTCCGGTGACCATCCGCTTCGCCTGGTGGGGTTCCGACACCCGCGCCAAGGCCCAGGAGAAGGTCATCGACGCCTTCGAGAAGGCCAACCCGAATATCAAGGTAGAGACCGAGACCTCCAACTACGACGATTACATCACCAAGCTGTCCACCTCCGCCGCGGCCGACGATCTGCCCGACGTGATGACCATGATCGATCCGTTCATGGCCGACTACATGGATAATGGTTCCCTGCTCGACCTCAACGAGGTTTCCGACAACCTCGACCTGTCCAAGTTCAGCAAGGACACCTTCTCCGGTGCCACCGGCGCGGACGGCGAGAAGTACGGCGTCTCCATGGGCGTCTCCTCCCATGGTCTGGTCATCAACACCAAGGTGTTCGAGAAGTACGGCGTCGAGGTGCCGAACGACGACACCTGGAGCTGGGACGACTTCGAGAACGCCGCCAAGCAGATCTCCGAGAAGTCCGGCGGCGAGGCCGTGGGCTACAGCATCGACATGACCGAGCAGCTCGGCCGCCTGTGGCTGCGTCAGAACGGCGAGGACTACGGCATCAAGGGCAAGGAGCAGGTCGGCTTCAAGCCCGAGACCCTGGCCAAGTTCTACACTCTTGAGAAGAAGATGATCGACGAGGGTGCCACCAACACCGCCGACCAGGCCCAGGAGCTGTTCGCCGCGGGCAACGCCCCCGAGCAGCAGCTCATCAGCCAGGACAAGGCCGGCATCGCCCTGATCTCCATGAACCAGATCGGCCAGTTCGAGCAGGCCGCCGGTCACGAGCTCAAGCCCGTGATGTGGCCGGGCGAGACCCAGGCCAAGGAGCGTGGCGGCTGGACCAAGCAGGGTACCTTCGTGTCCATCAACGCCAACACCAAGCACAAGGCCGCCGCCGCCAAGCTGGTCAACTTCCTGGTGAACAACGAGGAGTCCGCCAAGATCATGGGCCTCGACCGCGGTGTGCCGGCCAACCCCGACATGGCCAAGGCCATCGAGAGCCAGCTGTCCGACTCCGACAAGCGCTTCGCCGACTGGGTCACCAAGCTGCAGAAGGTGAACACGCAGGAGTACACCAACATGAACGCCGGCGCCGCCACCGTGATCACCGAGGCCTACGGCCGTGCCCACGAGTCCGTGATGTTCGGCAAGGCCACCCCGCTGGACGCCGCCAAGTCGTTCAAGTCCGAACTTCAGCAGGCCGTCACCCAGTGATCCATCCCCGGTGATCCGCGAGCGGTGGACCCGCGGATCACCGAAACACCACCCTTATGACGGGCGGAGGGTACGCCAACCTTTCCATCCGCTCCGCCCGTCGTCATCCCCCTCTTTTCGCCCGACCCGTCATCCCGCATTCATTCCGTTCCGTACATGACGGGCTCGGTGCCTTCTCTTCAGTATTCGGATCCAATGCGATCCGTGCATTTCCAAAGGATTCCCATGTCAGTGTTCAAACGTGCGCCGATCGCGGTGCGACGCGAGGAGCGGGCGGCCCACATCTTCATGCTGCCCTGGTTCCTCGGCGTGATCTTCATCACCCTGGGCCCGATGATCGTCTCCATCGGCCTGTCCCTGACCAAGTACCGACTCGTCGGCAAGCCCCGCTTCATCGGACTCGACAACTACGTGAAGATGTTCTCCGACGCCCGCCTCATGCAGTCGCTCAAGGTCACCTTCCTGTACGTGATCGTCGGCGTGCCGCTGGCCCTGGCCCTCGCCCTGCTGCTGGCCGTGGTGCTCAACAAGGGCGTGCGCGGACTGTCGTTCTACCGTTCCGTCTACTACCTTCCCTCCCTGTTCGCCGGCTCCGTCGCCATCGGCGTGCTATGGCGCCAGGTCTTCGGCGCCGAAGGCATCGTCAACACCATCGCCGGCTGGTTCGGCATCGACTCCATGGGACACTCCTGGGTCGGTGATCCGAAGACCGCCATCTGGACGCTGATCCTGCTGCACGTATGGACCTTCGGATCGTCCATGATCATCTTCCTCGCCGGCCTGCGCCAGGTGCCGCAGGAACTCTACGAGGCCTCCGCGCTCGACGGCGCCAACAAGTGGCAGCAGTTCTGCCACGTCACCGTTCCCGTGCTCACCCCGATCATCTTCTTCAACCTCGTGATGGGCATCATCAACAGCTTCCAGAACTTCGCCCAGGCGTTCGTCGTCTCCGGCGGCACCGGTGGCCCGACCGACTCCACGCTCGTCTACGCGCTGTACGTGTACCAGCAGGCCTTCGGCTCCACGCGCAACATGGGCTACGCCGCCGCCCTCGGCTGGCTGCTCGTGCTCATCGTGGGTGTGCTGACCGGACTGAATTTCCTGTTCTCCAAGAAGTGGGTGCATTATGCCGACTAATACCGCTACCGTCTCCCCGAACGAGGACGTGATTCCCGTCGCCGAACGCCATGGCATGGATCCGGTGCTCAAGCGCCGCATCGAGGCCGTTGTCAAGCACGCCATCCTCCTGATCGTGGGCTTTGCGATGATCTTCCCGCTGCTGTGGATGGTCTCCAGCTCCCTCAAGGACGACGCCGACATCTTCCGCAACATCAGCCTCATTCCCACCGACTGGGACTGGGCCAACTACAAGGAGGGCTGGAACGCCCAGTCCTACCCGTTCGGCAAGTATCTGCTCAACTCGCTGATCATCACCATCGGCGCGATCGTCGGCAACATGATCAGCTGCTCCATGGCCGCCTACGGCTTCACCCGACTCAAGTGGCGTGGCCAGGGCATCGCCTTCGGCTACATGCTCATGACCCTGATGATGCCGATCTACGTGATGATCATCCCGCAATACATCATGTGGTCCAAGCTCGGCTTCCTCAACACCTTCGTGCCGCTGATCCTGCCGAAGTTCCTCGCCACCGAACCGTTCTTCGTGTTCCTCATGGTGCAGTTCTTCCGCGGCATCCCCAAGTCGCTTGACGAGGCCGCCAAGGTGGACGGCGCCGGTCCGTTCCGCATCTACTGGCAGATCCTCATGCCGAACGCGCTGCCCTCGCTGGCCACCTGCGGCATCTTCTCCTTCATCTGGACATGGAACGACTTCTTCAGCCAGCTGCTGTACCTGACCAAGCCGCAGAACCTCACCGTGGCCGTGGCGCTGCGCAACTTCGCCGACGCCACCTCCGGCACCAGCTGGGGACCGCTGTTTGCCATGTCCACGCTCTCCCTGGTCCCGGTGTTCATCGTCTTCCTGTTCGGTCAGCGCTACCTGATCGAAGGCTCGGTGACCTCCGGCCTCAAGTAGAAACCCGAACCGGGCGGACCTTCCGCCCGGACCCCGCACTTCGTTTCCTCTTCCTTTCAGCAAGGGTGCCGGTCCGTGCCATACGGCTCTGGCCAGCACCCTTTCGCATGCCCGGCGGGCATCCGCCGTGCATGACCACCCACGTAAGACAAGGACGTACGATGTCCATTCAACTCAACGGCGATACCCGAATCATCGCCCCAGATCTGCCCGAATCCGTGAGCTACGCCATCGACGACGTGACCCGCGACCTCGGCAAGGCGTTCACCGCCAACACGCACGGCGATCATGGCGACATCCGTCTGCGCCTCGCCGATCTTGCCGACGAACAGTATGCGGTGCGCGTGGATGGCGGCGACCTGCTGCTCGAGGCCGGCGACGATCTCGGGTTCATCTACGGCCTCTACGCCATCAGTCGTTCCGTGCTCGGCGTGACCGACCTGTGGTTCTGGAACGACCAGCGCATCGAACCGGTGGACGGCATTGATCTCGACGACGACTTCCATCTCGAGTCCACGCGCGACGCCGTGCGATACAAGGGATTCTTCATCAACGACGAGGTGCTGCTCGAGGACTGGTCGGTGGACAACGATCCCGAACTGCCGTGGCGGCGTGCGTTCGAAACCATCCTGCGTCTCGGCGGCAACACGGCGATCCCCGGATCCGGCCAGCGCGGCGAACCCCATCTGCCGCTCGCCCGACGCATGGGCCTGTACATCAACCAGCATCACGCCACACCGCTCGGCGCCAAGCTGTTCTCCGAAGCGTACCCGGGCGTCAGCCCGAAGTGGCCCGAGGACCGCGAGCGCTTCGAGGCGCTCTGGCGGCAGGGCATCGAGGACAACCTCGGCGGCCGGACCATCTGGACGCTCGGATTCCGCGGTCAGGGCGACTCTCCATTCTGGTCGGCCGATCCCAGATACACCACCGACGAGGCACGCGGCAAGGTCATGAGCGAGGTCATCCAGCACCAGTACGACATGGTGCGTGAACTTGATCCGAACGCCCCCTGCAGCGTGTACCTGTACGGCGAATCCATGGACCTGTACCGCAAGGGAGTGCTGCGATTCCCCGACGACGTGATCAAGATCTGGTCCGACAACGGATTCGGCCGCATGGTCAGCCGCCGCCAGCACAATGACAACCCGCGCATCGACGCCATGCCCGGCGCGGCGGACACCGGCCGCAACGGCATCTACTACCACGCCTCCTTCTACGATCTGCAGGCCGCCAACCACATCACCCAGCTGTGCGTGGACCCCCGCAACGTGGCCGCCGAACTCGAACGGGTGCTCGCCAACGGCGGCGATGATCTCTGGATCATCAACTCGTCGAACATCAAGCCGCATGTGTTCATGCTCGACCTGATCGCCCGACTCTGGCGGGAGGGCCATGCCGACGTGGACGCCGTCGAATACGAGTATGCGGCGCGATACTTCGGCGGCGCCATCGTCACCGAGGGCCGCAAGGAGCCCGAGGAGACCTACCACGGCGACGTGGACGAGCCCGACGTAAACGTGATGCGGTCCGTTGTCGACTGCCTGGAAGGCTACTGGCAGGCCGCCGTGCCGTACGGTCCCAACTGGGACGACAAGGCCGGCGAGCAGTTCTTCAACCACGTGCCGCGCATGCTCGCCGTGCAGTTCATGCGGGACCGCGGCGTTGCGGACCCGGACCTGAAGTGGATGTGCGACAACGGCGGCATCGTGGCCCGCAGCCTCGCCGACCAGGTGGTCTACTACCGGTCGCTGTGCGAGCCGGGAGCCGCCCGATACCGGGAACTGGAGCGCAGGGACGAGATCGCCGTGCTGCAGGTCGAAGGGGAGAACCCGCACGCCGCACAGCTCATGCGCGACTCGCTGCTGCTGCAGGCCCAGATATACCGCCACTGCGTGCAGGGAGCCCTGCTGCTGTGCCAGTCGCTGCAGGACGCGTTCGACGGCCACTGGCGGCACGCCTTCTACCATGCGGGACTCGCCCGCGAGGAGTACCTGGCCGCCGACCATGCCATGCGTTCGCGCGAACACGGCAAGTGGCGCGGCTTCTGGCGCAACGACTGCCTCACCGACGTGAAGCAGACGGCGCTGGTGCTCGAATCGCTCATGGGCTACCTGCGTGCGATCGGCGACGGGCCGCACTACTACCAGTGGAAGCGAGACTTCCTCTACCCGGCCTGGGAGAAGGACGTCATGGTGATCATGAACATGGAGAACCATGAGACCGATCAGGAGATCTTCGCCGCGATGAAGGCCACCTGGCAGGACTGACATCGAGGTGATCGCTTGGCGGCCGCGCAGCAATTCCGTGGTGATTGCGCGGTCACCACACGGGCCACGACCGTTCCCCGCAGTTTTCTTCCTTCATGCGGCGAACGGTCGTGGCTTTTTTCTTTGAACTGTGATTGAGAAGGGATTCGTGATGCTCGACGCGTGCGTGCGGGATGACACGCTGACCGTGTACTGGGACAAGCCCGCCACGGCGACAGCCGGCCAACGATATGACGTCATGCTGAACGATACGGCAGTGGCGACGGTCGACCGTACGCGCTGCCGGATCGACGGACTGGCGGCCGGCCGCGATTACCGGGTGACCGTGTCCATGGTCGATGACGGTGGTCATGATGACGGCGTCAATGGTGAAAGCGCCGTCGGCGATGCTGCCGATGACGACGCCGTCATGATCGGCTCACGCGTCTTCCATACCGCCGAACGCAAACGCATGATCGACGTGACCGCCGAACCCTATCAAGCCATCGGCGACGGTACGACGCTCAACACCGCGGCCATCCAACGGGCGCTCGACGACTGCGGGCCGCATGACGCCGTACTCATCCCCGCCGGCACATTTCTCACCGGGGCCCTGCGCATGCACTCCGACAGCGAGCTCGTGGTGTCGTCGGGCGCAGCGCTGCAGGGCACCGCCGATCCACACGACTATCTGCCGATGCTTCCCAGCCGGTTCGAAGGCACTGAACTCGACTGCTATTCCAGTCTCATCAACATCGGTCATCTCGATCACACCGCCGGGCCGAACTGCCGCAACGTGACCATCCGCGGCGGCGGCACAATCGCCAGTGGCGGCCGCGCGCTCGCCGAAGCGGTGATCGAACGGGAACGAGGGCGTGTGGAGGCCGAACTCGCCGCCACCGGACAATCGCTCGACGATTACGAGAAACCGGAGACCATTCCCGGACGCGTACGACCCCGACTGATCAACATGTCGAACGCATCGCACGTGGAAATCGCCGACGTGACGTTGAAGGACGGCGCCAGCTGGAACGTGCACATGATCTACTCCGACCATATCGTCACCCACGGCTGCACGTTCGAGTCGCACGACGTATGGAACGGCGACGGCTGGGACCCCGACTCGTCCGAGGACTGCGTGATCTTCGACTGCGACTTCGACACAGGTGACGACATCATTGCCATCAAATCCGGCAAGAACCCGGAGGGCAACGTCATCAATCGGCCCACACGCCGCGTGCGGATCTTCGACTGCCGGGCTACGCGCGGCGGACACGGTCTCGCCATCGGCAGTGAGATGAGCGGCGGCGTGGAGGATGTGAGGATCTGGGACTGCGATCTGAGCGGCCTGTGGTATGGCGTGGAGGTGAAGACCACTCCCAAGCGCGGCGGATGGGTGCGCGGACTGCACGTGCGAGACACCGTGATGCGGCATGTGATCATCCGCGCGGTACCCTACAACGACGACGGTGTGGCCGCAGGCGTGCCACCGGTGCTCGAGGATTTCCGGTTCGAACGCGTGCAATTGCTTGGCGGAGTACCGGCCGACGCGGACGAGGGGGCGCCGCGCGAGGCCATATACATTCAGGGCTTGCCCGAGCCGGCGCCGCCGATCCGTGGCGTGGCATTCCATGACGTGGCGCTTGGCGTGGCGACGGGCGTCGGAGACGCGGAGCCCGGCGCGTACGACATCGTGGCGAACCGCTGCGAGGGACTGGAGATCCGCGATGTGCGATGCGGGTAGTTGCGGGGCGGTGGAAGATGGATCGCCTCCGGCGATGCTGTGTTATCTCCACGCTTGTGCGTGGAGGATCACCTCATCCGTCCGGCTGCGCCGGACACCTTCCCCTCAAGGGGAAGGCAGCATATGCCTATGCGAGGTATTCGGATAATGCCGGCTTCCCCCTCCTTGCCCTCCGATCCGGTTTTGGAAAGAAGTGGCGAACGGGTTGCGTCGTTGGTGCTGCGGAGTAGCATGGTCGCCCGTAATTCGCGCATACGCGCAGGGAATCACACGAGAGGTAGAGAAGGAGTGACCGGTGAAATTCCAGTCACCACGCAACCAATCCGCATCCGGCGGATCGTCTGACCGACAATCGAACACCAGCCAAGAAGCCGATAGCGTCCGCACCGGCTCACGACGTAAGGCCCATTCCAAGATCACGTTCGGCGATGCGCTCGGCTTCGCCATCGGCGACATGTTCGGCGGCGGCAGCGGCATCCTCACCGGCACCTACCTGTCGGTGTTCTGGACGCGCTTCTGCGGCTTCGACATCGGCACCGCGCAGAGCATGATCGGCGCGGCGGCCATGCTCAGCGCCTGCTCGGCCATCATCTTCGGCGTGCTGTCGGAACGCTTCTACCTGTTCCGTCTCGGCCGACGCTTCGGCCGACGCCGATTCTTCGTCATGATCCTCTCGCCGCTCGTATTGGTCACGCTGCTCATGTGGATCCCCGGCATGCCCAAGGCCCTGTACTTCCTCGTCTACGTGCTGTACGTCACGCTGCAGCAGATGTTCGGCGTGTGCTACTCGTCGCTGCCCGGCGAGATGACCCGAGACTTCGCCGGCCGATCGCTGCTGTCTACCGTGCGCATGTTCGTCTCCGGCATGTCCGGCGTGCTCATCCCGATCCTCGCCACCGCCATGCTCACCTGGCTGGGGGAGTGGCACGCCTACTCGTATCAGGCGTTCGTGACCATCATCACCGTGGTGTTCTCGATCGTCACATTCGCCTCTTCCCGCCTCACCTGGGAGCTCACTCCTGAGGAGGCCGGCTTCGGCGAGGCCGAGCTCGCCCGCCGCCGCGCCGCCCGGCACCGTCGCAGCCCGCGTGAGGTCATGCAGGCGTTCGGCCGCGTGATCGGAGAATACACGTCCACGTTCCACATCGCCACGTTCCGCGTGCACATCACGCTGTACCTGATCTGCCTGACCCTCATGGACATCTTCACGCAGAGCTTCGTGTACTTCGTGGTGTTCGACCTCGGCAAGACGGCCGCGTTCGCCTCCATGCTGCTGTCGTTCGCCGTGATCGCCGAATTCCTCAAACCATTGTGGGGATGGCTGTTCGTGCACATCGGTCCGCGCAACCTGTACGCGCTCGACTACACGGGGGCGCTCGCCGGACTCGGTCTGCTGTTCGTCTCGTGGCGGCTCGAACCGGTGCTGCCGGACGGCGTGTGGACTGTGTTCGTGATCGCGTCGTCGATCGTCTGGTTCGTGTTCCGCTCGCTCGCCGGCGCCGTGCCGTGGCTGGTGTTCCCGTTCATTCCGGACGTGGACATGATCGTGACCCGACGCAACCGTGCGTCGATCTTCTCCGGCATCACCACGTTCCTGCGATTCGTCTTCTCCGGACTCGCGTCGATGGCCGTGGGCGCGTTCCTCGCATTCTCCGGATTCGAGCCGGACAAGTCGGGCGCGCAGACCCCGATGGCGGTGAACGCGGTGGCGTTCGTGTGTCTTGGATGGCTGGCGATCGGATTCATCGCCGCGTTCATCGTGTCGCGCAGGTTCACGCTCGATCAGCGCAGCGACCTCATCGTGCTGCAGGAGATCGAACGGCTCAAGGCGGGCGGCTCCAAGGCCGACGTGGAGCCGCATGTGCGCGAAACCGTGGAAAAGCTCACCGGCGTACCGTACGAGCGGTGCTGGCGGTGAGCCGATCTCTGTTCGGCTAGTCGAGGTGGAAGACCTCGCGCAGATCCTCGCAGACGGGGGAGTTGTCGGGGTTCGTCTCCATCACCGGAGCCATGAAGTCCCACCACTTGCGGTTGATCGGCGTATCCGCGGACTGCGCCCAGCGTTCCTCGTCCTCCACCTCGATGTAGCCGAACAGCGTGTTCGTCTCCGCGTCGAACGAGATCGTGTAGTTGTGGCCGCCGTACTCGTGGATCATCTCCTTCATCTCCGGCCACAGCTCGTTGTGGCGCTTGGCGTACTCCTCCACCATGCCCGGGTACAGGTGCATCTTGAACGTCTTGCGGATCATCGGTCCTCCTTTGGACGAAAACGATTGGCGTCACTCGCATCGTAGGCAGGAGATGTCGGCGCGCACCGGGTAATGGAATATCATGAATTGGCTGATGACTATCGTTTCTTGCGGTATCGGCGTCGGCTGATACGTATGCCGGATCGCCCGCAGTCAGGCGGTAGACTTTTGCGAAGAAGTTTCGTATGAACGGTTCGCGCGTGAGGCGCGGAACGATGCCGTACGCCGGTGCGCGTAGGTATGCAAAAGGATGTGTGATGAAGAAGGTCACGATTCGTGATGTGGCGAAGGCCGCGGGGGTGTCCCCGTCCACCGTCTCCCGCGCGTTGAGCACTACGGACCGCGTGAGCTCGGAAACCACCCGGCGCATCATCGGCGTCGCCGAACGGCTGGGATACCGGCTTCCGTCGGTCGAGGAGCCCGCGGCGGGCGCGCCGGCGGAATCGTCGAGCCATCTGATCGGCATCGTCGTGCCCGACGTGACCGACCAGTACGCCGCCGCCATCGTGCACAGCGTGGAAAACGAGTGCTTCGGCCACGGCTACGGTCTGGTGATCGCCGAATCGCGCGACAGCGTGGCATGGGAGCGCATGGTGCTCGAGAAGACGATGAGCCTGGTCGACGGCGTGATCATGGTGGCGCCCCGAATGCCGAATCCCGTGCTGCGCGACTACGCCGACCGTCACCCGCTGGTGGTCACCAACCGCAACGTGCGCAACGTGACGAGCATCGTGGTCGACATTTCCACCGGCATCGGCCAGGTGGCCGACCTGTTCGCCGTGCGTGGGCGCACGCGTGTAACCTACCTGTCCGGGCCAAATTCCGTCTGGGCGTCCGGGGCGCGATTGCGCGAACTGCAGACGGCGTGCGAGCGCAAGGGGCTCGACGTGGTGCAGCTGTGGCCCGGCGAACCCACGTTCGAAGGCGGTGCCGCATACGTGGACAAGTATCTGGAGGATCCGACCGGTGCCGTGCTCGCCTACAACGATGCGATGGCGCTGGGATTCATGGCCCGCATGCGCGAGCGCGGATTCGAATGCCCCCGCGACTATCTGATCGTCGGTTTCAACGACGACGTGACCGCGCAGACGAGCACGCCGCCGCTGTCGTCGATCCGCATGTCGGCGAACGCGCTCGGCGTGAACGCCACGCGTCTGCTGCTGCGTCGCATGGCCGGCGGCGTGACCGAGGACTTCGCCTCGTACGCGGCCGTGCCGTCGTCGCTGGCGGTGCGTGACAGTCTTGGCGGATTCCGCGGCAATCCGAAGGAATAGCGGTAGGGCGGCGTGGATGACATGCCGCGTGTGAACGGAAAGGGCAGCGATATGGAAAAGCAGTCGTCGGCCGTCATGTCCGAGGCGTTCGATCCTCTCTCGGATTGCGAGGGCGTGATCGAGCTCGCCATTCCCACGGTGACCAGACCGTACCGCGCCCGACTGGCGTCGGCGGTGATCTCGACCGCGCGTACGAGCGGATACCGGGTCAACGTGGTGGCCTATCAGGATGACTACGGTCTGTCCGCGAACGATTATCTGGAGACCCGGCGTGGCGCGTGCGATGGCATGCTGCTGTATCTGGTCGGCGGCGACGAGGTGAATGCCAGTGCGTTCCGTCAGCCGTTCCCCATCGTGTGCCTGGGATTGTGCCCGACGTCGGGCAACGTGGATCAGGTGCTGGCCGACAATGTGGCGGACGCGCGTAACATCACTGATCTGGTGATTCGCAAGGGGAGTCGTCGGTTGGTGCTGCTTGGCGCGCAGCGTGAATTCGACGGGCGGTCGTTGGACGAGTCCGTTCGCTCCCGCGGCTGGGATCGTGTGCGTGGTGTGCTTGAGGCGTGCCGCGAGCATGGTATTGAGCTCGATCCGCGGCTGATCGGCGTGACCGGCTATGAGTGGACGATCGGTGCCGGATACAGCGCCATGAAGCGGGTGGCCGCCTCCGGCGTGGAGTTCGACGGCGTGATCTGCATGGACGATCCGCTGGCCATCGGTGCGGTGTTCGCGCTCAAGGAGCTGGGGCGATCCATTCCGGACGATGTGCAGGTGGTCGGATTCGACAACATCTATGATGCCGCGCACATGGTGCCGTCGCTCACCACGGTGGACGCGAATCTGGAATGGATCACCGGCACCGCCGTGGATCTGCTCGCCCGCCGCATGCATGATCCGGCCGGCGAGCCGCTGTGTTTCCAGCGCGAATCCCCGATCCTCCTGCGCCAGTCCACGCGGTAGGGGAGTGTGCGGGCGGCGGCGGTGACGCTTCGAGTCGCGGTGGCGTCGTTGACGACGCCGTTGTGCTGTGACTGCGTCACGTCACCTCATCAGTCACGCTGCCGCGCGACAGCTTCCCCTCAAGGGGAAGCCGGCTCTTTGCCTTTTTGCCGTATCCGGTTGTTGCCGCCTTCCCCTTGAGGGGAAGGTGTCGGCGTAGCCGACGGATGAGGTGGCGCGGCGAAGCCGCTGGCGCAATCGCGTCGTCGTTGACGACTTCTCAATCCGCTCCCACCGTTTTTTGTTGCCATCGTGCTGTTGAAAATCTGCAACAGGGTATGGCAATGCTTGCTGGGAAACGTCGCTAAATATGACAACAAATATCATCGTCGTGCATGTCAATCAGTTGTATGTGTTGAAATATCGTTGATATTACAACGATTGCGTATGCAACATAGCTTAAGTATCCTGCAACAAAAACAATGAAAACATTGGCAACAAATCATATGGATTTGTAATGCCGGCCATAGGATTGCAAGCAACAACGACGCGGTTGATGCTCAACGACGATCGTCAGGCAACGACGACATGACCGCCCGTACAGGACTTCAAAGGAGAATGAACATGGCAGAGAACACCGGCGGAAAGCGCAGAATCACTCTGGTCACGCGCCTCGGCTACGGCGCGGGCAATCTCGTAGGCTCCGGAGCGCTGGCGATCAGCGCCTCATGGCTGACGATCTTCTACACCACCTACTGTGGCCTGACCATGGCGCAGGCCACCTTCATCTACTCGTTCGCGCTGATCGCCGACGTGGCCATGAACCCCATCGCCGGCTTCCTCTCCGACGCGTTCAACAACACCTGGCTCGGACGCAAGTTCGGCCGCCGCCGCTTCTTCATCCTGCTCGCTGTGCCGGTACTCGGCGTGCTCAACCCGCTCATGTGGATCGTCATCCCGGGCGCATTCTGGTACTACTTCGTGATCTACCTGTGCTACAACCTCGTCTACACGATGGTCATGATCCCGTACGACGCCATCCCCGCCGAAATGACCTCCGACTTCAAGGAACGCACCTACATGTCCGGTCTGCGCTCCATCTTCGGCAAGGGCGCCAACTTCCTCACCGCATCCCTGCCCGGCATCTTCTTCGTCACCTTCGGCGAGAAGAACCCCATGGCCTTCTTCTACATGGGTCTGGCGTTCGGCGTCATCATGGCGCTCGCCATGCTCTCCGTGTACCTGACCACCTGGGAGCGCCCGGTCGACGCCACCACCATGGAGAAGGTGGAGAACCCGGTCGAGGCCATCAAGAAGCTGTTCGTCGACATCTTCTCCACGCTGCGCATCCGCACCTTCCGCCACCTGCTCGGCATGTACCTGTTCGGTTTCGGTGCCGAATGGCTGTTCAACTCCACGTTCTCCTACTACGTGGTCTACGTGCTCATGCTGCAGAAGTCCAACGCCTCCTGGTGGCAGTCGCTCAGCCCGATCCTGCAGGTCGTGTCCACCGTGGCCGCCATGGCCCTGGTCGCCAAGATCGGCTTCCGCAAGCCCTACATCATCGCCGAATGCGTAATCATCACCTGCGCCATCGCCTACGCCTGCTGCGGCATCTTCCATCTCGACGCCGCATCCGCCGCCGGCATGGTGGCCGTCACCTCCATCGTGGTGGTCTTCGGACTCGGCACCGGCGCCGTCTACTACATCCCATGGCAGACCTACCTGTTCGTGGCCGACGCCGACGAGATCGTGACCGGCCGCCGCCGCGAAGGCACCTTCTCCGCCGCCATGCACCTGTGCGGCAAGCTCATGAACTCCGCCGTCGTGGCCATCCTCGGCATCTCGCTGTCCGCCGCCGGATTCATCGAATCCACCGCCGACAAGCAGGTGGCCGCCGCCGACCAGCCGGCCGCCGTGCACACCACCATCATCCTCGTGCTCATCTTCGGCGTGGGTGGCCTGAGCCTGCTCGGCATGCTCTCCGCCAAGCTGATGCGCATGGACAAGAAGAACGACGAGATCGCCATCGCCGAATGCGCCCGCATCGCCAACGGCGGCCGCATGGAGGACGTCGACCCCGAGGTCAAGCGCATCTGCGAGGAGCTCACCGGCGTGCAGTACGAGATCTGCTTCGGACACAACACCATCGGCTACCACACGCCCGAAGAACTTGAGCGCATCAAGGCCGAACTGCCCGAACGTCGCAAGATGAACTTCGGCAGGAAGCCCGCCGAGGTCAAGGCGGCCTGAACAGGCCCGGCCTCACAGCACCGATGATCGTGGCGGGCCGGAGTCTCCTGCCCGGCCCGCCATCCCCTCCACAAAACCAGACCTACACTCATAACCGAACACCATAACCAAATACCAAACGACCGGCGGTCTCCTTCCTTTTTCACCTTTCCGCCGGTCGTTTTTCCATGGCTTCGTCAATCGCCTCGCGGAAAGGAACCGGCATGGGCAGCTCACGCATCCTCAACACGTACATTCAGCAGCTGATCGAAACCAGCACTCCGCAGGCGCCGGCATGGAACATCGAAAAGATCCGAGCCGGCAAACCCAACACGTGGAACTACATCGACGGCTGCATGATCAAGGCGCTGATCGAACTGCACGAGATCACCGACAGGGGCGTCTACCTCGACTTCGCCGACCGGTTCATCGACTACTTCGTGCAGGACGACGGCACCATCAAATACTACGATCCCAAGGAATACAACCTCGACAACGTCAACGCCGGCAAAACCCTCTACCAGCTGCACGAAATCACCGGCAAGACCAAGTACCGCAAGGCCATGGACACCATCTACGGGCAGCTTGAACACCAGCCGCGCACCAAGGAGGGCAGCTTCTGGCACAAGCTGATCTACCCGAACCAGATCTGGCTCGACGGCCTGTACATGGCCCAGCCGTTCTACATGCAGTACGAGCTGAGCTACCGCGACGGACGAGCCTGCTCCGACAGCTTCCACCAGTTCCAGGTGGTGCACGAGCTCATGCGCAACGAACGCAACGGCCTGTACTACCACGCCTACGACTCCTCACGCAGGGAATTCTGGTGCGACCCGGTGACCGGACTCTCCGCCAACTTCTGGCTGCGCGCCGAAGGCTGGTTCGCCATGGCGCTCATCGACACATGGGAGCTCATGCCCGCCAACATGAGCGCCGAAAAGGACGCGCTGCGCCGCATGTTCGCCGACCTGATCGACGCCATGCTGCCATATCAGGATCCGGCCACCGGCATGTGGCATCAGGTGATCAACATGGGCCGCATCGCGCCGAACTATCTCGAAACGTCCGGCTCCGCCATCTTCGCCAACGCCATCATGAAGGGCGCCCGCCTCGGCGTGCTCGACGAACGCTACTTCGACTACGGGTACAAGGCGTTCAAGGGCATCTGCGACACCTGCCTCAACGAGGAAGACGGCAGGCTCACGCTCGACAACATCTGCCTGGTGGCCGGACTGGGCAACAAGAACCATCGCGAAGGCACCTTCGACTACTACATGCGTGAACCCAAGGTGCGCAACGACGCCAAGGGCGTGGCGCCGCTCGTGCTCGCGTACATCGAGGTGCTGCGCCACGAGAAGGCCGCGGCCGAACGGGATACGGCCGAACGAGACGCGGCATGAGATGAAGGCGAGGGAGACGGAACGATGACAAGGCTCAACTTCGGATTCCGCGGCCACGACATCACCGAAGCGCGAACCCCCGAGGCGCTCGCCGACGGACTGGCGGAACAAGGGGCGCGCAACGTGCAGCTCGCCCTCGCCAAATCGTTCCCGGACATGTGCAGCGAGGCCGGGGCCATCAGCCCGGGCATGGGGTCGGCGATCCGGCGGATGCTGGCCGCGCGAGGCGTGGAGATCGCCGTGCTCGGCTGCTACATCAATATGATTCACCCGGATCTGGCGGTTCGTGAGAGGCTGCTGCGTCGATTCGAGGCGCACGTGGCTAACGCCCGGTTCTTCGGCGCGCCCATCGTGGCCAGCGAGACCGGTTCCGTGATCCCCAACCTCGGCCGATACACCGAACGCAACTTCACCGAGGACACCTACCGGGACGCGCTCGGCGTGATCCGTCGACTGGTGGCCGCGGGGGAGCGGCATGACACGATCGTGGGCATCGAACCGGGCGTCAATCATCCCATCCACGACCTCGACACCGTGGAACGGCTGATCGCCGACGTGGATTCGCCGTATCTGGGCATCGTGTTCGACGCGACCGCACTCACCCCGGCATGGCAGGCGAGCCCGGAATGGCAGCTTGAGCTGACACGGCAGGCGTTCCTGCGGTTCGGCGGGCACATCTGCGCCATGCACATCGCCGACTGGCGGCTCGAAGGAAGCGGTGATGTGCATGGCAGTGGCGTCGCGACGCCCTCGATCAGGCGCGTGGCCGCCGGAACCGGTCGCATGCCCGTGCGGGAGATCCTGGCCATCGCCGAAGCGTACAAGCCCTACCTCACCACCATCTTCGAGCATACGGAGAACGATGCGATGCGGCGGGCGCTGGACCGGTTCGCGTGAACCGCGCCGCCGGCCGCGTTGACGGCGCGGACCGCGCTACTCGTGCGCGGCGAAGTGCACCACGTCGATGCTGTCGTTGCGGCTGAGGAACTCCTTCGTGGTCATATGGAACTCCTGCTTGAAGCAGCGAAGGAAATGCGTGTACGACGCGAAACCGCACTGCTTGTACACGTTCTGCGCGCTGCCGGATTCGCGCAGCAGCTCCTTGCTGCGCAGCAGACGCTTCTTCAGAATGAACTCGTGCAGGTTCAGACCGGTGCTCTTCTTGAACTGGCGCGACAGATAGTACTTGTTGATGAAGAACCGGTCGGCGATCGCGTCGAGCGAGCAGTCGCCGGCAAGGTTCTCGTTCACGTACTCCATCACGTTGGTGATGAGCGACGACACGGGCTTGCTGCTCGGCGTCACGTCGTTGGCGGAGTTGGCGACCGCCTTGTTGAGCACCACCATGAACTCGAGGAACCGCTGCTCGTAGGACAGGTCCGAGCCGTAGGATCCGTCGGGCTGCTGGTCGAGCTTGGCGATCTGCCGGCGTAGCTCCTCCGGATCCATACGGATCACGCGGCTGGCCGGCTTGCCGTTGTCGGTGAAGCAGGCGGTCAGGTCCGTGTTCGCGGTGGAGCGGGAGGCGAGGAACTCGTCGCGCACGTAGATGTACGCGCGCTCGTAGTAGTCGCTCGACTGGCGCACGATGTTGTGCAGGTCGTTGCTGTGCGCGAAGGTGACGGTGCCGGGCTCGGTGGTGTATTCGCTGCCGCCCAGATGGAATACGCCGGTGCCCTGCAGCACGCAGTTGATCTCGTGGAAGTCGTGGTAGTGCAGTTGCGCATGCTCCACCACCTGTGAATCCACGTGATAGATCTCAAAACGATCCGAGATCATTGAATTGACGATCACCACACGTTGCTGTCGTTCTTGTTGCGTCATCGCAGCCCCATCCCAACTGGTTAGAAGTAGCATAAAAACTATCTTGAATTATACAGGAAGACGCAAGAATAGATAATAATTCGGCAATATCTGCACATCATTACATAGTTGAGGAATCTCGGGCATGCCTACGATCGGAGCATCGGGTGCGGGCGTCGCGGGTGACGCAGCCCCACACAATCCAACATGGAGGTTCCAATGATCAATTTCGGCGCCCGTGGCCATGACGTGACCGATGCCGATACCGTGGAGAAGCTTGCCGTCGGGCTCGAGCGCTACGGCGTGCATAACGTGCAGCTCGCCCTGCCCCGGCAGTTCCCCGACCTTGCCGATGCATCCAAGATCAATCCGGGCATGGGATTGCGCTTCCGCCGTGTGCTGGGCGACCACGGCGTGGATATCGCCGTGCTCGGCTGCTACATCAACATGACCCACCCCGATCCGGAGACCCGAGAGGCGCTATTGCGGAAATTCGAGGCGTACCTTGCCAACGCCCGGTTCTTCGGCGCACCCGTGGTGGCCAGCGAGACCGGCTCCGTGGATGCCAACCCCGGGCGCTTCACCGAGGAGAACTTCACCGAGGACATGTATCAGGAGTCGCTGGGCGTGATCCGTCGGCTGGTGCGCGTGGGCGAGCGATTCGGCACGATCGTCGGCGTGGAGCCCGGCGCCAACCACCCGATCCACGATCTTGCCTCCACCGAACGACTGCTGGCCGATGTGGACTCGCCGTATCTGGGCATCGTGTTCGACCCCACCGCCTACACCACGCCGAACGGACGCACCGTGGAGGGGCTTGATCAGGTGGATCTCACCCGACAGGCACTCGAACGCTTCGGCGATCGCATCGTGGCCGTGCACATCGACGACTTCACCGTCGATGAGGCCGGAATCCACCGCTGCAATGTGGACGAGGGCGGCATGGACGTGCGTGGTATCCTCGAGCTCATCGCCCAGGCCCGCCCGTGGATCCCCGTGATCCTCGAGGAAACCAAGGACGAGGCCATCGCCCGCACCGTGGACCGCTACGGGGACCTATAAGCGAGAGCCAGTTCACGATTTTCGGGGCACTACAAATCGTGAACTGGCTATTGGCGCTTGTCGCATGTTCTAAGGCTTTATTTTCAACGAGGAATGGCCTATCTAATCTCTGGATCTAGTTCACGATTTCCAAGGTCCCGTAAATCGTGAACTGTGTAGGGGACCACATTCGACCACATTGCCCAGTGGGTTGGCTTTTGCTGAATTTGTCGGAATACGGTGCCGATATGGCATCATTCATGGCTGAAGAAGCGTATCGACGTAGTAGGGAACAGGCTTTGCTGTGTGAGCAGGCAGCGGCCGCAATGGATATAGTCCCGACATTTTCTCACATAACCGCCTTGCGGTATCAGGGGATAGAGGTTCCGGAAAGCTGTACCCTGCGAACGGACAGGCTGCACATATCGTTTGATAGCCGAGGCGCCAGGCGCAGATTCAAAGGAGTGATCGAACACTATTGGAGCGGAAGCTTTGAAGTGACGATGGATGGAGGCGGGGAATTCTATGTCACCAATCCCGCTATGACGTGGTCTCAGTTATCCGCCTATGTCAGTGTGGAAAGTCTTGCCGTCATCGCGGGGTCTTTAGCTTGTCGAGATTCGAAGAGGAAGCTGATCACATTGGACGATCTGGAACGCTACGTAGAGGAAAATCGAGGCTTTGCCGGTCGGCGCCGGTGCCTTGATATCATGCCGTATCTCATGGAGAACTCCGATTCGCCTCCGGAGTCGGTGCTTGTTGTCTTGGTGATGAGGGGCGGGCTGGGGCGTCCGGAGGCGAATTTCAGAATCGATCTGCCATCCGGAGGCTTTCGCTTCGCGGATATCGCATATCCGGAGTTGAAGCTTGCGATCGAGTATCAAGGGGCATATCACGCGTCGCCAGCGCAAATGAGGGAGGATGCTCGGCGTTGGAATCAATTGCGTGTCCTTGGATGGGAGATTGTGTTCGTGACTGCTGATGATCTACGCACGGATGCTTCCCGCCGGGCCATTGTGAAGGTGATCAGGACCATGATGGAGAGGCAATTGGCGTTTCGGAGGCTTGCCGGCGTGCTTTGAGTGGAAGTCTGGTTCACGATTTTAAGGGGGATGTAAATCGTGAACCAGCCTCTTGGAGTTGGATGGTGGGGAATCCCTTATTCCGCAGTGATCTGCATAAAGATGGGAGCTATCATCCAGTTCACGATTTACAAGGCCCTAAAAATCGTGAACCAGCTAGAAAGCCGTAAGGGCCAGGAGCTGGGCGGCGATGCGGCGGGCGAGCCTCTCATAGCCGGCGGGGGAGTAGTGCAGACCGTCCGGCATGTAATAGGGCTTGTGCTCGGGCAGCAGGGGGCTGATGCCGCTGCCGTTGAACAGGTCGATCACGGGGATGCTGTACCGGTTGCACTCGTCAAGCAAGGCCTTGACATAGTCGGCTTCGATCAGGCCCAGTCCATTCGGCGTGTCAAAGGCCGGCAGGTCCTTCGCCGGCACGCCACCGGTCTTGCACGGGGTCATGACCACGATCTCGCCATGAGGGTACATGCGCACCAGTCCGCGCAGCAGCGTATTCGCGGCGCCATGGAAGGTATGCACATCGGTGTCGCCGAAGACTCCCAGCGGAACCTCGCGGTTGAAGTCGTTCACGCCGCCGAGCACCAGCACGATGTCGGCGTTCCGGTCCATCCGCTCATACCGTTCGATGAAGCTGTCGTCGCGATCGGCCTTGACCCCGATGCGTGATCCCTTGATGCCGTAGTTACGCACGGTGCCTGCGCCCAGCAGCCGTTGCAGGTGCGCCGGCCATGAGATCGTGGGGCCTCCGTCGCCGGTGCCCACGTCACCCCAGGTGGTGGAATCTCCAAGACAGTTGATGATAGTGTGCGCCCAGTCGCGCATGATCGGACTGTTCTCCTGCAGGGTCATGACTTTTCCTTCCATTGCGCTTGTTCGTCTTACCGGGCATCATAGGCACCGGTCCGACGCCGAGACGGCATCCCACACGCCGGACTCGTCGAAGTGATGCTCTCCGGATGCATGCAGATGCGTCAAATGCTCCTCCGAGCCCAACAGCCGGTACGCCGACCGGATGATTGCCACCTGCTCGTCGGCGTTGACCACGCCACGCGGCCCATTGAGATGATCGTCGACGCAGGACTGCACGACCAGCGGTCTTGGTGCGATCAACGACCCGACATCGCCCATGTCCACAAGATTCCAAAGGCCGGGCACATAGTTGCAGCTGCAGTTGCCGTTCATCGTCAGCAGCGAATCGCGCACGCCATACATGTATCCGCTGATGAACGCCCGCCGGATGCGATCGTCCAATGCGGCCAGCCACAGGGTCTGCATGCCGCCGCCGGAGAAGCCGAAACAGCCGAGCGTCCCCATGCTCCATTCGCCGCGCTCCTGGACATAATCCACCAGTCGCATCAGATCCCAGACAAGCAGGCCCGCCACCGTGAGCCCCAACGGCTCGGCCATATGCGCCAGCTGCGCGCAGGTGCCCCGCAGGAAGGGGCGTTCGTCGTCCTTCTGCAACCGGACGTCGCGGCGCTCGCCGAATCCGCGCGCGTCCGGGCATAGCGCCACATATCCTCGGCGGGCAAGCTGCAGCCCATAGTCGTAGTTGAACTTGCGTATGGCGTTATCGATCGCCGGTATGCCGTGCACGCCGGCCACGCTGTACTTGCCGCCTCCCTGATGGCCATGCGGACACAACCAGCAGAGCGGTCTGCCGTCGGCCCCCGTGCGAGGACGGTTGGGAATCAGCGCATAGCAGGGCATCCACACATCGGGCTCGACCTGGATCAGGATGCGCTCGCGGACGATGCCGGGGGAGTCGTCGTCGGCATCGTCGTGCACACGTACCCGCTGCGTCACCCGTGGATTCAGCGGACACTGTCCCGCGGACTCCATGAGATCAAAACCAAGCAGCGTCCTCAGCCGTTCACGCAGTCCCGTCTGCCATATTCTCCAGTCCCGTGCGTCGCCGCCGGGGAAAGCCGCCTGCCGGGAGGCTCGATCATAGCGGCGGAGCATGCCGGGAAGTGCATCGTAATAGTGGTCGATATGCAATGTTCGGCCGTTGCCCGAAAGCGTGATGTCGTCATTATGCAAGACCATGACCGCTCTCCGTTTTCCCGGCTTCGTCTTCTCGACTCTCCGACTCCTCCTCCGACACTCCCAGCACGTGCCGTGACGAATACCACGACGGTCCGGCCGGATCATCCGGCAGCGTCCAGTCGGGCCAGCTTCCGGGATGGAATCCCGGACCATGCAGTTCCATGCCGGAGAACCGCGACTCCACGCGGGCATGAGGCTTGTTCCAGTCCCACCAGCCCTCGGGCCGAATATGTTCACCCAATTCACAATCCACCAGCGCCACACGCGCGAAGTCACGCCACGGCCGCCCCAGATACACCGACCCCGGCGCGCAGCCGTCCGATGTGAACCGGCAGCCGCGGAACACATACCCGTATGTCCGTCCCTCGGGCGTCGACGCGGCCGTGACATAGCCATTCACCTCTTCGCCGCGATCCAGCGAACGAATCTCGCAATCCTCGAACAGTGCGGTGGCCCCGCCGAAGATGAAGTCCACGTCACCCGCGATCAGGCAGCGGCGATACCGTTGCCTCCCCACTCTGCGCGGCGCGAACTGCTTGGGGCCGATGAACCCTCCCGGCTGCAACTCCTTGGGCGGCAACGGTCCGGTGAACAGCGTGTCCTGATGCCCCAGCAGGCGGCAATCCTCCACCAGCAGCGCGTCGCCGTCCGCATACAGGGCGACCGCCTGACCGACCTCGCGCCCATCGCCGGCGTCATTGACGATGCTCAGGTCGCGCAGCGTCACATGATCGGCATCCACCAGCATCGTATACGTGCGGAACGTGCCCAGCGGCATACCATCGTCCGCCGGCATACGAGCACCCAGGCCGAGCGCGATCACCGTGCTCTCCGCGTCTACGCCCTCAAGCGTGACATACGGCAGAGTGATCGTCACCCGTTCGCGATAGGTGCCGGGATGAATGAGAATCGTGATCGGCAGACGGGCATCGCGCCGCAGACGACGCGTTTCCTCTGCCAGCGTCAGCGCCTCGCCCACGGTCAGGCAATCGCCATGACCATTCTGGGAGACGGTGATCGTAGCCGTTCCCGTGGAACGGTTCGCCTGTTCAACAAGAGTCGGAACCGTCATTGCTCCTCCTGTTCCGTGGTATTCGCGGGTTTCGCCATTGCCTGACCGTTTCCCGTCACTTGCAGCCGCACGTCACGGAACGTCACCGTGGCATTCCGCGCCACGAAGAACCCCACATACACATGCTCGGGGTCCACCGTCGTCAGCCGGTAATCGAATCCCTGGGATGCCGCCGGATTGTCTCCGAACCGCAGCGTGTAGCCGTCCGCGGTGCCGGTGACCTCCAGTCGCACGCGCTCGCCGACGTCGCCGTATCGCAGTGCCGCCTCCGGGCCGGAGATCAGCGTGCCGCCGCGTCGACCGAATCCGGTTACGGCGTGGAACCGGTAGCCCACGGCCGCGTAGTCTCCCATCATGGCCGGTGTGTCGCGGTCGATGAGCATGTCGTCACGCACCATCAGCCCGTAGGAGACCTGCTCGTTGGCGGAGTCGATGGCTTCGATCGTGGCGGTGGCGGTCAGGGTGAATTCGGCATTGGCGGGCAGCTGGACGAAGTACATGAGCATGCCGTCGTCGTTGCCGGCGATCTTGCCGTGGTTGCCGGCAACCTTCAACGTCAATGCGGGGGAGTCCGCCGTGTTCGCGGTGCCGGAGGCCGTGGCGTCGAAATCCGTGCTTGTCTTTGGGTCCACGCCGAGATTGCCGAACACCGACCCCTGCCACACCGTTCCATGGGCGTCGCGGAACAGCGGCCATCGTGTGCTGGGCGTCTGCGGCGGCGTGTATTCGGGAACGGTGTATGCCGGATTAACCGATACGGGGAAGTCCTGTTCGTAGGTGGGTTGTTCCATGCCCGGACGCGCGAAGTCGGCCAGGGTAATGCCTTGTTGCCGTGCCAGCTGCGCCACGAGCCACGCATGCATGCGGGCACCGAACAGGTTGGTGTGCGTCGGGTCGAGACCGATGGGCCGCATGCCGTCGAGTATGCCGGAATGCGTGTCGGTGGAGTCGGCCGAATCTCCGGAAGCATCTCCGATCGATTCGGGCCGTGCGCTGCCGAAGGCGTGCAGCCACTGGGCGTCCGGTCCCATGCCGATGTTGAGTCCGATGGTTGCCTGTGTCATGTCGAGCAGGTCGACGGGAATGCCGTCCTCGTTCAGTTCCGCGGCGAGATTTCGGATGGCCTGCGCGTAGTCGCCGTCGTCGGTGACGTGCCCGCATGCGCTGCGATAGCCGTTCGCCGTATTGTCGTTTGCGTTGAGTCGGGCGATCGGCGTGCACAGCACCGGCCTTACGCCGCGCTGCAGTGCGGGGAAGATGTAGTGTTCGGTCAGACTCCATGAGAATGATCCCGGCGTATGCCGGTTCCCGCGCGGGTCGGTATGGCGTTCGGGGTCGGCTTTCTCGTCGTTGTGGCCGAATGCGATGAGCAGGAACTGCGCACGATCGGTGCGTGTACCCAACGCCGGGGTCGACGTGTCCGGATCGCCGTCGAGCAGGGTGCAGTAGGCGTCCAGCGTGGTGAAGCTCGTGCTGGACGAACCGGACCGGGCGAGGTTGATCACCTCCGCGTCGAAGTATCGGCCGAGCGCCTCGCCGTAGCCGATGCGGGGAATGTAGAAGACATCGTTGAAGGCGGAGACGGTGGAGTCGCCGACCGTCCAGATCGTGGCGTCAGCCGAAGTCGTGCCGGCCGACGGTGTGCCGGCCGGATCATGATAAGTCGTGGTGTTCATAGTTCTCGTATCCAGTTGGCGGCGAGTTCGGGCCAGTACTGCACCTGCGGTTCCACGTAGTCGTGGTCGGGCTTGGCCGTTTCCTCGGTGCCGAGCGCGATGCCGTGATCGCCCTTCGGGAAGATGTGCATCTCCATGGGAATGCCGTTGCGGTGCAGTGCGGCGGCGAACAGCAGGCTGTTCTCCATGGGAACGGTTCGATCGGTGGCGGTGTGCCACAGGAAGGTCGGGGGAGTGGTTGCGCCGACGTGGTTCTCCAACGAGAGTTCGGGTTCGAGCGTGGCATCGCCGCCGGTGAGATGAATGAACGATCCGCGGTGGGCGAACTGACCGGACGTGATGACCGGATATGACAGGATCTGCGCGTTGGGACGGATGTCGTCGGTGGCAAGCGGCTCAGACGCATTCGATGATTCGTTCAGTCGCTGAACGATCCATGGCTCGTTCCACATCGTGCCCAGACAACCGGCCAGATGGGCGCCCGCCGAGAAGCCGCACAGCACGATGCGATCGGGGTCGATGCCATACCGGGTGGCGTTGGACCGGCACCAGGCTACCGTGGCGGCAAGCTCGAGCAGCGGCTGCGGCCAGACCGCCGGCGCCACGCTGTAGCGCAGCACGCACGCATGGAATCCCTCGCGGTTCATGCGTCGCGCGATGGGTTCCGCCTCGCGCGTGGACAGATGATCGTATCCGCCGCCGGGCGTGATGACGACCAAAGGCCGGGTGATGGAGGAGACGGTGGCTGTGTCGGCGGTTGCGCCGTCGGCTGTGTCGCTGACAGCGGGGAGGAAGTACGTGGTCATCGTCGCTCCGGCATCCAAAACCGGACGGGTGAGAATGTTCGTTGCTTGAGTGGTGACACGTTCGATGTGATGGGAATGCGGATTCATATGATGCCTCCGACGACGATGCGGCTTGATCTCTGTGAGGCCGATGATAGTGGACCGGGGTTTCCGACGCCTGGTAAAGCGACGATTCTGCAACGATTGCAATGCCGGACGACGTTCCATCCCGTTGGTTCCCCTCGGAGAGGGGAGCTGTCGCCGTAGGCGACTGAGGGGAGCCGGGTGGTGAACGGTGCTCGGGCCGAAACTCCCCTCAGTCCGCTGACGCGGACAGCTCCCCTCAAGGAGGGGAGCCGGAAGGTGCAGGGCCGGTATCAGGCGGCGGGCTTGATCTCCTCCTCCTGATAGCCGATGGTGTTGTGCGCGAAGCACTTCTCATATGGCAGGCCGGAAAGCTCCTCGCACACCTTCTTGACCTCGGGGTCTACGTCCTTCATCAGGCCGCCGGCCTTCACTCGCTCCACCTCGCCGGTGACAACTGCACAGGTGTCTTTGTCCAGCTTGAGCATAGGGGCAAGGCAGGCGGAGAGAATGAACATCAGGCAGCAGCCCACGAGCAGGGTGACGGATACTGTGATCGGTACGGAGATCGGCTGTTCAACCGTTTCGCCAGCCTTGGTGCTGATAAAGCCGGAGGACAGCAGGATGAAACCGAATACAGTGGTCACGATGGCCTGCAGCAGCTGCTGGACCAGACGCTGAGCGGATGAGTAGATGCCCTCGCGGCGGCGCAGTGTAATGAGCTCATCCACATCGGGTACGTAGTTGAGCATGGCGTCGGGCAGATACTGGAAGCCAGCGTAGAAGAACTTCCAGACACAGAACACGATCGGATAGGCGATCATTACTGTGGCAACGGGGATGGCATCAGTAAACTGCAGCACGCCGAACGTTACAAATACGGCCATTGAGACGGCGGCACCCAGCACGGCGAAGTAGTACGGCTTGTGGAAGCCCTTCTTCACCAGAATCGGCACCCAGACAGCCATGCAGACGATGGCGACGATCTTGCCGGGCATTTCGGAACCCGAAGCCCACGCTTTGGTGATGCCGAGGGTGAATACGATGAAATAGCTGTAGGAGGCAGACCAGACGGATGCGGCGACCTGAGAAGGCATCCACGCATACAACAGACGACGGAATGCCTTATTGCGGAACGTGGACAGAACATCGATGACAAGCTTCTTGACGCCTTCCCACACGCTGACAATCTTTTCTTCGGCAACTTCGGACGGGCTCTTCTCCCATGTGCTCAGGTACAAGGTCACCAGACCGAAGATCATGATCGCGGCGTTGATGCAGGCGATGATGAAGTAGGAATGCGGATTGTTTTCACCGAACACGCCAAAGCCGAACGCGGTCAACGCGGCCATCAGGAAGCCTGTGACATTTCCGAAGATGCGCTTCATGCCGGTCAGATAACCGCGTTCCTTGAAATCATCGGTCATTTCGATAGCGAGCGGCACCAGAGATGTGGATGCGAACGAATAGCCGACGTTATAGACCAGATAGCAGGCCAGATAGTATCCGAAGCCGAATGGCGTGACCAGGAAGATCAGCGGTTCGGCGATCATCATCGGGATGGCGGCCAGAATCCAGAAGCGACGGCGTCCAAACTTGCGACCAATGCGGGTGGCATAGAAGTTGTCGGAGAAGAATCCCATCAGCGGCGCCAGCACGGCGTCGAGATAGATCGCAGCTGACGCGATGATGGCGGCCTCGCCTGCGGACAGGCCGGCTTCGGTGGAAACGAACATCACCAAATATGTATGGGTGAAGGTCAACGCGCCGGAATTCAGTAGGCCTCCCATGCCGAATCCGATGCGCGTCCACAGCGTGATCTTCCGCTTCTTGCCGATTTTGCTGAACATATCGTTGTTCCTCTGTAGATGTGTTCCGAGCGATGTGCTCTGATTGGTTGGTTAATCGATTGATCGATGTGTGTGCCGGCGCAGCGCCTGCCACAATGCAGGCCGAACGCCGAGGGGCGATCGTTCATGATCGCATGGCACCGGATTCGTCTTTGGGCCCGGTGCCGCGTGGCCGGACGGTGTGCGGCCGTCCAGTCACGCGATGCTATGGCTGGTATGATGTGATGTTTTTTCGCGTCCTCCCTTTGTTCCTACCGCTCCACGCGGTCCACGTTGGTCAGCTGAAGCTCGTCGCCGTCCTGCCCGTCGATCGTCACATCGTCGAGCACCAGACGCTCCACGTTCTGCGCGATGATGCCCTGACGGGCCATCGGTTCCACGCCGCACGCCATCGCGGGCTTGGCCGGTTTCGCGTCGTCGGCATACGAGACGTGCACGTTGTGGAACTCCGCGCGCCCCACCTTGCTCTCCGGCAGGCCGGTGATGTACGTGGCGGCTGCATGACAGTTCGTCGCCTGAATGTCGTTGAAGATCAGCGACGCCACCTTCGGCGTGCGCTCGTCCACCGGCAGCGCCTCACGGTTCTGCACGTAGTCCGTCTTGCCGTCCTTGTCGCAGAAGTAGAACGAGTTGACCACGAACGGCGTGAGCACGCCGTCCATGCGAATATGGTCGAACGTGATCGCCTCGTAGACGCTGTCCCTGCCACGGCCGCGACGGGTCTTGATGCGCAGGCCGCGATCGGTGCGCTCGAACAGGCAGTTGCGTGCGATCAGACCACGGATGCCGCCGGCGGCCTCGCTGCCGAGCACCACCGAACCGTGGCCGTCGTGCATGTAGCACTGGTCGATCAGCAGATTGCGGCAGGCCGGACGCAGCTCGCGCGGCATGTCGATCTTGCCGCTCTTGACGGCGATGCAGTCGTCGCCCACCGAGAAATGGCAGCCCTTGATCGTCACGTTCGTGCAGGACTCCGGATCCAGGCCGTCGGTGTTGGGGGAGATCTTGGGGCCTTCGATGCTCAGGCACCAGAAGCCGAGATCGCGCGACAGCACCGGATGGATGTTCCAGCTGGGGGAGTTGCGCACGGTGATGCCGGCGAAGTCCATGCGTTCGCAGTCGCTCAGGTAGATCATGCGCGGGCGCGCGGCGATGCGGATGCGCTTGGGGTCATGCCACCAGTTGTCCTCGTCGGCGTTCGCGCCACCGTCGATCGCGCCGCGGCCGTACACGGTGACATTGCTCACGGCCATGCCGGAGAGAATGCCGCAGAACATCGGCATGCTCTCACCCTCCCAGCGGCCCATGGGCAGCAGGTTCGTACCGGCGTAGCCGGCGCCCGCCTTGCCTTCGATGTTGCCGGGCAGGTAGGCGAGGTTCTCGCGGTCGTGACGTGCGCGAAGCGTGGCGCCCTCGGCCAGCTCGAGCGCGATGTCGCTCTTGAGGAACAGGTTCTTGATGCGGTAGTCGCCGGCCGGCACGAGCACGCGGCCCTGCGGGGGACAGCTCATGATGGCCGCCTGGATGCTGATCGTGTCATCGCGCTCGCCGTCGCCGGCTGCGCCGAAATCACGGACATCGAGCGTGAACGTCTCATCGTCGGTCACCAGAATGCCGCTGATGGTTTCAGTGGCATCGGCAAAAGAATTGCACTGATGAGATTTTTTGTTGCCTGATTCGCCAGTAATGTTGTCATTGTTTTCTTTGTGGCGACGTTCGTAGCGAATGGAGTACGTCGTCTGCGGTTCAAGTCCGTCGATGTAGGTCTCCACGGTGTCGGTGGTGCCGTAGAACTCGTCGTTAAGATAGATATTCCAAGGCTTTTCGGTGTGGTAGATACTGTTTTCCGTGACTTCCACGACCGCTGCGCGCGCGCATTTCCAGACGACATTGAGTTGCATTGTCGTGTCCCTTTCCCTGTGTCCAGCATCGTCGCATTGAACTCGCAAAAAGTGTTGCATGGTGATGCATCACCATTGATGGCATCAGGATATGCTTCTGTTGCGCAAAACAAAATTTTTGTTGCCAATGTTTGCCGAAGAAGGCAAAAAAGACCGTCACGCGCTGCGCGATGGCGGTGCGTGACGGTCCAAAACCGATCTTTGGAGAGTTCAGAAGAAAGAGATGAGTGCTATGGCCGCCTCCTTGCGATGGGACTTAAGACTATGCTGTGCGACCGCGGTCCATGCGGATCAGTAAATCAGGCGAGCAGGCCGAGGACGTAGTCCTTGACCTCGCCGTCCTTGGCGTTGGCCTCGAAGAGCTCCTTGAAGTGCTCGCCGGCGAAGGCGCCCTTCACGAGCTCCGGGTCGAGGGCCTTGTAGATCTCGACGAGCGGCTTGTAGGCCGCGGCGCGCACGCCGTCGAGGATCTTCTTGTTGGCCTGCTCCGGAACGACGCGCTCCTTGGGGTAGCCGCTGCCCGGCTCCTCGAGCCACATCTGCTCGAAGATGTACTTGAGCTGGAGCTCCTGGCCCCAACCGTTCTTCAGGGCGAACGGGATGGCCATGGCGTTGCCGTCGTTGATCTGGGCGAAGGTGTAGGCGTCGAGCGGGTCCTCGACGTGGCCGCAGATGACGCCGGGGAAGCTGTTGAGGGCGAGCATGGCGCCCTCGCCGGTGCCGCAGCCGGTGACGACGAAGTCGGCGGCGCCGGAGTTGAGGATGGCAGCGGCGAGGATGCCGTTCTGCACGTAGGTGAGCTGGGCGTCGTCATCGGCGGCGTACATGCCGTAGTTGTCGACCTCGAAGCCCTTCTCGTCGGCGACCTTCTTCAGGGCGTCGTAGATCAGGCCGTTCTTGGCGGCCTGCGAGTTCTCGTTGATGAGTGCGATGCGCATGATGTGTGGTTTCCTTTGATGATTGGATGGTGAATTGAAGTGTCTGGGTGCCGTTCCCTCCCTCAGTCCGCCCTTTCGGCCGAACAGCTCCCTCCCAAGGAGGGAGCATGATGGGGGTGGGGATTTTTAGTTGTATTTCGGATCATCCGGAGTGAAAATAACGACGTGTGTGGTTTCGGCCATCGCCGGGCGAAGGCGTACGGATGGTACGTCGAGCCCGCCGTAAGGCCGAAAACACTCCGTCGTTATTTTCACGGCTGCTTGCCGATGTAAGCGAGGATGCCACCGTCGACGTAGAGAATGTGGCCGTTGACGAAGTCGGAGGCGTCGGAGGCGAGGAAGACGGCCGGTCCCTTGAGGTCGTCGGGGGTGCCCCAGCGGGCGGCGGGGGTCTTGGCGATGATGAACTGGTCGAAGGGGTGGCGGGAGCCGTCGGCCTGGCGCTCGCGCAGCGGGGCGGTCTGCGGGGTGGCGATGTAGCCGGGGCCGATGCCGTTGCACTGGATGTTGGCTTCGCCGTACTCGGAGCAGATGTTGCGGGTGAGCATCTTGAGTCCGCCCTTGGCGGCGGCGTAGGCGGAGACGGTCTCGCGGCCGAGCTCGCTCATCATGGAGCAGATGTTGATGATCTTGCCGTGGCCCTTTTCGATCATGCCGGGGATGACGGCCTTGGAGACGATGAACGGGCCGTTGAGGTCGATGTCGACGACCTGGCGGAAGTCGGCGGCGCTCATTTCGGTCATCGGGATGCGCTTGATGATGCCGGCGTTGTTGACGAGGATGTCGATGACGCCGTACTTGTCGTTGATGTCCTTGACCATGGCGTTGACGGCGTCTTCGTCGGTGACGTCGCACTTGTAGCCGTGGGCGGTGATGCCGAGGGCGGCGTAGTCCTTTTCGGCCTGTTCGATCTTGGATTCGTCGCGATCGTTAAACACGATTTCGGCTCCGGCCTGGCCGTAGGCGGATGCGATGGCGAAGCCGATGCCGTAGGTGGCGCCGGTCACCAGGGCGAGCTTGCCCTTGAGGGAGAAGCTGTCCATGGAGAATCCTTCTGCCATGTTTCCTTCTTTCTGTAGTGGTGGTTGGTGGTTCTGTTGTTGTTTTTGGATGATGTCTGTTGGTTCGTCGTTGATACTTGTCTTACAGAATAAACAATACTACTGATTGGCAAATATTCTGTTGCCGAGTTTTGTTGCAGAATATTACGCAACAAAACTCGATGATGCAACTTCGGGCAAGTAGTGCGCAGACTAGCTAGCAGAACGAGACGAGGTATTCGGTGAAGGCGAGCACGGTGAGCGACTGACCGTACGGCATTGCCGTTTTATCGATATTACGGTAGTAGTCGAGGCTGTCTTCCAGACCGGTGCCCACGGAGACGTTCTGCACTTCGCCGTGCTCGTCGATCTGGCCGAGCAGCGCCTTGATCGCCTTTTCGGCGACGGCCGCGTACTTCGGGTCGATGTAGCGGCGGTGCACCGCCTTGAGGATGCCGTACGCGATGCCTGCGGTGGCCGAGGACTCCACGTAGGAGTTCGGATCGTCGAGCAGGGTGTGCCACATGCCGGACTCGTCCTGGAGCTTGGCGAGCGCCTCGACCTGACGGTTGAGGATGGTGATGAGCCATTCGCGCATCAGATCACCCTTCTTGAGTCCCGCGATCTCGATGAACTCGGGGATGCCGATGGTGATCCAGCAGTTGCCGCGTGCCCACAGGGCGCCGGCGTAGTTGTCGCGACGGTTGAAGTTCCAGCCGTGGAACCACAGGCCGGTCTTCTTGTCCATCAGGTACTCGGCGTGGATGAGGAACTGGTACTTGGCCTCCTCCACGTAGTCGGGGTGGTCGAGCAGTCGACCGATCTTGGCGAGCGGCATCACCGTCATCATCAGGGTGTCGTCCCACAGCTGCTCGTAGTGGGGGTCCTCGTAGGTGATGTGCGCCATGCCGCGGCCGGTGGTGCGGGGCATGTCCTCCATGGCCCACTTGGCCCACTGGTCGAGGTAGGGGTAGAAGCGAGTGTCGCCGGTGTCCTCGTAGAGGCATCCCATGGCGAGCAGCGGGGCCATGGTGTTCACGTTCTTGGAGGGGGATCCCTCGGCCAGGGCGTTGTTGAACCAGTCGGTGACGACCTTGAGGGCCTTGGGGTTGCCGGTGAGCTTGTAGTTCTTGTAGATGCCGTAGAGGCCAACGCCCTGCGGCCAGTTCCAGACCTTCCAGCTCTTGTCATCGACCACCACGTCGCCGAAGCGGAGCAGGAACTTGCCGTCGGTGTCGTTGATGGTGGTGAGGTTGTCGATCATCAGATCGATCTTGCTCTGGATGAGCTCCCGTGTTGGCTTGTCGGTGGTGACGTCGGTCATCGTGTGTTCCTCTTTTCCGGTATCTACGTTGATGCCTGTGGTACGTTTGCGGTTTTCAGTCTACGAGGATGACCGGGGTGAATAAGGCAGAATATTGACAGTTCTTGACGTAAAACTATCGAAATTAGATCATTGCTTTGCAATATCGCATAGCTGTGAATTGTGAGCTATCTAACAAGGCAATGTTATCGTTGAAAATTCACAGATTCTTTCAAAAGATGTCATGTTCTAATCATTATTGGATAGATTTTGTTCATTCTGTCTGTTTTCTCGCTGATAGATTCACTATCGACCCGGAGAGGGGCCGCAAATCAATCAACACGTCGTCCGTACGAAGTGTGTGCGAATGACGACAGCAGTGGGAGGAACAATGGCAACGAGTACACCAAAGACGGTGCCGCCATTCGGTATCAGGGACAAGATCGGCTACGCGTTCGGCGACGTCGGCAACTGCTTCATCCTGAGCCTGGTCAACGGCTTCGTACTCAAGTTCTACACGGATGGTCTGGGCGTGCCCGCGGCCATCGTGGGCGTCACGATGATGCTCACCAAATTCCTTGACGCCTTCATCGACGTGTACGTGGGCAACAAGGCCGACGAAAGCACCGTCAAGCCGGGCGAAGGCCGCTTCCGCCCGTGGATCCGCCGATTCCGATACCCGTTCGTGATCGTCGTCGTGCTCCTGTTCCTGCCCGTGGTGGCGGACTGGTCGCTCAACGCCAAGATCGCCTACATCGCCGTGACCTACATTCTGTTCAACGTGTTCCTGTCGACCGTGAACATCCCGTACGGCGCGCTCGCCTCCGCGCTGAGCGCCAAGTCCGACGAGCGCGCGTCGCTGTCCACCTACCGTTCCGTGGGCGCCGCCATCCCGAACGTGATCACCGGCTACATGATCCCGATCTTCATGTACTCCACGGCGGCAGACGGCACGCAGTCCATCTCCGCGTGGAACTTCTTCTTCATCGCCGTCGTGTGCTCCACGCTGGCATTCTGCTCCTATGAGGTCACCGTGCGCCTGACCACCGAGCGCACCAACGTGCAGGCCGGTCGCAAGCTCGACGCCAAGAAGATGGTCACCTCGCTGTTCCAGGACCGTGCGCTGCTTGCCCTGATCGTCGCCGACTTCTTCGTGGTGATCAACCAGCAGCTCGCCTCGATTAACCAGACCTACCTGTTCGACACCTACTTCCACAGCAAGGAGGGCATGGCCATCGCCGTGATGTTCAACTACATCACCGTGCTCGTGCTCGCGCCGTTCGCCACCAGGTTCGCCCGCCGCTTCGGCAAGCGCGAGACGTCCATCGCCACCATGCTGTTCGCCGTGGTGATCTACGGCGCCATGTACTTCATGCAGATCACCGACTGGCGCATCTATCTGGTCATGATGTTCTTCGGCGCCATTGGCGCGGGCTACTTCAACCTGATGGTGTGGGCGTTCATCACCGATGTCATCGACCATCATCAGGCCATCACCAAGCTGCGTGAGGACGGTACGATCTACGGTCTGAACTCCTGGGCGCGCAAGATGGGTCAGGCCGCATCCAACGGCATCAGCGGCATTCTGCTCGGCGTGATCGGCTACCAGTCCAGCGCCGGCCATGCCGTCGCGCAGTCCGCCGGCACGGTCCACGGCGTGTACGCTCTGGCCACGCTGCTGCCGGTGGTGTGCTTGGGTGTGGCTGCCTTGATTCTGGCCTTCTGGTACCCGCTGGGCAAGAAGGAGATCGCCGAGACCGAGCGCATCCTCGCCGAGGATCGCGCCAAGCTCGAAGCCGAGAAGACCGAGGCCTGACGGTTTGGATTTCCTTCGGGTCCCATCCGTTTCCCCGGATGGGACCCGTTTGGCGTTTTGGGCAGTTCCCCTGACGTAGGCGGTGTCAAAACCGGATAGTTTCTTACCAAATTTTGATAATCTTTGCCACATGTGTGAATTTCGTCACTGTTAGATTGTTGCGTACCGGCTCACGGAAGAACCGAAACTCATAGAAAACTATCCGATTATGCGATGTGCACGGAAGCGCATGCGTATACAAGGACGTATCGGGAGGAATCATGTCTGCAACGGACAAGGTACAGTCATTGCCGCCATTTGGTCTCAAGGACAAGATCGGCTACATGTTCGGCGATGTTGGCAACTGCTTCATTCTTGGCCTTGTCAACGGCTTTGTGCTCAAGTTCTACACGGACGGCCTGGGCGTGCCGGCCGCCATCGTGGGCATCACCATGATGCTGACGAAGATCTTCGACGCGTTCGTTGACGTGTATGTGGGCAACAAGGCAGACGAAAGCGTCGCGAAGCCGGGCGAGGGCCGCTTCCGTCCGTGGATTCGCCGCTTCCGCTACCCGTTCATCATCGTGGCGATCATGCTGTTCCTGCCCGTGGTGGCCGGATGGGCGCTGCCGGCCAAGGTGGCGTACATCGCCGTGACCTACGTGCTGTTCAACGTGTTCCTGTCGACCGTGAACATCCCGTACGGCGCGCTCGCCTCCGCGCTGAGCGCCAAGTCCGACGAGCGCGCATCGCTCTCCACGTTCCGCTCCACCGGTTCCGCCATCGCGGGCGCCCTGACCGGCTACACGATCCCGCTGTTCATGTACGAGACCAACGCCGCGGGCGAGCAGGTGCTCTCCGGTACGCGATTCTTCATCATCGCCATTGTGTGCGGCATCCTGGCGTGGATCTCCTACGAGATCACCGTCCGCTGCACCACCGAGCGCACCAACGTGCAGGCCGGCCGCAAGCTCGACGCCAAGAAGATGGTCACCTCCATGTTCAAGGATCGCGCCCTGCTTGCCCTGATCGTGACCGACTTCTTCGTGGTGATCAACCAGCAGCTCGCCTCGATCAACCAGACCTACCTGTTCGACACCTACTTCCACAACAAGACCGGCATGGCCATCGCGGTCATGTTCAACTACATCACCGTGCTTGTGCTCGCGCCGTTCGCCACCGGCATCGCCAAGAAGTTCGGCAAGCGCGAATCCGCCGTCGTCACGCTCGTGTTCGCCGTGGTGATCTACGGCATCATGTACTTCGTGCATCTGACCGACTGGCGTGTGTACCTGGTGCTCATGTTCTTCGGTGCGATCGGCGCGGGCTACTTCAACCTGATGGTGTGGGCGTTCATCACCGATGTCATCGACCATCATCAGGCCATCACGAAGATCCGTGAGGACGGTACGATCTACGGTCTGAACTCCTGGGCGCGCAAGATGGGCCAGGCGGCGTCGAACGGCATCAGCGGCATCCTGCTGGGACTCATCGGCTACCAGTCCAGCACCGCAGGCCATGCGGTGGTCCAGTCCGCCGGCACCGTGCAGGGTGTGTACGCTCTGGCCACGCTGCTGCCGGTGGTGTGCCTCGGCATCGCGGCCCTGATTCTGGCCTTCTGGTACCCGCTGGGCAAGAAGGAGATTGCCGAGACCGAGCGTATCCTCGCCGAGGATCGCGCCAAGCTCGAGGCCTGACGGCGATACGGCGGATTTTCTCCGATAGGCGGCGCAGGCGCACCTGACGCTTGCGTCTCGGGGATCCGAGCGGTGGCCTGATGACAATCGTCGACGGGCCACCGCTTCGTTTGTGCCATGATGGTGCATTTCGCCTGAAATGTGTGAGGATATGTGCGTATTGGGCGTGGGCTACTTGGGAGGCACGTCAGAACTTGAAGATTGCAAAAACGGAGCCGCGGAATTTCAGGGTTCGGATTTAGCAATCTCCGAGTTCTGAGTGCTCTCTAAAAGGTCACATTTTCTACCATTTCTTGCGCGCGGAAGCACAAGCGTCTGCCGATTATTGCCGACTTGGGCAAATGATGGATACTTTTTACGCAGTTACCACTGAATAGCTCTATATTGTTGAGTGTCATCACGAGATGATGATCAACAACAACATCGACGGCAACGCCGATGCCAAGCAAAGAAAGAGGTAATTACGATGTCCTTCAAGAAGAACATGATGCGCGGTCTCGCCATGGCTGGTTTCGCTGACATGGCCTACATGAACGACTCCATGGCCAAGACCATGACCGAGCTCGGCCACGAGATCCTTGCCGATCAGGACAAGTGATCCGCTGAGTAGATCAGCACGAACAAGGTAATACGGCCAAAGGCGTCCGTACTCCACCTTCCCCGCGGCGATGAGCCGCAAACCAAACGCCTATCGAGGTCTCGCCACAGCGGCGGGATTTTTTTATGCCTTTTTACCGGTCCCATGTCATCTCGAACCATTTCCTCCACCGTGTTCCCGAGACCGGCCATGCGGGAGCGGGCATGGCGGGTGGTGGTCCCTAGGCATTGCAAAATTGCAAAAACCGTCGGATGCGCGGTATGCAGGAACTTCGGTCGGTATGATCGCAATCACTGATTGTCAACGATGTCATTACTTCAAAGGAGAACACGACATGACCTATCTGATCACCGACTACGGCGCCATCGCCGATGGCGAAACCAACAACCGCGAAGCTATCCAGAAGGCGATCGATGCCGCGCATGAGGCCGGCGGCGGCCGCGTGATCGTCCCGACCGGCCGGTTCCTCACCGGCGCACTGGTACTCAAAAGCAACGTCACCCTGCATCTGGCCACCGGCGCATGGCTGATCGGCAGCCTCGACCTCGCCGACGGCATCGACTTCGCGGCCGAATTCGACGACGACACTGAGAACGCCGGCTGGACCGGTGGCTGCTTCCTGTTCGCCCGCCACGCCGAGAACATCACCATCGAGGGCCACGGCACCATCTACGGCCAGGGCGACAAGGTGTTCTATGACGACGACGCGGACGGCGGCCTGCACGAATGTCCCAAGAACGTGCGCACCCCCGCGTGGGAGCGCCCGCGCACCACGTTCTTCGAGGACGTGGAGAACCTCACCGTGCGCGACGTCACCTTCCGCGACGCCGCGTTCTGGACCCTGCACATGGCCGGCTGCCGGCATGTGATCGTCGACGGCGTGCGCATCCTCAACGACGTGCGCGGCGCCAACAACGACGGCATCGACCCCGACACCTGCCAGGACGTGACGATCACCAACTGCATCGTCAAGGGCGGCGACGACGCGATCGTTGTGAAGAACACCCCGCCCATGGCCGCCAAATACGGCGCATGCGAAAACGTTGTGATCTCCAACTGCGTGCTGTATTCGCACGACTCCGCGCTGAAGATCGGCACCGAGACCGCGAACGCGATCCGCCACGTGGTGCTCTCCGACTGCGTGTTCCGCGACTGCTCGCGCGGCGTGGGCATCTGGGTGCGAGACGGTGCGACCGTCGAGGACATCCATGTGCATCACGTCTCCGGCAACACCCGGCATTACGCCGACTGCCCGCAGCGCGAGTTCGCGCCGCGCTGGTGGGGCAAGGGCGAGCCGATCTTCATCTCCGCGACGCCGCGCGTCACCCCGTCGTCGCCGCTGCCGGGCGTGATCCGCGACATCACGTTCGACCATATTTACATGACCTGCGAGTCGGGCGTATTCATCGCCGGCGAGGAGAACGCCGTAATCGAGAACGTCGACATCTCCGACCTGCATCTCACCCAGCGTGTGCAGGGCACGCAGAAGCCCGACGTGTTCGACGAGCAGCCGAGCGTGCGTGACGTCTACGAGCACGACATCCCCACCGTATACGTGCGGCATGGCCGTGACATCACCGTGTCCGGCGTGGTGCGGCGCGAGGGGGAGTTCCTCGGATTCCCGCTCGTGGAGACCGAATCGAGCGAGCGCGTGGATGTGGACCTGCGTGAGCGGTGACATGGAAGGAGCATGATCATGGCGAATGTGGAACGGGCGTCGTACAGGGCGGTGCTGAAACCCGGAATCGATTCAGCGGCTTTGGACAGGGCGCTGCGAGAGGCTTCCGACCGAGCGCAGACGATGGTGGACGACGGCACGCTGCTCACCGCGGGCCTCTACCGGCACGGGGAGCAGCTGTTCCTCTACACCGAGCATATCTACGAGGGCGATCGCCCCGATCTTGAATCGATCCGCGTCGCCCCGGACACGTGGGGATGGCTGCATGGCCTGCTCCGCCCGTTCCCCGCCATGCGCGGTCGCGACGTGGAGGACGTCGAATGGGCGTACATGCATCCGGTGTTCTGGTTCGACGAGCCGAAAAGCGTGGACTATTACACGCGCAGGCCGGCCCCTGACGCCCGGTGCGGTCGCATCGCCGTGCTGTATCCGGACAAGCTCATGGAATACGTGTGCCATCATCAGGCCATCGTGCGCGAGGGCACGTTCGTGGGCGACCGCTACCAGTTCATCTCGATCCACGACAATATGCTGTTCAGCTATTTCGAGACGCCGCGCGATCGCGGACGGCAAAGCATCAGCGGCGCCGATGGTCCGTCGAGGGAAATCGAGGAGTGGATCGCCGTCGACCCGGCATCGCATTTCAATCATTTTCCCGAGGCGAACGGCTCCGACTTCCTCGTCATCGACACACTGTTCGATTTCGGACGATCGTCGAGCCGGGGAGAAGAATCATGATGACGCGCGATTTCTCACGGGTCTCCATCAACTGTCTCGGCGATTCCACCACATGGGGCGACGATGGTACTCGTGGCGGCGGTCCGACGATCTCCTGGCCGGCCCATTTGCAGCGGCTGCTTGGAGCTGGAACGTTGCGCAACTACGGCATCAAGGGGTGTAGCGTTGCCAAGCATCCCGACCGCACCGACAGTTTCATCGAACGCTATGAGACCATGGATCCCGACGCCGACATCGTCCTCGTGTTCGGCGGCGTCAACGATTTCAACTATGGATTGCCGCTCGGCGATATGGGCGATACCGACGTGCGATGCTTCTTCGGCGCGGTCGATACGCTGGTTCGCGGACTCGTTCACCGGTATCCGGCCGCCGACATCGTGTTCATGACATCGGCGAAGACCGGAGGGGTGGATCACGGGCATTTCCCCGCGTTCTTCGACCGCAATGCCGCCGGTCTGCAACAGGCTGACTATGCCGACGCCATGAAGCGGGTGTGCGCATGGTATGGCATTCCCGTCATCGACATGTTCAACGAATCCGGTATGTCGGCGCTGATGCCGGAGCATCAGCCGGAGTATCTGCCGGATGGTCTGCATTACAGCATCGTCGGGTATGACCGGTTGTCCCGGCGCATTGCCGCGGAGTTGCTTCGGTTCGTGGCGTTCTGAGGCCGCCCCGGTCGGCGTTCTCCATCGGTCCGCCGAGAGGACTGTCTCCGGGCTGCCCTTAGGATGTCACTTCTTCGGGGGAGCGGGGGAAGGCGTGGAGGCGCGCTGGATCAGGTTGCCCGGAACCGTGATCATGCCGTGATGGGGATTGCCTTGGATGGCGTCGAGCAGCACCATCGCCGCCACTCGGCCGATGCGCTCGCAGTTGCCGTCCACGGTGGTGAGCGGCACGGCGGCATCGACGATCTGCTGCTCCCAGTTGTCGTGTCCGATCACCGCCACGTCGTCGGGCACGTGCAGGCCGTGTCCCATAAGCGTCTCCAATGCGCCACGGGCGATGCGATCGTTGAAGCAGTACAGTCCGTCGAACGGTATGCCGTCGCGCAGCAGCAGTTCGGCGGCCTTGCGTCCCCACGAGACGTCCCAGTTGCCGAATCGTGGCGGGGCCGCCGGGCGGAGTCCATGCATGGCGAACGCGTGCTCCACGCCGATCATGCGTTCGGCCGTGGCGCGTGCATGTTCAAGCCCGCCGATCACCGCGATCCGTGTGCGTCCGCAGTCGATCAGATGATCGATCGCCAATCGGGCGCCCTGAACGAAATCCGCCGTTACGGAGCAATCGTTGGGATCGCGTGACGGGCCGTACACATACACGACGGGCGTGTTCCCCGTCAGCGAGCGGGGGATAGGGGAACGCAGGTCCACGGACTTGTTGACGACGAGCAGTCCGTCGACGTTGCGGGACATGAGCTGTTCGATGCGGCTGGTCTCCAATCTGGCGTCGCCGCGCGAGTTGGCCAGCAGGATGGAATGCTTCATCGGGCCCAGCGCGTCTTCGGCCCCGATAAGCACCGGCAGCGACGGTCGGCCTTCAAGGTCCGTGGTGACGAGTCCCACCATGCCGGAGTGCCAGGTCTTGGCTCGTCCCTTGTCGCTGGGGGTGTAGCCCAGTTGTGCGGCGACCTGATGCACGAGCCTCTTGGTGCTGGCCGCGGTACCACCGTGATCGGCCAATGCGCGGCTCACCGTGGACACCGATACGTGCGCCGCGCGGGCGATATCCTCCATCGTCGGTCTGGGACGTTGTGAATCGTTCGTCATCGTCTTCCTTATCTACCGAGTCGGGGAAGTTGCTGCCATCCCGCCGGACCGTCATGGTCCATCGTAACCGTCATGAACGCACACTGCGAGGGACGTTGTCAATGTCATGACATCGATAAGTCTATTCGTGTTTTACAAAGAGTAATGCCTTTGCTATCATTAATGTTATCGATAAAATAGCAGAATCAAGAAATAGCAGATATCTGGCAATATTTGATATTTGTTGATCTGCATTTTTAAGACGACGCTGATAAATTCAGCAGTAAACGACCTCCGCCGCGTATGCGGCGGAGGTCCGACCAAAACGACGATGTTACGACGGCCTTCGCCTTCATTCACAACGACGTATGCGGTGTGGGGGCGTCGGAAGGAGATGAATCTCGAATGAAGTTGCACGCAATGCGAGGAAACGGCAGTAGCGGCTACACCACGTTCGGATCGATGTGGAAGCGTGGCGACGTGTCGGCCGATGCCGCGGCCAACAACCATTTCGCGCTCACCAATGAACAGGGCAAGGCGATTCCGGTGCAGTCGCGCATCACCGCGTACTGGCCGGACGGATCGGTCAAGTGGGCGGCGCACACCGCCGACGCCGGACTGATGGGTGCCTCCGCCGAACTGACCTACGACGCCGACGGCAAGACCACAGTCTCGGCCCACGCCGAGCGCATCCAGGACGACGGCGACGCCATCACGATCGACGCCGGCAGGGCGACGGTGACGATCAGGCGCTCCACCAAGCGACTGTTCGAATCGTTCGTCGTCGACGGTCGCGTCGTCGCCTCCAACGCCGTGCCGGTGCTGGAGCTCGAGGACCCGAATGCGGGCGAACATGAGGGCGACCTGGTCCGCCGTACCGCGTTCACGGGCCGTGTCGACGAGATCACGCTCGAGGCGTCCGGTCCGCTCGTCACCGTGATTCGCTACACCGGCACCCACGTGTCGGCCGACGGCACCGAGCGTCTGCCGTTCATCATCCGCATGACCGTCGGCTACGACGCCGAACGACTCGACTTCCAGCACACGTTCGTCTACGACGGTGACGAGAACCACGACTTTTTGAAGGGCCTCGGCGTGCGCTTCGAGTCTCCCATGGCCGGCAAGCCGTACAACCGTCACGTGCGCTTCGAAGGCGATCACGGCACCATCCACGAATGCCTCGCCCAGCTGCTCACCTGGAAGCCGGTGATCCCGAGCCACCTGTACGAGGACCAGCAGGCCGGCAAGCTCATCCACCCGAGCGACGAGACCGGAGAGACCATCGACGCGTCCGGCGTGCTCAACCAGACCGCCAACTCCGATTCCGACAACGAAAAGGTCGAAACGGTGCTCAAGGACATGCCGTGGTGGGACGAATACCACGTCGTGCAGGACTCCCCGACGCACTTCGTCATCTCCAAGAAGACCTCCGACGAGCAGGTGTGCCGCATCACCACGCTGCATGGCAGGCGCACCCGCGGCGGCGCGTCCTTCGGCTCCGAAGCCGGTTCCGTGATGGTGGCGGTGAAGGACTTCTGGCAGAAGTACCCCACCGGCTACACGTTCTCCGGACTGACGACCGACACCGCCACGGCGACCGTATGGCTGTGGAGCCCGGACGCCCCGTCCATGGACTTCCGCCACTATGCACAGGACGGCTACCAGTGGGCGTACTACGAGGGATACGACTACAAGGGCGCCGACCCGGACGGCATCGCCTGCACCAACGAGTTCTCCATCGCCGCCGGTCCCACGCCGATCCCCGACGACAAGACGCTGCTCGACTTCTCGCTGGCCGTGGACAAGCCCGAACAGTACCTCGCATCCCCGGAGTTCTACCATGAGCTCGGCGCGTTCGGCCGCTGGTCGCTGCCGAGCCGCGACACCGAGATGGAGAACTGGCTCGAGGACCAGCTCGACAAGGCCGTCGCCTTCTACAAGAAGGAGATCGACCTGCGCAACTGGTACGGCATGTTCGACTACGGCGACATCATGCACTCCTACGATTCCGCCCGCCACCAGTGGCGCTACGACATGGGCGGCTTCGCATGGGACAACGCCGAACTGGTGCCCACCTACTGGCTGTGGTACGCGTTCCTGCGCTCCGGCCGCGAGGACATTTTCGACATCGCCAGCAAGCTGTGCCGCCACGTCTCCGAGGTCGACGTCTACCATCTGGGCAAGTACAAGGGACTCGGCTCCCGCCACAACGTGCGTCACTGGGGCTGCCCGTGCAAGGAGGCCCGCATCTCCATGGCCGGCCACCACCGTGTGTACTACTACCTGACCGGCGACCGCCGCTTCGAGGACCTGTTCGACGAGCTCGGCGATGTGGAGAAGACCTTCCTCGAGAAGGATCCGCTTGGCGACTGGTACGACAAGGAGTCCATGGTCTACCCGGCCCACGCCCGCTCCGGCCCGGACTGGTCGAGCCTGTGCTCCGACTGGATGACCCAGCTCGAGCGCACCAACTCCCCGGAGTTCCTCAACAAGATCCAGACCGGCATCGACGACATCAAGGCCATGGACCTGCAGCTCAACTCCGGCGTGGACATGGAGTTCGACCCGAACACCTGCCATCTGCGGTTCATCAACAACGAGTCCACCGGCGGCGTGCACCTGGCCATCTGCCAGGGCGCCCCCGAGGTGTGGATCGAGATGAAGGACCTCGTCGACGACCCCGATTGGCCGAAGATGGTGGCCGACTTCGGACGCTTCTACTTCCTGCCGCATGAGGAAGTGGTCAAGGAATCGAACGGCGCGCTGGCCGACCGAGCCTACCCGTTCCCGTTCTTCGCCTCCGCGATCGGCGCGTACGCCGCCGAATACTACGGAGACAAGACCATTGCACGCAAGGTGTGGAAGTACCTGATCCACGCGCTCATGGATGGCAAGCACACCGGATTCGACACCGTGACCCTGCACAACGTGGGCAACCAGGCCGAGCTCGAGGAGATCCCGTGGGAGAACCCGTGGGTCAAGACCAACTTCGTGGCCCAGTGGTGCCTCAACGCCATCGTCACTCTCGACTTCATCCGCGATGACGCTCCCAAGACCCTTGCCGAAGCCGACGAGCTGACCGACGGCCTTGGCCCCGACACCCAGCGCAAGTCCTGATCCACGCCGGCATAACCACCGTTAAAACCCATTTCCTTCCCCTTGAGGGGAAGGTGGCCGGCGAAGTCGGTCGGATGAGGTGACGGGCGGCACGCGTTCATACCGCGTATTCCTGCGACTCCGTCGCGCCACCTCATCAGTCGGCGTTGCCGACGGCTTCCCCTCGAGGGGAAGCCCATGAATGCCTACTTATCAAAGGAACCATCATGACCACCATCATCTTTACCCAGCCGTACGAGCACGCATTCGTGCGCGACTACCCGAACGAGGCGGCCGGCTGGGTCGACGGCGTATACGAGCGCCGCGTCCCCGAACTCTCTCCGGTACCGGAAGAGGCATACGGCTCCGATGGTCTCGCCTTCGCGACCCGTCGTCTCGTCGAGGAATCCGATACGCTTAACGGCGATCCCAACACCATCGCCCGCACCTCGTACTTCATCGGTACGGCAATCACCGTGCCCGCACAGTCCAAGGGCTATCGCATCACCGCGGAAGTGGTCGGCACCGATGAGATCGGACGCGCGTTCCGCGCCATCGTCAACGGACAGGACGTCGCCCAGTTCACGCTGCTGCCCGACCAGCGCCGCGAGATCGCCTTCGACGTGCAGCTGACCCGCCGCGACATCGAGCTGACCTTCGTGCCCGTCGAAGGCCGCGACGACGCCACCACAGGCTGGGGCGAGCTCACGCTGGCGCAGCTCTCCTACGAGCCGATCGCACAGAACCGCACCGACCGCCCGCACATCTTCATCGCCGCCGACTCCACTGTGCAGACCTACTTCGCCGAGGAGGCTCCGCAGGCCGGCTGGGGCGAATGGCTGGCCTGGTTCCTGATGAACGACCACCGGTTCTCCTACGAGCACGACGTCGCATCCACCGTGCCGCAGGCCCGCGTGTTCACCGGCGACGGCCCGACCATCCATAATCGCGCTCTCGGCGGCCGCGGCCTGCGCAGCTACCTCGACGAACACCGCTTCCACAAGCTGCTCGGCTCGCTCGCGCCGAACGACGTGGTGCTCATCCAGTTCGGCATCAACGACGAATCGAAGACCCGTCCGATGCGCTACATTCCGCTCGACGAATACGCCGCATGGCTCGACCGCTACGTGATCAGCGTGGCCGACCGCGGCGCCCGCCCGGTGCTCGTCACCGCCATCCCGCAGTATCCGTTGGGCGACGGCGTGGCCGTGGGCGAGGCGCTCGACCCATACGCCGACGTCACCCGCACGTATGCCGCCGAATACGACGTGCCCCTCATCGATCTGCGCAAGCTTGCGGGGGAGTACCTCGCCGCGCTGCCCGAGGAGAACGTGGACGCCGTGTTCCTGCGCGCCTCCGCCCTGCAGTACCCGCGCCACCTCGACGGCATTCGGGACCGTGTGCATATCGGCACCACCGGCGCCAAGGCATACGCCCGCATCGTCGCCCGCGAACTGGGCGCGCTCTACCCGGAGTTCGCCTTCCACGACGAGGAGCAGGGCTCGCCCGAACCGGTGGAGAACCTGACCGCCGACGGCGTCACCGGCATCATCGGCGCCGAAGTGAACCTGAGTTGGACCGCCTCCCCGCACGCCAACTACTACGTGGTGGAAAAGACCAACGCCGAAGGACGCGTCTACAACCGAGAGGTGATCATCAAGCCCGAGTACCACGACCTGCCGCTGCCAGGACAGAGCCGCCACGTGGTCTACACGGTCACCGCATGGCGTGACGCCGTTGTCACCGAACCGCGCCGCATCGCCGTCACCATCCCCGCATCCGACGACATCTGCGCCGATCTCGGCTGAACCGAATCTCAACATCGCAAAGGAGCAACATCATGACCGATTCCATCCTCAAGGGCAAGGTCCTCTACGCGTTCGGCGACAGCATCGTCGACGGACACTACTACACCAAGCGTTCCTGCGTGAACGTCGTGGCCGACAACGAGGGCATGACCCTCGTCAAGCGCGCCCGCAACGGTGCCACCATCCGTTTCAGCACGATCCGCAACGGCCTCGAAGGGCAGATCCTGCAGCAGGCCGAGTTCGTCGGCATCGATCAGCCCAAGCCGGACGTGATCCTGTTCAACGGCGGCGCCAACGACGCATGGCCCGACCTCATCCCCGCATACCTCGGCGCCGTGAGCGAATCGAAGGACCCGGCCGAACTGGACCTCACCACCTACGCCGGATGCTTCGAGGCGACGATCCTCGCGTTCCGTCGCCACTGGCCGGACACGCCGATCGTGTATCTCGCCGTAGCCAAGATCGGCCGCGACTGGGCCGTGCAGAACTACCTGCGTCAGGTACAGCTCGCCGCCTGCAAGAAGTGGGGCGTCACCGTGGCCGACGTGTTCGGCGAGACCGACCTCGACGCGCGCAACGAGGACATGCGCGTCACCTACTCGTTCGACATGCTCGGCACTGACGGACTGCCCGGAACCCCGGAGACCGCCACCTACCCCGACCCCGACGTGCACCCGTCCGGCACGCACCCGAACTTCGCCGCCATCGACAAGTACTACGCGCCGATCATCACCAAGGCGCTCAAGACCGCGCTTGGAGGCGAAGCACGATGATCAACGAAAAGGTCTCCCTGTCCGTCAATGGATCGAGTGCCACGCTGCGCACGTTCTTCCTTGAAAACTGGGAGACGATCGACCCGGACCGCAAGCGTCCGGTGATCCTCGTCGTGCCCGGCGGAGGCTATCACTTCTGCTCCGAACGCGAGGCCGAACCCATCGCCCTGCGCATGGTCGCCGAAGGCTTCCAGGCCTGCGTGCTGGACTACAGCGTGGCGCCGGCCAAGTTCCCGCAGTCGCTGCTCGAACTCATCAGCGCGGTCGCCTACCTGCGATTCCACGCCGAGGAATTCAACATCGACCCCGATCGGATCATCCTGTGCGGATTCTCCGCCGGCGGACACCTGTGCGCCAGCCTCGGCACCATGTGGAACGAGCAGTGGCTCGTCGACAAGACCGGCATGCCGGCCAACCGATTCAAGCCCAACGGCATGATCCTCGGCTACCCGGTGATCACCTCCGGCGAATTCGCCCACCGCGGCTCGTTCGACAACCTCGTCGGCACCGACGACCCCGAACTCGTCGAGCGACTGTCCCTGGAGAAGCGCGTGACCGCCGACACCGTGCCTACGTTCCTGTGGCATACGTTCGAGGATCAGCTCGTGCCCGTGGAAAACAGCCTGCTGTTCGCCACGGCTCTGCGTCGCGCCGGCGTGCACTTCGAAATGCACATCTTCCCCTACGGTCCGCACGGCCTGGCGCTCGCCAACCCGGAGACCACCACGGTGGGGGAGGACGCCTACAACCAGCCGCTCGCCGAATGCTGGCCCAAGCTCGCCGCCGACTGGGTGCGCACGCTGTAGACTCCCCGTCGCGCGGCCGGCAGCAGCTGCGCGACGCTTCCGCAGCAAGATAACTGAATCGTGATCCGACGGTGCGTAAACGGGCTTGGAGGCCATCGTTTCGCATGCCAGGCCGTCGGATCAGCCCTTTCCTTAGGCTCCCTGCGCTCTACCGTGCAGGGAGCCTTTTTCGTGCCTGGAGGGCTAGGCGATGGTTGAGGGGCAGAGCTTGTGTCAAGCCCTCCCTCTGTCACGACATGCGTCGTGACATCTCCCTCCTCGGGAGGGAGAACGAAGGGACGAGGCGGGTGCTCCCTCCCGGGGAGGGAGCTGTCCGGCCGCAGGCCGGACTGAGGGAGGGCTCCAGACTCAAGCAGATTCCGGAAATCCTTCTCGTGATCGTATCCGTTGTTGAACCGAAGTGTCGATTACGGCGCATACCCCTTCAAATTTGCGATCGACATCGTTATTTGCGAAACGAAGGACACGAAGTCCACGTGCCTCAAGCATGTGGGTGCGATTGTTGTCCTGCTCTCTGGCGCCATTGCGGAAGTGTCCTCCGCCATCCAATTCGATCACCAGTTCGGCTTTGGCACAGTAGAAGTCGACGATGTAATTACCGATGAGATGCTGACGTCGGAAACGAACCGGATATGTATTGAGAAACTCAAACCAGAGTCTGCGTTCCCATGGGGTCATATTTTTCCTCATGTGCTGTGATCGTCGGCGGTTGCTGGTGTTGAATGTTCGTCGTTGAGCCATGATCCATGGTAAAGGCATTTTGTGTGGGGCTGGTTGTTCTCTTTGCTGACTGCTTAAAGAATGCCGTGTAGAGGTGCCGGAGCCCTCCCTCTGTCACGACATGCGTCGTGACATCTCCCTCCCGGGGAGGGAGAACGAAGGGACGAGGCGGGTGCTCCCTCCCATGGAGGGAGCTGGCGCGCGAAGCGCGACTGAGGGAGGGCCGCGCCGGCAGGCGAGCAGAGGCTTTGCCGGGCCTTGGGCCCGTCCACGGTCGCTGGACCGCTACTGGCCGTATGCGCATACAAAAATCCCCCGCGGCGGTCGGAAGGTTCCGCTGCGGGGGATCAAGGAAGAAAAAACCGAAACTAGTAGTTCATTGGCGTATAGGCTGCTCCTTTCGTGTGGTCGTCGTGCATGGTTGCTGCGTGGTGCACGACGGATGATGTGCGGTTTGCTGAGAGACGAGTTTGGGTGCAGCCATCTGGCCGCACCCCCTGTCGATTCCGTGGAATCCGATCCGGAAATATTGAATTGTGGTTGAAGAAGCGGGGCCTTCCCGCCCTCCCCGGTTGCCCGGAAAGGACGGCGTTGCGGGAAGACTCCGGAAGGTGTCAGGCCTTGTTGGTGGCGTCGATGACGTTGTTGTGGCCCCAGCACTGCTCGTACTTGAAGCCGGACAGCTCCTCGACGACCTTCTTGGTCTCGGCATCGACGTCCTTCATGTCGCCGCCGTTGCGCAGACGGGTGACCTCGGCGAGCACCTTCTTGTGGTTGGCGCTGGTCATCTTGAGCAGGCGGGAGACGATGTTGCCGAGGATGACCAGGACGACCGGGACGACGGTGTAGAGGATCATGATCCAGTCGACGGTGGCGGCCGGCTGGGTGGTGGCACCCTCAACGAAGCCGGTCCAGCTCAGGACGGCGCCGATGAGCAGGGTCTCGAGAGCGGTGAAGATGACGTCCAGGGTGGAGTTGATGCCGGCGTACTGGCCCTCACGACGCTTGGCGGTCACGATCTCGTCCACGTCCGGAACCAGGGTGAACACGAACTGGGTGGCGTTCACCACACCGGAGATACCGAAGTTCATGAGGATCAGGAACACGACGAACAGGGTGGCGCGCACGCCGGTGGAGACGCTGGCGTGGAAGATGCCCAGGCCGAGCATGCAGGCGAAGGCGAGGATGCAGGCGTAGCCGCCGAGGCGGAAGGTGCGCATGCCGTCGAGCTTGGCGGTCAGCCAGATCCACATGGCTACGAACGCCATGCCGAAGATGAAGCCGACGCCGGTGCCGAGGGACACGGTCTGCGGGTCAAGCAGCAGCACGAACATCACGAAGTAGGTGTTGATGGTACCGCGGATGGCACGGAAGGTCTGCTCGCAGATGTACATGCCCAGGTAGACGCGGTAGGACTTGACGCGCATGGCGGAAAGGAAGTTCCAGAACACGCCCACGAAGCGCTTGAGGCCGGAGGCTTCGCCGTTGGAGGAGTCGGAGGAAGCCACGTCGGTGGAGGCGTCGTACGGACGTTCCTGAACGGTCAGGAAGCCGATGAACAGGGCGATGGTGCCGACGATGCCCCACAGCAGGGCGATGTAGAAGTAGGCGGTCCAGTTGTCCTTACCCCACAGGGTGAACAGCCAGATGTTGAGCATGGACAGCGAGGTGCCGCCGATAGCACCGGCGATCTGGTTGATGCCCACGATCTGGGCGCGCTGCGTGGTGTTCTCGGTCATCTCTGCCGGCAGCGCGTACTGCACGGTGGTGACGCCGGCCCATGCAGCCCAGTAGAGGATGTTGACCAGGAAGTAGAACCAGGTCGGCATGCCCATGATCCACAGGCCCATGTAGAAGATGAAGTTCAGCGGGATGCACAGCAGCAGCACGGCGCGACGACGGCCGAACTTGCGGCCGAATGCGGTGCGGTACAGACGATCGGAGAGGTATCCCCAGAACGGGGTTGCGAATGCGCCGACCACCTTGCCGACGGTGAGCATGAGCGTGACCATCATCACCGACATCTTCACGAACGTCGTGAAGTAGAACATCTGCCAGGTGACGACCATGGTCTGGGTGACCCATGCAAGAGGAAGCATGGAGAAGCCGAACTTGGCGAGCAGCGGTACCTTGCCCGTCAGATCGTAGTTCATTGTGTTATTGCCCGACATTATTGTCGTCCTTTCTCTTCATCGAGATAGAGGGGACCGCTTGGAACCCTGCTAACTTCAGTTATATCGATAACAAATAAGAACCGACAGATTCAACACTGGCAGTTATTGCTGTAAGACTATGTACAAATGACCTCATTGGCTATCTGTACGCGATCGTCTAAAAAGTTATCGATATAACTTCAAGCTGCAATCGAGAGGTTGTTTAGCTTGTTGGTTAGTACTATAACACCAATTTTATCGATGTCAAAATCGGTGCTATGCTGGGAGTCATCCACACACGAGATTCAGTGATAAAGGTCACTTTCCGACTTGTCGAAAGCAAGGAGCTACGGCTCGTGACTGTTGGAATTCCGCGCGAGGTAGCGCGGATGACGCGATAACAAAGGAGTTTCTGCCCATGAATGTTAACGATGTATCTGCTGCGCCTCCGAAGTCTGTTCGCAGCGTCAAAAATACGTATAGTATCGCCCGCGTGTCGGATTTTAACGATGGCTGGAAATTCCTTCGTGGCGTGTCGTCCGGAGCGCAGAGCCCATCCTTCGACGATTCGACATGGCGTGTCGTCTGTCTGCCGCACGACTTCGGCGTGGAGGGTCCGTTCAGCCGTCTGGCCCGTTCCACCGTCGGATTCCTGCGTACCGGCGAAGGCTGGTACCGCAAGACCTTCAACACCCGATCGGAGTGGGACGGCCGCCGCGTGTCGCTGAACTTCGACGGCGTGATGGAACTGTCCGAGATCTGGGTCAACGGCACCAAGATCGCCGAGCACCACAACGGATACGCACCCTTCCAGGTGGATATCACCGACGCGCTGAACCCGTCCGGCGAGGCCAATGTGCTGGCCATCCATACCAATACTCCCGAGCCGTGCTCCCGCTGGTACCCTGGCGCCGGCCTGTACCGCGACGTGAAACTCGTGATCACCGATCCCGTCCACGTGGCGCACGACGGCATCCGCATCAGCACACCCACGCTCGAACAGGACGTCAGGCGCGACCTCGCCGAGATCCACGTGGAGACCTGGACCACCAACCATACCGATGCCGACGTCACGGCGACACTGCTGACCGAAGTGATCGACGGCGGCACGACGGTCGCGTCGAACGAATGCTCCGTCACCATCGCCGCGGGGCACAAGGGCTCCGATGACGAATCGCCGGTGCGGCAGCTGATCATGCTGAACCATCCCCATCTGTGGAGCACGGACGACCCCTACCGTTACACGCTGCGCACCAGCATCATCGTCGACGGCTCCCCGATAGACCAGGTGGAGACCCCGTTCGGTCTGCGCTGGATCGGCATGTCGAGCGAGACCGGCCTGTCGCTCAACGGCGTGCGCATGAAGATCGCCGGCATGTGCATGCACCACGATCTCGGCGCGCTCGGCGCCGCCGTGAACCGCAGGGCCGTGGTCCGTCAGCTCGAGATCCTCAAGGCGGCCGGCGTCAACGCCATCCGCACCGCGCACAACATCGGTTCCAAGGTGCAGATCGAGGAGGCCAGCCGCATGGGCTTCCTCGTGCTCGAGGAGCTCGCCGACATGTGGACCGCCCCCAAGGACCGCAACGACTACAGCAACTACTTCCTCGCCGACTCCGCCACCGACCTCAAGGCCATGATCGGCCGCGACCGTAACGAACCGAGCGTGTTCATGTGGAGCCTGGGCAACGAGGTCGCCTGGCAGGAAAGCGAACTGCCGCTCGCCGAAAAACTCGTGTCCGTCGCGCACGCCGCGGATCCGACGCGCCCGGTCTGCGTCAACGACTCCTCGTACCTGAGCAAGGGCATCGACGGCATCGGCAACGAGATCCACAAGCGCATGGACGTGCGCGGTTACTCCTACGCCTCCGAGGACCATCTCGTCGCCATCCACGCCAAGCATCCGAACGACCTGATCATCAACTCCGAAAGCGGATGCAGCCTTGGCTCCCGCGGATACTACGTGTACCCGACCGACGTGCCCGACGGCGTGCGCGGCACCGAGTTCCCGTTCGAACCCGGCCGCCAGCCGTGGGATCCCGACACCTACGAGATCACGTCGTACGACATCACCGCCAACCGCGGCACGCCCATCCGCAAGGACTTCATGCGCTCCATGGACCTTGACTTCCACATGGGCGAGTTCACGTGGACCGGCTTCGACTACATCGGCGAACCGGCGCCCTACATCGGCAACTTCTACTGGAACGACCCGAGTCAGACCGAATCCGACGGCACCGTGCTCGCCCCGAAGACCGCCTACTACGGCATCGTCGACTCCGCCGGCTTCCCCAAGGACGAGTGGTACCTCTATCAGAGCCTATGGTCCGACCCCGACGAGGCGCCCATGGTGCATCTGCTGCCGCACTGGAACTGGCGCGAAGGCGAACCCGTGCAGATCTGGGCGTACTCCAACGCCGCCAAGGTGGAGCTGTTCCTCAACGGCCGCTCGCTCGGTGTGCGCGAGTTCACCCCGCACCAGACCGGATTCCACATCGACACCGCCCATCCCGACAAGCCGTTCGAATACCGGTTCGCCAAGGACGATCCGCGTGATTCCATCTACCTGCACTGGAACGTGGACTTCGAGCCGGGCGTGGTGGAGGCCGTGGCCTACGCCGCCGATGGCAGGGAAGTGGCGCGAGACGTGGTGACCACCGCCGGCTCTCCTGCCGCGATCCGACTCACCGCCGACCGCCACGTGCTTTCCGATGACGACCGTGACCTGAGCTTCATCACCGCCGACGTGATCGATTCGGCCGACGTGATCTGCCCCGATGCGGACAACCAGATCGTCTTCACCGTGGAGAACGGCACGATCCTCGGCACCGACAACGGCTATCAGGCCAGCACCGAGGCGTTCCAGCTGCCCGTGCGCAAGGCCTACCACGGCAAGGCGCTGGTCATCGTGGCGCCGGACGGCTCCGGCAAACCGATCCACGTGCACGCCAAGGCCGCTGGACTCGAAACAGGGGAGACCACCGTGTTCATCGAAAACGGCAACGACGTCGAGAGTGGAAAACCGGAGAGTGAAAACCCGGTCGCCGGCCAGACCCCGCTCGCAGTGCGCCCGGTCCACGTGCGCACCACCGTCGGTACGGCGCCGTCCCTGCCCACGACCGTCACCGCGGAACTCGCCGGCAACGCCACCGCACCGGTCTCCGTGGAATGGCGCGGCATCGAACCCGCCGACTACGACCGATCCGGCACCCTCCGCATCGAAGGCGTGACCGCGGACGGTCTCGCCGTACACGCGACGGTCACGGTCACCGCACCGGTCGCCGTCGTCCCCTATACCACTGCCGCCGCCGCGGACGCCGAACCGCTCCTGCCCGACACGATTACGGTCATCTACGACGACGGCAGTCGACGCTCCGAACCCGTCACCTGGCAGAAGCCGAACGATGTCGACCGTTCCGACTCTCCGGTGACGGTCGTTCGGGGTGCACTCAACGCCCCGGGCGCCGCCGAACCATTGCACGCCGTGGCGCGTATCCGCACGCTTGACGAAGACGGGAACACGGCAGAAAAGGCATCATCGTCCGTGACGCTCTCCGATCTGCGCATCAATGGCGCAACGATCGACGGATTCGGTCCCGACGTCCGCCGGTACGCACTGACCCTGCCATACGACGCCAAGGCTCCGGTCATCGACGCCGAATCCGCCGACAACGCCTCCATCGCGGTCATTCCGCCCGTCGGCGCAACGGCAGGCGAATACCTGATCGACATCGCCTCCGAGGACGGCACCCGTGGCGCCACCGTGCGCGTGGACGTGACCATCCCACCGGCGCCGATCGCCTCGGTGGAGCTGCACGCCGACCGGGTCGCGCTCGTCGAGGACGAATCCGCGACGCTTACGGTGCAAGCCGTCGACGCGCTCGGCGAGCCGATCGACGCCGACGAACTGACCTACACGGTGTCCGATCCCGCAGTGGGCTCGGTGAACGGCGAAGCGTTCGAGGCGAGCCTGACCGGCCGGACCACGATCCGGGTCCGCGCCGAATACTCTGGACAGTCGGTCGAATCCGCCCCGTTAACGATCGACGTCGCCAAGGGCGATCACGACAAACACGTGACCGATGTGGATGCGACTGAGCTGCGCACCGAAATCGGCGAAACGGGACGACTGCCGCAGACCGTGCGCGTACACTTCGATCACGGCTTCGACGCCGTGCTCCCCGTGACATGGCAGGTTCCCGACGACCTGTGGCATACGGCCGGCAGTCATGAGGTGAGCGGCAGCGTCAGCGGCGTACGGAACGCGGACGGTTCCGCCGTGCACGCCATCGCCACAGTTACCGTGGTGGAGGTCGCGGCGGTCGAGCACGTCTCCACGGCAACCGTGGCGGGCATCGCTCCGGACCTGGCGGAACGGACGACCGTGCGCGTGTGGTGGAGCGACGGACTGGTCGAGGAACGCAACGTCACCTGGCACGAGCCGGATGCCGCCTCCTACGCCAAGCCGGGAGAATTCACGGTGAGCGGCGACGTCGACGGCATCGACGAGAAAGCCGAGGCCACGGTGCGCGTGACCGACCGGTACACAAAAAACCGCGACCTCTTCTCGTTCCGCAACGACGTGTACCCCACGGTCGAGGCGTCGTACACCAACACCGACCCCAAGGTGATGGAGGACGTGTCGAACCTGATGGACGGCACGGTGTCGTACACCGCCCGCGCCGGATACAACCTCAAGAACCGCTGGTCCACCTTCGGCAACACCGAGAACACCGCATGGCTGGAATACCGGTTCGGCTATGGCACCGAAACCCCGTTCATGCTCAACGCGTTCACGATCTACTACTGCCTGGAGGGCGAAGGCGTGGCCCTGCCCGAATCGGTGACGGTGAGCGCATGGGACGGCGAACGCTGGGTTCCGGTCAGCGGCCTCACGACCCACGACAACCCGGTGGAACAGCAGGGAAGCGCCGGATGGATCTACGGATCCTTCGGAGACAAGACCAAGTCGACCAAGATCGACCGCGGTCTGGAACGCACCTACTCGTTCGACATGGTGAAGACCTCGCGTATCCGTATCGACTTCACCAGCCGGCCGGGGGAGTGCGTCGCCATCACCGAGATCCGCGGCGATGCGCAGATTGCCGTGGTGAACGAGGACTGCGCGCTCGCCGACCTGCTCGTGGACGGCGTGTCCGTGACGGGTGCGGACGGCTCTGCGTTCGATCCGAGCGCAGACGCCTACGTGGCGAAGCATGAGTCCGATGCGCCGCTCGACGTCAGGCCGGTGCCCGCTGGTGACAACGCGGCCGTCACCGTGGTTCCCCCGACCGGGGACTCCGATACGGTTCAGGTGGAGGTCGTCGCCGAGAACGGCGTGACCAAGCGCCTCTACACCGTGCGACTCGTCTGAGGCGACGCAAAAAGCGAAAACCGGCTTCCCCCAATGAGGGGAGCCGGTTTTGTGTGTCCTTGTCGTATGTGGACTTATCGTGCGGTGGATTCGCGTTCGATGAGCTTGTACCCCACGGTGACCGTCTGCGGGTAATGGTCCTCCTCCGGGTGATCGATGCGGCGTGTGAGCAGCGACACCGCCGCCTGCGCCATGCCGGTGAAGTCCACGGCGATCGTGCTCAGCGTGGGCACGCTGTACTCGCCGTCGGGCACGCCGTCGAATCCGATCACCGCCACATCCTGAGGCACGCGGACGCCGCGGTCGGCGAGGCCGCGCAGCAGTCCCAACGCCAGTCCGTCGCTCGGGCAGAACAGTCCGTCAAACGGCAGCTGCTCGTCGGCCCATTTGTGTCCGGCCTCCACGCCGCCGTTGCGAGACCACGACACTCTGATCAGCGATCGTTCGTCGTCGAATTCGAGTCCGAGCTCCTGACACTCGTGCTTGGCCGCGAGCAGTCGCACCTCCTGTGAGGCGCCCGGATTCGACTCCGGGGGAATCCCGGCGCCCACCACGCCGATGCGGCGGCATCCCTTGTCGTACAGATGCCGGATCGCCGCGCGCGTTCCCGCCACGCTTGGCGCGTTCACCTGATCGTAGGTGCTGTTCATCGCGTAGTCCTCCAGCATTACCGAGGGATGCGACTCCAAGGCCTTGGACCCATGCTTGGCGTTGATGGCGATGATGCCGTCGGAGAACAGGTACGACATGTCCTGATCGTTGCCATGCTCGTCCACCAGATATCGAGACGATTCGATGAGCATATGCCGTCCCTGCTTGTTGAGCTCGGCGGCGAACCGCATGGCGAGACTGGAGAAGTACGCTCCGTCGATGCCGGCGGTCAGGAAGGTGATGGTGCCGCTCTTGCCGGTGCGCAGCGACTGCGCGGAGATGTTCATGCGGTAGCCGAGCTTCTCGGCAGCGGCGAGCACCTTCTGCGTGGTCTTGGGTGTCACCGAGCTCAGTCCGCGCAGGGCGCGGGAGGCCGTGGTAGCGGTGACCCCGGCTTCCTTGGCGACATCCTTGAGCGTGATCATGGGCGACCTCCTTGACCCGAAAGAAATTACGTGATTTCCCGCGATGCGGGATATCAGTCATCTTACGCGTGATGTCATCGATTACATGACGTTGCGTGTCATATCATGACCGTTCACGTCTTAGAACCGTGGCGATGGCTGGAAACAATGTGGCAGCGCGGCGTCACGAATCACACGATGTGGCATGAATCACACTATGGGAAAACCTATGACCTGATATAGGAAATCGCAATGGCCGACGCGGCACTGGGCGTGTCGCTTTGACATACAGTTAAACGGACTTTACCCAAATGAGGAAGGGATACGACCATGACCTCGGCATCTAAGACCGAGACGCAATCCGCGCAACCCGCGCATGCGGACGGCGGTGAACACGCCGGACTGCAGCGCAAGATGGAAACCCGTCACCTGATGATGATCGCACTTGGCGGCGTGATCGGCACCGGACTGTTCCTCAGCTCCGGATACACCATCCATCAGGCCGGCCCGATCGGTACGATCCTCGCCTACGCCGTCGGCGCGCTCAACGTCTATATGGTCATGCTCTGCCTCGGCGAACTCGCCACCGCCATGCCGCAGACCGGATCGTTCCACGTGTACGCCGGTCGGTTCATCGGCCCGGGCACCGGCTTCACCGTGGCGATCATCTACTTCCTCGCATGGATGGGCGCGCTCGGCTCCGAATTCACCGCGTCCGGCCTGATCATGCAGAAATGGTTCCCCGGCACGCCCGCATGGGCGTGGAGCGCCCTGTTCATCGTGCTGATCTTCACGCTCAACGCGCTGTCGGTGCGTTCGTTCGCCGAAGCCGAATTCTGGTTCGCCGGCATCAAGGTGGTCTCGATCATCGCGTTCATCGCCATCGGCCTGCTCGCCATCATCGGCGTGATCCCGATCGTCGGCTACTCGCATGCGCCGGGCCTGACCAACCTCGTCAAGGACGGCGTGTTCCCCAACGGATTCGCGCCCGTGTTCTCCACCATGTCCACCGTCGCGTTCGCATTCTCCGGCACCGAGCTGCTGGGCGTGACCGCCGGTGAGACCAAGGATCCGGGCGAGAACATCCCTAAGGCCATCCACACCACGTTCTGGCGCCTGGCGATCTTCTTCATCGGATCCATCGTGGTGATGTCGGCGCTCATCCCGTGGCAGGACGCCGGCGTGGACAAGAGCCCGTTCGTGCTCGTGTTCGACGCGATCGGTCTGCCGTTCGCCGGCGACATCATGAACTTCGTCGTGCTCACCGCCATCCTGTCCGCGGCCAACTCCGGACTGTACGCGTCCACACGCATGCTATGGTCGCTGTCGAACGAGCGCATGATCCCGCGCATCTTCGTCCGCACCACCAAGCACGGCGTGCCGCTGATCGCCCTGTGCACCGCCATGATCGGCGGCCTGCTCGCCCTGCTCTCTTCGGTCACCGCCGCATCGGTCATCTATCTGGCGCTGGTGTCCAGCGCGGGCCTGGCCATCGTGATCGTATGGGTGGTGCTGGCCGTGTGCGAGATCCGCTTCCGACTGGAGATGAAGCGCGAGGGACGCTCCGTGAGCGAACTGTCGTTCCACACCCCCGCATGGCCGATCGTGCCGATCATGGCGCTGTTCCTCAGCGTGGGCACCATCGTGCTGAGCGCGGTCTACGAATCCATGCGCCCGTCGCTCATCTACATGCTCATCATCATCGCGATCTGCTACGCGGTGTACGGAGTCAAGACGCTCGTCTCCCGTCGTCGCAACGCCTGACGGGCATACACCTGCGAGTTTTGTGGCTTTCCTGAGAGTATCTCAGCGCGTATTGGCTCCGAATCGGTCCGAAAAGGGGGAATATGCGCTGAATCAGACGAGGCAAAACCACAAAACTCGCCACATCACATCCATGACGCTCGATTAGGGCCGCGCTGATCGGACAAAGTGCCGGATCGTTAGATACGACCCGTGCTGATGCTCGGCCTCGACGGTGTTCCGCCGGCATTCCCACAGCGTGGTAATGCCGGCGTCGCGTAGAAACGCGCGGTCGTGCGAGATGACGATCACCGTGCCGGGGAATGCGGCCAGTGTCTTTGCTAAAGCCTGCTTGGAATGCAGATCAAGATGATTCGTCGGTTCGTCAAGCATGATGAGATGCGGATGCCGCCGCGCACCAAGACACAGCAGTAGTTTGCGTAGCTCTCCGGGAGATGGCTGCTCGCCGGCAAGCAGCCGGTCGGGATCCGCGTTGAGTTGAGCATAGGCACTCAGCGTCGCGGTCCGGTCAACGGCAGACAGTCCAAGAAGCCGACTCATGGCATCGCTCGCATCATGATCCGTCGTGTTCTGTGCCATCGACAGCACCGGAATCGGCGGTTGCATGCGCGTCGTTTGCCCTAGCATGGCGCGGAATACCGTCGTCTTTCCGGTGCCGTTCCTCCCGACTATGCCGATGCGGTCATGAGGTCCCACACTCAACAGGGGAACCTCCAATCCCTGCTCGTCAACGGACCTCGTCGAATCCGCGCCATTATGCTCACCGTCATATCGAATCAGCTGCGGCTCAAGACGGACCAACTCCGACCGATGGCTGGCTTCGGCATCCATCCAGATATCGCCGTCATACCGTTTCGCGGCGGTGACGATATCATTCGCTCGATGACGAGCGGCGGCGGTTCGTGCCGCGATGCGCGCGCTCGCCGCGCCCGCACTGCCGTCGGTGCTCAGCGACTTGTGTAGTTTCAGCAGATTGCGTGCATCGTGATCCTTCCTGTCGACGGTTGCGTGGGCGGTCTGCGATTGCGCACGGGTTGCCGCCAACGTCGCATCATGTCTGCGCCGGGCGGCCGTCCTCTCCAGACGTACGGCCTCGCGTCGGGCCGTTCGCAGCGCGTCATCCGCCGCCCGGCGATCGTGCTCCGCGTCGGCTGCCGCCTGACTGTAATTGCCGGGGCGGGTTCTTACCACGGTGACATTGCGCCCCTGTACGTGATCACGTTCAAAGAACACGCAGCGTGTGGCCAGCGCGTCGATGAAGTCCACGTCATGTGAGACCGCAATGCCGATGCCGCGGAAATTCCGCAGCACGGCGACGATGTCTTTGCGTGTGCCTTCGTCCAAATGATTCGTCGGCTCGTCGAGGATCAACATATCGGGTCGCCGTGCCAGCGCGCAGGCGATCTGCAGGCATTTGGCCTCGCCGCCGGACAGCTCCCCGTACCGCCACGGCCAGTCGTCGTCGATGCCGAGAGCGCGGCGTATCACCATCGTTTCGGCAGACCAGTCGGCGGCGAAATCCTCAAGTCCGGCCGGCTTTTCGTCGGTGTTCTGCGGACAGAATCCGACGATCATCGATCCGGGGGAGGGGACTGCCGTCCCGGCGTCGGCGTGCAAGAGGCCCATGGCGATGTGCATGAGCGTGGTTTTGCCGATGCCGTTGTCCCCCAGCATGGCCGTCCATCCTTGGGGAAACGTTGCGGAGATGTCCGAGAACAGCGGTTCGGCGTTGCCGGGAACCGTGTACGTGATATGAGCGAGCGTCAGCGTTGATATTGCCATGATTATGATCCTTTCCTCGGTGGTGAATACGGCGATGTATTGCGGCGAACACGGAGGAACGGTCATGCATGGTTATGAGACGACACGTCTGATTGGAAAGCGCGAACGAGAATACACACGATCGATGTTGCGTGATTCAGGTGTTTGCGTGATTTCAAGCTGTCGTATGATTCGCTGGATAGCCAGTCGGCATGACGGTACGGTTCATCGACGACGATGACCATTCCCGTGTCAATCCGCTGCCTATCGAGAAATCAACTTGCGAACTCTCCTTGTGATACGGATCCCTGGCATATCGGGATTCCGATGTATCGGTTGTACCGGGGACGATCATAGCGAGCCTGCGCAGATCAGGCAAATTCCCGACGTCGAAGGTCCAGATGCCGATGTCTATGACGTGAACGCGAGTTTTGTGGTTTTACGTGAGGACAATACCCGCTATATTCCCAATGCCAGGTATGGAATCGTTGGTTTTCGGGGGCCGAATGATGCGAGAAAACCACAAAACTCACGGTCTCATGTTCAGCCAGAGGAAAGATCACGTTTGTCCACATTGCCTGAAGAGCTGGCACATGGGCGGATTTCCCACATACCATCGAGCAATGATAGAGATTCGAGATGGAACATTGCAGGATATCGACATATTGGTCGCGGGCTCGGTGGAATGCCGGCGGATGCTGAAGCAGTGCATCGATGCATCGAAAAGATCACGACGGGCACTGGTTTTCGGGTATCTTACGGCGGTGAAACTATACGATCTTCCTGTTCCGCGAAACTGCGGATTGGATGCGCAGCGCGTCGACGTCTGTGTGGCAGATCAGCGAAAGCGGACGAGTTGCGCTTCACTCCGATACCATTATTGGTCGGCACCCATGCCATGCAACGATATCGTGGTGGACGGTGAGGTGGTCGGCAGAATTGTGGATCCCGTCGTCGCCTGCATGCAGATGTCCAGATGGGTGCCCCGCGAGGAGCTGACTGTGCTGTTTGACGCGCTGATGACTCGATGCGATGTGCAAAAGCACATGCGGTACAGGGAGATTCACCGGTATCTGGCTGATACTGGCCTGTTCGCCGGTAAAACTAAGTCCAGATGGGCCTGTGCCCACGCACGGATGAATACGGATTCGCCCATGGAGACCAGATTACGACTGACCATCGAACAGGGAGGAATCAGGGGCTTCGAGGTCAATTGTCGGATAACGCATCCCAATGGTGAGGTGTGGTTTGGTGATTTGGTCGAACCGGAGCTGGGAATCATCCTCGAGTATCAGGGAGCTGGTCATTGGACCCCGGATCAGGGAAGACGCGACAGCAGAAAAAGCCTGACGTTGCAGCAGTCGAATTGTTGTGTGTTACCGATCACCATTGATGATCTGGCTTCGGAGACTGCTCGTACGGAGCTGGTCCGAGGACTTCGGGCTCTTATCCGGCGACGCAAGCGATTACGAGATCTCGATCAGCTGAGTTTTGTGGTTTCCATCGAGCGCTTGAAGGATCTTGAGCCGGAATTTTAACCGTCGTCACCATGATTCAGGACCGGTGAGATGGAAGAAAACCACAAAACTCGCCGCCCCGTTGCCACTGGGCGATACGGAACCCCGATTGCGATTGCGGGTAAACACAAAGGGTGGTTGGCATCGTGATGATGCCAACCACCCTTATCTACCGATTACCGGATCGGGCGAAACGCCGATCAGATGTGGTAGTAGAGCTCGTACTCGAGCGGGGTCGGGGCCAGGCGAGCCTGGTCGATTTCGCCGCGCTTGAGGTCGATCCAGGTCTCGATGAGGTCCTCGGTGAAGACGTCGCCGGCGGAGAGGAAGTCGTGATCCTCTTCCAGGGCGTCCATGGCTTCGGCGAGGGAGCTCGGGACCTGCTTGATGCCGGCGTGCTCTTCCGGCGGCAGCTCGTAGAGGTCCTTGTCGACCGGCTCCGGGGGCTCGATGTGGTTCAGGATGCCATCGAGACCGGCCATGAGCTGGGCGGAGAAGGCCAGGAACGGGTTGCAGGACGGATCCGGAGCGCGGAACTCGATGCGCTTCGAAGCCGGGGAGGTGCCGGCCAGCGGGATACGGATGGCGGCGGAGCGGTTACGGGCGGAGTACACCAGGTTGACAGGAGCCTCGAAGCCCGGGACCAGACGGTGGTAGGAGTTCAGCGACGGGTTGGTGAAGGCAAGCACGGAGGAGGAGTGCTTGATCAGACCGCCGATGTACCAGCGGGCGAGGTCGGACAGACCGCCGTAGCCCTTCTCGTCGTAGAACAGCGGCTTGCCGTCCTTCCACAGGGACTGGTGGCAGTGCATGCCGGTGCCGTTGTCGCCGGCGATCGGCTTCGGCATGAAGGTCACGGACTTGCCGTTCAGGGCGGCAACCTCGTGGACCACGTACTTGTACTTCATCAGGTCGTCACCCGCGTGCTGCAGGGTGTTGAAGCGGTAGTTGATCTCCTGCTGGCCAGCGCCGCCGACCTCGTGGTGGGAGCGCTCGAGCTGCAGACCAACCTGCTGCAGGGCGGCGACCATGTCGTCGCGCAGATCCTGGTAGTGATCGATCGGCGGGACCGGGAAGTAGCCGCGCTTCACGCGGTTCTTGAAACCGATGTTCGGGGTGCCGTCCTCTTCGGTGTCCACACCGGAGTTCCACGGAGCCTCGATGGAGTCCACCTCGTAGAAGGAGCGCTGCATCGTGTTCTCGAAGCGCACCTTGTCGAAGATGAAGAACTCGGCCTCAGGAGCGAAGGAGGCGGTGTCGGCGATGCCGGTGGACTTCAGGTAGGCTTCGGCCTTGGCGGCAACCTGACGCGGATCGCGCGAGTACGGCTCGTCGGTCAGCGGGTCGACGATGGAGAACGCGACGTTCAGGGTCTTGTGCTTGCGGAACGGATCGACGTAAGCCGTGGTCACGTCCGGGATCAGCTTCATATCGGATTCGTTGATGGCCTGGAAGCCCTGAACCGAAGAACCATCGAACGGCATGCCGTCGGTGAAGGCATTGTCGGTGAATTCGCTGGCCGGCACGGTGAAATGCTGCTGGACGCCGATGAGATCGGTGAAGCGCACGGAGACATACTCGATGCCTTCCTTGTTGATCAGCGCTTCGACTTCTTCAGGCGTGTGGGCGAAAATCTTATTCTCTGCCACAGTCGCTCCTTTATCAATGAGAACTTACGTAGTTGAAAGATACTCTCCGATATTTCCCGTAGGGGGCCGTTGAGTTACGAGAATGTTTCGTAGGGAGAAATCAACGGCCTATGAAGCGCGCCGTTATGCGGCAACGGCGATGTGCCGGGTACGGAAAAGGGTCGGTCACCATGTGAGATGGCGACCGACCCTTTCGGTTGTAGATGTTTCCGTCATGCCCCGATGCGCCCGCGGGCGGATATGAGCATGACGTTCTGCGGTTTACTTGCCGCGCATGGCCCTGCGGCTGATGTGCATCTTGGTGGGGTCCACGCCCTTCGGCACGCCCATCGTGTTCTTGGCCTGCAGGGTGCGCAGACGGCCGTTGAGCTCGTCGAGCTCGTACTTGGTGAGCTTGACCTTCTGGCGCATCACGGTCTTCTGCAGTTTGCTCAGCGGCACCTGCTTCTCGCCGTCGCCCACGGACAGCTTGATGATCGGGATGTCGGAGCCGCGCGTGACGCGCTTGATCTTGGCTTCCTCACGGCTCATGGCCTTCATCACGCGGCCGTAGTCGCCTTCGCCGACCAGATACACGCCGGTGCGGCCGGTGCCGCGCCAGATGGCGTCCTTGGTGCGCGGATCCACCCAGATCGGCTCCTGCGGGAAGGAGAAGCCGGCCTTGGTGATGCTGTTGAGGATGGCTCCGGTGGCGCCGGGCTTGCCCTCCATCTGACGGTACCCCACCTTGTCGGCGCGGCGGGTGAGGATCATGGTGCCGAACAGCAGACCCACCATGACGCCCAGGATCATGGTGAAGATCCACGTGATCCAGTGGACGTGGAGGATGGCGCATGCGGCCGCCGCCACGATGATCGGCAGGATGATGCCGCCCGCGATCAGGAACGGCAGCTGCTTGTCGTCCGCGCTCGTGAACTTGTAGATCTGGATGATCTGGCTGATCGTGCCTTGCTTCTTTGCCTTCTTCTCGGTCTTCTCGTTATCTGCCATGATGTCCTTCGGATGGTTTTGGCCTTGCGACAACGCCTGCGGAGGGTTGTCGTATTTGGGGTTTGCTGGAAAACAGTGTACTTGACTTTCTGCCAAGTGACCTGACGGTTGGTGAAAACGCCGTGTTGCCGGGCCGCGTGACGTGCGCCTACCGCATGTGCAGCGGCCGGCCGTCGGCCTTGAGCAACGCCTCTCCCAACGCCTCGGAGAACGTGGGATGCGGGTGGATCAGCCGTGCCGCCGCATGCAGCGGCATCCGTCCGCCGACGATCTGCTCGGCTTCGGCCACGATTTCGGAAACCTCCGGTCCCACCATGTGGATGCCGACCACCACGCGTTCGTCGTTCGCCGTGTCGAGTGCGCTGACCACGGTGATCGAACCGTTCTCGCCGATCATCATGGTTCGGGAGTTGCCCATCATCGGGTAGATCGTCTCCGTTACGTCCGTATAGCCATCGTGGGATTGGGCTTCGGCCTTGGTCAGTCCCACGGCCGCTGCCTCGGGGGAGGAGAAGACGACGCTCGGGATGGTGTTCTCGTCGACGGGGTGGGGGTTCAGCCCGGCGATGACCTCCGCCACGACGATGCCCTGTTCGAAGGCGCGGTGAGCGAGCTGGTGCCCGGCGGTGACGTCTCCCACCGCCCAGATGCCGTCGACTTCGGTGCGGCCCAGTTCGTCGGTACGGACGAAACCGGCATCATCGAGCGTGATGCCGGACTTGGCGAACCAGTCGGCGTCGGTGTTGGGATCGCGTCCGATGGCGGCGAGCACGACCTCGGCCGCTGCGACCTCATGCTGCTCCTTGCCGCCTATGGTGCGTGTGTATCGTACCGTTGCGCCCAGGTTCACGCCGGTCTCGATCGCATCGACGCCGGCGTTGGTGACCACGGTGATGCCGTGACGCTTGAGTTCACGGGTGAGCGTGGCGCTTACGCGGCGGTCCCAGTGCGACAGCACTCCGCCACGCCGGGCCAGCAGCGTGACCTGCGTGCCGGCCGCGTTCCACAGGCTTGCGAACTCCAGGGCGATGGCACCCGAGCCGATGATGATCGCCGAACTGGGGAACGCGTTGCGGGCGAGCGCCGCGTCGGAGTCGAGCACGGTCTGCGAGAACGGCACGCCCGGCAGCGGGCGCGGGCGTGAACCAGTGGCCAGCACGATGTGCCGGGCGGTGATGCTGCGCATCGATCCGTCGGGAAGCGTCACGAACACGGTTCGTACGTCGTTGCCGGAAGGCTCGTCGGGCTCGACCGCCGCGGTGCCTTGAATCGTGGTGATCTTGCGGAAACGCAGCAGGCCGGCAAGCCCCTCGGTCATGGTGCGCACGGTCTGGTCCCGGTAGCCGGCCAGCCGTCCGAAGTCTATGTCCTCCACCGACATGGTGATGCCGTACCGTTCGGCCGCGCGCGCCTGATCCACGGCGCGGGCCGCGGTGATCAGCGCCTTGGTGGGAATGCACCCACGGTTCAGGCAGGTGCCTCCCGGCCGGTCATCGCGTTCCACCAGCGCCACGGACATACCCAGTTCGGCCGCACGCAGGGCGGTGGAATAGCCTCCCGGCCCGGCGCCGATGACGACGATATCGAATTCGGTTGTTACGGTCACGTCAGCTCCTTTGTATCGGTGATCTGCGATTGCCATGGAATCTGCGATCGCCACGGGACAAACAAAAACACGTCGGCCTCCAGCATAGAAGCCGGAGGCCGACGTGCGTGTCTGCGACGTGCGGGTTTCGCGCGTGGCTCAGATCATATGGAGATCAATATGGACCGGGATCATTCCGGCCATTCGCCGCGCTTCTGCGTGCGCGGACGGGGCAGACGCCAACGGCGCATCTGCATGGCGCGAGACCATGCGTAGCTGCCCGAACGGGTGCCCTTGGCCACGGACTTCTCGCCGTACTTGGCGATGAGCTTCTTCTTGAGTCCGCGCCACATGACGGCGATGTCGATGATCGCGACGATGAAGTACGCGTACATGATGATCATCAGCCACAGCGTCAGCTGTGGGTACATGGAGGTCACGAAGATCGAGGCGAACAGCATGATGATGACGAACGGCATCATGAACTCGGCCAGATTCCAACGGGCATCCACGTAGTCGCGAATGTAGATGCGGTAGTCGATGCGCTCCGACTTGGGCATGTGATTCAGATCGCCGGTCTTCATGGCATCGTATTCGGCGTCCTGCTTCGCACGCATCTTCTGGCGTGCGGCCCTGTTGCTCGCCTTGCGGTCCTTGGGGACCAGCGGACGGATCTTGGCGGCCTGCGCGTCCTTCATCTTCGGGGTGGGACGGTTCTTCTTGCCGTTGCTGTTCTCCGGCTGCTGCGCCGGCGCCTGCTCGGTCTTTTCCTTATCTTCAGAGCGTTTGAAGGGGTTCCATGTCATACGAGCAGGTTACGGTGACGCCTAGACTCATAGGGTTTGCCGGGATGCCGGGGTTTCCTCGGAAGTTTCGGCGCTCCTTATACACCGAGTACACCAATCGCCAAGGAGGATGATTATGGCACAGGTCGGTTCCGACGAACTGCGATCCCGCGTGGAGCAGGACTGGCAGCGGGTCGTGGACGTGCTGTCGAAGAAGATCGCGCTGGGTTCCGTTTCGGCGCTGGGCATCACCGCCGATCACATGAAGCGCTCCGCCGAATTCGTGGCCGAGGTGCTGCGCGAGGAGGGCGTGGACGCCCGCGTGGTCCAGTCGAGCAACCCCGACGGCACGCCCGGCGCGTGGGAGGTCGTCGGCTCGCGCATCGTCGACCCGCAGGCGCCCACCGTGCTGCTGTACGCGCACCACGACGTGCAGCCGGTCCCGGACCCCAAGGAATGGGACACCGATCCGTTCGTCGCCACCGCCAAGGACGACGGCCGGCTCTACGGTCGCGGCGCGGCCGACGACGGCGGCGGCATCGCCATCCACTCCGGCGCGCTGCACGCCCTGGGCGACGATCTGGGCGTGAACGTGAAGGTGTTCATCGAGGGCGAGGAGGAGATGGGCTCTCCCAGCTTCATCCCGTTCATCGAGGAGCACGCCTCCGAATTTGAATCCGACGTGATCATCGTGGCCGACTCCGGCAACTGGTCCGCCGAGATCCCCAGCCTGACCACCTCGCTGCGCGGCAACACCTGCGTGGACGTGACCGTGCGCGTGCTCGGCCACCCCGTGCACTCCGGCCAGTTCGGCGGCCCCATCCTCGACGCGAACACGCTGGCGTCCATGCTCATCGCCTCCATGTACGACAAGGACGGCAACCTGGTGGTGCCGGGTCTGCTTGCCGAGGAGCCGATCGGCGGCCTGCAGCGCGACCTGGACGAGACCTCCCTGCGCGCCGACGCGGCCGTGGTGCCCGGCTACCGTCTCGCCGGCACCGATTCGCTCGCCTCCCGCCTGTGGACCAAGCCCAGCGTCACCGTGATCGGCTTCGACGCCCACCCCGTGGACGGCTCCTTCAACGTGATCGCCGACTCCGCACGCTTCCGCCTGTCCATGCGCACCTCGCCCAACCAGAAGCCCGAGGAGGCGCAGCAGGCGCTCGCCGAATTCCTTGAGAAGAACGCGCCGTTCGGTGCCGAAGTGAGCGTCGAGCCGCTGGAGAACGGCAAGGGCTGGGCCATGGATCCCGACTGCGCGGCCGTCAAGGACGCGGAGGAGGCTCTGGCCGAGGCGTTCGACGTGGCGCCGGCGAACAAGGGCGAGGGCGGCTCCATTCCGTTCATCCCCGAGCTGCAGCGCATCTTCCCCGACGCCCAGGTGCTGGTCACCGGACCCGAGGATCCCAAGGCCAACGCGCACAGCCCGAACGAATCCATCGACCTGCCGAGCCTGAAGAAGAACATCCTCGCCGAGGCCCTGATCCTCACCAAGCTCGCCAAGTAGAAAATACTGTAGAAAACAGGCGAAATATGTAGTCGGGCGGGTGGAATCCGCATGGTTCCGCCGCATTGACCATTGCGCTTGGGAAAGCCCCCGTGTAGTATCGGCTTCGGACACGGGGGCTTTCGCATACTTCGGGGAGACACACACTCCAGCGAGGCGAAGGCTGAGAGGAAGCACCGCTTCGACCGTATGAACGTATACCGGGTAATGCCGGCGCACGGATGTCTCTCTTTTCCCGTGCCTTTTGACGGGGCGCATCCAGCGGCCCGCACAGAGAGGAAAGGCACAATCACATGTCTGAAACCATTTCCAAGGCGAATCTGCGCTGGCGCGTGGTCGATATCGTCGTCGCATCCATCATCGCGGTCGCGTCCGGCGTGATCTTCGCCGGCTGGGATCTGATCTACAAGATCCCCACCACCGCTCTGGACGCCATTCTGCCCGGCTTCAACGGTCTGGTCTGCGCTTTCTGGCTGTTCGCCGGCCCCTTGGCGGCGATCATCGTGCGCAAGCCCGGCGCGGCCATCTACGCCGAGCTGATCGCGGCCTGCATCGAGTACATCATCGGTGCCGGCGGCGTGTTCGGTATCAGCGGCTCGATCATCATCGGCCTGGTGCAGGGCGTGTTCGCCGAGATCATCTTCTTCGTCGTGCGCTACCGCAAGTGGAACGTGCTCACCGCCACCCTGTCCGGTCTGCTGTCCGGCTTCGGCAACTACCTGTTCGAGTTCTCCCCGTTCGGCAGCCGCGTCGGCATCGGCTTCTTCAGCACCTACGGCCTGTGCTACCTGGTCACCACGCTGATCTCCGGCGCCGTGATCGCCGGTCTGCTCATGTGGTACGTGCAGCGTGCCATCGCCGCCACCGGCGTGCTTGACCGCTTCGAGTCCGGCAGGGCGAAGGCGCTGGTCTGATCGGTGAACGATTCCGCTGAATTCCGTAAGTCAGCCCCGGTCGGCGTTGAGGCGCACGACTGGGGCTGGCGTCATTCCACCCGCAAGGACTTCGCGCTGCGCCACGTGGATCTGACGATCCGACCCGGCGAGCGCGTGCTGCTGCTGGGCGCTTCGGGCGCCGGCAAGAGCACGTTCATGGCCGCCATGGCCGGCGTGCTCGGCAGTGACGACGAAGGCGTGCGCGAGGGCACGCTGACGATCGGGGGAGTGGACGCCAACGAGGCGCGTGGCAAGGCCGGCCTGGTGCTGCAGGATCCGGATGCGCAGATCATTCTCGAGCGTGCCGGCGACGACGTGGCCTTCGCCTGCGAGAACCTTGGCGTACCCAAGGACGAGACCTGGCAGCGTGTGCGTGCGGCGCTCGACATCGTGGGGCTCGAATCGCTCGAGCTCACCCATTCCACGCGTCACCTGTCCGGCGGCCAGCGTCAGCGTCTGGCGCTGGCCGGCGTGCTGGCCATGCGTCCGGGTCTGCTGCTGCTCGACGAGCCGACCGCCAATCTCGATCCTCCGGGCGTGCGTGAGGTGCACGACGCCGTCAAGCATGTCGTCGAATCCACCGGGCAGACCATGGTTGTGGTGGAGCATCATATCGACGTCTGGCTTGATCTGGTGGATCGCGTGGTCGTGCTCGGCGCGGCCGGCGACAGCCACGAGGGCGGCGTGCTCGCCGACGGCACCCCCGACGAGGTGTTCTCCACGATGGGCGACGTGCTCGCCGAGGGCGGCTCATGGGTGCCGGGTCGTGCGATTCCGAGCTTCCCGCCGAAGTCCGAGAGCGAGGCCAAGGGCGCGAACGGCGACGCCGAGGAATCCGACGTCGTGCTGTCCACCCGCAATCTGGCGTTCGGCCGCAACGGCATTGCATTGGGCGAGCATGTGAATCTTGATTTCGAACGCGGTCGCATCTATGCGCTGATGGGTCCCAACGGAGCCGGCAAATCCACGCTCGCGCTCACGCTGGCCGGCCTGCTCGAGCCCGTGGCCGGCAAGGTGCTCATCGCGCCCGAACTGGCGCCCAAGCCGGATTCGCGCGAGCCGTTCCATTGGAAGAGCCGGGAGCTGCTCGGCCGCATCGGCATGGTCTTCCAGGAGCCGGAGCACCAGTTCGCCGCCAACACCGTGCGCGACGAGGTGGCCATCGGCCCGAAGTCCATGGGCAAGAGCGACGACGAGGCGTACGGGATCGCCGACCGTCTGTTGGAGCGGCTGCGCCTGTCTCGCTTCGCCGCAGGCAATCCGTACACGCTGTCCGGCGGCGAAAAGCGTCGTCTTTCCGTTGCGTCCATGCTGGCGGCCGCGCCGCGCGTGCTCGTCATGGACGAACCCACCTTCGGACAGGACTTCCGCACATGGAGCCAGATGGTCGAACTCATCGCCGGCATCCGCGATCAGGGCTGCACGGTGATCATGGTGACCCACGACGAACCGCTGGTGCAGTCGCTGGGCGCCACGCCCATCCATTTCGGCGTATCCGAGACAGCCGCGGGCAACGCGGACGAGGGGAGTGCACGATGAGCGAATCGTCATCCATGACCGTCACCGTCACGCCGCCCGAACAGCGGCATGAGCGCGTCAGGCCCGCCTCCCAGTCGTGGTTCATCGCCCGGCTCAACCCGGTCAGCCGCTTCATCTGCCCGCTAATCATGAGCCTGCCGCTGTTCACCACGCTCGACGTGGTGTCCGCGTCCATCCAGTTCGTGCTGTCCGTGATCCTGCTGTGGATCGGCGGCATCAACCCGCTCGTCGTGCTGCGCCGCACATGGCCCGTCTGGATCGCGGCGGTCGGCAGCTTCGTCACCATCGCCCTGTACGGACGAACCAGCGGAACCGTGCACTTCGCATGGGCGGCCATCGTGATCAGCGACGGGTCGCTGTACCTCGCGGTGGCCACCTTCCTGCGTGTGGCCGCAATCGCCGTGCCCAGCGTGATCTTCGTGCTCGGACTCGATCCCACCGATCTGGCCGACGGCCTCGTGCAGATCCTGCATCTGCCGTCGCGATTCGTGTACGGCGCGCTCGCCGGCATCCGCATGTTCACCCTACTGCAGGAGGACTGGCGTGCGCTCGGTCTGTCCCGACGCTCGCGCGGACTTGGCGACGGCAATCCGATCCGTCGCGTCTGCTCGCAGGCGTTCGCGCTGCTGGTGCTGTCGATCCGCCGCGCCACCAAGCTCGCCACCGCCATGGAGGCGCGTGGATTCGGCGCCTCCGATACACGAACCATCGCACGCGTGTCGAAACTGCACGCCATCGACTGGGTCTCCTATGCGATCGCACTGATCATCCCGGCCATCGCCGTGGGCACGGCCGTGGTCACCGGCTACTGGAACCTGCCCCTCACCTCCAACTGATCGAATCCCGTTCAATACGAACATCTCCATCACTATGAGAAGGAGCTCATCATGAGCGAATCCACCAAGCATGTGCCCGAAGCCGCCGCCTCCGTCAGCGGCGAATGGGCGTTCCTCGGCGCCGAAGCCGGAAGCATTGCCGACCAGCTGTACATGTCGGCCGCCGACGACTGGAACAAGGCCATCAACTCCCGCTTCGTCAACGAACTGCTCGACGACACGCTGCCCGACCACGTGCTCGTCTCGTACCTCATCCAGGACTTCAAGTTCTTCAACCAGGGCATCATGGAGCATGCCATCGCGCTCGCCCCGCGCGAGGAGACCAAGGAGATGCTGCGCAAGCAGTCGCAGTTCTTCGCCGACGAGGAGGCCCCCTACTTCACCAACTTCCTCAAGGTGTACCACGTGACCGACGAGCAGTACGAGAACGCACCGCAGACCCCGGCCAACAAGGAGTACTGCGACTACCTGTCCGAGATCGTCAACGGCACGTGGGAGGAGCTCATCACCGCGCTGTGCTGCATGGAGTGGCTGTACCTGGCGTGGGCCAAGCGCACCGTCGACGCCGGCATCGTCCAGCAGGTGCCCGCGCACAAGGGCTGGGTGGATCTGCACGAGGGCGAGCTGTTCCGCGCGTGGACCGGTCGCCTGATCGCGCTGGTCAACGAGTACGCGAGCGTGGACGGCTCCGAGGCCGACGTGTTCCGCAGGATCGTGCATCTGGAGCGTCGCTTCTTCGAAGACGCATACGATCTGGCCTGATCGGCCGTCGTCGTGTGAACGTCCCCTCTGACGGGACGTAGACCAAAGGACTTCCCCAGTCGTCGAACGGACGACCGGAGAAGTCCTTTTCATTTATCCCTCGGCCGTCGTTACGGTGCGCGTACCGAGCGCGGATCCCTCATGCGGACCATGAAAAACACAAAAAACTACATGAAACGCATGTAAGTTCGATTGCTGTTCACTTTGGTTTCCTCAAAGCTTCAGCGCTGTAACCCCATCGTCGCCGTCGCCGATGGAAGAATCGTAGATGTGACCGGGCAGACCGGCCCGCCCCCAAGAGAAGAACAAGCAGTAGCAGTAAAGACATAGAACACACAACGGTGCGTCGGCCGCCATCCGACGCGAAAGGCGACAACATCATGTTGGAACTGAAAGACATCACCAAGTCCTTCGGGGACACCCACGTCCTCAACGGCATTTCACTGACCATCGGGGACGGTCAGATCATGTCGATTCTTGGTCCTTCCGGCGGTGGCAAGACCACGCTGCTCAACATCATCCTCGGCATCAGCCAGCCCACCAGCGGACAGATTCTCTACAACGGCGAGGACCTGACGAACGTGCCGATGGAGAAGCGTGGATTCAACATCGTGTTCCAGGACTACGCGCTCTTCCCGAACCTCAACGCCTACGAGAACATCACCTACGGTCTGAAGAACAACCCCGGCATCTCCACCGAGAAGGAGATCAAGGAGATGATCAGCCTGCTCGGCCTCGAGGAGCACCTGGGCAAGAAGATCGACGAGCTGTCCGGCGGCCAGAAGCAGCGCGTGGCGCTCGCCCGCACCCTGGTGATGAAGCCGAAGCTGCTCCTGCTCGACGAGCCGCTCTCCGCCCTCGACGGCGTGATCAAGGAATCGATCAAGCAGAAGATCAAGCAGATCGTGGAACAGTACAACCTCACCACCATCATGGTGACGCACGACCCCGAGGAGGCGTGCACGATGAGCGACAAGGTGCTGATCCTCAACCAGGGCAAGATCGCCCAGTTCGCTTCTCCCGACGACATCATCCACCACCCGGCCAGCGAGTTCGTGCGCAAGTTCATCCTCCACCAGCTCGAGGTGAAGCGCAACAACATCTACTCGCTGTTCGAGGATGACGCCGAAGGTGCCGATGCCGCGCAGCCCGCGCTGGCCGGTGCCGGTCGGGAGGCCTGACATGTCGGTCGAATCCATCCAGGCGGGCGCGCAGAGGAACACCATTCTCCCCGAGCCCCTGCCGTACCACGAGCAGCTGGCTCGCCGCAACCGCCAGCCGGAGCTCACTGCGCTGCTCGTCGTGGTTGCGCTGTCCTTCATCGGCTTCCTCATCATCCCCATGATCCTCGTGATCATGAAGTCCTTCCAGACCGGTTCCGGCGCGGCCACCATGGCCAACTACTCCGCTATCCTGGCCCGCCCCGAATTCCTCACCTCCGTGTTCAACAGCCTCAAGGTGGCGTCCGCATCCGCGCTCGTGGCCGTGCTGCTCGCCTTCCTGCTGGCCTACACGGTGAACTGCACCAACCTGCCGCCGAAGTTCAAGAAGGCGCTCGCCCTGCTCACCCAGGTGCCGATGCTGCTGCCGACCATCACGTACGGCTTCGCGATCATCTACTCCTTCGGCAAGGAGGGCCTGATCACCAAGCTGTTCGGCCATCAGCTGTTCGACATCTACGGATTCAACGGCCTGCTCATCGGCTATGTGATCTACACCATGCCCACCTGCTTCCTGCTGATCAACAACAGCTTCCAGTTCGTGGACAAGAAGTTCATCATCGTCTCGCACATCATGGGCGACAAGCCGCTCAAGACGTTCCTCATGACCGTCGTCCGACCGCTGATCGGCACCATGTGCGTGGCGTTCATCCAGAGCTTCTTCCTGAGCTTCACCGACTACGGTATCCCGACCTCCGTGGGCGGCACCTACGACGTGCTCGCCATGACGCTGTTCAACCAGATGCTCGGCAGCATCCCGAACTTCAACCGCGGCGCCGTGATCGCAGTGTTCATGCTCATCCCGTCGATCATCTCGATCATCCTGATGACCGTGCTCGAACGCTTCTCGATCCGCTACTCCAAGGTCTCCCAGATCGACCTGCCCGAAGGCAGGAAGCGCGACACGTTCTGCGCCATCGCCTCCGTGGTCGCGCTGGTGTGCGTGCTGTCCGTGTTCGCCGTGATCCTGCTCATCCCGTTCGTGGAGATGTGGCCGTTCAAGCTCAACTTCACCATGGCGCACATCGCCGCGCTGTTCACCACCAGCGAGCTCATGCAGGTGTTCACCAACTCGGTGTACGTGGCCGTGATGACCGCCATCATCGGATGCCTGTTCGCCTACGCGGCCGGTCTGGTCACCTCCCGCAGCAAGCTGCCCGCGCCGGCCAAGCGCTTCGTGGACTCGATCAGCTCGATCATCAACACCGTGCCCGGCATGGTGCTCGGTATCGCATTCCTGTTCGCGTTCTCCGGCACGCCCATGCAGAACACGTTCTGGATCCTGATCGTGGCCAACGTGGTGCACTACTTCGCCACCCCGTACCAGATGATGAAGGACTCGCTCTCGAAGATGAACGCGTCGTGGGAGACCACGGCCAAGCTCATGGGCGACAGCTGGTTCAAGACCATCGTTCGCGTGGTGACGCCGAACGCGATGCCCACCGTGCTGCAGGTGTTCGGCTACTATTTCGTCAACGCGATGGTCACCATCTCCGCCGTGGTGTTCCTCACCGGCGCCAAGACCCAGGTGATCACCACCAAGATCTCCGCGTTGCAGCACCTCGCCAAGTTCGACGACATCTTCGCGCTGTCGCTGCTGATCCTGGTGACCAACCTTGCGGTCAAGGGACTGATCGCTCTCGCCACCCGCAAGAAGCCGGTCAAGGTCAAGGCCACCGAGGCCGTGGCGGCGACCGTGCGCCAGGGCGCCCGCAAGAGCGCCGAACAGGTGGCCGCCGGCAGCTTCCAGCTTCCGCCGCTCAACCCGCGTTCGCGCAACCGCAACGTGGTGACCGGAATCGCCTCCGGCGTGGTGGTCGCGATCCTCGTGGCCTTCGGATTCGGAGCGTTCTCCGGCACCGCCGCCGCCAGCCAGCAGGTGGTGATCTACACCAACGCCGACGACGAGGCCGTGGCCGCGTTCGAGCATGCGCTCGACGCCAACGGATTCAAGGACAAGTACATCATGCAGAGCTTCGGCACCTCCGAGCTCGGCGGCAAGATGCTGGCCGAGGGCAAGAGCCTCGAGGCCGACATGATCACCATGAGCTCCTACTACGTGGACTCCGCGCAGGAACGCAACCAGATGTTCCAGCCGCTCACCGACGTCAAGTCCAAGCTGCTCGGCGACTCGGAGAACACCAAGGCCCCGAACTACCGCAGCCCCACCACCGCCCAGGAGGGCGCGATCTTCTACAACACCGAGGCGATCAAGGAGGCCGGCGTACCGGTTCCCCAGAGCTTCAAGGATCTCGCCGACCCGAAGTACAAGGGCCTTATCTCCGTGCCCGACATGGAAGGCTCCTCCACGGGCTGGCTGATGGTCCAGGCGATCGTGGGCGCCTACGGCACCGGCGACGAGGGCAGGCAGATCCTGACCGACATCTACAAGAACGCCGGCCCGCATCTGGAACAGTCCGGTTCCGGTCCGCTCAAGTCCGTGCGCTCGGGCGAGGTGGCGGTCGGCTTCGGCCTGCGTCATCAGGCCGCCGCGGACAAGGCCAAGGGCCTGCCGATCGACTACGTGGATCCGGAGGAGGGCAACTACTCCCTGACCGAATCGGTGGCCGTGATCGACAAGGGCAACAAGACGAACCCGATGGCCCAGCAGATGGCCGGCGTGATCATCGACAAGGGTCGCGCGGAGCTGCTCAAGACCTATCCGACGCCGCTCTACCAGGGCGAGAAGGCTCCGGCCAACGGTTCGAAGCACCCCAAGACCTTCGACAAGCCGCTGACCGTGGATCTGCTGCAGGAACATCAGGACTTCTCCGAATCCTGCAAGCGCGCCGCCCAGGAGGGCTGACCGCCTGACAATCCCCTTGCCTTCCCCTGTGAGGGGAAGGTGGCCGGCCGCAAGCCGCGTCACACCGACCTGCCCTTGCCTTCCCCTGTGAGGGGAAGGTGGCCGGCGAAGCCGGTCGGATGAGGTGACCGCGAGAGTGAGGGCGGTTTTCGACCGGCCGTCCTCACATGCCGGATCGGCCGCTTGACGATCACCTCATCAGTCGGCTACGCCGACAGCTTCCCCTCAAGGGGAGGCCCTGATTTTTGACAACAATCCAACCAATCCAAGAGAAGGACAATCACCATGAACGAATACAAGCTGCTTACCCCTGGACCGCTGACCACGACCCGCTCCGTCAAGGAGGAAATGCTCTTCGACCACTGCACGTGGGATGAGGACTACCAGAAGATCACGCAGAAGATCCGCCGTCAGCTGCTTACGCTCGCTCACTGCGATCCGGAGGAGTACACGGCCGTGCTTATGCAGGGTTCCGGCACGTTCGGCGTGGAGAGCGTGCTCACCTCGGTGATCGGCAAGGACGAGAAGGTGCTGCTGTGCACGAACGGCGCGTACGGCGACCGTCAGGTGAAGATCTGCGAGCACGCCGGCATCGCGTACACCCAGTACGCCGAGCCGTACAACCACATCCCGGACGCCGCGAAGGTTGCCGAGTACCTGGACGCCGACCCTGCCATCACGCATGTGTCGATGATCCACTCCGAGACCACGTCCGGTCTGCTCAACGACATCCAGGCCGTGGCCAAGGTGGCCAAGGAACACGGCAAGACGTTCATGGTGGACGCGATGAGCTCCTTCGGTGGCGTGGACATCCCGGTGGCCGACTGGGGCATCGACTTCCTGGTCTCCTCGGCGAACAAGTGCATCCAGGGCGTGCCCGGCTTCAGCTTCATCATTTGCAACAAGGCCAAGCTGGAGGCCTCGAAGGGCAAGGCCCGCAGCCTGTCGCTGGACCTGTGGGATCAGTGGAACACGCTGGAGAAGGCGAACGGCAAGTGGCGCTACACCTCGCCCACCCACGTGGTGCTCGCGTTCTCCAAGGCGCTCGACGAGATGTTCGAGGAGGGCGGCATTCCGGTGCGCTCGGCCCGCTACCAGCTGAACAACGATCTGCTGATCGCCCGCATGAAGGCGCTCGGCTTCAGCACGTTCCTCGCCGATCACCAGGGCCCGATCATCACGACGTTCCTGTACCCGAAGGGCACGAGCTTCGACTTCCACGACATGTATGAGTTCATCAAGGAGCGCGGCTACGCGATCTACCCGGGCAAGCTGACCGATGAGGAGACGTTCCGTCTGGGCAACATCGGCGAGATCTACGCCGACGACATCGAGAAGGTGACCGAGCTGCTGGCCCTGTACATGGGGGAGCGCGGCCTGCTCGAGGCCGCCACCGGTTCCGACTCCGTCCCCGCGGCCATCGCCGCGATGGACAAGGCCGGCGAGCCGATCAAGGCCAACGCCCCCCTCGGCGTCAAGCTCGCCGCCTGACCGCCCTCTAAATTCATCCAACAAACCAAAGGAACCAACTATGACCAAGCGTTTTGAGGCCGTCATCTTCGATTGGGCCGGCACCACCGTGGACTACGGCTGCTTCGCCCCCGTCCGTGCCTTCCAGGAGGCGTTCCGCGAGTTCGGCATCGATCCGACGATGGACGAGACCCGCAAGCCGATGGGCATGCTCAAGCACGACCATATCAACACGATGCTGCACATGGATCGCATCGCCCGCGCATGGGAGGACGAGCATGGCGCCGCCCCGACCGACAAGGACGTGGATGACGTATATGCGCACTTCGAGCCGAAGCTGCTGTCAATTCTGGATGGCTACGCCGATCCGAAGCCAGGCGTGCTGGATGCTGTGGCCGCGCTGCGCGATCGTGGTCTGAAGATCGGTTCAACCACCGGTTACACGGACAAGATGATGGAGATTGTGGTGCCGAAGGCCAAGGAGAACGGTTACGATCCCGACTTCTGGATCAGCCCGGACGGTACGAACGGCTTCGGTCGTCCCTATCCGTACATGATCTTCCGCAATCTGGAGAAGCTGGGCGTCTCCTCCGTGCATGCCGCCGCGAAGGTGGGCGATACCCTGTCCGACATCCGCGAGGGCAAGAACGCCGGCGTGTTCACGGTCGGCGTGGTCGAGGGCAGCTCGCAGCTGGCCATGAGCCAGACCGAGTTCGAGGCGCTGTCCGATTCCGACAAGGACGCCGCCCGCGACAAGGCGCGTGAGGCATTCGTGGCTGCCGGCGCCGATGCGGTGATCAACACGATGGCCGAGCTGCCCACGCTGCTCGATCAAATCGCCTGATCTTTCGACATTGCCGGATTTGGTAGTCCGAACGCGACAGTGTGATCGCTCACTAGCATCATCCAATGTCGCGTTCGGACTACCAAATGCGTTGAACGGACCGCTAGCCGCGGAAGACCTTGTCTCGGATGTAGCGGCCGGAGTCGTCCAGGGCGGACGAGTAGCGGGTGTAGTCGCTGAGGATCACGCCCATGTAGAGCATGTCGACAATGGCGGTGTGTGAGACGCGCGAGAAGATGGCGTTGCCGTAGATGGTGCGTTCGCCGTGTCCGGCGCGCAGGCACACGTCGGCCCAGTTGACGATCGGCGTGCCCGTCGAATTCGTCACGGCAATCGTGCCGGCACCCTGATTGCGCGCCAATCGCAGTGCCTTGACCGTGTCCTCGGAACTGCCGGAGTAGGAGAACGCCACGGCCACATCGGCGTCGGTGAGATGGCCGGCGGAGATCTGCTGCAGATAGACATCGGTGTGCAGTCGGCACTGCAGGCCGAGGTACGTGAGTTTGGTGAGCAGGTCCTCGGCAGGCGTGATGGAATCCTCCACGCTGTAGATGTCGATGATGCGCGCACGCGTGAGCATGGAGACGGCCTTGTGGAATTCCTTGACGGACAGGGACTGCAGCATGTCGTCGAGCATGGCCTTGGCGCCGGATACGGCACGTGACGGCACGTCGTCGATGTTGTCCCACGGATGCAGGTCGTATCCTTCCAGCGGTTCGAACGCCTGGGGATCCTCCATCGGATGGTTGAGCACGTATCGCATCTCGCGGTAGCCGTTGAATCCAAGCTTGCGGGCGAACCGGATCACGGTGGGCTGGCTCACCTCGGCAGCCTCGGCGAGCTGGGCCACCGTCAGAGAGCCCACATCGTCGTAGTGGTCGTGGATGAACGTCGCCACGGACTTCTCCGCGGGGCGCAACGTGGTGTAGATGTTGCTGATCCGCTGTCGTATGTCCATCAAAGCGCCCACTTCCGCTTCCTTGTCTCGGCCCGCCCGGCCGTGTTTCGCTGATTCACCTGCGGACAGCATAGCCGTGCAATCTATCCGCGTGACGGTGCCAAACTGGACGTGGGGTGAACTGTTGGTGAACGAGTGCGGCCCCGCGGCCAAATAATGGTCGCGGGGCCTTGGACTGCATGGTCGCTACGGCGAATCGTTCAGGATGTCGCGCGCCGTCAGCGCTTGCGCAGCGCGGCGAGCTGGAACACCTCGTCGGACTGCTGCGCCACATCGGGGCTGTGCGTCACGATGATCACGCACTTGCCCTCTGCATGGGCCAGATCCTTGAAGATGGCCATGATGTCGTCCTGCGTGCTCATGTCGAGGTTGCCGGTGGGCTCGTCGGCGATGATGATGTCCGGGTCGTAGCTCAGCGCACGGGCGATGGCCACGCGCTGCTGTTCGCCGCCGGACAGGTGCAGGATGCGCTCGTTCGCATATTCCTGCGCGAGCCTCACCTTGGCGAGCAGTCCGATCGCGATGTCGTGCTTGGGCCGGTCGAACTGCTTGCCGCTGGCGTCCATGGACAGGATGATGTTCTCCTCCACGCTCAGCGACGGCAGCAGATTGAAGCTCTGGAAGATCACGCCGATGTCGTGGCTGCGGAACCGGTAGCGGTCGGTCTTCGCCAGATCCTGGCCGCGGTACAGGATGCGTCCCTCGGTGGGGGAGGTGAGTCCCGACAACAGCGAGAGCACGGTGGTCTTGCCGGCGCCGGACGGACCGGTGATCGCGTACACCTTGCCCGCCTCGAACGCGTAGCTCAGATCGTGGATCACCTTCTTGCCGCCCTTGACGTATGAGTAGGAGACGTTGTCGAGCGCCAGAATGGGGGAGCGGTCCGCGTCGTCGTTCGTGTTGTTGGCGATGGCCGTTGCGGTTGCCTGATGTTCTGTCGTGTCTGTCATGATTGCTTCCTTTGCTTCACGCGTGATGATGTTGCTGATGATGCCGTTGACTTCGCGCCGATGTCAGGACCGGTCGGCGAGAATCTGCAGCGGCTCGTATCGGATCACGGAGATGATGCCGACCAGGGCGGAGAACAGGGTGAGCGCCAGTCCGATGAGGATCATCTGCGCCACCACCTTGAAGTTCACCGTGGCGTTCACCGTGGTGATGTAGTTCGTGGCCTGTGTCAGTCCGCCGGGCTGTCCGGGGGCATTGCCCTCGCTGCCGTTGGCGGAGGACCCGTTGCTCGACGAATCGTTGGACGAATCGGAATCATCGGAGCTGCCGGAGCCGTTCGAGCCGGGGCCTGCCCGCCGCCGTTGGGGCCGCCCATGTCGGCGCTGCGTCCGAACTGTTCCTGCTGGCTCTGCGCCTCGGACTGCTGGGAGGAGATCTGCTGGGCGAGCAGTTCGTTCGACACGGGCACCGAGGCCACGGCACCGCCGGTCACGCCCAGCGCGATGCCGATCATGGTGACGATCAGCAGTTCGATCGCGAACTGGGCGGCCACCTTGGCCTTCTTCACGCCGATGGCGGTGAGCACGCCCACCTCGTACTTGCGTTCGCGGATATTGAACAGGTTGATCACGATGAGCACCACGGCTCCCACGGCGAGCACGATGACGAGCAGGGTGAGCGCGAACTTCGCCAGGTTGTCCAGCGGCACGAGGCTGGACTCGTACTGCTCCACGTCGGTGGACGAGACGGTGTACGTGTCGTCGAGGCCGGCGTTCTTCACGTCCTGGCTGAAGGTCTCGTAGTCGTCCTTGCTGCCGAGCACGTAGGTGAAGTTGAGCTGGGTGGAGTTGGATGAGTCGGACGAGGACGTGGAATCGGAGTCGAGGCCGAGCGACTTGAGCGTGGAGACCGACGTGTAGATCGCGTTGGCCGCGTCCTGGCTGGTGCCGCCCATCGGTCCGGAGGCCGTGGTGTTCTCGCTCGACGAGTTCTTGTAGATGCCCACGATGGTTAGCGTGTACGTCTTCGACGAGTCGGACGGGTCGGCCACGGTGATGGTGTCGCCCACGCTCAGATTGTTGAATTCGGCGAGCGACTTGGAGATGATGGCCTGACCGTCGCTGCTGGAGTCATAGCCGAACACCTTTCCGTCGACCATGGTGAACGAGCCGTTGCGGGCGTTGGCGATGGCCTTGTCGGACGAGAAGCCGGTGAGGGTGAAGTCGCCCTGCGTCATGGATCCGCCGGGTCCGCCCTGACCTCCCTGACCGCCGGGCTGGTTCTGATCGCCGTTGGAGTCTCCGGAGTTGGAGGACGTGTCGGACAACGAGGAATCCGACGAGTTCGACGACGACGTGGACGTCTCCACGGGCTGGAATCCGTCGGTGGCGCTGACGCCGGTCTCCTCGGAATAGTAGGTGGTGACGTTCACACTGGACGCCTTGGCGTACTTCTGATAGTCGGCGAGGCTCAGCGAGCTCTGATCAAGCGCCGAACGCATGGCGTCGAAGTCGGGCTGGCCGTCGGAGTCGGAGCCCGACGACGAATCGCTGTTCTGCTTCGCCTCGCTGATGAGCTTGTCGCGGTCAAGGCTGATCGTGGCCGTCACCTCGGTGTTCGCCAGACCCTCGTCGCGCGCGGTCTGGGCCGCGTCGCGAATGGACAGGCTGATCGTGGCGGCCGCCGCGATGATCGCCACGATCACCACGATGAGAATGTTGCGCCCCTTGTTTCGGACTACCGATCGCCAGGCGTTCTTGACAATGAACATGATGAATCCCTTGGTTCATGGGTATGGATGCGCGCGGAACCGATCGTCCGTGCCTATGGTTCAGGGTGCCCGAGCAGCCGTGACGCTCGCTGTCGAATGTCTCGGAGGGTTCCGGCAACGTCATACGTGTTCTCCGGGAGAAACCTGAATGCTCGCTGGATTCTCGGGGGTCGAGGATGGGCTAAAGTGATGCCTATGCCATTGACCAAGGGAATTCTGGATAATCCGAACGCCGAACGCATCCGACGCGTGGCCGAACTCGCCAAATCCAAGGCCCGCCGCAAGACCGGCCGATTTCTGATCGAGGCACCGCAGGCCGTTCGCGAGGCGATCGATCTGCGCCCCGAGATCGTACAGGACCTCTACATCGAGATCGACGAGGACGGCAACACCGCCAGCGCCAGGGCGGCCGAGATCGCGTCGACCGTGTTCTCCGACAAATCCGGCGACCGCAGCCGCATCTACGTGCACTATGTGACCGAACGCGTGATGTCCGCGATCAGCGGCGACGCTCAGGGCATCGCCGCCGTGGCCTCGTCCGAAGGCCTCATCGGACGGCTTTCCGGCACGGATCCGCGAGCGCTCGCCGCCGGGTCCGACGCGCCGCTGACCATTGCGGCCTTCTGGCAGGTTCGCGACCCGGGCAATGCCGGTACGGTGATCCGCACCGCCGACGCCGCCGGTGCGTCGGCGGTGGTATTCGTGGACGACTGCGTGGATCCGCTCAGCCCCAAGGTGATCCGCTCCACCGCCGGTTCGCTGTTCCACATTCCGGTGCTGCGCGCATCGGTCAGCGAACTGCTTGCATGGAACGGCGACCACGACGGAGAGGTGCTGGCCGCCGACGTGCGAGGCACCGACGAGCTGACCCCCGTGCCGCTGCCGCAGCTGCTGGCCGCCGATGCCGGGAAAACGAACACCCTGCGTTCGATTCTGTTCGGAAACGAGGCCCGCGGACTCGACGAGGCCATTCTCGAGGACTGCGACGGCATCGTCTCCATCCCTATATATGGCAAGGCGGAATCGCTGAACCTGGCGACCAGTGCGGCCGTACTGCTGTACTCGCTGGCTATGTCTAGTCATATGAGAACAATGTGAATTTGGTGTCTCGTGCGGGCAAAAGCGCATGGGACAGTTGTTGTGTAAGCGAAATTTTGCCAACGGAAAGGTGTCCCTGTGGCAGATGTTGCAACCTTTGATGCCCAAGCGGTGACGGAAGCTGTCGCCGAAGGCATCGAGAAGATCAAGAACGCCTCCACCATGGAGGAACTCAAGGCGATCAAGACCCAGTACGCCGGTGCCGACTCGGCGATGACCAAGGCCAGCAAGGCCATCGGCGCCCTGCCGAAGGACCAGAAGAAGGACGCGGGCAAGCTGATGGGCAAGCTGCGTGCCGACTTCGGCCGCGCCTTCGGCACCAAGGAGCAGGAGGTCAAGGCAGCCGAGGAAGCCGCCAAGCTCGCCGCCGAAGCCGTGGACATGACCCAGCCGGTGCGCCGTCATCCGCTTGGTGCCCGTCACCCGCTGCCCAAGCTCATGGAGGATGTGCAGGACTTCTTCATCTCCATGGGATGGCAGGTTGCCGACGGCCCCGAGGTGGAGACCGAATGGTACGACTTCGACGCGCTGAACTTCGGCCCCGACCACCCCGCCCGCCAGATGCAGGACACCTTCTACATCAAGGGCAATCAGGCCAAGGATGCCGCCGGATTCGTGGGATCCAACATGGTGATGCGTACCCAGACCTCCTCCGATCAGGTCCGCGCCCTCATCACCCGCGGTGTGCCGCTGTATATCGCATGCACCGGCCGCGTGTTCCGCACCGATGAGCTCGACGCCACCCACACGCCGGTCTTCCACCAGTGCGAGGCGCTTGCCGTGGACAAGCACCTGACCATGGCCGACCTCAAGGGCGTGCTCGACAAGCTGGCCGTGGCCATGTTCGGTCCCGAGGCCAAGAGCCGTCTGCGTCCGAGCTACTTCCCGTTCACCGAACCCAGCGCAGAGCTGGATCTGTGGTTCCCCGATAAGAAGGGCGGCCCCGGCTGGATCGAATGGGGTGGATGCGGCATGGTGAACCCGAACGTGCTCAAGTCCGCCGGCCTGGACCCGACCGTGTACTCGGGCTTCGCGTTCGGCGTGGGCATCGAGCGCACGCTGCTGCTGCGTCATGACATCAACGACATGCACGACCTCGTGGAAGGCGACGTGCGTTTCTCCGAACAGTTCGCGATGGGGGAGTGATTTTCAAATGCCGATGATCGATATCGACTGGCTCAAGGACCACGTCGAGATTCCCGAAGGCCTCACCTACGAGCAGCTCGCCAAGGATCTGGTGCGCGTCGGTCTCGAGGAGGAGGAGATCCATCAGTCCCAGGTGACCGGCCCGATCGTGGTCGGCTACGTGGTGGACGCCACTCCCGAACCGCAGAAGAACGGCAAGATCATCAACTGGTGCCATGTGGACGTCGGTGACGAGTTCAACGAGACCGACGAGAACGGCAACAAGGTGCCCCGCGGTATCATCTGCGGTGCTCCGAACATGGCCGCCGGCGAAAAGGTGGTCGTTACGCTGCCCGGCGCCGTGCTGCCCGGCGATTTCAAGATCGAGCCGCGCAAGACCTACGGCCACATTTCCAACGGCATGTGTGCGTCCGAGCGCGAGCTGGGTCTGGGCGACAGCCACGACGGCATCATCCTGCTGCGCGAATACGGCTTCTCCAAGCAGGAGTACGACGCGCTGCAGCCCGGTGACGACGCCATGGAGCTGCTGCACCTGAACAACCCGGTGCTTGAGATCAACATCACCCCGGACCGCGGCTATGCGTTCTCCTACCGTGGCGTGGCCCGCGAATACCACCACTCCACCAAGGCCGTGTTCACCGATCCGGTGATCGAGCTCAGCGAGAAGGCTCCGCACGAGGCCAAGTCCGTCGACGGCTCCGCCCCGGTCAAGGACATGGAGGTGCTGGTCGAGGACAACAACCCGATCCATGGCGTGGCCGGATGCGACCGCTACTACGGCCGTATCGTGCGTGGCTTCAACCCGAGCGCCCCCACCCCCAACTGGATGCGTCGTCGTCTGATCCGTGCCGGCATGCGTTCGATCTCGCTGGCCGTGGATGTCACCAACTACGTGATGCTTGACCTCGGTCAGCCGCTGCACGCCTACGATCTGAGCAAGATCGAAGGCCCGATCGTGGTGCGTCGCGCCAACGAGGGTGAGAAGCTCACCACGCTCGACGAGAAGACGCACGATCTGAGCCCCGAGGACCTGCTGATCACCGATTCGCCCAACGGCGAGCACGCCTCCCGCATTCTGGGACTGGCCGGTGTGATGGGCGGTCTGTACGGCGAGATCACCAGCGAGACCACCGACATCTTCGTCGAGGCCGCACACTTCGATCAGGTGTCGATCGCCCGTTCCGCCCGCCGCCACAAGACCCCGTCCGAGGCGTCCCGTCGTTTCGAGCGCGGTGTGGACACGCAGCTGCAGCCCGCAGCCGTGGAGATGGCCGTCGAGCTGCTCACCCGCTATGGCGCCGGCGAAGGCTCCCGTACCCCGGTGGACTACAACGTCACCACGCGCCCGCACGACATTCGCTTCAAGGTGAGCGAGGTGGCGCGCGTCTCTGGTCTGGAGCTCGACACCAACACGATCTCCGACATCCTCACCGACATCGGCTGCCACGTCGGTGGCGGCGGCAACGGCGAGTTCTCCGTGCAGCCCCCGACCTGGCGACCGGACCTCACCGAGCCGTGCGATCTGGTCGAGGAAGTGGCCCGTCTTGTCGGCTACGACGAGATTCCGGTGCGCGTGCCTCCGGTTCCGGCCTCCGGCCGCACCGGTCTGACGCTCGAACAGCAGCGTCAGCGCTGGATCTCCAACACGCTCGCCCAGTACGGCCTCGTGGAGACGCTGAGCTACCCGTTCGTGGGCGACGTCGACTACAAGGCCTTCGCTCTGGACGCCAAGGCCATCAAGCCGGTCAGCGTGGAGATCACCAACCCGCTTGCCGGTGACCGTCCGTTCCTGCGTCGTTCGCTGCTGCTCACGCTGGCCATGACCGTGCAGCGCAACATCCGCCGCGGCCTGCAGAACGTGAGCCTGTTCGAGACTGGTCACGTGTTCCTGTGGAACCCGGACGCCCCCGCCATTCCGGCGCTGCCCGGCGGTGTGAAGCCGACCGATGAGCAGCTCGCCGCGCTTGATGCCGGTCTGCCCGAACAGCCGCTGCACACGGCCGCGATCCTCACCGGCAAGGCCGTGGACGCCGGCTGGCTCGGCGATTCCCGTGACGTGGACTGGTCCGACGCCGTGGAGGTCGTCACCCGCATCTCCGAGCGTCTTGGCGCCGATCTGCGTCTGAACCAGCCCGCCGCCGATCAGGTGCCGGCATCGTGGCACCCCGGCCGCTACGCCGAGGTGACCCTGCCCGACGGCACCAAGGTGGGCGAGGTGGGCGAGTTCCACCCGCACGTCAACGAGGCGCTGGGCTTCCCGGAGCATTCCGCAGCCATGGAGCTCAACCTCACCGCGCTGCTGCCCGCACTCGACGACAAGCCCGTGCAGGCCAAGCCGATCGCCACGTTCCCGCCGGTCCATCAGGATCTGGCGTTTACCGTGCCGACTTCGGTGACCGCACGCGAGCTTGAGGATGCGATCCGCGAGGCCGCCGGCGAGAACCTCGAGTCCATCGAGCTGTTCGACGTGTTCACGGGCGAACAGGTGGGCAAGGACGCGAAGTCCCTCGCCTTCGCCGTCACGTTCCGCTCGCCGTCCAAGACGCTGGATTCCTCCGACAGTGAGGCGATCCGTCAGGCGATCGTGGACAAGGCTGCGGCGCTGGGTGCACAGCTGCGCGCCTAGTCGCCTTCAGGACCCCCGGCTTGCGTCCGGGGGTCTTTTTCTTTTGTTTGGTTTTTACGAAACGGTCAGGGAACGTCTCGTATCCGTTGTTAGTAAGGAAGTCATGAATACCCAGAACCCCCAGAACGCCGATTCCAACGGGAATCAGGAGAACGGCTCCGGGCGTGTCGATCAGCCCGAGTACGGCCAGTATGCCCAGCCCGAGTACGGTCAGATGGCCAATCAGTACCCGGGCTGGAACCCTTACGTATACGGCACTCCCGAACCGGACAAGCCGGACGGATCGCAGAATGCCGGCGTGAGCAACGCCGGGATGGGCGGCGGCTATATCGGGCAGGATGGGCGTCCGCCGCAGAACCCGACGCCGCAGACGCCGGATCCCAATTGGTCCGGATACAACGGCGGACCGCAACCCTACAATCAGCCGAACCGGCAGCCGCGCTACCGCAACGGCATCAATCTCGACGATCCGTACCAGAACCCCCTGTACGGCAGGTGGGATCCGGCGGCCATCATCGCGTTCGGCAGCGCGTTGCTCAGCATTCCGGTGCTGCCGGTGATTCTCGGTGCGTTCGCCATCTGGCGCACAGGCCTGTTCCATATGAAAGGCCGGGGGTTGGCCATCGCCGCCGTGGTGATCGGCGTGCTCGTCACCGCACTGGACATCTATCTGATGGTGACCGGCATGGATGCCCAGCAGTTCATACTGCAGCTGTATGGTTTGGATTCGTATGGTGGAACGGGTGGCACGGACACCGGCACTTCGGTGTAATGATGGACGCGCTTTCGCACGATAATGCATAATTATGCATTGGTCTGCATAGTGTGTATAATCGGCGCTATTGCAGAACAACGCAAGTCAAAGAGGGTATCAACCATGACTCAATACACGGTCGCGGTGGCAGGCGCCACCGGATATGCGGGAGGGGAGGCGTTGCGCATCCTCGCGGCGCACCCGAATATGCGGGTCACCTGCGTGGCCGGCCACTCGTCTGTGGGGGACAAGCTCGGCAAGCACATGCCGCATATTCCGCAGCTGGCCGATCTGACCGTCGAGGACACCACGCCCGAGGTGCTTAACGGTCACGACGTGATCATCCTGGCGCTGCCGCACGGCGCGTCGGGCGCGCTGGCCGCGCAGCTCGATCCCAACAGCGTGGTGGTCGACCTCGGTGCCGACCATCGTCTTGAAGAGAGGTCCGCGTGGGACGACTACTACGGCGGCGACTTCTACGAACACTGGGCCTACGGCATGCCCGAGCTGATCCTCGGCAAGGCGGCCGACGGCTCCTACCTGCGTCAGCGCGACAACCTCAAGGGCGTCAAGCGTATCGCCGGCCCCGGCTGCAATGTGACCGGCACCACGCTGGCCATGCAGCCCGGCATCGCCGAGGGGCTGGTGGATCCCAGCGGCCTGGTGGCCGATCTGGTGGTCGGCTACTCCGGTGCCGGCAAGAACCTCAAGCGCATCAACCTGCTGGCCGCCGAGGCGTTCGGCTCCGCGGTCCCGTACGGTGTGGGCGGCACGCATCGCCACATCCCCGAGATCCTGCAGAACTTCGCCCATGCCGCCGGTCTGACGGCCGATCAGGCCGGACGCTTCAAGCTCGGCTTCACGCCGATTCTGGCACCCATGGCCCGTGGCATTCTGTCCACCGTCTCCGCCCCGCTGACCGACAAGGCCGCCGCCATGAGCGACGCCGAGATTCGTTCGGTATGGCAGAAGGCCTACGAGGGCGAGCACTTCATGAACCTGCTGCCGGAGGGCGTGCTGCCTGCGACCGGCAACATCATCGGCTCGAACGCCGCTCACATTCAGGTGGCGGTGGACCGCAAGGCCGGCCGTCTTCTGGCGTTCAGCGCCATCGACAACCTCAACCGCGGTACCGCGGGACAGGCCGTGCAGTCGCTGAACATTGCACTTGGACTTGATGAAAGCACTGGACTGACGACGATTGGAGTGGCACCGTGAGTGTGACGTTCGCGAAGGGATTCTCCGCAAGCGGAGTTGTGGCCGGCATCTCGGCCGTGGAAGGCAAGAAGGACATGGCCGTCGTGGTCAACGACGGCCCGCTCGACGTGGCGGCCGGCGTGTTTACCGCGAACCGCTTCTGCGCGGCCCCCGTGCAGTGGTCCTGCAAGGCCGTGGCCGACGGTCATATCAAGGCCGTGGTGCTCAACTCCGGCTGTGCCAACGCCTGCACCGGCGAGGCCGGATACCGCCAGTCGGCGGACACCGCCGCCAAGCTCGCCGGACTGCTGAACGTGGTCGACAGCGACATCGCGGTGTGCTCCACCGGTATGATCGGCGACCTGCTGCCGCTCGACAACGTGTTGTCCGGTGTTGAACTGGCGAACAACGCGTTGTCTTCTTCCGCCGAGGCCGGCGAACTGGCCGCCGAGGCCATCCTGACCACCGACACCAAGAAGAAGACCGTCGCCCTCGAAGGCGCCGGCTATCGCATCGGCGGCATGGTCAAGGGCTCCGGCATGATCGCCCCGCAGCTGGCCACCATGCTGTGCGTGATCACCACCGACGCCAAGGTGAGCGCCGCGCAGGCGCGCAAGGCGCTGTCGGCCGGCGTGGAGACCTCGTTCAACCGCATCGACGTGGACGGATGCATGTCCACCAACGACACCGTGCTGCTGCTCGCGTCCGGCGCCTCGGGCGTGGAGCCCGACGAGGACGAGTTCGACGCCATGGTCGCCAAGGCCTGCGCCTCCCTGTCCCGCCAGATCATCGGCGACGGCGAGGGCGCGTCCCACGACATCCGCGTGACCGTGACCGGCGCCACCAGCGAGGACGCCGCACTGGCCTGTGCCCGCGCCGTGGCCGCCTCCAACCTGCTCAAGTGCGCCGTGTGCGGCAACGATCCGAACTGGGGTCGTGTGGTCTCCTCGCTCGGCACCGTGCCCGCCGACGTGGCGCCGTACGATCCGAACAACGTGACCGTCGACGTCAACGGCGTGCGCGTGTGCGACGGCGGCAAGCCCGGACGTCCGCGTTCCGAGGTCGACATGACCCCGCGCGAGGTGCACTTCGACATCGATCTGGGCGAAGGCGACAGCCAGGCCACCGTGTGGACCGATGATCTGACGCACGAATACGTGCATATCAACGCCGACTACGAATCGTGACGGTCGGCATACAACACAATCACAACACGATCGAACAAGGACTGAACTGTGGTTAAGGCAGAGACGAAAACGGTGGTTGGACCCGGATTCCACTTCGATGTACACACCGATCTGCGCGCCGACCAGAAGGCCGAGGTGCTGATCGAGGCGTTGCCGTGGCTCGAGGAATTCTACGGCCAGCGCATCGTCATCAAGTACGGCGGCAACGCCATGGTGGACGAGAAGCTCAAGCAGAACTTCGCCGAGGACATGGTGTTCCTCCGTCAGGTGGGACTTCACCCGGTGGTGGTGCACGGCGGCGGTCCCCAGATCTCGAACATGCTCAAGGCCCTGGGTATCAAGTCCGAGTTCAAGGGCGGTCTGCGCGTCACCACGCCCGAGGCCATGGACGTGGTGCGCATGGTGCTCACCGGCAAGGTCTCCAGGGAGCTGGTGGGCCTGATCAACTCACACGGTCCGATGGCCGTGGGTCTGTCCGGCGAGGATGGCGGTCTGTTCTCCGCCATGCAGCGCAAGCCGATCATCGACGGCAAGCCCACCGACATCGGCCTGGTGGGCGACGTGGTGAGTGTGGACGCCTCCGCCGTGGAGGATCTGATCTCCGCCGGCCGCATCCCTGTGGTGTCGTCCGTGGCGCCGAACGAGGACGATCCGACCGAGGTGCTCAACGTGAACGCCGATTCCGCCGCGGCCGCACTGGCCGGCGCGCTCGGCGCCCGCAAGCTCGTCATCCTCACCGACGTCGACGGCCTGTACGCCGACTGGCCCGACAAGGACTCCCTGATCGGCCGCATCGGCGTGGAGAACCTGCGTGACATGCTTCCCGAGCTCGAGTCCGGCATGCGTCCGAAAATGGAGGCGTGCGTGCGAGCGCTCGACAGCGGTGTGGAGGAGGCCCACATCATTGACGGTCGCAAGCCGCATTCCATTCTGAACGAGATTTTCACCACCCAGGGTATCGGCACCATGGTGATCCCCGCGGATGGCATCGAGATGAGGAGCTCTTACAACTATGTCTGACAAGGAAATCCTGGGCACCAACGACGCCAAGTGGCTGGACTCCTACAAGAACGTGCATATGAACGTGTTCGGCACGCCGCTGCGCGTGATGGACCACGGTCAGGGCACCCGCATCTGGGACGTCGACGGCAACGAGTATCTGGACTTCCTCGGCGGCATCGCCGTGAACGCCCTCGGTTATGCGCACCCCGCCTGGGTGAAGGCCATCGCCGACCAGGCGGCCAAGGTGGGCCACACCAGCAACTACTTCGCCACCGAGCCGCAGATCGAGCTGGCGTCCAAGCTGATCGAGCTTGCCGGCGCTCCTGAAGGTTCGCACGTGTACTTCGGCAACTCCGGCGCCGAGGGCAATGAGGCGGCGCTCAAGCTGGCCAAGCTTTACGGTCGTACGCTGGACGGCGCGCTGCCCGACATCGGCGGCAAGCCGGCCCGCATCCTGTCCATGACCCACGGCTTCCACGGTCGTACGCTCGGCGCGCTGAGCGCCACCTGGAAGCCTGTGATCCGCAAGCCGTTCGAGCCGCTTGTCCCGGCCATCGAGTTCGTGGAGGCCGGCAACGTCGAATCGCTGCAGCGCGCCTTCAACGAGACCGGTCTGGGCCGCTACGGCAAGGGCCCGGTCGCCGCCGTGATCATGGAGCTCATCCAGGGCGAGGCCGGAGTCGTGCCGCTGGGCGCCGACTACGTCAAGGCCGCCCGCGAGCTGTGCGACCGCAACAACGCGCTGCTGATCATCGACGAGGTGCAGACCGGCATCGGCCGCACCGGCGAATGGTTTGCCTTCCAGCGCGAGGACCTGAGCGGTGGTGTGATCCCGGATGCGATCACCTTCGCCAAGGGCGTCGCCGGCGGCTTCCCGATGGGCGGTCTGATCGCCTTCGGCGAGAAGCTCTCCTCTCTGTTCACCCCGGGCTCGCACGGCTCCACCTTCGCCGGCAACCCGCTGGGTGCCGCCGCCGCGCTGGCCACACTCAAGACCATCGAGGACGACGACCTGCTCGCCAACGCCGAGGCCCGCGGCAAGCAGCTGCGTGACGGACTCGCCGCGCTCGACAACCCGCTGTACGGCGAGGTGCGTGGCCGCGGTCTGCTCGACGCCGTGGAACTGAGCCATCCGTGCGCCCACGCGGTCGCCGGCTGGGCCCTCGAGCACGGCCTGATCGTCAACGCCGTGGCCCCGAACGCCCTGCGCTTCGCCCCGCCGCTGATCGTCAGCGAACAGGACGTGGACGAATGCCTGGCAGTACTGGCCAAGGTGCCCACCGACCTGCCCAACGACTGATCGCCGCCGACCGCATGACCGTTCGGTCGACGGTCGGATCGGACTTTCATTCGTCATGTCTGCCGGAACCTCGGACGGATCCGGCAGACATCTGTTTTCATCACCCGTCCGTTGCCGGCCGGATCGAACCGGTCGGCGCATGATCATCCCGATCATCACCACACAACTACTCATCACTGTCCAACAACCAGACGAAGGAGAACGCAATGGCCCACGAACTGCGGCACATGCTGCGCGACGACGATGTGAACCATGAGGAGCAGAAGCAGATCCTCAAGCTGGCGGAGAAGTTCCGCCTCAACCGCTTCTACGCCCGTCCGTTCGAAGGTCCGCAGGCCGTTGCGGTGCTCTTCGACAAGCCCAGCACGCGCACCCGCTCCAGCTTCTCGATCGGCGTGGCCGAACTCGGCGGCTACCCGCTCGTGATCGACAAGTCCTCCTCGCAGCTCGGCCGTGGCGAGCCGGTGGCCGACACCGCCCGCGTGCTCACCCGCATGGCCTACGGCATCGTCTGGCGCACCTTCGGTCAGGACCGCGTGGAGGAGATGGCCAAGTACGCCACCTGCCCGGTCGTCAACGCACTGACCGACCAGTTCCACCCCTGCCAGGTGCTCGCCGACCTGCAGACCATCGCCATGCACCGCGGCGGCGTGGACGCCCTCGCCGGCCAGACCATCGCCTACGTGGGCGACGCGGCCAACAATATGGCCAACTCCTACCTGCTCGGCGGCGCCACCGCCGGCATGAACGTGCGCGTCTCCGGCCCGCAGGGCTACCTGCCGGATCCGCAGATCGTGGCCGACGCCACGCGCATCGCCGAGGCCAACGGCGGCTCCGTGCTCGTCACCACCGATCCCAAGGAGGCCGTGGCCGACGCCGACTGCGTGTTCACCGACACGTGGGTCTCCATGGGCGAGGAGGCCGAATACGCCATCCGCTCCAAGCCGTTCTGGAACTACCAGGTCAACGACGAGCTCATGTCGTACGCCAAGCCCGACGCACTGTTCCAGCACTGCCTGCCCGCCTACCGCGGCAAGGAGGTCACCTCCTCGGTGATCGACGGACCGCAGTCGGTGGTCTGGGACGAGGCCGAGAACCGCCTGCACGCGCAGAAGGCGCTGCTCACCTGGCTCATCGCATGGCAGCGCGAGGACCCCTCCCTGCTCGGCGAGCTCGCCTGACATGACCAAGACGATCGACGACGATACGCCGTCGCTGCAGCGGCCGGCCACGCGAGCCGCACGCCTGAGCGCCATCGAACAGGCGCTGCGCTCGCACACCGTCACCTCGCAGTCGCAGCTGTCCGAGATCCTCGCGGCTCAGGGCATCGCGGTCACCCAGGCCACGCTGAGCCGAGACCTCGACGAGATGAACGCCGTCAAGGTGCGCGTGGCCGGCGGGGCCATGGCATACGCCATCGGTGGCTCGTCCGGCCATCATGGCGAGGACCGGGCCCATGTCGAACTCGGGGCGAAGAACGAGCAGCAGATGTCCCGGGTGCTTTCGGGACTGGTCACCTCGGTGGCCGCCGCCCGCAACCTCGTGGTGGTGCACACCCCGTCCGGCGCCGCGCAGTATGTGGCGAGCGTGATCGACAGGCACCCCCTCGAGGGCATACTCGGCACCATCGCCGGTGATGATACGGTATTAATGATCTGCACCGACGATGACATGGCCGTACGGCGTTCCGAATGGCTGTTGTCGCTGGCCTCCCAGAATCGCGACAAGAACGATCGGGAGCCGGGTGACGGCACGCGTTGACCGCATGATTTCATTGTGCGACTCACCGGAATGCATAAATATACAGACCATTGCATATAATCGATGCATCAGGATGTAAACCATAAGAAAGGCAACCAATGGCAGACAACAAGCGTCTTGTCCTGGCGTATTCCGGAGGTCTTGATACCTCCGTGGCTATCTCGTACCTCAAGGAGCGCACCGGCAAGGATGTCGTGGCCATGTCCCTCGACGTCGGTCAGGGCGGCGAAAGCCTCGAGACCATCAAGCAGCGCGCCCTCGCCTGCGGCGCCGTCGAAGCCTACGTGGTGGACGCGCGCAACGAGTTCGCCGAGGAATACTGCATGAAGGCCCTCAAGGCCAACGCCATGTACGAAGGCGTGTACCCGCTGGTCTCCGCCATCTCCCGCCCGCTGATCTCCAAGCATCTGGTGCGTGCCGCCCACCAGTTCGGCGCCGACACCATCTCCCACGGCTGCACCGGCAAGGGCAACGACCAGGTGCGCTTCGAGGTGTCCATCGCCTCCATCGACCCGACGCTCAAGGCTATCAGCCCGATCCGCGATCTGGCCCTGACCCGCGACGTGGAGATCGCGTTCGCCAAGGAGCACAAGCTGCCGATCACCCAGACCGAGAAGAGCCCGTACTCCATCGACCAGAACGTGTGGGGCCGCGCCATCGAGACCGGCTTCCTCGAGGATCCGTGGAACGGTCCGACCAAGGACTGCTACTCCTACACCGACGATCCGGCCTTCCCGCCGGTCGAGGACGAGGTGATCATCGAGTTCAAGCAGGGCATCCCGGTCAAGATCGACGGCCGCGACGTCACCCCGCTGCAGGCCATCGAGGAGATGAACCGTCGCGCCGGCGCCCAGGGCATCGGCCGCATCGACCTCATCGAGGACCGTCTGGTCGGCATCAAGTCCCGCGAGCTGTACGAGGCCCCGGGCGCCGTGGCCCTGATCACCGCCCACCAGGAGCTGGAGAACTGCTGCCTCGAGCGTGAGCAGCACCGCATCAAGCGCGACATCGACAAGCGCTGGGCCGAGCTGGTCTACGATGCACAGTGGTTCAGCCCCGCCACCCAGTCGCTCAACGCGTTCATCGAGGACACCCAGAAGTACGTCTCCGGCGAGATCCGCATGACCCTGCACGGCGGCCGTGCTGTGGTGACCGGTCGTCGCTCCGACACCTCGCTGTACGACTACAACCTGGCCACCTACGACTCCGGCGACAGCTTCGACTCGAAGTCCTCCAACGGCTTCATCGACATCTACGGCCTGCCGAGCCGCGTGGCCGCCGCCCGCGACGTCAAGTTCGGCAACGGCATCGAAGTGCCCGAGAACGCCGTGGAGTAATTTCGGCGATTAGCCGTCTTCGTGTAGAGCCCCGCGCGTGATCATTTTGGATCGCGCGCGGGGCTCTTCCCGTATGTCGGCATGCTCGCGCACACGGTGGTAGGCAAGAACGATCAGGCCGACCACGTCTGCTTGGGAACAGCGTAAGTTGGGGGACCTGTATGAGAATAGGGACGAGCGAGGCAGCGATGATCTGCAAATCTTGTCAGTCTCGATCTACGGTGGCGTTTCCGACGGTTCACTGAACTCCGATGAACTCGGCAAGAATGTCAGAAGAAGTGAGGATAAATCTCTCTATAAGAGAGTAGAAATTGGCGATGCAGTACTCAATATGATGCGAGCATGGCAGGGAGCCGTTGGGACTTCGTCGGCACAAGGTATGGTCAGTCCTGCTTATATTGTTGCTAAGCCTCTTGTTGAGCAGGATCGAAGCTTCTTTAACGTGCTGTTGAGACGTTTTGCCACAGTAAATCAGATGAATGATTTGTCTTATGGCGTTACTGATTTTCGCAAACGTCTCTATTGGGATTCATTTATTCGCGTGACCGTTGATTGTCCATCGTTGCCTGAGCAACAGGATATCGGCCGGTTCTTCTCTCGCTTGGATTCCCTCATCACCCTTCATCAGCGTAAGCAATCACGATAGTTTCAGCGTGGGTCTGCTCTACTTGGTTGTCTGTTCTGTGCATCCAGCATCAGCGTAAGCACCTCTATGCAGAAAAGAGAACCTGAAAATGACTGGAAACACTACAGACAAAGAGACCTTGTTCTGTGATTATTACACGCAATGGGTTGACGTCTATAAGGAAGGAGCAATCCGTGATGTGACGATGAAAAAGTATAAGCTCACTGAGGCGTGGCTCAGTAAACTCATTCCCGATCTCCGGCTTGCCGACATGGATCGCGTGAACTACCAGAAGCTGATTAACGGATATGCGGAATATCACGAACGGCAAACGACAATGGATTTTCACCATCAGCTGAAAGGAGCCATTCTTGACGCTGTTGATGAAGGGCTGATTCAACGCGACCCCACGCGTAAAGCGATTATCAAAGGTAGGCCTCCTCGAGAGAAGAAAACAAAGTACCTTAACCAATTTGAGTTACATGCCGTGCTTGCTGATCTGGATTTGGGGACAAAGCCAAGCTGGGATTGGCTGATACTGCTTGTAGCTAAGACAGGCCTACGCTTCTCAGAGGCTCTGGGACTCACACCTGCCGACTTTGACTTCGTTCATCAAACCTTGTCCGTCAGCAAAACCTGGGATTACAAGAATGGTGGCGGATTTGTCCCGACGAAGAATGCGTCTTCTGTACGTAAGGTACAGCTTGATTGGCAACTCATCATGCAGCTGTCGGCCTTATTAAAGGATCTTCCCGAGAACGAACCCATTTTTGTAAACGGGAAAGTTTACAACTCAACTGCTAACAATGTTCTGGCGCGCCATTGCGAGCACGCTGAGGTACCAGTGATCTCGATCCATGGGCTGAGACACACGCATGCGTCATTATTGCTCTTCGCCGGCGTATCCATTGCCAGCGTCTCAAAAAGACTCGGGCATGCCAGCATGAACACAACGCAGGATACCTATCTACATGTCATCCGCGAACTAGAGAACAAGGACGTTGATATCGTGATGCGCGCCCTTTCGACGCTCATCTAACACAATACCAATCGTGATTGCTTACGCTGATGAAGGGTGATGAGGGAATCCAAGCGAGAGAAGAACCGGCCGATATCCTGTTGCTCAGGCAACGATGGACAATCAACGGTCACGCGAATAAATGAATCCCAATAGAGACGTTTGCGAAAATCAGTAACGCCATAAGACAAATCATTCATCTGATTTACTGTGGCAAAACGTCTCAACAGCACGTTAAAGAAGCTTCGATCCTGCTCAACAAGAGGCTTAGCAACAATATAAGCAGGACTGACCATACCTTGTGCCGACGAAGTCCCAACGGCTCCCTGCCATGCTCGCATCATATTGAGTACTGCATCGCCAATTTCTACTCTCTTATAGAGAGATTTATCCTCACTTCTTCTGACATTCTTGCCGAGTTCATCGGAGTTCAGTGAACCGTCGGAAACGCCACCGTAGATCGAGACTGACAAGATTTGCAGATCATCGCTGCCTCGCTCGTCCCTATTCTCATACAGGTCCCCCAACTTACGCTGT
>NZ_NEWD01000027.1 GCF_002234915.1 Bifidobacterium vansinderenii | reverse complement strand
ATTCCATCTGGATAGCCCAGAATCGGCGCTATCGAATCCACGTCGTCGAAGCTCCATGTTTTCAGTCCGTTGTACCGGATTGACGCATAGGACCTTGCCTTGCCCAGAGCTCGTGCGAGATCGGCTATCGACACGTCCTTTTGCTCAGCGTCGGCCTTGATGAAGGTTGCTATCGCTCTTGCCGTGCCGCTTACTGGCGGCAGCTGTTCATTTCTAACCATGTCTCGATTGTATCTCATTTGAGACGCTGGAATAAATAGGCGACACGCCGAGCGTCTCATATGAGATTGACAGAATTTTCAATCCGAGTATTCTGATAATCAGAAAGCATCTCATATGAGACGCATGAAAGGACTTTTTAATGACTCGCACATCAGACATCGTCGCTAAGGCGGTAAATGTCAGGCTCACCACTTTAGGCAAGACTGACCAAGAACTAGCGCAGTTCCTCGGGGTGTCCCGCCGATATATAGTTCGCCGAAACTCCTTGGAAACCCCGTGGAGCATCGATGAACTAGACCGAGTGGCCAAATTCCTCGGGATGGGTGATGGCTTCTCGCTTCTGAGCTTTGCTCTGGAAATCGAGAAGGCGGAGCAGAAGGCCAGCAAATCGGCTCTCACCGCGGAGAAGGCGGCGTGACATGAGCGACATCATTTTCACCTTCGCCTGCCATTTCGAGGATGATCCGGACTGGCAGTATCCCATAGCCGGTGGCAAGTTGCACTCGGCCGGACCGGAGAGCAATGCCTTGGTCTCCGTAAAACCCGACATCCCGGACGACATCCGCGACGTGTCCGCAATGATGGCGGAGGCAGTCCTCCGAGCCCTGAAAGCCAAGGACGCCATTGACGGTGACAGTCTCGGGAACGTCACCCGCTCCGACGTCCGCCAGTCCACAACCGAATAATGATTCTTCCCCGTTGGATCGTATGACACTACCCGTGTCCACGTCTCAAAAAACTCGCATGTCACATACCGGCGTGGATCCGATGGGGGATATGGCCTGAAACCGGCATTGTCTTGATCTCTTGGACCACCTGCAAATTTTGGGGACAAGGGTGCCGGCGGATGGCCGCCTAGCCTGCGGGCGCGTCGTGGTTTCGGATCGGTTTGCTCCACGACGTGACGGCACCCAGTCCGATGGTTTCCCTTTCTTCGCATCGGAATGGGCCCGGTTCGAATCCGGGCGCAGGCACGCAGCAATGCAAAAAAGAAAAGCCCCCGATTGCAGCGGGGGCAGTGAAATCAAACACCAATCAGGAGGATACCACCATGAGTCAACCAATGGAACCCCTCGCGGTCAAACGGCCCGAGGCCGCACGACTCCTCAGCGTCAGCGTCGAAACCCTCGACAGTCTCATCCGCAGCGGATCCATCCGCGCCCGCCAGCAGCGCGGAAGCCGCACCATCCTCATCAGCGTCCAAAGCATCCACGAATATCTGGGCGACGTCAAACCGCAGAGGGGAGGCCGTCGATGAGCACGCAGTTCGCACCCCTGAACCCGCCGAAACCACCGACCAAGAAAGGCTCGGCTAACTACAGGCTCACCCGGTGGACGCGCTACGGGCGGATCCTCACCCGCATCGGTTACCTGCTCGTCATCCTGCTCGGCGGACTCCTCGCACTCCTCGCCCTCGCCGGCATCATCTGGTCGGTATGGCTCTACATGCACGGCTACCAGCCATGGGAGGCATACGCGATCGGCATCACCGCATTCCTCGGATTCGCAGGAATCTGGGCATGGAAAGGCGACGAAATATAACCACGGATTTAACAAAAAACAAGCAGAAAAATAAAGGAGAAAATTCGATGACGAAAAAAGCTGCGATTTTCATAGCGAAGGCCAATGATCTGCCTCCGGAATTCCGTGAATCAGCGGATGAATTCCTCAATAAATTCACGGAGCTTGGGGAAACCTCGGAAGATGGACCGAACCTGAACCCTGAACCCGAACGCGGTGCGGGTAAGGGTGCGGGTTGGGAGGACACGCTCCTGCACACGCAGATCATGGCCTACCGTGATCTCACCAGCATGATCGGCCATTACATGGACGTGCTCCAGCACATGATCAACGCCGGCGTCGACTGGGCGTACGTCAAGCAGGTGTTCGAGATCATCACCAAGCTCGCCGCCGCACGCGAACAGCTATGGGAACTCGACTGCCTCAGCAAGGAGGACGACGACAAGTTCCAGGAAGCCGTGGAACGGTTCGTCAACCCGTACTCATCCGATGAGGAGCCGATGTGGTAAGGGTCACGTTCAAACAGGCCGCGAAACAGTCGGGCATGTTCGATGTCCACTCGTTCCGCGGCTCAGGCACCACCAAGAAGAGCCGTGAGGCCGAGTGGCTGAAATTCCGCACGAAGGGCGTCGGCGGGAGTGACATGTCGACGATTCTCGGGTTGAACACATTCGAGACCCCGGCCCGACTCTGGGAGGAGAAGACCGGTCGTCGCACGCCAGACGATATTTCGGACAAGTGGTCCATCGTCAAGGGCAACGCCCTTGAACCGGAGCTGCGCAACCGGTTCAAGAGGATCCATGCCGGCGAACTCGAGACAGTGGACGGCAGCGACAAAAGCCTTGTATCCAAGGAGCACCCCTGCATGCATGCGAGCCTCGACGGACTGCTCTACGACCCCAAGACCGATTCGTACGGAGTGTTGGAAATCAAGACCGCGAACGAATACCGAGGGAAACTCCACTGGCATGACCAGCAGGGCAACCTCGTAATCCCGGACTACTACATGGCGCAGGTGACTCATTATCTTGCAGTCACCGGCTTCACATGGGGGTGGGTCTACGCGGACATCGGCGAGAGCGAGCCTGTGGAGATCCGGTTCGAGCGTGACGAGCAGGATGTGCAGACCGTCATCAACGCCGCCGAGGAATTCTGGCATTTCGTCCAGAACGATGAGATGCCCCAGCTCACCGGTACGGACGTGGACCGAGTCCAGGCGGAACAGCCCTACCCGGAGGGATTCGAACAGATCGAGGACTCTGATTTCGACCAGCTGAGCGCCCTCTACGAGAGCTACGCGCAGGCCGAATCGGACGCCCGCAAATCCAAAGCGAGGATCGCCGACCGGTTGAAACAGCTCGTCGGCGGCCAGCGCGAGGGTCTGATCTCACCGAAATGGCAGGTCGGCTACCGGACCGTGCATTTCAAGGAACAGGCGGCGCGGCCGGCGAAACCCGCATACGACCAGCGTCGCTTCTACGTCAAACAACTCAAGGAGAACTAACTTATGGGACAGCTCACACAGGCCACGCAGGGCCGGCAGATGACCGCCAATACCGCGGAACGTGACATCAGGGACATGGTGCGCGCATCATGGCCGCAGATCCAGCGCGTCATCGGCGGTAATCTCAAGCCCGACATGCTCCTGCAGTACTGCATCAGCTCGATCAACCGTGAACCCGCGTTGCGTAACTGCACGCCGGTAAGCGTGCTCTCCTGCTTCATGCAGTGCGCCGCCCTCGGCCTCAAACCGTCGAACGTGGACGGTCTCGGACAGGCGTACATCCTCCCATACGGCAACAAGAACCATCAGGGAGGCCAGCCCGACGCGACATTCGTGATCGGCTACAAGGGCATGCTCAAGCTGCTCGAAAACAGCGGTATCTACGCGCAGCCGGTCGCCGTCTACGAGGACGACGGCGTGAAACTCAAGATGGATGCGAAAGGCACGCCCTATATCGAATGCCCGGACGAGATCAACCTCGACGCCGATCATTCGCCCGACAAGCTCAAGTTCGTGTTCCTCAGCATCGACCTGCCCAACGGCGGCACCTACGCCGCCTACATGAGCCGCAAGGATCTCGAAGCCTACCGAGACAGGTACGCGCCACGCTCCAAGCGCCGCGGCAACGCGATCAGCGGCCCATGGGCCACGAACTTCGTGGAAATGGGATTGAAGACCCTGATCCGTCGTAGCTTCAAGTACCTGCCGGTCAGCGTCGAAGCCAAGGCCGCCACCACCGTGGACGAGACCACGCCCGACTACTCCGATGTGCTCACCCCGCAGATCACCGACGCCATGACCACCGTCGTTGACACCACGCCCGCCAACGAGCCGGAACCTGAGCCGGAGCCGGAGGAGCAGGCGCCGACCGATCAGCGTGAGGCGAAACTGTTCGACCTGATCAACCGGTTCAAAGCCCTCGGCGTCGCGTCGGAGCAGGAGGCATGCCAGACCGTCTCCAAGATCATCAACCGCACAGTCACCGCGTTCACGGACATGAGCGAGGCCGAGATCGACAAGGTACTCGACGATTTCCAGCACGGCGCACCCGACACCGCAAAGGACGGTGAGTAATGGCCGTCAACATCTGCTTCCAGGGCAACGTGGGCGGCGAACCCCAGACGAGAACCTTCAACAACGGCAGCAGCGTGACCACGTTCAGCGTCGCCGTATCCCAGGGCTATTTCGACAACACGCACCAGTGGGTTGACCAGGGCACGATGTGGATCGACGTGGAATGCGCGCCCGGCGCCGCCAAGCAGCTCCCGTACGTGCACAAGGGCGTCCGAGTCCTCGTCTACGTCCTGTTGTCGCAGCGTTTCTGGACCGACAAGCAGGGTGCGGAGCGCAGCAGTCTCCGCTGCTATGCGCAGGCCCTCGGATTCATCAACAAACAACAGCAGCAGGGTCAGCCGGCACCCGCACAGCAAGCCGGTGGCGGCGACCCATGGGCGGCCGACAACAACGGCGACTACGCATTCTAGGAGGAGATCATGGCAGACAAGCCGAAAAGCCCATGGACCCTGTTGTCCGTGAACCCGCATGTGAACCTCACGGTCAGCGAGATCGAATCCGGACTCTCGTTCGACACCAGACTCACCGTCCGCGTCCGACTCAACAGCGACTATCCCGACAGCGTGCTCGCATGCATGCTGTGGATGGCCGGCCGCTACGTGTTCAACGGCATGGAGGAACTCGACACGTTCCGCGACGATTTCGAGGATCACCCCAGCGAACGCTGGCAGCGGATCATCGACCAGTGGCCGCTCGTGTTCGGCCCGACCGAAACTGCGCTCAAAAAACTGTTCGCCCCGATGAAACCCGTCGTGAAACGACCCCCATGGTCGAAATGCCAGCGCTGCGGCGCCGCGATCTTCGGCTGCGTGGAAGGCATGACCGACATCGAGGAGATCAAACGACTCCTGAAGAACACGCCGGCACCATACTGGTGCCGCTCCTGTGGCCAACGATTCAAATTCACCGGCAAATCACTCTCCTGCACGGACGAATTCACCGTCGAGGAAACCCTCGAATCCATCGAACACGCGTTCCCCACCCAGCAGCCGAGCTTTGACACGCTGCAGATCGAAGCGGGGGAGGACCACGATGACTGATTGGAGACTCGTGAACGAGACGCCGGACGACATGGACGACGACGTGTGTCCCGACTGCGGCAGCCTGTTGGACTCGCTCGGCCGATGCCCCTACTGGCGCGACCACGCCTACGACGAATACGGACTCGAACCATAAAGGGAGCGGGACAATGACACGCAGCAGGGCCAGCGCCAAACAGGCCGGCAGACAACTGGAGCACCAGATGGAACTCTGGCTCCAATGGGCATTCCAAGACGAACGCATCAAACGCTCCCGCCTGCACGGCGCGAAGGACATCGGCGACATCGTCAACCTCTACTACGCAGGCGACAAGGTCACGATCGAATGCAAGAACACCGCCAATTCGCGGACCGGAACGCCGCGCAACGTGTGGGCCGAATTCCAGGAGGCCATGATCGAGGCCGACAACAACGACAGCCCATGGCCGGTGCTCATCAAAAAACGCGACCGGGTGACCGACCGTGACTGGCGGCGTGGAGGCGACCAGCTCGCCATCCTGCGGGAACCCGACGTGTGGAGACTGCAGGAGGGATGCGCAGGCCGCTACCGGTACGCGGAATGGAGTACACCGCACATGAGCAGGCTCGGCCTCATCGGCATGCCCTGCAGCGACGCGTTCACACTGTTCAACCATGGCCTGCCGCTCGGCCCGGAGTAGATCATGCCGCGCACGCCGAAATCCTATGTCGGCTCACGAACCCCGTGGGCCGACAAACCAACCAAACCCACCAGAACGAAAACGGTAAAACCAGCCAAACCGGCGTTCAGCATCGAGGACGCCGTCAGACTGGACCCGTACCTGAGACTGATGATCCACCGCATGAGGAAAGGAACATGGCATGGCCGATAGGAAGGGCTACGCCCGCCTGAGCAATGGCTTCTACGCGAACACCAAGGTTCGCAAGCTCATGCGCCGCAATCCGTGCGCCATCGCCGTGTACGTATGCGCCATCTCCTACTGCTCCGACCGTCTCACGGACGGACTGATCAGCGAGGACGACCTCATGTTCCAGTGTGATGCCGAGATGCAGGACATCGACGACCTGGTGGCCTGCGGCATGCTCGATGCCATGGACGACGGCGCCTACCGGATCCACGACTATCTCGTGCATCAGTCCAGCAGGGAACAGGTGGAAAACACGGCCGAACGCGAGCGGAACAAGAAGCGCCGCCAGCGCGAGGCGCGGGACAATTCCGATGTCCCGCCAGTGTCCCCTGAATGTCCCGCCGATGTCCCCGACGTGTCCCGTGGGGACAATTCAAATGTCCCCACGATGTCCCCCGGGGACAATTCCGATGTCCCGCCAGTGTCCCCTGAATGTCCCGCCGATGTCCCCGACGTGTCCCGTGGGGACAATTCAAATGTCCCCACGATGTCCCCCGGGGACAATTCCGATGTCCCGCCAGTGTCCCCACGGGACTGTTTAACCAAGAACCAAGAACCAATAACCAATAACCAAGAATCAAATATCCTCCCCCAAACCCCCTCCGTCGAGGGGGCCGGCGAGGAGGAGCAGGAGACCGAGGCCATCCGGGAGAACACGGCCGATCACGCGATCAGCTTCGAGCAGGCGCAGGAGATCGTCCGCCGGGTACGCGAGTTCTACCCGGCGGTGAAGTTCCGCGGCCGCTCGTATGAGCCGGGCATCATCCTGCAGTCGGACGCGATCCTGCGCGTCGCCGGCCAGCAGCCGGACATCGTCGACTGGTTCGTTGATCGCTGCCGCGCGTACGTCGAGCATCAGTCGGAGCCGCGGTATGTGACGGAGTTCGCGACCTACGTGCGCGGCGGCGGACCGTCCGGCAAGCGCCCCTACTGGGAGATCGACTGGGCGTCCGAGCCCATGCCGCCGGATCCGAAGGCCGAAGCCGAGGCGAAGCGGCATGAGCGGAACATGAGCGACGTGGACTACCTGTGCCGCAACTGGCGGGACGAGGAATGCCAGCTCGCCGCCCTGGAACTGCCCGAGAAGGCGCAGGCATTGGCGCGTGCTCGCTACCCGGACGAGTGGTACAAGCTGTGGCGCCGCGGCACCAAACTCAAGGAACGCGAAAAACAGGCCACCAAGACGCCGAAAGACACGCACCCTAGTACTTCTACCGGAGTGCCATAAAAAACGCTTGGCGACGTCACTACGTGAAGATTTGAGGCATGCAAGCACAACAGGAAAGAACACGAATGAACCCACTAGACACACCAGCATGGCTACGCGACCTCGCCATACAGGCCATGCAACAACTCCACCTAACCAACCAAACCCCGGCCGAAGCATGCGTCCTCGGATACATCTCCGGCTGGATGACAGCCCTCGACTGGACCCTCAACCAACTCCAAGGAGACCCTGATGACGATGCGTGACGGACTCTACATCGACGCATTCGGCGACCTCTGGATCATCGCCGACGACACCGCCCAACTCATCCGCGAAAACGGCAAATGGATGACAGCGGGTGACATGCGATACGAAAGCACCAGCCGCGTATACCCCTGCAAAACCAACGATCCCAAGTTCACCAGCCGCGCACCACACACCAGAATCGAGATCCAATGAACGTCAGCGAATCCATCAACTGGAAGCCCCTGACCGCCGACCAACTCGACGGACGACGATTCATCGCTCGCACATGGACAGGCAGCGTCATCGACAGCCACCTGACCATCCACCACATCGGACCCATGACCATCATGACCGACCAGGACTTCCAAATCCCCATCATCCTGATCGGCGCTCCGACCCAGTCAAACACGCTCGGACTCACCCTCCGATCCATCAACGTCCTCAAGGAGCGCATATGACCAACCAAGTGAAAAAATCCACCAAGGCCAAGATCCTCCGATGGGTGCAGAACGGATACTCGATCGACGAAATCATGCCATACGTACCGACCCTCACCCGACAGCACGTCGAGGCCATCATCCGCGAATCCGAAAAGAAGGAGCGGCAATGAGCCGGCAGATCACGAAAGGCAAGCCGGTCCCACCCGGCAGGATCGGCGACGTGATACTCGCCAACGAATGGCTCGCCCACCAGCTCGGCCGACCCCTACGCGCCGCCGAAGCCCAAACCTTCGGACGCATGTGCCTCGAAGCATTGCGCCGCAGATACGGGCAGAATCTGGAACCATACACGATTCGAGTCGGCGAGGAATCCAGCCAAAGAACCGCGTACCTGCATCCAGAAAACCAGCCAATCCTCATGACCGCACTCAACCAATACCGGCAATGCAAAAGCTACAAACGCATCGAAGCCCAAATCCGGGCGGAACAGGAGAACCAAGCATGATGAATCCCAACGAACTCGGCACGATCATCGGCAAAGCCATCAGCCAGGGCGCAAGCGTCAGCATCGAATTCCACCCACGCGACTATTCCGACACCGCGGACGAGCCGCGCCTGTTCCCGAGCGGCAGGCCTGTACACGACGACAAGGAGGAGGAGCTCGGATGAGCGTCGGCGGCTTCCTGCTCATCCTGCTTGCGGTCGCCCTGTTCCTCGCACTGCTCATGCTCACCACGACCGCATGCATGGTCATCCTGCACCGAGAATTCGACTGGAATCCGTTCACCACCAGAAAGCAAAGAAAATCATGGGAATCTACACGACCGAACCACACCACGTTTTAACCACCGACGACATCATCCACGACTACGCCCGCGCGTTCGCATCGGACCCCGACGACATCGACGAGCGCACCCGACAGTTCCTCCAATGGCTCAAACGCCACGACCGGGCCGCCATGGCCCAAGCATGGACGCTCGGCACCATATACGGCATGAACGCGGTAAAAGCCGCCGCCGACTCAGTCCGCATCGACCCCATCAACGAAAACCCCTACATCGGCAAGGAAAACCAATGAGCGCTACAACAGACCTCCTGCTGGACAAGATTCGGAACGACTATGCAGATCTCTTAGACGAAAGTTTCACCACGACATTCACCGACGATGCCATGTACGTGATGTCCGCCTCCATCATTCACATCGCAGAAACCATGGAATATATCGCAAAAACCCTAGGAAACATCGACAAGCAATTGCAGACGAACATGGCCAGGGCATGGCGAGAAGGCTATGACGCGCACACACCGGCCGGCATGGTCGGCCCAGACCATCTAGGCGCCTACCACGCGCCGACCAACCCATACGACAACAGTCAACCGGAGGAATCATGATCGCCCTGCTCACCATCGGCATCGCCATCACGATCGTCCTCGGATTCGGCGTACCAATATGGCTGCTCGTCAGCAAAAGCGAAGGTCTCATAGACATGATGCTTGCAATCATCATCACGCTCACGGGATGGGCGGTCGTGGCAATGGTCCTGCTCATCTCCTACAGCATCGCCGATAAGATCATGCCCCTCATCGGATAACAAAAAAGCTGGTTCCACGGGCAAATAGAGTCAGAAAACCGTGGAACCAGCAGCCGGATCACTGAGCAAGATGCAAGATGAATGGAAGAAACCCAGCCAAACCATCATCATACACGAACGGTTCGGAGGCCACCACCATGTCATGCCAGCATTGCGGCACACCAGTCACACCACCATGGACCCTCTGCCCCACATGCAGGAAACAATACGCTAGAACACTCCACCAACTCAGCCAAACCATGCTCCGGCTCCAGGCCATCGCCCACCACGACTACAAAATCACCGAAGGCCACGGCACCACGGACGGATTCGCACCCATCCCAGTCAACATGACCGCCATCGACATGCTTGACGATGCGGAACAGCTCCTGCAGGACATGCTCAACGAAACCGGCATCGAATCCCGCCCCCGATGGCAACGCATCCTCCGCTGGATCCCCAAACACATACCCGACCTGTGCAAAGCATCACGCGCCGGCCACTACCTCGAAGCATGCGCCAGCACCCTGCTCCGAATCCAACCCATCACCGACCGAATCCCACGCAAACAACACCTGATCGGCCAATGCCCACACTGCAACCGACCCATCAACGCAGCACCAAAAGACGAATGGAAAATCTGCAAATGCGGCCACCTACTCGACCTCACCATCATCCGACACGACAGCCGACAACTCGTCAACCGACTCCACAAAACCATGACACCAGCGGAATGCTCGAAATGGCTGCAGGACGAATACGGGCTGAAAGTCAACCGCAAGACCATCAGCACATGGATCAACCGCGGCCAACTTCCATCCAGCAAACGAGTAGAAGACGGCTACTGGGAATTCAATGTCCACGAAATACTCACTCTCGCGGAATCGTTGCAAACAAAGGGTGAATCCACCCCGTGATATAATGACGAACGTCATCACTATGCAAGCCTCGGGATACCACGTATCACCGAGGCTTTCGCATATCCGGGCATGAGCCCATAACCATTTTTTCTGTTCATAACCACCCGGAAGGGTGGTTTTTTATGCCCAAACACAGGCTACAGGGGAGTAGGCATGGCCAAACAAACAAAACATAATCTCCGGTACGTCCATCCAGTCAACGACCCTGACAACAAGCCGGTCAGGCAGTTTATCGACCAGGTGCAATTCGTCGACGCCGACGGCAATCCCGTCGACATCACCGCTGGCGGTGGCGGTGGCGCCGGTACTCCCGGTCCGAAGGGAGAAAAGGGTGATCCGGGCCCCAAGGGCGACCCGGGCGAGCAGGGTGAGCAGGGCGAGCCCGGTCCGAAGGGAGATCCCGGCCGATCGTTCCGCGTCGCGAACGTGGATGTCCTGTCGAACACGGATGTCGCCAAGTCGGCGATCACGCCGAACGACAGCATTCTGGTCGGTGACATCATCATCGACAATGCGGGCGACGCCTACTCGGTGACCGCCCTCGCCGCGAACACCGTGCATGTGAGCAACGCGATCGCCAACTACAGCCTGAAGGGGCCGAAGGGCGATCCGGGCGCGAAGGGCGAGGATGGCAAGGGCATCGAGATCGCCGGCAGCGTGGCCACCAAGGCCAACCTGCCCAAGAATCTCACCGCCGCCGACGCCGGCAAGGCGTATCTCGCGGAGGACGACGGCCTCCTGTACGTGTGGAGTGGCACCGCGTTCCCCGAAACCGGCACACAGTTCAAGGGCCCCAAGGGCGACACCGGTGCGACTGGCCCGGCTGGTGTGACCAGCGCCACCGTCACGACGCTGGCCGCGGGCGCGACGCCCACCGTCGTGCTCAACAAGGGCGTGCTCGCCCTCGGCATCCCCGCCGGAGCCAAGGGCGACAAGGGCGACCCCGGCGCGAAGGGTGATCTTGGCCCCACGGGCCCCACCGGCAAGACGGGTGATCCCGGTCCGGCCGGCGCACGAGGCAACACCATCACCACCGGAACCGGCGCGCCAACGGACGTGTCGAACGCGCAGGCCGGCGACATCTACATTGATACCGCCACCGGCAACTACTACGCCGTGCAGACGGCCTGAGAGGGGAGGATTAGCGTATGCCTGATCAGACTCTGGCATGGAAGCTGCTCGGCACCCTCAAGGGGCCCAAGGGCGACACCGGTCCCAAGGGAGAAAAAGGCGACCCCGGCTCCGGCGGATCCGGCACTGGGGGCGCCCCCGACTTCACCGCCATCGCCGACCACTACGAGTTCATCGACTTGGTCAGCGAACTCGGCCTCGACACGACCGGCAAGACCGACATCAGCACGGCGGTCAACAAGAGACTGGAACGCTCGATCGGCTGGGCCGATGACGCGAAGACCACGGTCAAGGCCGTGCAGCATTACGTCATCCTCATCACGAGTGGCACGTATCTGGTGGACTCGCCGATCTTCATTAACTCGATGGACATGATCGTGCCCATCGGCGAGGTCACGTTCCTCAACAACGGCGCGCAGGGCAACTTCATCAGGAACGATTCCGTCGGCTCGGACACGATCGGCAAGGAGATCGGCAACCCCACCATCATCGTCTACTCCGATGGTCGCAGCGACCATTTCAATTACTGGACGCTGATATCGGGCGCGTTCGGCTCTTTCCGCATCATGGGCAATCTTAACGGCAACAGGTCCTCGGACTATCTCGACTGGAACGCGGTCGGCGCGGGCATCTACCTGCAGCCGTCCTACCAGTGGGAGTTGCAGCATCCCGACGAGACCAAATGGCCGAGCCTGAACATCGAACAGACCAGGTTCGACAACTGCGTGTTCGAGCAGCTCGCCTACGGGTGCCTGCTCAAGCAACGCGACACCTACTGCCTGACGTGGAATCACTGCCACTTCAATCTGAACGTCGTGCACGTCGGTGAGGCGCCGAGCTCCTACACGGGCGGAAACTTCGGCGAACATTTACTGTTCCTGGACTGCAATTTCAGCCAGGGCCAGTGGGGCGTCGCCTTCATGAGCAAAAAGATGAACGAGTCGTACCAGCTCGCCGGCGAATACGTGTTCATGGGATGTCGCATGGATTTCGTGTCCTCGCAGATCTACAATCCGCAGAACTACGACTGGGGCAAGTGGGGGTTCGCGCAGAACACGAACTACTGGCCGCCCCAGTACATCGGCTGCCATATCGAACAGACATGGTTCCTCAACGTGTCCAACGGCGTGTTCCGATCCTGCACGTTCCTCGAGGGCGACAGCAAGTGGATCCAGGCGGCGACCGAATATGTGGACATCGACGAGTCCTGCACCCTGCAGGGCTCCGGCGTGTTCTACATGCCCTGGGCGCAGAAGCGCAAGGCGTCGATGCCGGTTATGAACTTCCTGGGCAACCGGGCCAACACGAAGAAGGACACGCCTGACGCGACGGTCAAGAGCGCGTTTCCCACGCTGAACAAGGTCACCATCGGCGCGACCAAGAAGTTCAACAACACGGACTACGTGGCCTGCTCGTTCGACGCGGACGACTCCTACATGGAGTCTTTCAGCCTCGCCGGGCACGTCATGCCGCACGGGTTCGTCATCGACAGTCAGCATGACGGCGACACTGCGCCGAAGCCCACCATCGGCATGACGTTCGCGGACGGGGAGACCGTCACGCAGACCCCGACCCTCAACGCGGGCTATCAGAGCGTGTCGGTCGGCTATGCCCACAAGAGCGGCGTCCCGTACAAGTATCGGATCCAACTGCCCAAGGGCAGCGTCCTGTACATCGCCGACGTTGCACTGCAGTGAGGAGGTAATCATCATGGCTGATCCAGCACTGGCATGGAAGCCGTTGGGCACGCTTAAAGGCCCGAAAGGGGATACGCCCACCGTCGCGGCGGCGACCACGGCCACGGCCGGCGTGGTCAAACGCGCCGAGGACATCACCCCGCTCGCCGACAACGCGTCACTGGCGGACGTGATCGCCAAGGTCAACGAACTCCTGACGAAGGGTGACGCCGCGGGTTTTTTAGCCTAACGGAGCAGGTGAAGAGCCGTAACTTGCTCCGCTACGGTCCCGCCACCGGAAACGGGCTCACCGCTACCGTCAATACTGATGGGTCTCTGCATATCAGTGGTACGCCGACTGCCCAGTGGGGTGGTATCCGCTGGCCGCAGGAGTTGACCGTGTTCGCGGGCAGGACGCTGCGGATCAGCAGCAGCGTGTCGGGCACGAGCCCCGGCCTTAACGTGGTGTTCGACATCTACGACAAGGACGGTACCGTGGAGTACCTGTCCGGCTCGCAGTCGAAGACCGTTCCCGCCGACGCGACAAGCGTCCAGTTGCGCGTGCAGACCACACTCGCCACGCCCGAGCCCATGGATTTCGACCTGAAGGTGCAGGTCGAGGAAGGGGCAACCGCGACCGAGTGGGAGAAGCCCGACACGACGGATTACCTCGGGGGGGGGCGTGCGTAGCTAGCCGCAACCTGCTGAGGTATGGTCCGGTCACTGTGAATGGTCTGACCGTCACGGTCACCGATCTGGGTGAGCTGCATGTGTCGGGTACTGCGGGCAAACCGTGGTCCGGGGTCAGGTGGGATCAGAAGCTCACCGACCTCGGGTTGAAGCCGGGTGACACGGTGATCTACTCGCCGGGCACCATCCCTGACGGGTATGACGTGTATCTGAGCGTGTGGAACGACACGACGCAGAAGAGCGAGGCCATGCCCAAGGGCACGGCGTACGTCATCCCTGACGGTGTGACCCTGTTCCAGCTGCGCGTGCAGATGAACGGTGTGAGCAAGCCGATCGACGCGACGCTCCGACCCCAGTTGGAGTTGGATGACACGGTGTCGGATTGGGAACGCCCGGACGTGACGGACGCTTCGGGGGGGGGCAGTTGGGATAGCGGCCTAGCCGCGAACCTCTGGCCGCTGCCGACGCTTCCCGCGTCCAGCAACTAAGAGGGGAGGTCATGGTGGATGGCTGACATTCCCGGCTACCCCCACGGCTGGGGCAGGAGCACCAGACACTGGCGCGAGACGGTCAAACCCTACTGCCTCAACAGAGACATGCGATCGAACGCTCCATGCCACATCTGCGGACAACCAATCGACTACCACGCAGCACCACAAACCCCAGACGCATGGGAACCCGACCACGATCCGCCACTCAGCGTCGCGCCACAATACGGCGAAGACCCGGCCCACATCCTCCCCAGCCACTGCAGCTGCAACAGAAGCCGGCAAAACAAGGCCCTCAACAACAACCAAATCGGACAACCAAGCGAACAATGGTAACCGGGTAAGGGCGGTCGAAATGTTGACACCGGATCGACGGAAGACTGGCGCCGGCAGTCTTCCTCTCTCCCCGTCATGTTCGGAATACCAGTGGTATGGCCGGGGAACGGCTTGATTTCAACGTTTTCGAACTTTTGAGGCGTTGGAAACCTTGGTTTTAGAAGGAATGGGGGTGATTCGTCATGGCGTTTGGACGGTTGCGCGGTGCGGTGGAGCGTTCCATCAGGGCCGCGAAAAAGGCTGGCCGTCTGGATCTCGACGCGAACGCGGCCATGCTGTGCTCCATCCGGTATCAGGCTGACCTAATCGATGCGGAACATGGTGACGTGTCTTACAACGTGTGGCGTACGTTCAATTCGACGTGCGCTCAGCTTGGTTTCGACATTCAGAAAAACACGTCGTCGGCGCAATCGACCCCCACGGAGTCGGTTGCACCACGAAATGATTTCGAAGAATTTCTGAGCAGGCGGAAGGCATGATCGGAGGGGCGACGTGGTGGAATTACACGGTTGCACTGAGCCGCGCCTGTGGACCAAGCCGCTTCGCGAACTGTCCGAGGAATCAAGCCTCGGCTATGAGGTCATCGATTACGCGGAGCATGTGCTGCATGTGTCGTTGCGTCCGTGGCAGCGTTGGCTGCTGATTCACATGCTCGAGTTGCGGGAGGATGGCTCCTACCGGTTCAGCAAGGTCATCATTCTCGTCGCGCGTCAGAATGGCAAGACCACGCTGGGCGCGGTTTTGGCTGACTGGTGGCTGCACGTTGATTCCCGCCGCCACCCGGATCGGGTTCCCCCCGTCGAGTTTCTGATCGTCGGCGTCTCCCAGTCGCTGGATAATGCTCGTGAACCGTGGGATCGTGTGGTTACCTGGTGCAATCCTCTGCCGCGGAGCATGGCCGAGCAGCAGCTGGTGATTCCCGCGTTGCAGGAGCATACGCTGCCGATCAGCTTTACGAATGGCAAGGAGCACATCACCGCCGACAATCTTGCCTCCTACGAGATCCGTGCGGTCAAGTCGGCTCGTGGTAAGCCGGCGGCGCGTGTGCTGATGGATGAGTTGCGTGAGCAGAAGACGTTCGACGGTTGGAACGCGGTCGAACCGACCACGTCATCGTTCTGGAGTGGCATGCTGGTCTGCCTGTCGAATGCCGGCGATGCCACTTCGGTCGTGTTGCAGAAGCAGCGTGACGCGGCGTTGACGCAGATCGATGAGTTCGAGCAGAATGTCGGTGCCGGATTGATGACCCCGGCTGAGTATGCCCTGCAGCGTCCTGAGATGTGTGACACGGGATTGTTTGAATGGTCGGCGCCGGATGGGTGCGCGTTGGATGATGAGGCGGCGATCCGCCAATCCAATCCGTCGATTGGGTTCGGTGGCAAGTCGGTTGCGTCGGTGCGGTCGAAGATTCAGGGCATGACCGAGGCCGGCTATCGGACCGAGTATCTCTGCCAGTGGGTGACGGCGGACGTGGAGCCGCCGTTCCCGCAGCCGGCGTGGCTGGCCGGCGTGGATCCGGACTCGCACCGCGCCGAAGGGGCCCCGACCTATTGGGGAGTGGATACGAGTGCCGATCGCGGGTATTCCACGATCGCCGTGGTCTCGAAGCGTGATGACGGGAACTGGCATGGTGAGATCGTGGCCCGCCGTCCGGGTATCGATTGGCTGATCCGCTGGTTCCGTGAGCGTCCCGCGAAGCACTATCGTGTGGCATTCCAGGGCAGGGGAGCGCCGGTCAGCTCGGTTGCCGAGCTGCTGCATAATCTGCCGAATGTGGAGACTGTCCCGGTGACCGGTCCGGATGTGGCCGCGTCGTTTGGCCGCATGTGGGACGCGGTGTCGGCGTGCGAGCCGGGTGCGAAGTCGGATTCGTTGAAATTGTTCCATCGTCCGTCTCCCGTGTTGGATGATGCGGCGAAGATGAGCGCGACGAGAAAGCTGGGTGATGGCGCGTGGGGTTTGGACAGGCAGAAAAGTCTGGTCGACGCGGCGCCGCTCATCGCATTGGGTATGGCGTTGTGGCTCGCGGAGAACGAAGGACGTCAGTCGTCGAAACTGTATCCAAGCGCGTATGCCGGGCGTTCCACGGGATTGCTCATGGTCTAGGAGGTGAACAGATATGGCGGTTGTTAATGGTCGGATAATCGATCTGGTCAACAACACGCATGGCGTGCGTGGTGAGAGGCCTGAAACGCTGTATCAGACTCAGCCTCACCTGCGTACCGTGATCAGTTTTCTGGCGTCGAACGTCGCGCAGCTACCGTTGAAATGCTATCAGCGGAACGCGGACAATGATCGGGAGCGTGACACTGATAGCGTGCTTTCGCGACTTCTGCGCAATCCGAATCCCGATATGACGGGCTATGAGCTGATCTACGCGCTTGTCTCGGATCTTAAACTCTATGACGCTGCCTATTGGTGGGTGTATCGGGATGCATCCGCACCTACGGGATGGGTTATTCGGCAATTGCCTCCGTCATGGGTTTTGACAACCTATTCGTCTAACGGTTTCGGGCTTGACGCCATCGATGTGAAGAATCCCCTCAATGGTGCTCCGCCTGTCCATATCGAGTTCTCCAATCTGATTGTCTTCCATGGCTGGAATCCATGCGACCCACGTTTTGGCAGCACGCCAATCGAGGCGTTGCGGCAGATTCTCATGGAGCAGTTCAGCGCGTGGCGTTTCCGTGAGCAGGTCTGGGAGAACGGAGGCCGGTTCGACAAGTACATTTCCCGTCCGGCTAACGTGCAGCCATGGACCGACGCGCAGGCGGAACGGTTTAAGACCGACATGCAGGAGAAATGGACAGGCAATGATGGTTCGAGCGCTGGCAAGATGCCTGTCCTCGAAGACGGCATGACTATCAACTCGGCCGAGTTCAATGCGAGGGAAGCCCAGTGGCTGGAGACCACGAAACTGTCCCTGCAGACCGTCGCCAGCGTCTACCACCTGAACCCGACGATGGTCGGCGCGAGTGAGGGCGCCACGTACGCGAACGTGCGCGAGTATGCGCGCATGCTGTACACCGACACGCTTGGCCCCGATCTGCGGATGATCGCCGACCGTATCAACATGCGGCTTCTGCCCATGCTTGGCATGCCTAGCAACGAGTATGTGGAGTTCGACATTCAGGCGAAGCTGTCCGGCAACTTCGAGGAGCAGGCGTCGCAGATCCAATCCAGTGTTGGTGCGCCGTGGATGACCAGGAATGAGGCTCGAGCGCTGGCGAACCTGCCGCGTGTCGATGGTGGTGATGAGATGATCACCCCGTTGAACGTGCTGGTCGGTGGTCAGGCGTCACCAACCGATTCGGGTGATGGTGTGACCCCTGCCGACCCGTATGCGTCGAATGCCGGCATTCCGGAGTCCAAGTCGTTGGGTTTGGTCGGGCGTAAGGCGCGAGGCCATGCGACAGCGGAACAGGCGGATGAGATCGCCGACGTGCTGCGCAATTTTTTCAAACGCCAGCGCAAGTCGATCATCGCCGCATTGGACGCGAAGAAAGGCCAGTTCGAGTTCAAGGCGAACGAGTCCCCCGACTGGTGGGATCAGGAGCGCTGGGACCGGGAACTCGCCAAGGACCTGCAGCCATTCGTCGTCTCGCAGTCCATTCAGGCGGCGCATGAGGCGCTGCGGAATCTCGGTTTGGATCCCGACTCGTATGACAAGGATCAAACCGTGGAATATCTCACTCGTCTTGCAGCGGGGAGGGCGCACGGTATCAATCTGGTGACGTTGCGGCAGCTGATAGCGGCGATCACGGGCGACCTGTCGGATGATGCCGTGAAGCATGATCCGGCTGGCGTGTTCGACGTGGCGGAAACGTCGCGCGCTGCGACCGCCGCTGTTGGCATCGCCACTGCGGTGAGCGGTTGGGGCACCATGGAGGCGGCTCGCCAGCAGGCTCCAGCCGAAACCACCAAGACGTGGATCGTTACGTCACGTAATCCCCGTCCATCGCATGCGCGCATGAACGGCCAGACAGTCGGTTATAAGGAGACGTTCTCGAATGGCGCCGAATGGCCGGGCGATCGGAGCGCACTGGGCGTTGACGAGATCGCAGGATGCACGTGCGAGGTCGAGATCACCATCCCCTAGGAGGAAATGATGTTGCAGAAGGATTTCACATTCCAGGTCAAAGCCGATGAGACTGGCGGGGATGACGGTGGCACGCTCGTCGCCTACGCCAGCACATTTGACCGCGACCCCGACTCGTATGGTGACGTGATTTCACCCGGCGCATTCACCGAGACCCTGCAAAAATGGAGGGATTCCGGCAATACGATCCCCCTGCTGTTCGGCCACCGCGTCGACGACCCGTCAATGAACATTGGAGGCGTGACCGAGGCAGTGGAGGATGATCGTGGCTTGAAGATCACCGCCAAGTTCGACGCGGAGAATCCGACAGCCCAATACGTGCGCCGTCTCGTCAAGGAGAAGCGTCTGTCCAAGATGTCATTCGCGTTCGACGTGCTGGACGACGGGGAAACCACACTGGACAACGGGTTGAAGGCGCATGAGCTGCGCAGACTTGACCTGTTCGAGGTGTCATTGGTGCCGATCCCGGCTAACCAGCATGCGGACGTGCTCGACGTCAAATCCGGGGTTAAGACCGGGCGAACGTTGAGCGCGAAGAACGAGGACAAGCTCCGTCAGGCACTGGACCTCCTCAAGGAGGTCGTATCAACTGTCGACTCGGAAGACTCCGAGCCGAAAAACGACAGGAACGTAAACGATTCCAGTAACCCGGAGGCCGTGAAATCCGGTAACGGGGAGGCTGGGGCCGTGAGGCGCAGCGCTGTCGATGACATTAACCAACTACTCAAGAAATCGGAGGAAATTCGATGAATGAGATCGAAAAGCGCCGCGCCGCGCTGCAGACCGAACTCAAGGGCCTGCTGCCCAGAGTGCAGGAGGGCGACGACTATGCGCTGAAGCGTGTCGAGGAGATCAAGGAAAAGGACATGCCGAAGCTGGAGAAGGACGCGGCGCAGGCCAAGAGCGTGCAGGACCTGCTCGCCCAGTTCAAGCCCGACGACACTCGCAGCATGGGCGACCCGCAGGGCGGCACCGGCACCATGAACCGAGTGAAGTCCCTTGGTGAGCTCGCCGCGAAGAGTCTCGACCAGTCCGGTTACCGTAAGGGCGCCGGCCGTGTCGATGTGACCACGCCGGAGTTCAAGGCGAACACGGATGTGGTGTCCACCCCCGCGTCGCTCGCCCCCGCACTGACCACGGTCGACACGAATCTGGTCCTGCAGAAGCGTCGTCAGCTGGTCATTGCCGACCTTTTCGGCACTGAAACCATTTCCGGCACGAGCCTCACCTATTTTGTGGAGGGGCCTGTCGAGGGTGATTTCGAGACCGTGGCCGAGGGCGGGCAGAAGCCGCAGATCCACTTCGGTGATCCTACTTCGGTGACCGAAAGCCTCAAGAAGATCGCCGCATTTTACAAGGAGACCGACGAGATCCTCGAGGATCTGCAGTGGCTCACCAGTTCGATCGACAACCGTGCGCTCTACATGCTGGGCCTGTATGAGGAGAATCAGCTGCTCAACGGTGACGGCAAGGGCACGAACCTGAAGGGACTGCTCAACCGCAACGGCATCCAGACCGAGGCGTTGGAGGCCGGCGAGACCAACGCGTTCGATGCGCTTTTCCGCGCGACCACCAAGGTGTCCGAGCAGACCAAGTTCGCGGCTGACGGCATCGTCATCAACCCGGCCGACTATCAGACCCTCCGCCTGAACAAGGACGCGAACGGCCAGTATATCGCCGGCGGTCCGTTCACCGGCCAGTACGGTCAGGGTGGAATCCTGCAGAATCCGCCGCTGTGGGGTCTGCGCACCGTCGTGACCAGCGCCGTGCCTGCCGGCACCGCCGTCGTCGGCGCGTTCAACCAGGGAGCGAGCCTGATCCGCAAGGGCGGCGTTCGCGTCGAGCTGACCAACAGCAACGAGAACGATTTCACAAACAACCGGATCACGATTCGTGTAGAGGAGCGTATCGCCCTCGCCGTCCGTTACCCGGCCGCGTTCGTCAAGGTGTCCACCGCTGCCGTTGCGGCGAACCCGGGAGCCTGACAGGGCGACCGCGAGAAATGAAAGGGGATCACGTCAACTGGCGTGATCCCCTTTCTCGTTGAGGATTGGAGGATCTGCAATGCGCGAATATTCCTACAACGGTTCGACGTTTTTGTTTGACGCGGATCATGTGCCTGCCGGCGCAGTGGAAGTAAATCGGCCCGTGCCAGTGGAGACGGCTGACGATAGTGAGCCGGATATCCCGAGCGACAAGCCTGCGCATACGCGTTCCAGGCGCGTGCGGAATAAGGCGGCTCGATCATGAAGCGCCGCACCACATGGGGGTACGCGGTCGAGACAGGTGATGATGGCGTGATTCCGCCGATCATCACAGGCGAACAGTTCGCCACCGCGACGAAGAACCGGTATTCGGCGTCTGACCCGACCGTCCTGCAGGCGTTGGACGCGGTCAGCATGGCGGTACGACGCCACTGCGGCTGGCATGTCGCACCGGTCCTCCAATGCGAGTGGATTGGGCAAGGTGACGGCAGCCGAATTATCCGTCTTCCCGCGTTGGAGATCACCGGCATCACCGCCGCGTCCGACAACGGCGAGCAGCTGCGCACCGGTGACATCGAATGGCGATCCGACGGTCTTGTGAAACGGTTGAATTTCACCCGCTGGTCACGCCGCTGGGGGAGCGTCACCATCGACTATACGGCGGGATTCGAGGCCGATCAGATCATGGACCTCGTCCAGACGGTCGCTCAGATCACCGCGTCGAACCTCGCCGCCGCTGCCGGCGTGCAACGCGAGCAGGCCGGACAGGTGAGCATCACCTACAACCAGACGGCACCCGGCGTATCAGGCGGCATTACGCTGCTCGACCGCGACAAGGAGCTGCTGGCCCCCTTCCGTCTGACCCGATCATTCTGAGGAGAGGGGAGCCATGCTTCCGAGCTTTTGCACGGACACGGTGAGCGTGTTTCGCGCCCCGCTGGTCGAGGATCGCGGCGCGCAGATCAGAGATTGGAACCACGCCACGTCACACGATATCGGCGGCTGCAGTGTGCAGCCCGCCAACACGTCGCTCATGCTCGACCAGCCGCGAGAGACGAACACGGTGATCCGGTTCACGGCTTTTCTGCCACCGGACGCGGACGTCGAACCGGGCGACAAGATCATCTACCGGAATCGCGAATATGCGATCGACGGCGAGCCGTTCCACTGGCCGAGCGCGACCGGCAACCTCGACTACACGCTCCTCAACCTCGTCGACTGGGAGGGCTGAATAATGCCGACCAGAGTACGGATCCAGTTCAACTCGGCTGGATTCCGATCGATTCTCAACGCTCCGAAAACATGGGAGCTGATCGACCAACAGGCGAAACGTATCCGGGCTCGTGCCGGCGAGGGATTCGACGTCGAAGGCCCCAAGGAAATGGGCTTCGGCGGAGGGCGCCCCGGCGCGTACGTGGTCGCGGTCACCAATCAGGCCAAGGCCTCGGAGGCGAGACACAAGACATTGAGTCGCGCGGTAGGAGGTGGCTGATGGTCACATGGCAGCCAATCGATGTGGAGGATCTGCTGCGCAACGACCTGCTGCGCATGCTCCCAGATGATGTGCATGTTGCCGCACCGCCATTGCCACGCGCACTGGCTGGCACTCTCCCGTATGTGCTGCTGACTCGTGTCGGCGGCTCGCGCGTGAACATCGTCATGGACGCTCACCGCGTGAGCATCGACGTGTACAGCACGTCATGGTCGGCGGCAACCTCACTGGCTGACATGGTCGGGGGCGCCGTCGCTCAACTGTCGAATGCCCCGCAGCGTGTCGGCGACTGGCGAGGATCCAACATCATCACCCTCCCGTATGCGAATCCCGATCCCGATCACCCCACCATCCCCCGCATGACGCTCCTCGTGGAGCTGATGCACCGGTCCAACGTCATCCCGTAAATCCCACACATCTACATAAGGAGCAAAATAATGGCAATTGATGCAACCAAGGTTCTGGTCGGCACCCCCGATCAGGACGTGACCGGCGCTATTCTCACCGCGCCGATCGGCACCCCGCTGCCGACCAGCATTGACGACGAGCTGGATCCCGCGTTCGTGGACTCCGGCTATGTCAGCTCGGATGGTCTGACCCTGACCCCGGACGCGTCGACGAACGACATCAACGAGTGGGGCGGCGCTTTGGTGCGTCGAATCCTGCAGACGTTCAATGGCACGCTCGCATGGTCGTACATCCAGACCGACATCGACTCTTTGAAGAACACGTTCGGCGACAACAACGTGGAGGTCACGGCCGCGGCGAACGCGCAGCACGGCCAGCAGATCCGCGTGAGCATGGGCGCACGCCTCCCGGAACGCAAGAGCTGGGTGTTCAAGATGAAGGACGGCAACGCGCGCATCATGATCGTCGCCCCGGACGCGCACCCCACGTCGTGGGATGACATCACCTTCGCGTCGTCGGACGCCGTCTCATGGCCGATCAGCCTGTCCACCTACCCGGACAGCACGAACAACTCGCTGTACCTCCTGTTTGATGATGGCAAGACCACTGCCGTGCAGGACACGACCGTGCACGCCGCAAGCGTGACCGTCACCCCGACCACCGCCGTGGTGGACGCGACCAAGACCGTCACCCTCACCGCCAGCGTAAAGCCGGACAACACGACCGACAAGACCGTCACCTGGTCTAGCGACAACACGAAGATCGCGACCGTGGCGAACGGCGTGGTCACCGGTGTGGCCGCCGGCACGGCGCACATCACCGCCACCACCAAGGACGGCGGCAAGACCGCTTCCGCGACGGTCACCGTCAACGCGGGAGCCTGACATTCCGGGCCTGCGGGGGTCCTTTCCTACCTCTGATCCTCCCCTCGCAGGCCCACCCTATTTATTCGAGGAGCAGAGGTTTGAAAACCATGGATCGGAGGAACACACATGGTCGTCAACATTGTCATACCGGAGACACGATGGTTCGAATTCACACTCCCCGGCGTGGACGGCGTGCACCGATTGCCGATGCAGGAGGGCCTGTCCAAGAAACTCGCACGCGCGTACGCCGCCGTACCGGCCGCACCGGACCCCGACACGGCCGCAATGGACTGGATGGACAAGGTCTTCTCAACCTACTGCCCGGAATTGAACTTGGATGACATGCCGATGAGTGTCACGAGGGCGCTCATGGAGGCATGGACCAGCTCGTCGGAAACTGATCTGGGGGAATCGCCGAGCTCGTCCGACTCTGCGACGAGCACTCCGCAGCAGTCGACTACGATCTCCTCACTCGCACCGGATACACCATCGCAGATATCCCAGACCGCCTGACCTGGACGGCGTTCGCGCATTTCGTCCAATGCTTGGACGCCGACAGTCGGCTCGTGCGGGAACTGTATCCGGAGCGGGCCGGTTGGACGATGCACATGATGCTCCTCGCCACGCTGGTCGATGCGGTGAACCTGTGGCGCTGGGAGTACGCGGTCAGCAATACGCCGAAGGGCAAAAGGAAGCCGCCGCGTCCGGAGCCGATACCCCGTCCGGGCGTGAAGTCCCGCATCAAGCATTGGGGCAGGGGCGCGATCCGTCGCAGCCGGTTCGCCGACTGGTGGGCCACACACAAGCGCAATAAGTGAAAAGAGTATGGGAGGCTGGGCATGGCTGAGGGAACCGGAGTCGAGGTCGCGAAGGCGTTCGTCACGATCCTGCCCGCCATGCCGGGCATCCAACGCGAGATCAGCAGCGCTTTCGGAGCCGCCGGTACGGCCGCCGACAAGGCCGGACGCGAAGCCGGCAGCAAGTTCGAAGGCTCGTTCGCGCGCGGGCTGAAAGGCATCAGCGGGAGCCTGAAAAGCCTCGCCGGCATGGCCGCCGGCGCGCTGGCCGGTATCGGGTTCGCGGAGATCGCCAAGGACGCCGTCGAAGCGTCCGACGCGACCAAGAAGTTCGGCAACACGCTGAAGTTCGCCGGCAAATCCGACAAGGACATCCAGCGACTCACCGCCTCGACGCAGAAGTACGCGGACGAAACCGTGTATGATCTGAGCGACATCCAGAACGTCACCGCGCAGCTGGCCGCGAACGGCGTCAAAAACTACGACAAGCTCGCCGAAGCGTCCGGCAACCTCAACGCCGCCGCCGGCGGCAACAAAGAAACCTTTAAATCGGTCGCGATGATGCTCACGCAGACCGCCGGCGCCGGCAAGCTGACCACCGAGAATTGGAATCAGCTCGCCGACGCCATCCCCGGCGCAAGCGGCCTCCTGCAGGACGCGATGAAGAAGAACGGCGCGTACACGGGCAACTTCCGTGACGCGATGGCCGACGGTCAGATCACGGCCGAGGAATTCAACGACGCGATCATGCAGCTTGGCATGAACGACGGCGCCATCAAGGCCGCGAAGACCACGGACACGTTCGAGGGCGCGTGGGGCAACCTGCAGGCGTCCATCCAGAAGGGCGCGGTCGAGATCGTCAACACGGCCATGCCGATGATCACCAAATCCATGAGCTGGGCCGCCGACCGGTTCATGGACTTCGCCGCATGGTTCGAAAAGGCATGGCACGGGATCACCGACCTGGTCACGAGCGGCTCCGTGAGCAAGGAGCTGCAGGAGGCGTTCAATATCCCCGACACGGCGATCGGCCCCATCACCAGCACCGTGTGGAAGGTCCGCAACCTCTGGTCCGGGATGATCGATTTCATCAAGACCGGTGATTTCACGCAGGAATTCAACAACGCGTTCCTCGGCGTGGACCAGGATACCGTCAACTCGATCAAGGACAGTCTGTCCGGGATCCGCGACTCGATCAAGGAGTTCATCGATTCACTGCCGAAGCTCAAGGCGAATCTCGAGAAGACGAAACCCTCGCTGGACGGGTTCGGCGCCAGTCTCACCGTGATCGCTGACACGCTGAAGATCCTGAAACCGGTCATCGAGATCATCGGCAAGCTGGGCACCACGTTCAACAATCTGCCCGCGCCGGTCCAGTCGGGCATGCTGTACCTCGGCCTGTTCGCCCTTGGTGTCGGCAAGCTCGTCAAACCCGTCGTCAACGTGATCAAACTGGTCGGACGCCTCGGCAAGAGTATCGTCGGCGCGTTCAAGTTCGTGTCGAAGATCCCCGGCAACGTAGGCAATGCCGTCAGCAAGATCGGCGGCAAGCTCCGTGATCTGAAGGCGTTCATCGACCTGCTGCCCGACTATCTGACGGACATCGGTTCGCGCATCTCCGGCGTGTTCTCCAAGATCAAGAACATCAAGCCGCCGGCATGGCTGTCCAAGCTCGGATCCGGTATCGGCAACGTGTTCGGCAAGATCGGCAGCGGGGTCAACAAGGGGTTCGAGGGATTCGGCAAGTTCATGGCCCGCATGTCCGACGGGCTCGACTCGCTGACCGGCAAGATCACGGGAGGATTCAAATCCGCCCTGTCCAAGGCGGGTAGCCTGTTCGACGATCTCGCCAGCAAGGCCGGCAGTGCCGTATCGAAGATCGGCAAGGGATTCACCCAGCTCGGCAAGAGCATTCCCAGCACGCTGTCCAAGGGCTTGTCCAAGGTCGGCTCGCTGCTCAGCAAGATCAAACTCCCGCCCGCGTTGACGAAGACGCTTCCTAAGCTGCTCGGCAAGGGAGGCGGCAAGCTTGCCGGTGTTCCCGGCATGCTCGCCGGCATGGGCATCCAGGAGTATTTCAACTGGTCCGACAAGTCCAAGACCACGGGACAAAAATATTCGAGCATGATTTTCGACGACATGCTCGGCAATGGGGATCCGATCAGTAATCTCCTGCAGTCTGGCGGTAGATTGTTTGGATTGGACACGAAGCTCGCCGACGTGATGGACTCGTCCGGCGCCAGCGCGGAACTCGAGAAGGAGTTCACACAGGCCATCGACACGGTCAGGGCCAAGTGGTCGGAGCTGGTCGAATGGTTCAAGGGGCTCCCGGAGCAGATCGGCAGCGCGTTCAGTCAGATTCCGACGATCGTGGGCGGCTGGTTCACGGCGGCGGTCCAGTGGGTGCAGTCCACGTGGACTGGCGTGACAGCATGGTTTAGTGGACTGGTCCAGCAGATCGGCGGCGTATTCGGCAGCATTCCGGGTATCGTCGGCGGCTGGTTCCAGTCCGCGTGGGGCTGGGTGCAGGGCGTCTGGTCCGGCGTCGCCGGCTGGTTCAGTGGCGTCGCCCAGTCCGTCGGCGCGGCGTTCAGCAGTATTCCCGGCATACTGGGCAATTGGTTCCAGCAGGCGTGGAACTGGGTGAACCGGATCTGGAGCACGGTTACCGGCTGGTTCCAGGGCGTCGCACGATCGGTTGGCGACGCGTTCAGCGGTGTTCCCGGCAGGATAGGCGGCCTGTTCCAGGCGGCGTGGAGCTGGGTGTCAGGCATCTGGAATGGCGTATCCGGCTGGTTCCAGTCCAACGTGTGGGGGCCGATCCAAAGCGGTTTGAACGCGCTCGGCCGAGCGTTCCAGTCCACCAAGGACTGGATCTCTCGCAGCTGGGACGCGGTCAAGGAGGCCGCCGCAAGCCCGGTACGCTTCGTCGTCAACACGGTCTACACCAACGGCATCAAGAAGGTGTGGAACGGTATCGCCGACAAGCTTGGGCTTGATCTGAAGCTGCCCGACGTGAGCGCGAATTTCGCTCGCGGTGGCGTCATGCCCGGCTACACGCCCGGCCGTGACGTCATGTACGCGCACGTATCCGGTGGCGAGGCGATCATGCGTCCCGAGTTCACACGTGCCATGGGCAGGGACTGGATCGACCGGATGAACCTGCTCGCACGGCGTGGAGGCGTGCGCGCCGTCCAGAAGGCCACGGCCCCCGCGTACGCGAACGGTGGTCTGGTCGACACCGCCAAACAGGCGGCAAGCGCCGCCCGAAACGTGGTGAGCAAGGTCGAGGACGTGGTCGTGGACTTCATCGCCGACCCGGCCGGCTACATCACGTCGAAGATCGTCGACCCCGTGAAGGACTGGGTGAAGGGCCTGACTGGCGGCGCGTGGGGGCAGTTGATCGGCGCACTGCCCATCAGGGCCGCGGAGGCGCTGGTCGACAAGGCCAAGAACGTGTTCACGGCCGGTGGTGCGTTCGGCGGTCCGATCCAAGGATTCAACGCCTCGGCTGGTGTCGCCCAGTGGACTCCGCAGGTCCTGCAGGCGTTGGCCATGCTCGGCCAGCCGGCAAGCTGGCTCGACACCGTGCTGCGCCGCATGAATCAGGAGTCGGGCGGTAATCCGAATGCGATCAACCTGTGGGATTCGAACGCGGCTGCGGGCATGCCCTCGCAGGGCCTCATGCAGACCATCCCGCCGACATTCGCCGCGTATGCGGGACCGCTCGCCGGGCGCGGCATATTGGATCCGTTGGCCAACATCTACGCGGGCCTCAACTACGCGTTGCACAGGTACGGTTCGCTCGCGGCCCTGAACCGTCCGGGCGGCTACGCTTTGGGTGGCATCATCCCCATGCTCGCCAAGGGTGGCACCGTCACCCAGTCGGGCACGGTCATGGTCGGCGAACGCGGCCCGGAGCTGCTGCGTCTGCCGCAGGGTGCGCAGGTCCGCCCGTTGGAGCGTGACATGGATCGGGATGACGCGAGGATCGTCGACGCGATCAATGATTTCCGTGACCTGCTGCTCCCCGTGCTGCGCAACGGATTCGATTCCGGGCAGATCACGGAGCGTGACTTCGCGCGACTCGTCAGGAGGTACGCATGAGTGTGCTGGAGGTGACCTACTACGCCGCCAACGCCGTGGACCCCGACAGCGGATTCACCGGCATGAACATCCAACTGGACGCGGATCCCATCTGGGTGAACACGGGCGACTCACTGCGCGGCCACGAATGGCAGTACACGCTCGGCGCCAACAGTGCGACCGGCATCGCATTGGACGGCGCGCGCGAATGCGATGCCACCATGGACTGCATCGACTACGCGGCATGGGATCGGGCGCGCCGAGCGTTCGACGCCGACCTGCGCGCCATGCGCGACAACGATTCGGCCGACCCGGGCACGCTGATCGTCCGCTATGATCCGGTCGGCGGCACACCCACGCAGTGGACGGTCAAGGCCCTCATGGTCAAGGCCGAACCCCAGCAGATCAGCGCGTCCGGGCACGTACGCGCCAAACTCACGTTCCTGCTGCTCGGCTGGTGGCATCACCAGTTGGACTGGCAGCATTTCACTCCCAAGGCCACGACGGGCAAATGGCTGGACCTGCCCACGGACATGCCGTTCGACCTGATGCCACGCCTGGCACGAACGGTACACAATCCGGCCAGCACACCCATGCCGTTCCTCATGAAGATGCACGGTCCCGCCGTCAACCCCGGCATCAACTTCGGCACCAACTTCTACCAGGTGCTCATCACGCTGGACGAGCGGGAGACGATCGAGATCGACAGCGTCGAGGGGCAGCGCAGCGTGATCCTGCGCGGCTCGGACGGCCTGACCACGACCGATATCTTCGATAAGGCGGTCCGTGGCGGCGGCTTGGGGTCCGGGAACTATATCTTCGAGCCGATCTCGCCGGGTGACACGACGATCACCTGGTGGGGTGACTACGAGCTGGATGTCGCGATCGTCGAGGAGGATTCGGAGCCGCCATGGTCGATCTAGTCATCACGGACGCCGACCGGGTTCCCCGCTGGTCGGTGTCGAACTACACGCTGGATCTCGCCTACGGATCCGACGAGAACAGCTTTAAGCTGTCGGATATTCGCGTGCGCCCGGTGGCCGGCTCGCTGGTCATGATGGACGGGCGCGAATACGGCGGCCGCGTTACGAAGCTCAACACCGACGGTTCGGTTGAGGGGCCGACGTGGCAGGGGATCCTCGCTGACAGGATCATCCAGCCCGATCAGGGACAGGATTATCTGACCGTGTCCGGCAACGTGGACGATTGCATCCAGCAGATCATCCAACGCGTCAACCTCGCCGACCTGTTCGTGGGTGGCGCGCCATCCCGCGCGGAGATCCCACAGGTGACCAGCTACCGGTTCAACCGGTACGTGGACGCGTACACGGGGTTGCGCGCTCTGTGCAATTCGGTGGGTGCGAAGCTGATCATGGCGGAGCAGGATCAGATGGTCCACTGCTACGCCATGCCGATCCAGTCGTATGGTGATGCGATCGACTCGGATCTGCTGGATTTCGACGCGCAGCGTGACACGCAGCCGGTCAACCATCTCATCGGATTGGGTGACGGCGAGCTGCGTGATCGTATCGTCGTCCACCGGTACGCCGACAAGGACGGCAACATCTCTGATAAGCAGTCGATCACCGGCTTGGACGAGCGTATGGCCGTCTACGACTATTCGAGCGCGAAGCAGGAGGATCTGATCAAATCCACGGAGGACAAGCTCCGCGAGCTCCAGCAGCAGGGCGGCGTCAAAGCCACACTCCACGGCTACGGCGGTCTCCGCTTCGACATCGACGATCGTGTCACCGGCCGTAACAACCGGCTCGGCATCACCGTCACGGTCCCCGTCACGAAGAAGATCGTCAAAGTCAGCCGTGGCGTCATGAGCGTGTCCTACGAGTGTGGCGACAAGGCGGCCGGCCAGTCGGTCAGCCTCTCCGGCTCCGGCGAGACGGGCGGCGGCGGTACCGGCGGCATGAGCTATGTGGCCGGCGATGGCATCAGGATC
>NZ_NEWD01000026.1 GCF_002234915.1 Bifidobacterium vansinderenii | reverse complement strand
CGCTCCGCTCAGTCCTCACAGCCCGGTCAGCCCGGCGGCGCATACGGGACGAACGTCTACGGCGGTCCTACCACGCCGGCCACGACTGCGACCGGCGTGTACGGCAACGGTTCAATTCCCGGCGGCTCCACGCCCAACGGTCCTGGCACACCCAATGGTCCAAGCGTATCCGGCACACCCGGCTCCCCCGCCCCCAAACCCAAGCGCAAGCACACGGGCGCGATCATCGCGGCCGTGATCTGCGTAATCGCGCTCGTCGCGGCGGCAGGAGGCTACGCGCTGTGGCGGAACCGCGAGCATCAGGCCGCGGTCAGCGCCTGCACCGACGCGCAGTCCGAGTTCGACAAGTCGGCGAGCACGCTGTCGAATTCGATCACCAAGGGCAAGCAGGCGCTTAACGACACCCAGTACGACGAAGTGAATGACCAGACCGCCATCACCGGTTTGAACAATCTGGTCAACACCTCCACGGACGACGGATCATCGGAATCGTGCAGCACCAGCCGCACCACCGCGGAGCTCAACGCCAGCGCCGACAAGTTCAAATCGCTGGCGAAAAGCAACGTCACACTCGCGTCGAAGATCGACAACGGTGTGAGCACGCTCAAGACCAGCAAGACCAGCAAAACGCTTTCCGACGCGAAGAGCGCACTGGAGACCACGCTCGGCAAGGCCAAGGAACTCATGACGTCGGCCACCGGCAACGTGACCGACGAGACCGTGCTCACCGCATTGCAGCAGGCCATCAGCGACGCGAGCACGCTGATGCAGAGCCTGACCGATGCCGACACGTCCAAGGTCACCGCGTCGGCGCTGAACAAAGCGTCGGATACGTTGGAGACCGCCATGGATAAGGTGAACGCGTCGGTCAAGGCCAAGCAGGCGGCCGACGACAAGACCCGGTGCCAGAACATCGCCGGCAACTACGGCATGTGGCAGGGCAGCATGCAGCTCACCGTGAATGCCGACTGCAGCGTCAGTATGCAGGACGCTGGCGAGGCGAGCGGGTCGAGCGGCGCGTACGCGTACACCGCGGATTCGTATAAGGAGAACGGCGACGGCACGACCACGTGGAGCCTGTCGAACAACGAGACGATGACGTATTATCCGGCCGGCAAGGAATCGCCGAGCATCAAGCAGTTCATCGACGCGCTCGGCAACGGCGAGACCGACCCGACCGTGAATCTCCCCAAGATCGAAACCGGCGACGGCTCAGCGTATGTGGGCTGAGTCCGTTAAGAAAACGCCAGAGGCGTTTTTAGGACTCAGGCGAGCCGACAGGCGAGCCAGCAAACCGCCCGGCCACAAGGCCGGGACAATACTTGCAGGACGAGTGCGTTAAGAAAACGTCAGAGACGTTTTTAGGACTCAGGCGAGCAAACAAACCGCCGGCCGCAAGGCCGGACCACACTTGCTGGGCGAGCGCGTACAAAAAACGTCAGAGGCGTTTTTAGCGCTTAGGCGAGCAAACAAAACGCCCGGCCACAAGGCCGGGACCACACTTGCAGGACTGAGTCCGTTTAAAAAACGCCAGAGGCACCCCTCCCTCAGTCCGCCTTCGTCGGCCAGCTCCCTGAGGTTGGGCCCAGCACCATGCCGACGCTCATCACCTCATCCGTCCGGCTACGCCGGACACCGTCCTGCAAGTGCGGCCAGCCTACGGTTGCGTTTGGCTTGCTCGCCTGTCGGCTCGTCCTCGCCTAAAAACGCCTCTGGCGTTTTCTTGACGGCTCAGCCCCTCAAGGGGAAGGCTGCATTTCGCCATGCGAGCGTATCCGGCAACGCCGGCTTCCCCCTAGGCTGAGCCGTCAAATGAACAGTCCAGTGGACTGTTCATAGGCGAAGACGAGCCGACAGGCGAGCAGAATATCGCCGGCCGTAGGCCGTCCATTCTTGCGGATGAAGCTGTCACGCGAATGCGTGACTGATGAGGTGACGGTGCGCCGACAACCTCACCCGTCATCTCACTGCGAGGCCTGTTCGCGGGCAAGATCAAGTGCGGAGTTGAACGCGTCGGACGTCCAGCTGGCGCCGGCCACGTTGTCGATCTTCAGACCCTTGAGCTGCTTGCCGTCCACCACGCCGGGAATGGCCTGGATGAACGCGTCCTGATGGTCCTTGGAAATACTGGTGAGCGGATGCCCCACCACCTGCACGTCCGTGATCACGCCGTTTGCGATCGTCAGGGTGACGTCGATACTGTCCTCGTTGACCGGACCGTACACGCCCTTGATCGAATACGTGCCGTCCTTGTAGTTGCCGGTGTCCTTCGACGACGCGTCGTCGGACGAAGACGCGGACGAAGATGATGAGTCGGACGATCCGGTGGACGGGGACGCGGACGACTCCCCCGAGTTGCCGGCGTATTCGTCGTCCATCGGCACGGCCTTGGAATGCGGGCTGCCGCATCCGCCGAGCAGCGCACCGACCACCACTAAACCGGCGAGCGCGCCGGCCGCGGTCTTCACGGTCTTGTTGGTCATGTCAGTTCCTCCCCTGTTGATTGCCTATCCGCACTTTTCCGCACTTTACTGCATCAAACGGTCGCAAATCGGCCGAAAAAGCGACCGTTTGATGCAGTAAAGCACCGAAACACGGATCTACTCCTCACCGCCGGTCTTGGCGGCCTTGGTCGGGTCGGCGAACCCGATCGCGGTCTCGCCGGTCTGCGCGCCTTCGGCCTTGCTGCCCGTGGATGCAGGCTTGCCGCCGGCCGCCTCGTACTTGGCGCGCGCGTCCTCGTCGTTCCACTTCTCGCCCACGAGCACGCCGTGGTTGAGCATGATCTCACGTTCGGCGCAGCTGGCGACCAGCGCGTCGTGCGTCACGACGATGATCGTGGTGCCCTGCTCGTGCAGCTGGCGGAACAGGTCGAGCACGATCTTCTCGTTCTTCTCGTCCAGGTTGCCGGTGGGCTCGTCGGCGAGGATCAGCTTCGGGCAGTTGATGAGCGCGCGAGCGATGCACACTCGCTGCTGCTCGCCACCGGACAGCTGGCCCGGCAGGTGGTGAGCACGATCCTTGAGGCCCACGCGGTCCAGCGCCTCGAGCGCCTCCTTCTCGTTGACCACCGAATGGTAGTACTGCGCGACCATCACGTTTTCAACGGCCGTCAGGTGCGGCACCAGATAGAACTTCTGGAACACGAGGCCGATCAGGTTCTTGCGCACGTCGGCCAGCTGCGTGGCGTTGAGGTCCTCGAGCTTGCGCCCCTCGAGCGAGACGGAACCCTTGCTCGGAGTGTCCATGCAGCCGATCATGTTCATCAGCGTGGTCTTGCCGGAGCCGGATGAGCCGACGATGGCGAGCCATTCGCCTTCCGGCACGGTGAGGGACAGGTCGTCCACGGCGTGCAGCGAGCCGTAGATCTTGGAGATGTGGTCGAGTTCTAGAAGCATTGGAGATCCTTTTGACGGTTTGGGATTGACGGTTTATTCCTCGCGCAGCACGATGGCGGGGTCGATGCGGGAGGCGCGGCGCACGGGCACGATCGACGCGACCACGGCGATCAGCACGCTGAGCGCCACCGACGCCAATCCCAGCAGCCAGTTGAACGACAGCGAACGTTCGAACACGGTCTGGCATAGCACGCGCGCGAACACGTAGCCGATGCCGGTGCCCACCACGCCGCCGAGCAGACCGTAGAGCGCCGACTCCACGTAGAATTCGGCACCGACCGACGCGGAGCTTGCGCCCAGCGCCTTGCGCAGGCCGATCTCGTTGCGGCGCTGCGAGACGATCGACGCCATGGTCGTGCTCACGCCCACGAGCGTCAGCACCAGCACCACGACCGAGACCAGCCAGAACAGCGTCTGCAGCATGGTGATGATGCGCGTGTTCGACGACGTGATCTTGCTGACCTGCTGTGCCTTCACGCCCAGCGACGACGTTTTGTTGATTCGATTGACCAGCTGCGTGAGCTGATCGGCCGACGCTTCGGAGGAGAACTCGATCACGTCGCTGCCGCGCTCACCGGCCAGTTTGGTCAGGTCGTCGTTCGTGGCGTACACGATCTCGTCCTCGCTGCCGCCGGTGTCGACGATGCCGGCCACGCGGAATTCGGTGCCGTCGGTGTTGAGGATGTCGGTGGACACACGTCCGTCGCGTGACGACTGGCCGGTGGACTGCGCCTGCGTTTCCGCGGACGTCGTGCCCGCGGTCGTGCCGGACGCCGACGAAGTACCGTCGTTCGGCACAGCGGTGGCGTTCGAGCCGGCAGAACCAGACGTGCCGGACGAGCTTGCCCCGGCCGCATTGTCCGACGCGCGATATGCGATCTTGATCGCCGAACCGATTTCCAGTCCCATGGAATCGGCCACATCACGGCCCACAAGCACACGGCCCTCGCTCGGCCACTTGCCGTCGACCACCCAATGACGATTGAGGTCGCGCACCTGATTCACGTCGATGCCGCCGAGCACGTACGGCGCCGAGTTGATGCGCACCGTCTCGTAACGGTAGGTGGCGGACTTTGCGGACCCGTCGGCCTTGACCGTCTTCTCCACGGCCGCGACCGTGTCTGCGCTCAGTCCGGCGGCGCTCGACGCCTCGTTCGGCGTCACGATCAGGTTCGCGCCGTACGCGCGCATCTCCGCGCTCATCTGCTGCGGCACCACCAGGCATACGGCGGCCAGACAGAACAGCGTCGCCGCACCCACCATCGACGAGACCACGGCCATGACGGCGCGCGAACGACGACGGAACACCGCGCCGAAGATCATGGCGAAGAACATGCGCCGATTGGTCATCGGCTTGCGAATCTTGTTGCTATCAGCGGCCATGCAGCACCTCCGCGGGACGCAGCCTCAGGATCGAACGGATCGACGACACCGAGGCGATGAGAATCGTAATGGCCAGCAGCACGAACACCAGCACGAACACCATGGGTCGCATCGTGATGCCCGAACCGAACACCACCTGCCCCACGATCTGCGCCACGCCCGAGCCCAGACCGGCGCCGATGATCGCACCCACAAGCGAGATCACCGCCGTCTCGGCCAGCATCAGGCGGGACACCGCGCCGTCCGTGGCGCCGATGGCCTTGAGCAGCGCCAGCTCGTTGCCGCGCTCGCCGATCGACGCGGCCATCAGGTTCGCCACGGCGATGGCGGCGGCGACCAGACTCAGCGCGGTCATGAGGATCATCACGGCACGGGTCTTGTTCATCACGTCGCCCTGCAGCGCGGCCACCTGCCGCACCTGCTTGGCCACCGAACCGGGGATGACCTCCTCGATCTGGTAGGCGATCGAGCTCGCGTACGCGGTGCAGTACCAGGTCTCCCACTCCTCGGACGTCAGCGCGGCCGGGTTCTTGGCGGCCTTGCGCGCCAGATCGTTCTCCGGCGTGGTGAGCGCCTTGACCTCGATCTTGTCGACCGAGTCGGGCAGGTCGGCCAGCGTCTGCGCCACCGAGCTCGCCATGTACAGCGAGTTGGCCGCGTCGTCGCCGGAGTCATACGTGCCGACGATCTTCACCGACTGCACGTTGTTCACGCCGGACGCGGTGGTCTTGGTCAGCGTGAGCGTATCGCCGATCTTCACGCCGAGCTTATCGGCCAGGTTCACGCCGATCATCGCCTGATCGGTGTCGTCCTTGGGCCATGCGCCCTGCACGGTCCACCACGAACGCATACCCTGCACGCCCACCACGGTGGATTCGCCCGTGTCGAGCTTGAGCGTCTTGTTGAACCACGTGCCCACGATCGGGATGCTGACCTGACCGCTGCCGCTGTTCACGCCGGCGTTCGCGTGGATGTTGAGCTGCGGCGCGAAGTTGGTGATGTTAAACGCCCAGAAGATCGTCTTGATGTTCTTGGCGTCCGACTCCTTGAGGAACGACGTGGGATCGCTGGTCGTGCCGGAGCCGCCCGTCGAATCGGACGTGCCGGCCGCGCCCGCCGCGTCATCCGTGGAATACAGATCGGAGATCACGGCGTCGGACTTCGGCTGCACGGTGATGTTGGAACCGTACGTCGAGAGTTCGGCGTTGAGCTTGTCGCCCACGTCGAACACCACGCCGAGCATGGCCACGCTCACCGTGGCGGACAGGCACACGGTGACGGCGATCAGCAGACGACGTTTGAACTGCCTGCTGAACGACCGGAAAATCATACGAAGAAAGAACACGCTTCACCTCCCCTTACTTGAAGTGCTGCGACAGCGCGTCGAGATCCGCCGTCTGGATGGTGATCTTGCCGTTGCCGATCTTGTAGTTGAACGGGATCGGGTTGCAACCGCCCTTGAAGCCGATGGTGGCGAGGTTGATCGCCACGTCGCAGCGCTTGCAGATGATCTTGCCGTTCTCCTCGTAGTAGCCGGCGTCGCCGCACGTCTCGCACGCGTCCAGACCGATGCCGTACGCGCCGCCGTTCTTCTTGATGATGATGAAACGCATGGTGGTGCCGTCCTTCGCCTTGTATTCAAAGCGGTGCAGATGGCCGTCCTCCACCTGGGAGAAGTTGATCGTGGCCACGCCCTTGCTCAGCGAATACGGTTCCGGCGGCGAAAGCTCGGGCACCTTGTTGTTCTCGTACACGCCGAACGTGAGCGCCACGGTCACGCCGATCATGGCGACGAGACTCCACACGCTGGCCGCCAGCGCGCGACGCTTGAACGCGATGTGCGTACGGGCGATGGCCTCATTTGCGCCGGTCCTCGGCATCCTGAATCCGGCGATCAGCGATGCGACGACGGGGATGACGAACACGAGCGCCTGCGCGAGCGTGAACTGAATCTCGTGGTTGTGGAAGAAGATGAGGGCGCGGAACGCCGGACCGTGCAGCACCAGGATCAGCATGTTCATCATCAGCGAGAACAGGTCGGTCAGGTGACGAATGAGGATCAGCACGACCAGCAGCAGCGCCGCCGCGGTGAACGACGCGCGAACGGCCGTGGAGCGCATCGTGCGGAAAATGGCCGCCGTGACGATGGCGGTGCCCACGCCGAGCAGGAAGCCGAGCGCGCGCAGCAGCATTTCGGAGGTGAACGGCGACTTGCCGGTCTCCACGAAGTTGGTCAGCTGCAGGATCACGTCGGGCGTGATGTAGAAGGTGGTGCATGCGATGCCGGCCGCGGCGGCGAAGTTGCCGAGGTGCAGTGCGACCGGATGGTCATGCCAGTTCTTCGTGAGTCTGTGTGCGGTGAGTACGACGGCGATCATGGCCACGTCGAACACGACCGCGAGGATCAGCGCCGGCAGGTTCACCGTGGAACGACGATCGATGACGGCCGTGCCGCGCAGCGTGGCGAACACGAGTGCGCCAAGCAGGCCCAGGATCAGGCCGATGAGACGCCAGTTCGCGCTTTTCGGTTTGTCGCGTCCCTCACCCACGGTGAGCAGTACGCTCATCACCATGACCAGCAGGCATGGCGACAGCATACCCGGCAACGCCTGCACATATTGTCCAAGCATTCATCAGCCTTTCGTTGTTGATGTTCAGTTGTGCGTTGTGGTGCGTCACGTTTGTGTCACGTCACGCTGTTTTGCGCGTTTCCATCCAAAAACGCGTAGAGGGCATTCCGGCGATTCACCTCCCTCGTGGGGAGCGAATCGGCGGAATGCCCTGGGGTGTAAGTTCCCGATCAGCCCCTTGCGGGGCGCGTCGGAACGTTACCTCACGCTATTTGCGAATGGTACCGCGATCACCACTGGTGAACGGTGTAGTCCCAATCGAAGGAGGCGGTCAGCGGCTCGGTCCAGAAGCGGCCCTTCACACCGGTCTCGGGATCCACGTGCAGGGTCCAGCCGTTCTCCTGCGGGGAGTGGATGGTGAAGGTGAGCTTGTACTCGCCGTCCTTGTCGAGCTTCAGGTTGGCGCCGTAGTGCGGGCCGTCGTCGGCGTTCATTTCCATGAACGTACCCTGCTGCACGTTGTTCGGATCGTTCTTGTCTTCGATCTTGTAGTCCACGGTCAGCTTCGGGATGAACTCGCCCTCGGCGTAGCCCAGCTGGTTGTTCTTCAGGGCGTGGATATCGGCCTCGAGGTGGAGGTTGGACTCAGCAGCGGACAGACCCTGGCCTTCGGGGTACATGTCGACGGGCTGGAAGTACACGGCGGCCACGTTCAGCGGGCCGACCTCCTGGTCGTCGCCGATCGGGATCTCCTCGAAGCCGGCGCCACCATCGGTGCTCTTGGACTCGGTGGTCTTGGAGCTGGAGGAGGAAGCGCTCTTGTCGGAGCTGGAGGAGGCGTTGGAGTTGCCGCAGGCGGCGAGCGAGAACGCCATGGCACCGGCGGCCACGACGGCCAGCAGAGCCTTGATCTTGTTCTTCATCATTTCTCTTTTCCTTTTCTGTTGGGATTTTGGAAAAATCTTGGGTTTGTATTCGTGGATCGCGTCTACGTCTACTTGGCGGGCTTGGCGGAGGAGAGCTCGGCCTTGGCCTTGCGCTGCTTGATGAAGCCGACCACGAACAGGGCGATCACGGCGACCGCGGCGAGGGCCTGGGCCACGATGGTCTCCACGTACGGGTAGAAGCCGAGCCAGTCGTTGGTGGGCACGCCGTTGAGGTACATGCCGCCCAGGGCGTCGCCTTCGATCAGCGCGTGCACGCCGCCGCCGGCGAAGACGACCACGAGGATGGACATCAGGATCGAGGTGACCAGGAAGAACGGGCCGATCGGGATCTTCACGGAGGTGAAGCGGATGATCAGGAACACGATCACCAGCACCACGGCCGCGGCGATGCCGCCAATCCACATGCCGCGCGAGTCACGGCTCATCGAGTAGATCGACTCGTAGAAGATCACGGTTTCGGCGCCCTCGCGGAACACGGCGAGGAAGCTCAGCATGGCGAGCGAGACCATGGTGCCCACGGTCGTCTTCTCGCCAGCGGCGGCCACGGCGTCGGCGGATGCCACTGCGGACTCGGTCTTGTTCTTGATGTACTTGTTCCACGCTTCGACGCTGGACTTGTTGAGCATCCAGTTGCTGGTCCACAGCAGCATGCCCATGGCGATCAGGGCGCACACGCCCTCCATGATCTCCTGGATCGGGCCGCTACCGCCGAAGAGCAGGCCGAAGAGCACGGCCACCACGCCGGAGCCGGCCAGACCGGCCAGCACGCCGACGTAGATCCACTTGACGAAGCGCTTGTTCTCGGACTTGATCAGGTAGGCGATGATGGCGGCCACCACGAGCAGCGCCTCAAGGCCCTCACGGATCAGGATCAGGAAGGCCTGGCCGACGGAGCTGGTGATGAACTTGGTGAAGCCGTTGACGTCGTTGGCCGCGCCACCGTCGAGCTTGCCGGCGTCCTCCACCAGCATGGACTTGAGGCTGGTGATGTACGGGGTGGCGTCGGTGCCGGCCACCATGGCCTTGCGGGCCTCCTTGAACGTGGATTCCACCTTGGAGACGCGGTCGCCGCCGATGGCGTTCATCACGTTCTTCTCGAAGCCGAGCTTCTCGTAGTACTGGTAGTAGGCGTTGTTGACGAGGTCGGAGCCCTTGCGGCCGTCGCCGGCCTTGGCCGCCTTGAGCGCCTTGTCGAGGATCGGGGTCATCTCGTTGGCCACGTCGGTCCAGGTGCGGTCGCCCTTGCCGGTGTTCTTGTTGACCTTGTTGGCCTCGAGCGTCTTGCGCTGGGCGTTGGTCTTCTCAGCGCGGGCCGTGTAGTATTCCTGCGGCTTGAGCAGGTCGGAGGCGTTGTCGAGCTGGGTCGCGGTGTCGGCGATGTCGGCGGTCAGAGTGGCGATGCCGGAGTCGATGTCGCCTTCCTTGCCCTGCTGGTAGGCCAGTGACTTGATCGCGTTGAACTGCTGCTGCTGCGACTGGAACTTCTCCTGGCCGAGCTTGTCGATCGTGGCCTGGGAGAAGTTGGTGGACACGTAGGTGATGCTGTAGGCGGAGTTGAACGCGGAGGATGCGCCGGAATGGTCACCGTTCTTGTAGTCGGTGGAGCCTTCGTTCAGCTGCTCGGCGATCTTGTCGGAGATCTGGGTCCACGTGGTGTAGTCGAACGACGCCTTGGTCGGCACGCCGTCGGAGCCGGACGCGGCCAGCGCGGCGTTCGGGGACACGAAGAGCGCCGCCACCATAAGCACCGCCATGATCACGGCCGCGAAGACACGAATGACGCCGCGGACCGCGCCGCCGGAGATGCCGGCAACGGCGTTTCGCCCATGGCGTACGAGTGTCGTGCTCAGTGAACGCATAGATTCCTCTCAATTTCCGCCACTGCGGATCCCCTCTCGAAAACCAATGTTTTCAATAGTTCCACAGCATTTTCATGAACCGTTACGGAAACTTAGAGCCACTTTTCCGAAAAAGAAAGTCTTGACATTTTTAAGAGTACGTGGTAGTTAGTGCCCTCAATTGAGGCGTGACGATGTGTGAGCGCTCACAAAACGGTGTGCGCCTTATGTTTTGTCCATTTGTGTAAATTATTGGCCATCGCCCAAAAAATCGTCTCGATAGTTGGGATAGCACAAATCGAAGATGCCCTCGGAAGAGCATTGGAAATTCGCGGGAGCCGCTCAGGTAACTTCGATTTGTGAACCGCACCTACCATAAAACCCATGGAGAACTTCCCCGGAAACGTATGCCACGGTTCATCAACGCCCTTGGAATCCGGCGTCCCCGCGAACGGGAACGCGTCCCGAAAGCCTTCGGAAGGCCCCGTCGCCGTCAGCTTTCCCAACGCTTTGGGAGGCGGGATCATCATCACCTCATCACAGCGGATCACCTCCTCCCTGCGGGATCGCATGGCATCACGCATCGAGGAGTTCGAACGAGCGCTGTCGCGGTTCCGCGAGGATTCGATCGTTTCGGCCATGGCCCGTTCCCCGCATGGGGGCCGGTTCGAGTTCCCCGACTTTGCACGCCCGCTGTTCGAGTTCTACGACCGCCTGTTCGCCGCGACCGAAGGTGCAATCGACCCGTGCGTGGGCGAGGACCTTACGCGTCTGGGCTATGACGCGAATCTGACGTTTCGCATGGAATCCGGGGCATTCGCGCATCTCGGCCGGGAACACGGACGCGCCACCTGGGACTCGGTGCGCCGCGACGGCACGACGCTCATCACCACGGGCCCGGTGCGCTTGGATTTCGGAGCCGCAGGCAAGGGGTACATGGTGGATCTGCTTGGCGGCATGGTGGAACGGCACGCCAGCGATCAGGCCAATACGCGCCCGCTGCACTATGTGATCGACGCCGGCGGCGATCTGCGCGTAAGAACGAGTCCCGGACCTGCCGTGTCGCATTCGGGCACGAGCCCATCCTCGGCGACGTTGCGGACCGCTGACGCCACCGGCACCGCCAAGGACCCTGCCTTCGGAAGACGTCCCGCCCGCATCGCGCTCGAGGACCCGGACGACACCACACGCGCCGTGGGACTGCTCGAGCTCGCATACGGATCGCTATGCGCATCGGCACCGAGCCGCCGGCGCTGGCCGGTAAGCGGGACACAAGGGAGCGCGGCAGGGACCGAGGCCCTACACGAGGCCCATCACCTGCTCAACGCGATCGACGGGCTCCCCGCGAACGACGTACGCGCATCATGGGCGCTGGTCGAAAGCGCCAGTCCCGAACCGTATCCGACCATGGTGGCGGACGGACTGGCCACGGCGTTGTTCGTCACATCAGCGGCCGCGCTCGCCGAATCATTCGACTTCCAGTGTGCGATCATCACCGAGGAGCGGATACTGGCCAAATCGCAGGGCTTCCCGGGACGGTTCTTCGTGGCCTAACGCGCCACAGATTCGTCGAGGAAGCGCAACTCGTCGGGGGTGAGGATCAGCCGCGTGGCGGCAAAGGAGTCCTGGATCTCATGCGGGTTGCGGGCGCTGGGAATGGTGAACAGACGGTCGTACTGGGCCATCTCCCATGCCAGCACCACGCGCTGGTACGAGCAGTCGTGCACGGCGGCCACCGTACGGAACGCGTCGTACTTGCGCTGGTCGATCTTGTCGAGGAACCCGCCGAGCGGCGACCAGCAGACGAACGCCAGTCCGCGCTGTTCGCAGTATTCGAGCGTGTGATCCGGATCGGGGAACGAGGGAGAGAACTGGTTCTGCACGGCCACAAACGCGTCGTCGAGAATCTCGCTTGCCGTTTCGATGTCGGCGGCGTCCACACGGGAGATGCCCACGTAGCGGACCACGCCCTCGTCGACGAGCTGACGGAACGCGCCCATCTGCTCGTCGTACGGCACCTGCGGATCATGGCAGTGCGAGTAGAGCAGGCTCAGCGTGCCGACGCCGAGCCGGAGCGCGGATTCCTTGGCCTGGCGGATGATGGTTTCGGGACGGGCGTCGGCCTGCCATCCGTATTCGCCGAAGTTGTTGCCGGACACGGCGCCGGTCTGGTCGGCGATGGCGGAGCGGTCGGTGCCAGATTCCGTGTCGGACGCGGCGGAGTCGGCGGTCGCAGCCGGCGCGGACAGCGTGCGCAGCCATCCGGTCTTGGTGGCCACCAGCACCTCGTCGCGCGGACCGTCCCACGTGTGCAGCGCCTCGTAGACGAGCTTTTCACCGTAGCCGAGATCCTCCGGCTCGCCCGTACCCGGTTTGCTCGGCAGATAGTACGACCATGCGGTGTCGAGGTAGCGCACACCCTCGTCGAGCGCGGCGTGGATCGTGTCGATGGCCTCACGCCGATCCGTCGGACGGCCCTCAATGGCGAGCGCCATCGTGCCCATGCCCAGTCTTGGTGTTTCGAATCCTGCCAGCTTCGCCATGCGAATCCCCTTTCACTGCCCGGCGGGGTCATACGCCATGCGCCCTAGGCGTTGTACACCACGCGGGATGCGGATTATCTCACGATCGTCTCCGTCGTCTCTCAACCCTCCACCTTAGCGGGTGGATTCGCATCGTACGATCTGCGTTTCCCGAAGCGCAGTGGCCGCCGAGATCACGAATCCAGCAGCGTGGTGTGCCCGTTCACCGTGATCTCGATGCGCAGATGGCCGCCCACGGCCTCCACGTAGCGTTTGAGCGTGCCGACCTTGATGGAGTCGATCTCACCGTTTTCGATCTGCGAGATGCGCGGCTGGGAGATGTGCAGCGCGCGTGCCAGTGCCTGCTGCGGAATGCGGAGTCGCCGCCTCAGTTCGCGGAGCTTGTATGCGCGGATCTCGGCGATCATGCGCTTCTTCTCGCGTTCCACGGCGGCCTCGTCGACCGGACGGATTTTCAGAATGTCATCGATGGTCATCGGCTTCATTGCGTTCCTCCATATACGTGTTCCATCGTTGTTCGGCCAGAGGGATATTGGTTTTGTACCACGCATCCCACTTCCCTCGTTTGTCTCCGGCCACCAGCATGACCGCTCGTCGTTCGGGATCGAATGCGAACAGCATTCTGATTTCGCTGGTTCCGGATGATGGCGGACGTAGTTCCTTGAGATTGTGAATGGATGAGTGCCGGATCGAATCCACCAAAGGACGGCCCAGCATGGGCCCACGCTCCCCCAGTATTTCCAGAGAGGCCATGACCTGCGCATAGGTTTCCTCATCCAAGGACAGCAGCCAGTCCCCGATGAGTTCGAGTCGCACCACCCATCGTTGTCTCCTGCGCGAATATAACGTTTTCATTATATCCTCCGTTTCCGTTCGCGTCGTCGTTGACGTGTTCAGATTGCGGAGGAATGGGTGGGGAACGTAAGGAAGAGCGACGAATGTGCGCCGGTGTGGCCCCCCGTTGGCTTGGACCTTTGAGAGCGGGGCTCCCCTCAGTCCGCCAAAAGCGGACTGAGGGGAGCCGGGACCGCCCTGGCGCCTACGCGGCGAGGGTGGCGAACTGGCTGTTGTAGAGGTCGGCGTAGAAGCCGCCGTCGGCGAGCAGTTCGTCGTGCGTGCCGCGTTCGATGATGTCGCCGTCCTTCATCACGAGGATCATGTCGGCGTTCTTGATCGTGGACAGTCGGTGCGCGATCACGAACGACGTACGTCCCACGGTCAGCTGGTCCATGGCCTTCTGGATCAGCTCCTCGGTGCGCGTGTCCACGGACGAGGTGGCCTCGTCGAGGATCAGGATCGGCGCGTCCTGGATCATGGCTCGCGCGATGGTGAGCAGCTGCTTCTGGCCGGCGGACAGACTGGTGTTGTCGTTGAGCACGGTGTCGTATCCGTCGGGCAGCGAGCGGATGAAGCGGTCGAGGCCCACGGCGCGGCAGGCGGCCTGCACCTGCTCGTCGGTCACGCCCTGCTTGGAGTACACGATGTTCTCGCGGATCGTGCCCTCGAAGGTCCACGTGTCCTGCAGCACCATGGCGAACTGGTCGTGCACTTCGGCGCGCGGCACGGACGCGGTGGAAACGCCGTCGATGCGGATGTCGCCGCCGTTGAGATCGTAGAAACGCATGAGCAGATTGACCATGGTGGTCTTGCCGGCGCCGGTCGGGCCCACGATCGCCACCTTCTGCCCGGCCTTTACGCTGGCGCTGAAGTCGTGGATCACGAGCTGGCCCGGCTTGTAGCCGAAGCTCACGTGGTCGAATTCCACGTCGCCGCGCAGACCGTTGGAGTCGCCGGCCTCGTCGGTGATGCGACGGCCCTCGAGCGCGGTCTCGTCGCTCATCTCCGGCTCCTCGAGGAAGCCGAACACGCGCTCGGACGCGGCGGCGCAGCGCTGCAGGTTCTGGAACGCCTGCGCGAACTGCGACAGCGGCTGCGTGTACAGGCGGATGTACATCATGAACGCCACGATCACGCCGAATTCGATGTCGCCGTTCATGGCGAGCGCCGCGCCCACCACGCACACGGCCACGTAGCCGAGGTTGCCGATGAACTGCATGATCGGCATCATCAGGCCAGACAGGAACTGCGACTTCCAGCCGGACACGTACAGACGGTCGTTGTACTTCTCGAACTGTTCGATCGACGAGTCCTCGCCGGAGTATGCCTTGACGATCGTATGGCCGGCGTACATCTCCTCCACGTGGCCGTTGACCTCGCCGAGCGCGAGCTGCTGCAGCGTGAAGTACTTCTGCGACGCCTTCATGATGACCATCATGATGATCAGGCCGATCACGCTCACGCCGATCGCGGTGAGCGTCATGATCACGTTGTTGTGGAACATCATGACGAGCGATCCGACGAACAGCGTGACCGCCGTGATGAGCGAGCCCAGCGACTGGCCGAGCGTCTGGCCGATGGCGTCCACGTCGTTGGTGATGCGGCTGAGCACGTCGCCGTAGCTGACCTTGTCGAAGTATTTGAGCGGCAGACGGTTGATCTTCTTCGAGATCTCGTCGCGCAGACGCTGTGCGGTGCGCTGGGTGACGGTGGCCATGATCCAGCTCTGCACATAGGTGAGCAGCGCGTAACCGACGTACAGCACCACAAGTGTGACACAGATCGTCGTGACGGCGTCCATGTCGATCGAGTTCATGACCGGGCGGCCGTTGACCATGGCGGGCAGGCCCTTGGTGATCTCGTTGGTGACGTCCTTGAGTTTGTCCGGTCCGATGATCTGGCAGACGGTTCCGGCGGCGCCGAGAATCAGCGCGATGATCATGGCGGGCAGATACCGCTTGCAGAAGCGGACGAGTTTGCCCATGATCTTGCCGAAGTCCTGCGGTTTTTCGGCCGCTGCACGCGGTCCCATTGGTCCTGGCATTGGTTCTCCTTAATAAGTTCTATATACGTATTCGCGTCGAGCGAGTTGAAGCGTTGAGGTCGAGCACCTCATCAGTCACGCTGCGCGTGACAGCTTCCCCTCAAGGGGAAGCCGGCTTCGCCATCCCATTCCTTCCCCTTGAGGGGAAGGTGTCCGGCGTAGCCGGACGGATGAGGTGACGCCGACGAAGTCGGCAAAGCGGGTGCATCGGCCTTCAGCCGATTCCTCCCTCCCCTACGCGGCGAGCTCGGTCTGGGAAAGCTGGGATTCGGCGATCTCGCGGTAGACGTCGCAGGTCTCGAGCAGTTCCTTGTGCGTGCCGTGGCCGACCACGCGGCCGTCGTCAAGCACGATGATCTGGTCGGCGTGCATGATCGTGCCGATGCGCTGCGCGACGATCAGCTTGGTGGAGTCGGCGCATTCGCTGGCGAGCGCCTCACGCACCTCGCGGTCGGTGCGGAAGTCGAGTGCGGAGAACGAGTCGTCGAACACGAGGATCTCCGGGTGACGCCATACCGCGCGGGCGATGGACAGTCGCTGCTTCTGGCCGCCGGACACGTTGGAGCCGCCCTGGGCGATCTCGGAGTCGATGCCGTGGGGCATCTTGTCGACGAATTCGCTGGCCTGGGCCACGTCGATGGCGGCGTGCACGGAGTCGGGATCGACGGCGCCGGACGAGGTGGTATCCACGCCGGCCGCGGTCGTATCGCCGTACGCCACGTTGCTGGTCACCGTGCCCTTGAACATCACGGAACGCTGCGGCACGTAGCCGATCCTGTCGCGCAACGCCTTGAGCTCGTAGTCGCGCACGTCCACGCCGTCGACGAGCACCTGGCCCTCGGTGGCGTCGTAGAAGCGCGGCACAAGGTTCACCAGCGTGGACTTGCCGGAGCCGGTGGATCCGATGAACGCCACGGTCTGGCCGGGCTCGGCCTTGAAGCTCACGTGTTCGAGCATCGGCTCGCGCGAATCGGGGTACGTGAAGCTCACGTCGCGGAACTCGACCTCGCCGCGCAGCTCGTTGCCGGCCGCGTCGCGCTCGCCGGCGGTGCGGGTGCCGTCGGTCACTGTCGGCTTGGTGTCGAGCACTTCAAGCACGCGCTTGGCGGACACGTCGGCGCGCGGCCAGAGCACGAACACCATGCTCATCATGAGGAAGCTCATGATCACCTGCACGGAGTAGCTGGAGAACACCACCATGTTGGAGAACAGGGTGAGCTTGTCGGTCATGTCGGCCGCGTCGATCAGGTAGGCGCCGATCCAGTACACGGCGAGCATCAGGCCATTCATCACGGTGTTCATGAGCGGCATCATCACGCTCATCGCGCGGTTGGTGAACAGCTGCGTCTCGGTCAGGTCGGTGTTGGCCTTGTCGAACTTGGCCTCCTGATAGTCCTCGGCGTTGTAGGCGCGCACCACGCGCAGGCCGGTGAGGTTTTCACGTGAAACGCGGTTGATGTTGTCGGTGATCGTCTGCATGGCCTTGAACTTGGGCATGACCAGCGCCATGAGGATCACGATGGCGACCATGAGGATCGCGACGGCCACGCCGGTGGCGACGGTCCATTCGAAGCCCTTGCCTGCGATCTTGCACACGGCCCACACGGCCATGATCGGCGACTGCACGAGCAGCATCAGTCCCATGGTCACGAACATCTGGATCTGCGTGATGTCGTTCGTGGATCGGGTGATCAGGCTGGCGGACGAGAAGCGGTTCATCTCGGCCGGGCCGAACGATTCGACGCGCTTGAACTCGAGCGAGCGCAGACGCTGGCTGAACGATGCGCCTACACGTGCGGTGATCAGGCTGATGAGGATCATGCACGTGACGGCACCGAGCGAGACGGCGAGCATCTTGCCGCCGGCCACCCAGATGTCGTGCATCTCGCTGCCGGGCGTCTCGACGAGTCGGGTGATGTCGGCCATGTAGTCGGGCAGTTCCAGGTTGAACCAGATCTGCGCGATGATGAGCAGCAGGCCGACGAACAGCTGCCCCCATTCGGCCTTGGATAGATATTTGCTGATTCTGATCACGATTGTTCCCCTATGGTTTCTTGTTCCTTGCGATTTTTATTTTGGGTAGTCATTATTTACAGTGTTCAAGATGAGGCAAAAGGAAACCCCGGACGCACCGGGGTCGCCGTCATGCCGTCACGGCAGTGCCATCAGGTCAGAGCGCACACGGCGGCCCTTCGGGCGGCGACGGAAAGCCTTCGTCAAGCATGTAGCCGACGAACTCCTTGCATCGGTCGAGAAACTGCCTGGTGTGCTCCTCCCCCATGCGCTCGAATACGCGGACGAAACGGTCATGCATCTGCGTAAAGGCCTCGCGATCCGCTTCGCGCCCAGCGTCGGTGACGCTCACCAGCACGTTGCGACGGTTGGACGGATCGGTTTCGCGTACGATCATCCCCTTTTTCTCCAGCCGATCCAGGATCGCGGACACACGACCCGGGCTCACGCCGAGCGCATCGGATATACGCCCCGGCGTCAGCGGCACGCTCGACACAGCCAGCATGTGCAGCGCCGGTATCTCGCCCTTGGCCCCGCGGCTGACCTTGTCGATTGCCTTGCCGCGAGTGCGCATCGAGAGCGCGAACATCTCCGCGACCGCATCCTCGGCAAATCCCATGGCATTCCCTTTCTCGATTCGCCGCGCCCGCGATCGCGCCGGCATTGCTGCCGGACCCGTCGCCCTCTTGCGGCTTCCGAGATATTTTCTACCACTAATATTTTACAGTGTCAAATATTGGCGTTCCCCACGGAGGAGAGCACCGGCTCTTTCGGTTTCGATGGACAGAATGCGCTTGGTGACATGTGGTACGACTACCCTCGGTACACGTTGACCGAACGATGCCGGCACCGACACCATCGGCGAAGGCACCCGTACCGCACGTTTCACGTGGAACATTTGCCAACAGCAGTCAGATCCACGCGAAACATGCCGCAAGACTCAGAGAGGAAGGGGAAACGCCATGGCCGAGAACCAATCGACCAAGCCGCGCGAGACCGACGACGTGCCGGTCCCCGCATCACTACGCAAATCACTGAAGAACCGCCACATCCAGCTCATCGCACTCGGCGGCGCCATCGGCACGGGCCTGTTCTACGGCTCGTCCGAATCCATCGCGCTCGCCGGTCCGTCGATCCTGCTGGCCTACCTGATCGGAGGCCTCGCGATCTTCATGATCGTGCGCGCGCTGTCCGAAATGTCGGTGGAGGATCCGAAGGCCGGCGCCTTCAGCTACTACGCCACCCAGTACTGGTCCAAGCGCGCCGGATTCGTGTCCGGCTGGAACTACTGGTTCAACTACATCCTCGTGTCGATGGTGGAGCTGTCCGTGGTCGGCTCGTTCGTGAACTACTGGTTCCCCGCCATCCCGACGTGGGTGTCGGCGGCCGCGTTCCTCATCATCATCGCGGCGGCCAACCTGCTCGGCGTCAGCCAGTTCGGCGAGTTCGAGTTCTGGTTCGCCATCATCAAGATCGTGGCCGTGGTGGCCATGATCCTCGGCGGCCTCGCCGTGATCGTCTTCGCACTGCCCACCGATTCGGGTGTGCCCGCCAGCTTCGCCAACTGGTTCAACATCGACGGCGGATTCTTCCCGAACGGCCTGATGTCGCAGTCCTCCGACGGCTCATGGACCGGCCTGCTCATGGCGCTCGTCGTGGTGATGTTCAGCTTCGGCGGCACCGAGCTCATCGGCATCACCGCCGGCGAGACCGAGGATCCGCGTCGCACCATCCCTCGTGCGACCAACGACATCATCTGGCGAATCCTCGTCTTCTACATCGGTGCGCTCGGCGTGATCATGGCCGTGGTGCCGTGGAACACGATCGACGGCAAGTCCAGCCCGTTCGTGCAGATCTTCGACTCCGTGGGCGTGCACGTGGCCGCCGGCATCCTCAACTTCGTGTGCCTCACCGCCGTGATGAGCGTCTACAACTCCGGCCTGTACGCCAACTCCCGCATGCTGTACTCGCTCGCCAAGCAGGGCAACGCCCCCGCCTACCTCGGCAAGCTCAACAAGAACGGCGTGCCCGTGGCCGGCGTGCTCACCTCCGCCGTGATCACCGCCATCGCCGTGGTCGTGGTGTTCCTGTGGCCCGAGTTCGCGTTCAACTACCTGATGTCGATCGCCACCATCGCCGGTGTGATCAACTGGACAATGATCATGATCACCGAAATGAAGTTCCGCCGCGTGGCCGAAGCCGGCAAGGCGCCGGAGGATTCCGCGCTGCACGGACTCTCCGGCAAGGAGGCGCTCGCCGCGATCCACTTCAAGCTGCCGTTCGCGAAGGTCACCCCGTGGGTGGTGCTCGCGTTCCTCGCGCTCGTGGTGGTGCTCATGTGCTTCTCGCCGAGCTACCGCGTGGCCGTGATCGCCGGCGTGATCTGGCTCGCGATCCTGTTCGTCAGCTACCAGCTCACCCAGGTGAAGAAGCAACAAGGTAGAAGCGCGCCTCCCGGTTCCTGCCCCTCCTTAGAAAGGGTATAAAACCGGGAGACATGAGGCGCGCGACCTGCCCACACCCGATTGTGCTCCCTCCTGGGGAGGGAGCTGTCCGCCCGTTAGGCGGACTGAGGGAGGGCTCCCCCGCAACCACCATAATCAACCCAACAGTGCCCGGACCGTTCCCCAATGGCCCGGGCACTGCCATATCCGCCGGGATATCGCCGTCCTACGCGATTCACAGCGCCAAACGGAAGTTTGCGACGGGGCCGGACGGATGTTTGGCGCTGTGAATTGCGAGGAGATGCGCGGTGGCCTCGTCGTTATAGACACCATTCGACCAGACGTCGTCACTGCTGTCCACAAACGTAGACAAAGCTTTTCCCATCACACCCGTTGTAAGGCTATTTTTCATAATGCCCAATACCGAGACCGGCGGGTACATTACTTGGGTAACGTCCCAGTGAATGCCATTCGTGATGTGGGAGGGATGCTTCGGCTTCTCTCCCGCATCACAGAGATAAGGAAGACTTGTGCAACGTTCCAAACTATCTTCCATAGCTAAGATGGCTGGTTTCGCAGTCATCATATGCGGAATAGCGTTGAAGGATCAGCGCTCCTCGGCATATTTGCATTTGGCCATAGGCTGCCTGATCGCCGGAGCCGCACTGCTGCTGTTCGGACTTCTCCGGGAGAATTTCCGGGATCAACAGCATACGGCGGTGCGCAGAGCGGATATCGCGCTGACGATCATATGGATTACGGCGCTGTTCACACATACGGCATTCAACTTTTCAATCGGCTGGATTATCGCCAGCTGCGCAATTCTCGCGCAACTCGTACTCCGGTATATTTCACGAACAAAACAGTAAAGGTTACCGATTGCTCAGATAGCGGATTCAACGACGATCGGCAGCGGCCCCAATCAGCACCGGTCCCAGAATTGCACCAGCGACTTGGCGAAGGGTTTGGGCTGATCGTCCTGGGCGAGATGACCGGCGTTATCGAACGCGACCGGCGCAATGCCAAGCGCGGCGGCCTCATCGTCGTAGACATCGTTCGGCCAGACGTCGTCATTCTTGCCATACATGATATTGATCGGCACGCCATGTTTCACGTGAAACATTTTGAGTTCGTCAGTCACATCGCTGAACTTCGTCATAAAATCGGCGACCGATGCCAGATGATACTTCGACGACGCATGCATGCACTGACGAAACAGCTCGGCCAGACGATCGGCCTGCGGCTCGTCGCGCAGCTTCGGCCGATACGCCCAATACATGACCATCGGACCGAGCAGACGGATGATCGCCGGACCCGCCTTGATCACCGGAGACAGTTTCACAGGCACCGCGCCGGAATCGAACACCGTCAGCGAGCGAAGCAGCTCCGGCCGACGCAGCGCCACGCGCCGCGCAACCACTCCCCCGAAACTATGGCCGACCAAGTCGATCGGACGATCGGCGGCACCCAGCCGTTCCAGCACCTCGCAGCCATCGGCCACGAAATCGTCAAGTTCGTAGGCATTTCTATCGTTCGGTGCCGCAGAGTCTGCTTGACCGCGCTGCGAATACGCGACGATGGCGAAATCGTCATGACCGGTCGAGCGCAGTTCGCGCCACAGATACGGAAAGAACGGGATGAAGTCCTCTTTGGACCCGGTGAATCCCGGAATGAACACGGCCACGCGCCTGGCGGTGTCGAGATTGCGCGACGCCATGGCCGTGAGGCGCCCCACCGAGCAGTCGATGCCGAACGTGCGCATGAACTCCGGCGTATCGAACGGCCCGAACTGCGGCACCCGCGGAAATCTGAGCTTATCGTTCATGACGCACCTCCTTGGTGATGTCACCTTATGGTGTATCACATTCGGCGACAGCCCAACCCCGATAGTTCTGGTCCTTTCTCTGAGAGAAGCATCAAGCTCAGCGCTCGAATCCCTCCCTCTGTCACGGCATGCGCCGTGACATCTCCCTCCCTTGGAGGGAGAACAAACGGTTGTGGGCCAAATACCGGAGTTCTCCCTCCCGAGGAGGGAGATGTCGTGACGAAGGCACGACAGAGGGAGGACTCTCAGGCACCGGCCAGACATTTATCGCACGCTCCCCTCAGTTGCCTTTGGCGACTGAGGGGAGCCAAGGCATGAGGCCTACTGCAAGTTGCCGAGTGGATCCCGACCACAGGTGTAGACCTGATCGTTCACGCCACCGGTCTCAGGGTCGGGTGTATACGGACCGGTCCGATTCTCGGAATCCCGTTCGTAATCGGCTTTCGAATACGTCTTGTCGACCAGACCGTTGTCGATCAGACACTGGATCGTCGCCTTCGCCATGTCACGCGCGTCCGGGTTCCGCAGCGCCTCGAAATAGACGTTGTATACGTCGGCGAATCCCTGATCGGTGTCACACTTGCGAGCCACCGCCTCGGTCTCGCCTCCGCCGTTCGCATCACGCGGGATCACGGTTGCCGTCAGATCATCGTCGTACAGGATGTCGTAGCCTTCCGCAGCGTAGCAGTCCATCTGCTGACGCTGCAGATCGTTCATTTCCTGCGCCGTGATGACCCCGTCCTTCATGATGTCGGCGATCATGGCGGAATGCGTGCGCTCCTGAATCTGCTTCAGCTCCCGCATCTGCGACGACGCCAGCCGAACCGTATCCCGCGTGAATGCCTCGCTCCCCCGCGACGATACGCCCCTCGTCGGTGCGCTCCCGCACCCGGCCAGCGCGGCGCAGAGCAGGAGCACGATTGAGGCGAGGATGCGCACACGATACGACTCAGACATCAAGAATTCTCCGACTTATTCAATACCTGAGTCCAAGATGCCTTAATTCGGCTCGTATCAGCAGACGATAAAACAACCTTACTGACGCCCTTACCATATCCAATATTTTGGAACGGTTTTACTGTGCCCCCATGAAAACTTTTCTTTGTCCACCCATAGCTGATAGTCACCCAGTGACGAATACCACCATCGCAATCAATATTGCGGCTCATAACTGTATACGTGTGATACGTGCAAAATCGGAGAGGCTGCATCGAATCCGCTTGCGCAGTTTGAGCGACTCCGAATGATCCTAAGGCAAACAGCATCGCGGCGGCAGCGGCAATGCGAGCTTTCAGGCTGTATCTCTTATTAAAGAGCGACATCCGCATTTGCGAATACCTTCTTTCTTCATCTTTTTACAACACTGTGGAGCGCTCTTAAGATATTGAAATTCGAAAGCGGACGGCAATGCGGGTGTCCTCAAATGTGGACGACGGTGGAGCGAGTGGGGATGGTGGCTTGCAGCATCCAGCTGTCGTCGATGGCGGCATACGACAGGGAGCCGCCGACGCCCTGCAGTTTCCGCCGATAGTAAGGTAGCCCGGCCTGTGCGCCGGTGTCGGCGTTACCAAGTCCGGCAACGTCGACACCACCATCGTCATTGCGAGCAACGTCGTCATTGCGTGCGGCACTGCTGTTGCTATCGCCCTCACGACGCGACCGATCATCATCCGAGGCGATGGCGTTGGTCTGCGTAATGCGGATGCCGCCATCGGAGCAGATAATCGCGATCAGATAATCGTCACATAATCGTTTGTTCAAGCATTTACCATATTCCGAACGTTTGGCGTATTTGAGAATATTGACGAACAGTTCGCCGAGAAGTTGCTCGGTCAACTCGCCGACTTCCTCATCACATCCCATGGCACTCCCGGAGATCCGTATCGTACCGCGCAGATTCAACAGGTCAAGTCGGTGACACCAGTCCTCGGAGACCCGGACCATCCGACGAACCACGCCATCGGGCACAGCACCGATCTGCCCGTCTGCGCGGACATTCACATGGTCATTCACGCGGACGTCTACCCCATCATCAACGGCATCGACCCCCACCGCAGCAGTTCCTTCCCCGGACGACCGTGACGACTCGGCGGACAGCACTCGCACGGCCTGCCAGACACTGTGGAGCGCATCGGCCGTCTCCTCATTGACCAACTTCCACGACTGCATGCCAACATTCTGCGCATCAACACTCACTTCTGAATTCGCACGCTGCTCGCTGAGCGCGGAGACGAATGCCAGCCGCCCGGCGACCGTGTCATGAAGCACATGCACCAATTGCAGGTCTCGCTGCAGTTGCGCCAGCTCTCGCTCCCGTAGTCGCAGCCGGGTCTCCGACTCCTGCGCGTCGGCGCGCCAACGGAAAGTTAAACCAATAAATAAAGGGGTGGCGGTCATCATGGCATCACCCACCCAGCCCGCCAATGGCATGGTCAGCATCCACGTATGCAGGCTCACGAATCCCATGGCCGACGCAATGGAAATCATTCCCAATGCCACGGCCGAAACAGTGTTGACCTCGAACGCCAGCAAGCCGATCAGCGCATACTGGGCCCAGTCCGCCCACGATGTCCCCAGCACCCCGCCCATAGGAACGGACACCATCATCGCGAGTGCGGCCAGCATGGCACCCCAACGGAGATCGGCCATGGCAATCAGCAGAGACATGATCAACGCCGTCATCGCCAAGATCTCGGGCCTTGGCATGCCGTCTCCGGCAGTCCACAGCGGATACCAATCCAACAGGGAGAACACGATGGCGAGCGCAAGTGCAGCAATCCTCAAACGATGGGTCCGGATAAAATCGACGATGGGTTTTACCACCGTATTCACACTGGGCCGATCATTGCCCGCCGCTTCGCTCACTATGGTCTCGCTCATATCCGAGGCGCTCCTGCCCATCATGACCGTCCTCTATTCGTCCCGCATCGTGACCCACAGCATGACCGCCTGACTCAGTGTGGCGGCGTGCAGTTTCGCTTTGATGCGCTTTACGTGCGTGCGCACGGTGCCGGACGCGATGCCGAGCTCTGCGGCGATCCGCTCCTGAGTCTTTCCCTCAGTGCATGCCTGCAGTACGTGCAGTTCCGTGGGCGACAGCGCGTCCACGCCCTGCGGCGGAGTCTCGCGCAACCGACGGTACGCTGTTTCGGCCGTCTCGAATTTCGTTCCGCATTTCGGAAGATCCACACCGGTAGCGAGCACGCGGCCGAATGCATCGAACACCGCGTTCATCGACTCCTTGCCGACCAGTCCTTGCGCTCCGGCCTCGTTCGCCTTGCGCGCGTAGAGCTCCAGAGGGAACGACGTGATTCCCAGCAGACGGACCCGCCTGTCGCGACGCCGAATCTCCCGGCATACGCGGATTCCCGACATATCTGACAACGACATGTCCACAAGCAATATATCGGGGGCAGTGTTGGGATCCAACGTTTTGGCAATCGCCTCGTGGCCGTCCATAGTTGTCCAGATGACGGTCACGGCGCGGAATCGTTGCGCCAGCAGTCCGGCGAGCGCGTTCAGCGTGATCGAATCGTTATCGACGATCGCCACGCGGATATCGCCATGTCCGGCGGCGCCACTGCCGCGTGTCTTCGGGTCGATCATACTGTCTCCTGTGCTCGTTCGATCATCAAGCAGTATATGAGGTTTGGCGCGGTTTTCGAGGTTTTCGGGGAGGGGAGCCGCGGATATGTAATGTCGCGGGCCTCCCGTGTGGGACATCGAATTGTGCTAGACCTAGAGAGGATAGTGCGTTGCTGCATGTCGAGGTCTGACATGCCGGCGCATCAGGGGCGGAAGAACAGACGAAGAGGTAATCACCAAGCAGTTGGGGAAAGGCGAGACAACAGGCATGACAAGCGACGAGACAGCGAACCCGACGACGGGCGACAACGCCAACGGCACCCCGAACACCACAACCGAGAACACCGAAAACACGGGCGCCACGAACACGGCGCCGACTCCGGAGACCACCGAAGCAGCGACCGCCAACGCGTCCGCATCAGCAACAACACCGGCACAGGCATCAGCCCCGACGATCACGCCCGGCGTGACCACCATGCACGCATGGCAGGTGCGCGAGAACCCCGGCCCGATCGAAAACGAACCGCTCGAATGGATCGAGAAGCCGATCCCCCAGCCCGGCCCCGGCCAGGCGCTGATCCGCATACTCGCCTGCGGTGTGTGCCGCACCGATCTGCACGTGTCCGAAGGCGACCTGCCCGTGCATCTGCCGCATGTGACCCCCGGTCACGAAGTGGTGGGCGAGATCGTGGCACTCGGCGCCGACCAGGGCGTTGACATCCACGGTCAGCGCGTGGAACTGCGCGTCGGCGAGCGCGTGGGCGTGGCCTGGCTGCGGCACACGTGCGGCGAATGCGACTACTGCGTGTCCGGCAAGGAGAATCTGTGCCGGCATTCGCTGTACAACGGCTGGGATGCGAACGGCGGCTATGCGGAGTACATGGTGGCGCCCGACGACTACATCTACCCGCTCGACGGTCTGCTTAACAGCGGGTATTCGCTGGAGACCGCGGCCCCGCTCATGTGCGCGGGCATCATCGGCTATCGCGCGCTGAAGCGCACTGGTCTGCTTGACGGTGTCACGTTCGCCGACATCGAGGCGGGTCGCGCCCGTGAGCGCATCGCCGAGATCGTGGGTCATCGTCCGGCTCTGGGATTGTATGGGTTCGGCGGCTCGGCGCATATCACCGCGCAGGTGGCGCTGGCGTTGGGCATGCGCGTGCATGTGCTGACGCGCGGTCGTGACGCGCAGCGACTGGCATTGAACCTGGGATGTGCGTCGGCGAACGATGCGTACGATCAGCCGGATGAGCCGTTGGATGCGGCGATCATCTTCGCCCCGGTCGGGGCGATCGTGCCACCGGCGTTGGAGGCGCTGCGTTCGGGCGGCGTGCTGAGCCTGGCGGGCATCCATATGAGCGACATACCGTCGCTCAACTACGAGCAGCATCTGTTCCACGAGAAGGAGATCCGCTCGGTGGAGTCGAACACGCGGCGCGACGGGCGTGAGTTCCTCGCGTTCGCGGCCACGCATCCGATCAAGATCGACGCGCATCCGTATCCGTTGGATCAGGCTCAGAAGGCGCTTCAGGATCTCAAGGCGGGCGCGTTTACCGGCGCGGCCGTGCTTAGAGGGTAGAGCGGTTCACAAATCGACGATACCCGTTACGAAGTGTTGAAATTCCGCCCCTCAATTTTGGGTATCTTTGATTTGTGAACCGTGTATCCGGTTGAACCGGTTCATAAAACGAAGATACCCAGAAAATCCGACGAGATTTCAACGCCCCCAACACCCTATCGTCGATTTGTGAACCGCTAGCCGGCGAACAACACCGTCGAAATGGCGGTGAGCGAGAACAACGAAAACAGCGTGCTCACCAGCACCACTCCCACCGCGTATTCAGGCATGTTCTTGGACCGTCCGGCGAACATGGCCACGGTGGTCATAGTGGGCAGGCCGGAGATCAGCGACATCATCTGAATCATCTCATGCGTGATCGGCAGCGGCGTCACGGCGGCGAGCGCGCTCATGGCGAAGTAGAAGCCGACCGGGAACGCCAGCATCTTGACCACGAGTCCCACGTAGAGCTCGTAGCGTTTGAACACGCCCCACCATTTGGTGAGCGCGAACAGGCCGCCGAGGTAGAACAGCGACAGCGGCGTGGCCATCTGCCCGATGGTGTGCAGCGGGGTGAGGACCATGGTCGGCACCCGCCAGCCGGTAATGATAATCACGAGCGCGATGAGGATACCCACAATGGCGGGGTTGGCGAAGCGTCGGAGCAGCGCGAGCGCGGACTTCCCAAGATTCCGCGAGAGGGAAGCCTGCATGCTCCCGCCGGACTCGCCGGATTCACCGGACTCACCGGGATCACCGGCCCCAACCTCCGACTCATCCCGCACCGGCTCGCACAGCCACACACCGTACGTCCACAGCAGCGCCTGATCCACGATCGACATGAGCACGATGAACATGGCCCCGTGCTTGGGGAACAGCGCGAGCACGAGCGGAATGCCGATGAACCCGGCGTTGCCGAAGATGAATCCCGCCTGGAACAGATGGCTGCGACTCCCCCGCAGCCGAATCGCCCACGCTGTCACGAAGAACACAAGCATGAGCAGCCCGTACATAGTCGCGGTGAGCAGCATGATGCCCCAGTTGTCGACCAGGTCGGCGCGCGTGGTGCCATCCACCGCGTTGCTGAACACGAGCAGCGGGATGAGCACGCGGGTGAGCAGCATGCACATGCCGTCGAGCGTCTTCATGCCGTAGAACCGCAGTCGCACGCACCCGTAGCCCACCATCATCATGATGAAGAAGCCGACGATCTGCCCGACGACGATCTCGAACTGCGACATGCTCCCGCCTTTCCCGTTGCTCCCCGGTCACGCACGGCGTGACAACGCCCCTCAACCAATCGGCCGAGGGGCGTCAAATACCGAGTCCGTTCTACTTGTCGGCGGAGACCTTCGAGCGGTCCTTGCGCGAACGGTCCACCTTGCTCACGGCGGACCTGAGGTCGCGGTCCTCCAGATGCTGACGCCACTGGCAGAATCCGCCGAACACGATCAGCCACACGAGCGCGGCGATGGCCGAGCCACGCGTGTCGTCGGAGATGAACAGCGTGCAGAATACAAACACGAAGAACGTGATGGCGAGCGTGTTGGTGAACTTGTAGGCGGGCATCACGTAGCCGTCGGCCATGAAGTCGGCGCTCACGCGGTAGCGGCGATGGGCGATCATCGTCAGCGTGTAGATGAAGATGATCACGGCCGAGGAGGCGGACGAAAACAGCACGAACGCGCTGGAGACCTGCGGGAACGCGTTGATGATCGGGGACAGCACGATCATGAGCGCGGACACGATGATCGCGCGAGCCGGCACGTGGTTCTTCGAGACCACACCGAGACGCTGCATGGCGGGCGACGGCGATTCCTTGGCCAGCTGGTAGAGGTGACGCCCGGCCGAGTAGAGCAGCGAGTTCAGCGCGGACGACGCGGCGGTGATCACCACGAAGAACACGAGCGCGGCCGCCCAGTCGAGGCCGGCGTACTTGAACACCATGATGAACGGGGAGGCAAACGATCCGTCGGCGTTGGGCTGGAAGTTGCGCCACGGCACGATCACCATGATCGCCACGAGCGCACCCACGTAGAAGATCAGCACGCGCAGGATGATCTCGTTGATCGCCTTGGGCAGCACCTTGCGCGGGTTCTGCGTCTCAGACACGGTCACGCCGATGAACTCGATCATCTGGTAGGCGTAGAACACCATCTGGAAGCTCATGAGCAGGGCAAGCCAGCCGTTCGGCGCGAGTGAGAATCCGTCGGTGATGTTAGAGAAGCTCACATGGCCGGCGGGGCTGATGTGGTCGGAGCCGGTGATCTGCACGGCCGGGTAATGGTATCCGATCACGAGCATGACCACGGCGGTGGCGATCATGCCGCAGATCAGCGTGATCTTGATCATGGAGAACCAGAACTCGGCCTCGCCGAACACCTTCACCGCAATCAGATTGATGCCGGACAGCGCCACGAGGAAGCACAGCTCGATCAGCCATTTCCAATGGCTGAGGTCGATGCCGAACGTGTCGAAGAACGTGACGAAGTATGTGGACACGGCCGTGATCTCGCTCATGCCGATGAGAATCAGCACGATCCAGTACGTCCAGCCGGCGAAGTGTCCCCAACCGCGACCCAGATAGCGGGTGATGAAGTTGATGAACGTGTGCTGGCTCGGGTCGCGGTACATCATCTCGCCGATGGCGCGCATGAGCAGGAACATGATGATGCCCACGGCGATATAGACGAACACGATGCTCGGACCGGTGAGCGAGATCGATTTGCCCGAACCGAGGAACAGGCCCGTTCCGATGGTTCCTCCGATGGCGATGAACTGCACGTGACGGTTTTTCAGGCCACGGTTCATCTGGTTTTCCGCGTCAAGTTCCTCGACGTCTTGCATACACTCCTCATTTCCCGCCGTGTGCGCGGCGGCAATCGCGATACAGTGCGATTCCTCGTGCGATTCCTCGCAATACGGCAATTGCTTTAGATTACAAAACCTACGGGAACTTTATGTAACGAGGGTAGTGAATGCAGGCGGGGAGGAACGCGGGCCGGAGACCGCCGTGGGCGATGGCGCCCCTCGGCCGTCAGTCAGTCCGTCGGCTTCGGAGCCGCGGTGCTGTCACGCACCACAAGCGTGTACGGGTCCTCCGGCACCGCGCCGACAGTCTCCCCGTCGATCATGCGGAGCAGCAGCCGGCCTGCCTTATCGCCGATGGATCGGACATCACGGTGCAGCGCGGTGAGCGGCGGCTTCGCGGACCGACATGCCGCGGAATCGTCCCACGACACTAGCGAGATGTCGTCCGGCACGACGAGCCCCTGGGCGGTCACCGCATGCAGTCCGCCGATGGCCGATGAATCGCTGTCGTAGACGATGGCGGTGGCGTGATCGCTGAAGTTGAGGAACATGGAGGTAAGTCGGGCGCCGTCGTCGCGCATGTATTCGCCGTGCAGGCTGTCGCAGCGCATGCCGAGTCTGGCGCACTCGTCCATGGTGGCGCTGTCGCGGATCAGCGTGTGCATGTACTGCTCGGGGCCGGCCACGCGGGCGATGTGCGTGTGGCCGAGCTCGTGCAGATGACGAACCACCGCACGCGCGCCCTCGTCGTCCTGGCTGTAGAGCGTGGGCAAGCCCTTGGTGGTTTGCTGTTGCGCGAGGAACAGTGCGGGAACGTCGGGATGCTCGCGGAACAGTTCCAGTCGAGGATCGCCGAATTCCACGCCCAGCACGAGGTGGGCGTCCACGCGGCCGGACTCGATCCAGTCCCGATGGATGCGGCAGGCGGCGGCCGCACCGCCCGTGGTCATGCGCAGGGTGATCGAATAGTCGACTTCCTCCAACACACGGCTCAGCCCGGCGAGGCATTCCATGGCATACGATCCGGATGCGAACTCCTCGGTGTCGTGCAGGAGCAGCACCACGCCGATCGAACGAGAACGAGAGTCGGACAACGCCTTGGCGGCGCTGTTGGGACGCCATCCCATGGATTCGGCTACCTCGAGCACCCTAGCGCGAGTCTTCTCGGAGACACCCTTCTTGCCGTTGAGCGCGTACGAGACCGCGCTCGTGGACACTCCGGCCGCCTTGGCCACATCGGCAATGGTGATTGTGGATTTTGACGCGCCCATCTGTAGTCCCCACCGTTCAGCTTAACCAGTACAGTCGTTCGCAATACTAGCATCGGTGACAATGGCAATGGACGCGCCAGTTTCGCGTTGTACGTATTCGACCCGTTCATCCGCGGCGGCGAACACCACGTAGACCAAGGCCGATTCCACCGAACGCAAGTGCACCGACGACCAGAGCAGACACCGCGATACCGGTACGGGACAGCGTCCTCATCGGTCGTTCGGGTTTCGCGGTCGCCTGCCCGGCGGACGAGTCACCCGGCCGGGCGTTGGACGATGACGGAGACGGAGATGCCATATCACTCGGCTTGGGCGTCACGACGTCCTCGGAGCCGTTATCGTCGGCACTGCCATTGCCGTTGAAGCCACCATCGACGTCGCCATCTTCCCCTCCATTGCCGTTCCCAGAGCCACCGTCACCGGGAACGCCATTGCTCCAGCGAATCGAATCGACCACGATCGTGCCGGTACGCGGGCGGGTCTTGCCGTTCGGCAGCGGGTCGAGATCCTGATCCCCGTCGTTGAGATACAGCGAGAACGAACTGACCGTCGTGAGCTTGTCGGCGTCGAGCACGGCCCCGGCGTTCGCAGTGTCCCAAGGGGCGGTCGTGAAGTCGGAGAGCGGAATGCTCACCGTGCGTGCACCCGATTCGGCAAGCGACGGGTAGGCCTCGAAGGTCACGCCGCCGGCCTGCAGCTGCACGACGAACTTGTGCGCGGATCCGTCGGATTCGACGTACAGGTTGAGATGGTCGTAAGCCGACCAGTCCTTAGTGCCGGACAGGACAAGCGAGGCGCCCATGTAGCCCGGGACCTTGTCGAAGTCGTAGTCGATTTTCAACGCATTGGCTCCAGTAGCGCCGGCGGACCGGGCGTCCGCGTCGTTGGCCCGCAGCGAGATCGCCGACGACGACGCATTGGCCACGGAATAGGAGGCCCGCAGATCGGTGTCGTCCACATAACCGTCGTAGTCGTCCACCACGTCCGCCGACTGTGCGGGACGTTCACCGAGCACTACCACAGTCTTGTCGGTGAGCATGCCGGCCCCTGTCTGCACGGCGAGATGCAGAACAGCCTTGTCGTTGACGAGCAGCTCGGCTGGCGCCTGCCATGTTCCGGTAAGGTAGAGTCCTCCGTCGGCGGAGTCCGCAGCCAGTTCGTGTCGGGTGTCATCGTCGTTCACGGTGAACCACGCCTTGGTGGCGACCGTGCCGCGAACTCGCGCGCGAACGGTCAAAGCGCCGTCGTCGCTACGGGATCCTTCGGTGGGCGTCACGATGCGGGCGGACGCGGCGACCGGGGTCGGGGCATAAGTGCCGGTGTAGTCGGCGGTCGTGCCGGAGGCCATGGCGATGGCCGGATCGGACGCGTATCGCACGTAGTCGTCACCAAGGGCGGTGCCCTTGCGGGGAATGTAGGTGGCGTAGCTCGAGCCGCTGCCGCCGAAGTCGGCCCAGGTCATCATATAGGCGATGTGCCTGGCGTCGGCGTCTCTGGTGATGCCATTCAGCAGGCGGGTGAACCACTGGGCATCGGCGTCGTTGCCGTCCTCGGCGATCATCTTGTTGGAGCCACGGCCGAACTCCGTCATGGCGACCGGCTTGCCCTTCTCCCTGCCGAGCCGGGCGATGGCCGCAAGGTCCTTCACCACATCGGCGACCCACGCGCTGGAGTCATTCACATCACCGTTGTCGTAGGCGTCGTAGCCGAGCACGTCCACGTAGTCGTCGCCGGGGTAGGTTTCCAGATACGTGCTCAGGTCCCCGCCGAACGTGCCGTTGGGAGAGTAAGAGAAGAGCACGTTGCGCACGTCCTTCACCTCGGTGAGGTAATCGACGATGTATCGGTAGAGCTCCTTGTATTCGTCGCTGGTGGCGTGGGTGGCGCCCCACCAGAACCATGATCCGTTGTTCTCGTGCAGCGGACGGTAGACGATCGGGATGAGCGTGCCGTCATCGCGCCTGGCACCGTTAGCGAGGTCGGCGATGCGGTCAAGGTACGCATTGAACGCCGACTGGTCGGTACCGCCGGGCAGGATCCGGTCGACGGCCCTGGTGGTGTCGTTGAAACCACCGCCGGAAACGGGATTGAACCAGTGCGAGGAAAGCGTGACCATGGCGCCGAGGCTGTCGGCCTGCCTGATCTTACCGTCAAGAGTGGCGATGTTGCCCGCCTGACAGGACTCGTCGCATGCGTTGTTCGGACGCACACCGGGGCTTTCATGTCCGTAGATCGACAGCGTGTCCATGCCCCAGACGGACGGGTATTCGCCGGTGAGCGCGTAGATGTCGGAGCCGGTGCCCTGGTTCTCCTCGTCGGTGGAGACCGCGTAGTCGTTGGCGTGCTGCTGACCGGTCATGATCGAGCCGTCCGCATCCCGCAGTTTGGCGAACAACGCCCTAGTCTCGGCCGTGGCATCATGGTCGGCAATGGCTACCGTGGATGAAGATTCCGCGGCGGATGCGGTAGGGATGGTTGCCGTCGTGGCCATGGTGAGCACTCCTCCCGTCAGGATCATTCCGGCGCATGCCAATACGCCGGTGATACGCCGTAGTCGTGATCGTACGCCGGTTTTTCCATTCGGATACGGTTGGGTCATTACTGGGATCATCGGTGGTGTCCTTCCTCATCGGCTGCCGCATTGCATTACTGAACCGATTAATTGACACTATAGGCCAGACGTGAAGAAGCTCGAGATAATCTGATATGTTCAGCAGACAATTCATATTTTTTAGCAAATTCCTATGAATAATTGCTTTCAATTCATCGAATTTCTCAAAACAAAACTTAACCGCTTCACAAAATGCGATTTTCCACGTATAGTGCTGTATATCGATACTGGAGGTGCACGATGACGTCACAGGATCCCGCCGATTCCACGCGTGCGAGGACCGCTGCGGAGCTGGCCGACGCAGGCCGCTCCCGGCTGGCGATCCTGCGCGCCCTTCCTGCCGGGCAGCGCTGGTCGTACTTCCGGGATCAGCTCATGGTCCGCACACTTGCCACACTCACCGGCCTTGCCGTCGTGACGTTTCTCGCCGTGCAGTTCGTTCTCCCTTCCCCCAGGCCCGCGCTCTACGTGGCCGTGATCAACAACACCATCGACACCGCGACGGCATCGGCGTTGCAGGCCGGCGCCGCAACGGCGCTGAATCTGCCCGAGGGGCGTGAGTCGGGCGTGCTCGTCGACGACTACTTCGATCTTGACAAGGACGGTCTGGCCAAACTGCAGACCATGCTCGGCAACGGCGAGATCGACGTGATCATCGCCGACCGGGACGATTTCGCCACGCTCGCCGGATATGGCTACATGACCGACCTCGACGGCACGCTCACCGCCAATCAGCACACCGCGCTCGCCGGCAGCATCACCGAATTCGCCGGATTCGACGACCGTGATACCGACGATCCGGAATACAACGGATCCGGCAAGGGCGCAGCCGAACCATTCGGCGTGAATCTGGCCGGATTCGACCGGTGGCGGAACACGACCGGCGCGGACACCGAGGCCGACACGGCGGGCATCAACCCCACCTACATCGGACTGGCGCAGGAATCCGCCAACCGCGCCAACGCACAGCGATTCATCGACTATCTGCGCGGCTGAACAGAAACGTTCCTGTTATCCCCAGACTCATCCTCTTATGCACACCGTCGCACCGTGCACGTACCGCATGCAATACCGAACAAGGAGTTCATCATGAAAACCCTCGCCCAAAGCAACGCCTACAACGATGTCATGTCCACCATCGGTGACCTCGCCATGGTCAACGTCGCATGGGCCGTCTGTTGCCTGCCGGTCGTCACCGCCGGAGCGTCCACCGCAGCGCTGTACGAGGTGGCACGCGACATCCACGAGGGCGACGATGCGCATGTACTGCGCAAGTTCCTCACCGCGTTCCGTCGCCGGCTTGGCACGTCCATCGCCGTCACGCTCATCATCGAGGTCTTCTGGGCCTTGTCCATGTTCGACCTGTGGTACATCACGCACCGACTGCCCAGCGTGACGTTCGCCTCGCTTGCCTACGGCATCTGCGCGGCCGTGATCGCCGTAATCGCCGCCGGTTTGAGCTTCGTGTTCCCGGTCATGGCCCGCAGCGAACTCACTGTGGGCGCTCAGATCCGCCAGTCGTTCGCCGTGGCGTTGGCGCATCCGCTGATCGCATTCGCCGTCACGGCCCTGAACACCGTTCCGTTCGCCGTACTGCTGTTCGCGCCCGGCGGCCCGGTTCTCGCCGGCGCGTTGTGGGGCATCGTGCTCACCGGTTGCACCGCATGGCTCGTGATCGCGCTGATGCGCCGTGCCGCCATCATCCGGTAAGACCCGCACAAACACAAGGCTCCCGGCAAACCGCCGGGAGCCTTCGTATATCCGGGAATCAGCCGCGTTTCACCGCGGTGGCGATCGACACCGCCGGATCGGGCAGCAACGGAATGATCATGGACTGCGTGGCGTGGTACAGGTCGGACTTGCCCGGCCACACCGTGCCGATCACGCGGTTCTCGCGATCGAGCTGGTGGAACCAAGAGCCGTGCTTGTGATCCATCACATACTCGTCCCCGTACGCCAAGAACGTGGCGTACCAGTCGGCGTATTCGCTCCTGCCGGTCACGTGCGCGAGCACGGACGACGTGTTGATCGCCTCGGCGAGCGTCCAGTGCATGCGGTCGTGCACCACGGGAACACCGTTCCAGTCGGTGGTGTACACGAGTCCGGGCGCACCGTCCGCATCCCACGCGTCGGCCACGGCACGGCGGAACAGGGATTCGGCAGCCTCCACCAGCGCGGTTCTCTTCGATTCCGGCAGACCGGGAACACTCAACGCGTACTGCGTGATCAGACGAGCCCACTCGATGCCATGACCCGGCGTGGCGCCGTACGGCTTGAACTGGTCGTCGGGGCGTTCGCGGTTGCATTCGAGGTCCAAGCTCCAGTCGGTGTGGAAGTGCTCGGGAATGCGCCATTCGTTGGAGGATGCCCAGCCGATCACGTGATCGACGATGCACCCGGCGCGCTCGCGCCAGGATTCGTCGCCGGTGGCGTCTGCCACGGCCAGGAACGCCTCCACGGAGTGCATGTTGGCGTTGAGTCCACGGTAGGGGTCGAGTTCGGTGAAGTCCTCGTTCCACGTGTCCACGGCCAGACCGGTCTCGTCGTCCCAGAACCGCTTGAGGAACACGTCCTGCGCGTCGGCAAGCAGCTCGGCGGCACCCGGCCGGCCAGCCAGCAGGGCGGAGGACGCGGCGAGCAGCACGAAGGCGTGCGCGTAGCACTGCTTGGTGCCGACGTGCCCACCCTCGGGCGTTACGGCCGCGTACCAGCCGCCGTTGGCGTTGTCATGCAGTTCGCCGGCGAGACCGCGCAGGCCGGCGTCGATCAGCTCTTCGGAACCGGGATGACCAAGCATCGCGCCGAGCGAATACACGTGCGTCATGCGGCAGGTGATCCACGTCTCGCGGTTGCGGTCCTTCCACGGCGTGCCGTCGTCGCCCAGCCAGTAGGAGCCGCCGCCGGGCGAGGGGAACGCGTGGCCGAAATCGAGCAGGCCGTTGCGCGCGGCTTCGAGGAACACACGGTTCTCCGGCGTGCCGAGCACGTACTTCGGATCGCGCGTCGCGACGTCGAATGCGGAGGAGGATGGTGCGGTCATAATTGTCGTCCTTTCCATTGATGAACGAATGAATAAAGCTGAATGAGATTGCCGGTCACGCGGCCATGGCCACGTTCGCGGCGCTGGATTCGCGGAAGATCAGATCGTTGTCGTCCTCGATCACGGGCCGCACCGCATGCTGTTCGGCGAGTTCGATGAGCATGCGCGCGGCCCGGCGACCACGTGCCACCACGTCACGGTTCAGGGCGGTGACACTGGGCGTGCTCATCTCGCACATGAACGAGTCATCCCACGAGATGATGGCCAGATCGTCGGGCACGCGGATCCCTAGAGCGGCGGCCGTACGGATGGCGGACACGGCCATCACATCGTTGTCGTACACGATGGCGGTGGGCCGGTCCGGCAGCGCCAGCAGCCGCTCGGTGCAACGGGCGCCGGCCTGCGGCGAATAGTCGGAATGCAAGCATGTGTAGCGCATGTCGAGTTCCATGACCTCTTCGCGGAAGGCATTATCGCGGATGAACGTATGGCCCATCTCCTCGGGTCCGGCCACACGGGCGATGCGCCGATGACCGGTCTCGTGGCAGTAGTCGACGATGAGATGGGCCGCGCTGCGCTCGTTGTCGGACAGCGACGGCAGTCCCTCGGAGAGCTTCTCGTCGCACAGCAGCAGCACCGGCATGTCGGGATGCGACTTGAACAGCTCGATGCGGGGATCCCCCAGCTCGATATTCATCAGCAACACGGCGTCCACGGCGCCGGTGGCGATCCATTCGCGCAGCACCGACAGCTCATACTCCCGGTTCGACGACGCCCGCACGAGCAGTGAGTAGCCCTCCTTCTCGAATTCCGAGGTGAGTCCTGCGATGAGCTCCGTGGTGTACGACTCCACCGACAGCACACTGGTGGCGTATGTGAGCACCAGGCCGACCGTGCGCGTGCTGGCGTCGGACAGCGCCTTGGCCGCGCTGTTGGGCTTCCATCCCAGATGGTCGGCCACGGCGAGCACCTTGCTGCGCGTCTTTTCGGAGACGCCGTCCTTGCCGTTCAACGCGTACGACACCGCGCTGTTGGACACGCCCGCGGCCTTGGCCACGTCGGCGATGGTCACCTTGGATTTCATCGGGGGCTTCCTTTGCATTCATGTATGCGGCACGCATCAATCGTGCGCGTGCCGCACGTTCACCGTGCGCTCACCGCACGCTCAGCGCTTGAGATCGTTGCCGCAGCGCAGCACGTTGGGTGCGACGAACAGCGTCGGGTCGATGCCGGCGGCAGCGCCGAAGACGGTCCAAGTCACGGATTCGCCGGGCAGCAGCGTCGCCATGCCGCCGCTGATCGAGGCGTTCTCGTCCACCTTGTCGACCATGCAGAACACGTCGCGCGCGTAGGCGCGAGCGGTGACGGCGATCTCGTATCCGCCGGCAACGACGCGGGCCGAGGCCTCCAGCGGCGAGCACTCGAGCTTCTGGTCGATGATCTCGGCCGGGTTGTGGATCACACGGGCGAAGGCGTTGTCGCTCGGCGTGGCCACGATGATCTCGTTCGTCGGGTCGTCGAATCCGCCGACCTCGGCGTTCAGCGCAAGCGTGACGTGCAAGATCGGGTCGAGCGTGACGTCGAACCGCTGCGTGGCGAGCACGTCGCCGGCCAGCGTGCGGCGTTCCACGGTCCAACTGCCGGACCATGCCGAACGGGTGTCGTTGAGCAGCACAAGCGCCAGATGGTCGGCGGCCACCTTCTTGCCTTCCCAGCTGCGGTCCTCGCGAGCGCGTTCGGATACGCGAGGCTGGATCGTGGCGAGTCGGGGCGCGAAGAAGTCGCGGGACGCGTGCCACATGGGCTTGCGGTGGCCGTAGTAGTCCACGGCGGCCCAGGAGACGACCGGCCAGTCGTCGTTGAGCTGCCAGATGAGCGTGCCGGCGTTCACGGGTTCGAGCGAGCGCATGTGCTCCACGCCGAAGCGGATGGCCTGCGCCTGCTGGAGCTGGCAGGCCCAGTGCCAGTCCTCGATGTTCGCCCATTCGTCGGTGGGGATGAGCCAGTCACGCGTGCCGTCCTCGCGGTAGCTCACGTCGTCGATGTGGCCGGGAGTGAGGTGGCCGCGCATGCCGCGGGCGAGCTTGTAGTTGCCGCCCATGGCCTTCTGGTGCACGAGCATCTGCGTGCCGAACGGCTCGAGTACGTCGTCGTGCACCACGCGGGTGAGCGTGCTGAACGCGGGCGGCGCCTGGTAGCCGAACTCGTCGGCGAAGCGTGGCGTGTAGTCGGCGTAGTGGCGGTAGTCCACGCGGTTCCACACGTCCCAGATGTGCATGGTGCCGTCCACGTCCTTGTTGGCGTCGACGAACGGGGTGAAGCTCATCGGGGAGCTGGGCAGGTACACGTGCGTGGGGTCGAGTTCGGCGAGTAGGCGCGGGAACAGTTCGGCGTAGTAGTGGTCGCCCCAGCCTTTTTCGCCGTAGCCGTAGGCGTTGGCCGGCCTGTCGTCGTCTCGCAGTGCCTGCTTGTAGCCGCCCCATTCGGAGTAGGCCACGTAGTTCTCGTTGGATCCGTTCCATACGATCAGGCTCGGGTGCGGGCACAGTCGGGTGATCTGCTGACGGGCCTCGGCCTCGATCTCGGCGCGGGTCTCGGCGTCCTCCGGGTAGGCGGCGCAGGCGAGCATGAAGTCCTGCCAGACCATGATGCCGAGTTCGTCGGCCAGATCGTAGAAGTCGTCGGTCTCGTAGATGCTGCCGCCCCAGGCGCGCACCATGTTGGAGTTCGATTCGACGAGATCGCGGAACCGGCGTTCGTAGAATGCGCGGTCGCCGCGGGTGATGAACGCGTCGATCGGCACCCAGTTGTAGCCGCGCGCATGCACTGGCACGTCGTTCACGTAGATCTGGAACGGTCGGCCGACCTCGTCGGCGCGGGTGTCCACGTGCGTGGTGCGGAAGCCGACGCGACCGTGCCATGCGGCGGCGCCCTCCTCCGCGGTCACGTCCACGTCGTATAGCGGCTGGTCGCCGTAGCCGATCGGCCACCACAGGTCGGCGTTCGGCACGGTGGCGGTGAGCGTTGCGGTGGTACGGCCCTGTGCGATCTCGCCGCGCACGGTCACGTCCACGTCGTCGCCGTTCGCGTTGCGGCCGCGCACGCGCACGCTTACCGGCACGGCGGGCATGGATGCGGCCCTGTCGTACGGGCTCATCAGTCGCCCGTTGCCGGCGCGTTCGATCTCCACGGTGGTGGTAAGTAGTCCGGTGCCGTCGCCGGTCACGTCCACGAGCGGACGCACGGCGGCGAGACGTACGTCGGACCAGGAGTCGATGCCGATGGCCTGCCAGATGCCGGCGTTGGCCACGTCGATTCCCCAGTCCCAGCCGAACTGGTAGCTGGGCTTGCGCAGCTGGTTGAACGCGTGATGCTCGGTGTGCGGGTAGTAGCCGAGGCGCTGTTCGCGCATGTCTGATTCGCGTACGGACGACGCGAACGTGACGGTCAGTTCGTTCATGCCGTCGCGCAGCAGTTCGCGCACATCCCAGCGGTAGGTGCGGTGGTAGTTCTGTGTGGAGCCGACGTAGCGGCCGTTGACCATGACCGTGGCCACGGTGTCGAGTCCGTAGGCGACCAGATCGTGGCGGTCGGAGCCGTCGTCGTGCCATGCGAACGCGCAGGTGTATCGCCAGTCGACGTCGCCGATCCACTGCTGGCGGGTCTCGTTGTCGCCGTCGAACGGCTCGTCGATCAGTCCGGCACGGACCAGGTCGAGCGTCACCTCGCCGGGGACCACGGCGTCGATGCCGGCGGCGATCGCGTCGCGCACGGGCTCCGGCGCGACCTCGGGGTTCAGGGCCGCGACGGTCCAGCCGGACTGCAGTTCATGGAAGGTGCCGGGTGTGTTCATGATGTTCTCCGTTGAAAGTACGTGGGGTATTGGAATGCGTTGATGAATGCGGGACAGTTGGCGTGATTGCGGAACCGTCAGGCCGCGTCGGGTATCCGACGGTCGGAGATGAGTCGCCGGTACCAGTGGTAGCTGTCCTTCGGCGTGCGTTCGAGCGTCTCGTAGTCCACGTAGACGATGCCGAAGCGCTTGGTGTAGCCGAACGCCCATTCGAAGTTGTCCATGAGCGACCAGACGAAGTAGCCGCGCAGGTCGACGCCCTCATCCATCGCCCGCTTGGCCGCCTCGAAGTGCCGGCGCAGATAGTCGATGCGCAGGTCGTCGTGCACGGCCTTGGTGCCGTCCGGGTTCGTCTCCAGCGTGTCTGCCACGGCCATGCCGTTCTCGGTGACGATGAGCGGGATCTCCGGGTAGTCGTTGTGCACGCGGACCAGCAGGTCGTGCAGTCCGTCGGGATCGATGTTCCATCCCATCTCCGTGTGCGGGCCGGGGGTGGGCAGCCAGTCGACGTCGCTGGCGCCGGGCGCGGTGCTCGCCTCGGTGGACTGTGGGAACTGCGGGCGGTCGCTCATGGCGAGCAGGCCGGTGTTGTAGTAGTTGATGCCGAACACGTCGATCGGCTGGTGGATCTGTTCGAGATCGCCGTCCTGGATGAATGACCAGTCGCAGATGCCGCGCGTGATGGCGAACAGCTCGTCCGGGTAGTAGCCGCGCAGCATCGGGTCGAGCCACACGCGGTTGGCGATCAGGTCGAGGCGGTGCACGGCGTCGGCGTCGCCTCGGTTGAGCTGGAGGTTGCAGGTCACCGAGCATTCGGACCGTTCGCCTACCTCGGCGCGCACCGCCTGCGTCATCAGACCGTGGGCGAGATTGAGGTGATGGACCGCGGGGAATGCGCCGGGACCGAGCCCCAGTCCGGGCGCGTGCTCGGTGGCGCCGTAGCTTAGGTAGGAGGAGCACCAGGGCTCGTTGAGCGTGGTGTAGGTGTGGATGCGGTCGCCGAGCCTGGCGGCCACCACGCCCGCGTATTCGCCCAGACGGTAGGCGGTCTCGCGGTTCAGCCAGCCGCCCTTGTCGCCCAAGTACTGGGGTAGATCCCAGTGGTAGAGGGTGACGACGGGCTGGATGCCCTCGGCGAGCAGGGCGTCGGTGACGCGCTCGTAGAAGTCGAGTCCCCGCTCGTTGACCGGGCCGTTTTCGACCGGCATCACGCGGGGCATGGCGATCGAGAACCGGTAGGAGTTCACGCCCAAGTCGGCGAGCAGCTTGATGTCGTCGCGCCAGCGGTGGTAGGAGTCGCAGGCGATGTCGCCGGTGTCGCCGTCCACCACGCGGCCGGGCGTGTGGCTGAACGTGTCCCAGATCGAGTCGCAGCGGCCGTCCTCGTGCACGGCGCCCTCGATCTGGTACGAGGCCGTGGCCGTACCGAACAGGAAGTCCTTGGGGAAGTCGTTCATGCGATCACTCCTTGACGGCGCCGGCGGCGATGCCGTTGTAGATCTGCTTCTGGAAGGCGAGGAACAGGATGAGCATGGGCAGCAGCGTGATGATCACTCCGGCGCAGATCAGGTTGTACTTGCTGCCCTGCGGGCCGGTGAACGAGTACAGCGATATGGCCACCGTGCCGAGCGTCGATTTGTCCTGGAGGTAGAGGTTCGCCGCGTAGTACTCGTTGTACACGCCCACGCCCTTGAGGATCAGGCAGGTGACGATGGCCGGCTTGAGCAGCGGCAGCAGGATGCGCGAATATACGGTGAAGTAGGAGCAGCCGTCCATGATGGCGGATTCGTCGAGCGAGACCGGGATGTTCTCGAAGTACTGGATGAACACGTAGATCGAGATCACGTCGGTGCCGCACATCATGATGATGTATCCCCACAGCGTGTTGACCATGTGCAGGTTGGTCATGATCTTGTACATCGAGACCTGCATGGCGATGCCGGGCAGCAGGGCCGCCACAGTGAACAGCATGCGGATCACGGCGTTGCCGGGGAACTGGAATCGGCTGAGCACGTAAGCGAGCTGCGTGCCAATCAGCGTGGTGATGACGAGCACCACCACGAGCACGATCAGCGAGTTGCGGAACGCGACGGCCATGTTCGACAGGCGGAAGGCGTCGATGTAGTTCTGGAAGTTCAGCCAGTTGGCCGGCATCTGCATGACCGACGTGGTCTGGTATTCGCGTTCGGTCTTGGCCGCGGTCACGAAGCAGCTGACCACGGGCAGCAGGAACCAGAAGGCGCAGAACACCAGACTGAAGTACTTGAGGAAGAGGAAGAACCAGACCTTGGCGTTGTACAGGAACGTCTTCCAGTATTCGGCGTTCGAGACCTCGCCGCGGGCGACGTGCGACGGCCGGGGGGCGTTGGTCTTGTTCATGGTGCGAGGCGTTTCGGTCATGGCGGTCATCACGCCACCTCCTTGGTTGCTGCCGACGCGGTCGCGACGGCCGGGGAAGAGTTGCGGAACAGCGGGGCCTTGCCGGCGGCCACGCGCTGACGGGCGCGGCTGGCCTTGCGGGCCTTCTTGCGGGCCTTCTGCACGCCGTCGTCCGCGTCGCGGAACAGATAGTTGAAGAACAGCTGCTGCAGCATGGCGCAGATCAGGATGATGATGAGCAGCACCACGGCCATGGCCGAGGCGAGACCCACCTTCTGGTTCACGTGCGCCAGTCGGTCCATGAGCACGAAGTACGTGGCGGTGCCGTTCGCGCCGGAGGTAATCACGTACGGCCCCTCGAAGGCGGAAAGCGAACCGGTGATCGCCAGGATCACGTTGAGCACGAGGATCGTCTTGATGCTGGGCAGGATGATGTGGAGGAACTGCTGGAACTTGTTCGCACCGTCGAGTTCGGCCGCCTCGTACAGCGAACCGTCGATCGACATCATCGCGCCGATGAACAGGATCACGGTCTGGCCGAGGTAGCGCCAGATGGACGCGCCCACCAGCGACCAGTTGTTGATCGACTGGTCCATGAGCCAGTAGGGCAGGTTGTTGAGGTCGAACCCGCACCATTGCAGCACGGTGTCGAGTACGTAGCCGCGGGTGTAGAAGAACTTGAAGATGAAGCCGACTGCGATGCCGTTGATCAGATAGGGGAAGAAGAACGCTCCCTTGAAGAAGTTGCCGGCCTTCACCTTGAAGCTCAGAATGGTGGCCAGATACAGGGCGAGCGCCACCTGGATGAGCGCACCCACCGCGTAGTAGAGGCTCAGCTTGAGCGAGGAGAGAGTGTCGGGGCGGGTGAACACCTGCACGTAGTTGTCGAGGCCCACCCAGCGGGGCGTGCCGATGTACTTCATCTTGTAGAAGCTGTAGCTCACCATGCTGCCGAAGGGCAGGTAGGTGAACACGATGAGCAGGGTGAGCGGGATCGCAGCGAAGGCCACGATGATCAGTGCCTTGCGCCAATCCCTGGGGGTCTTGTTTTCGGGAACAGCGGCATATGCCGTCGCATCCATTGTTGTCGTCGTCATGACGTGCTCCATGTTGCCGATGCGGCCGACTCAGCCGCCGTTGTGATTGGGGATGGGAATGATGTGGGATGCGCCCCGGAACGGTTCCGGGGCGCATCGTCCGCATAAGCGGGAGTTGGATTGGAGATGCCGGGGCGGACTACTTGGCGGTGTCGTACTTCACGTCCACGCCTTCGGTGTCCAGCGCGGAGTTCCACTTCTGGTTCCATTCCTTGACCAGATCGCCGTAGGACTTGGTTCCGTTGGCGGCGGCCTCGATCAGGGCCTGCAGGCGGGAGCTTCCGTCGGCGTTGATGGCCAGCTCGGAGTCGGAGTTGAGGTCGTTGAACAGGTCCTCCTCACCGTCCACTGAGGGCTCGTCCTCGAGGAAGGTGACGTCCTTGAAGTGCTCGTACACGGCCGGCAGCTCGTCGTCTCCCTGCTTGACGGGGATGCCGCCCTCGTTCATGGCGTAGCCGGACTTCTCGGTCATCCACTTGACGAAGATCATGGAGGCCTCCTGGTTCTCCTTGGAGGAGTCCTTGTTGATGCCGTAGGCGTAGTCGGCGGAGGAGGAGCTGTACTGCTTGCCGTCAACGCTGATCGGGAACGGCATGTAGGCCACATCGTCGCCGTGGTCGCCGGCGGCCTTGATCTGGGAGACCGCCCATGCGCCGAGCACCATGGTGGCGTATTCGCCGTTGTTCAGCTTGGCCTTGCTGGACTCCCAGTCGGTGGTGGAGTAGTCGTCCTCGGTGAGCTTGTCGGAGACGGCGTCGTAGAGCACCTTGTACACGTTGTAGGGGTGGGTGCCGTCGCCGGGGTCGGAGAACGGGTTCTTGGTGTGCAGGAGCTTCTGGTTCAGGTACTTGGCGTCGCCGGTGGAGGTGCCGCCGATGTAGGCGTCCCATGCGGTCATGGTCCAGCCGGCCGCGTAGTTGGTGTACAGCGGCGTGACGCCGGGATCCTTCTCCTTGATGGTCTTCAGATCGTTGATGAACTCGTCCGGGGTCTTGGGCAGATCGGTGATGCCGGCGTCGGCGAACACCTTGGTGTTGTACACGATGCCCATGCCGTTGCCGGCGCTGGGCACGCCGTAGGTCTTGCCGTCGTAGCGCTGGTTGGTGGCGTACTTGATCACCTTGCCCATGTCATCGACCGAACCATAGGGGAGGAAGTAGGTGCCGAGTTCGGAGGCGTCGACGGCGGGGATCATCATGATGTCACCCCAGTCTCCACCCTGCAGACGGGTGAGCGCGTCACTGGAGTAGTTGGAGCTGGTCTGCACCTCCACCTTGATGTTCGGGTAGACCTTGTTGAACTCCTTGATGTAGGCGTCCCAGTTCGTGCCCGGATAGGTGGACTGTGCCATATCGGTGCGGTGGTTGAACATCTTGATGGTGGTGGAGATGTCCTTGCCGGTCTCCCCCAGCTTGATCTCGGGGTAGGTGAGATCGGTGGTCTCTCCGCTGGCGCTGCTGTTCCCGCAGGCAGCCAGGCTGATCAGGCAGGCGCCGGCGACGGCGGCTGCGGCGATCTTCTTCAGTACGTTCATGTGTTCGTCCTCTCAATCACTGAGATCTTCCCGGAGGTCTTCGCTGTCCCTCCGATCCGCATGGCATCGACTACGAACCATGTGGATGTCCAGTCTCGGAACGATGCGTCGTGAATGAGATGCCCGAAGGCATTGATCGGTTCATGTCATGACGTATCGCGTGCTCCGCGACTTGATGACTTTCACCATAATCCAATGTTTTCAGTATGTCAACCGCTTAAGTTGTTTCAGACGGCGACGTCGCTGTCTTCGTTGATATTCAACGCCAGCGCCGGCGTGTCTCGATTTCCATAACCAAGTCAACAAACACTGGTATTTCAACGATGATTGATTATTGGTCGAGATCGGAGATCGTATGTTCCGTATGTTTTTCGCCATCACCATCGCCATCACCATCGGCATATCGCACTTGCTTCAGCAATGAATCGATCAAGTTACAACTAACGTCGCTCCAGACAACGACACACCGCTGACCATATGATTGAAACATATATAAACGTTGAAAAATAAAGGATTGAGACACGTATCAGTTTTCAGATCACGAAATTATCGATGCACAATATGCCTTAATCGGTTAAGGTATATATCAGCAGTCGACATCAATGACGGGAAGATACGGATTCACCCGCCCACGACCATGTCAAAGGAGAATGAACGTGGCACAGACATCCATCGTCACCGGCCCCGCACCGGGCAGCACCCTCAGCGACGCCACCGCAGGTGACGCACACTCCGCACAGTCGGATAGTGCCACGGCACGCCGCAACGAACGCGCGAACTTCTCCGTGGCGGCGGTGTTCTCCGACCATATGGTGCTGCAGCGTCACCAGCCCGTCACCGTATTCGGAACGGCCACGCCCGGTGCATTCATCACCGTCAGCATCGCACTGTCCTCCGAGGAGTCTCCGATGAGCTCGGGCAGCGCTCTCACCGACCAGACCGGGCAGTGGACGATCACACTGCCCGCCATGGCGGCGAGCGCCGCACCGCACCGTCTCGCCGTGACCGACGGCACGGATGCGATCGTCTTCGACGACGTGCTCATCGGCGAAGTCTGGCTGGCCGGCGGGCAAAGCAACATGGAGCTCGAACTGCGCAACAGTCTGCACCCGGAATCCACGATGGCTGAGGCATTCGATCCGCTGCTGCGCTTCTATAACACCCCGAAGACCGGATCGATCGACCTTGACGCCGAGAACGCTTCCGGATGGGAGCTCTGCACGCCGGATGCCGTGGGCGTGATGTCGGCCGTCGGCTACTACTTCGCCAGCACGCTGCGTAACGGTCTGGCGGCCGAGCGTTCCGACGACATGGACGGCGTACCCATCGGCATCGTGGACTGCTACATCGGCGGCACATCGATCACCTGCTGGATGGGACGGGCACGCCTGGAGGAATCCGAAGCGGGACGCGAGTATCTGGATCGCTACGATCAGAAGGTCACCGGCCGGGATCTTGATGAGATGCGTCACGAGTGGAACCGGTGGCAGGTGGACTTCAACGCGTGGAACGCCAACATCGCGGCCGCGCGCGAGGTCGATCCGAATGCGACGTGGGAGACGTTGAACGCGCAGTACGGCGAATGTCCGTGGCCGCCGCCCATGACCCCGTTCAGCCAGTACCGTCCGTGCGGCGCGTTCGAGGCCATGGTCTCGCGCGTGGCACCGTACACCATCCATGGCGTGCTGTGGTATCAGGGCGAGGAGGACGAGGCGTACTGCGATCGATACCGATTCCTGCTCGGCGAGATGATCGACGAATGGCGCGGACTGTGGAACGACGCCAGCCGCGGCAACGGCCGCGATATCTCCGGCCCCGTCCACGCGCAGCTGCCGTTCCTGATCGTGCAGCTGCCGCGATGGATCGCCAGGACCGATGTCGGACGGGACTCGTTCCATTGGCCAGTCATCCGCGAGGCGCAAATGGATGCCGCCCGCACGATCGACGACGTGCATACCGTGGTGACGCTGGACTGCGGCGAATTCGACAACATTCATCCATTGGACAAGCAGACCGTGGGCGAGCGTCTGACCGCGATGGCACTGGCTCGGGTCTACGACGAGGAGAGCGTGGTCGCCGATGCGCTGCGTCCGGTCAATGGCCCGGCGGCTGCAACGATCACCGCCGATGGCGCCGATCACCTGATCGTGACATTCGCGCATGCCGATTCCCTGCACTTCGGCCACTACAACGGTGATGCACTCGGCACCGATGTGGATGTGCCGTTGGGCGAACCGATCGATGCGGACATGCTACCGGCTGGCGAGTCCGGCTTCGCGGTAGTCGACGAGCACGGCGACTGGCATACGGCGGAGGCACGCATTCTTGACGGTCATGGGGACACCGATTCCGTTCCTTCCGTGATGGTGTGGAGCAACGACGTGCCCCATCCCCAGGGCGTCCGCTACGGCTGGTTCAGCTGGGGCCCCGCTCCCCTGTTCAATGAGGCGGGCCTGCCCGCCGAACCGTTCACGTTCAGCCTCTGATCCGGCGTCTGTCCGCAGACACCACGCCTCCAACGTAACCATATCCATTCGAAGGTGATCATCATGCCTGACAACACCCAGTCCACGATCCGGGCCACGCCTCAACCCATAAGCATGAACCCCGATCTCATGAACGCGACGAGTGCCGGCACCGATACCGGCCGCGCGCTTCCCCATCATCTCGATATCCTGCCGAACGACCCGGTGCTGCGGTACACCGGCCGTGTGGATTTCGACGACCCTCTCCGCCCGGTACTCATCTACCCGTATACGCAGATCGCATTCCGTTTCCAGGGCACCGCGCTGCGCATGCGGCTTGTCAACCGGCACAACTACTGGGAGAACTCGATCGGCGTGGTCGTCGACGGATGTCAACGAAAGGTTGACATTCCCACCGACGACCGCGAGGTCGAGATCACGCTGATCGACGGACTGACCCCGGTGATGCATGACGTGACGGTGTTCAAGCGCCAGGACGCCTGTCACCATGTGGAACTGCTAGGCTTCACCGTCACGGGCACCGACGCCGGAGTACGAGCGCTGTCGCCGGCCGATCCCCGCCCGGCGCTGCGCATGGAGGTGTATGGCGATTCGGTGTCGGCTGGCGAGGTGGCGGAGGCGCTGCACTGCTGCGGCGCCACCGACCCGGCCGACAACAACGGACAGTACTCGAATTCGTGGTATTCGTATGCGGCGTTCGCGGCCCGCAAGCTCAATGCCGAACTGCATGACATCGCGCAGGGTGGCATCGCCCTGCTGCCCGGGACCGGCTGGTTCAACGGCCCGGACTACGTGGGCCTGGAGGACACGTACGACAAGCTGGAGTACAACCCGACATTGGGCGATGCCAAGCCTTGGGATTTCAGCCGGTTCACGCCGCATGTGGTCGTGGTGGCGATCGGCCAGAACGACAATCACCCTGACGATTACATGGCACGGGACTATCACTGCGAACAGGCCGAACAGTGGCGCACGCACTACCAACGATTCGTGGGGCAGCTGCGCGAACGGTATCCCCGTGCGCTGATCGTGCTGTCCACCACCATCCTGTGCCACGACGTGTCATGGGACCGGTCAATCGATGAGGTATGCGAACGGATCGACGACCCGCGAATCGTGCACTTCCTGTATTCGGACAATGGGTCGGGCACTCCCGGTCATATCCGCATTCCCGAAGCCGAACGCATGGGCCACGAACTCGCCGACTTCATCGCCGCACGCCTGTAGAGCCGTTGCGGGCAGCACACTTCATGGCATATTCGTTCCGATATGGCGCCGCAGTCAGTCCAACTGGATCGGCATCATATCGGAGCGAACGCGTTCGGGAGCGATGTCGATCCCGTTCGGCCATGTGGGCGCACCGGCCACCAGCCGAACGCCACGAAAGACCGCGGGATCGCGCAATGCCCGGAAGTCTCCTCGATCAAGGTACCCCGACATGTCAAAGACCCCGCAGGCCCCATCCGAACAGGTGACTTGAAGTCGGTATCCCTCCAAAGGCACGGCTTCCGTGACGTCACAGAGATATTCCATGAACGACATACATCCTCCTACCGCAATGGCTCGATGCGCATGGGCTGTTCTCCACCGTGACATACCGTCCGTGCCGCCTGCAACTCTTCCTGATGCAGCATGATCCACGCAACTACCAGTGTATGCTGCTTCCTTGGCAGCTTGCCGGTCAGGCATTCTCCATCGAACGCGTACACGGCCTTTTCGCTTTGGTATGCAACGTGGATGTGCGGCGGATTATGATCGTCGGCAAACATGCGCACGACAATGCCATAAAACATACTGACGATTGGCATAACAAGACTCCTTTCCCCCGAATTCTCATCGGTCGCGTTTCAGCTACGGCCTGGTGCCGCCGGCGGGGTGGGCGGCACGGGACTCGGCTCAGGCGGCGTGGTTTTCAGTTCGTGCGGATGCTGGCGACGCTGCGGTCGGTACCGACGCCGGACGTGCGGCGTGACGGGCGAAGGAGTGTTCCATGACGGCGGTGGAACGGGTCACGGCGTCGCGTAGCTGTGCGATCTCACGTTCCAGCTCGTCGATGCGGCGAGCCTGCTGGTCGATCAGCAGTTCGTGAAAGTCCGGCCTGACGCCGTTCCACATGTTCGACGTGTCCTCGCCATGGGCCGCGCTGGCCACGGCCTCCCCGCGAATATGAAGCACGTCGCCCTTGGACATCACCGTCGGCTCCCCCGGCAGCCTGGTGTGCAGGCACCCGTCGTCGTGCGTCATGCAGACGGTGCGGAACGCGGCGAGATCGACGTCAGAGCCGTTGTCGTCGGTACGATCGGTCGCGTCAACGTTAGTACTGGTGTCAGCGTCGCCGACACGGCCGGAGGAACGGCTGAAAACACCATCGGCGATGGCGTCTGGGAGACCGGCGTCGGAGGACGCCATGGCATCAGTACCAACCGACACCGAGCCGCCTACCACCATGCCGGCTGCGATCACGCCGTTGGGGGCGTCGGGCGGCGTCGCCCCGCCGGCCGACGTCGAGACCGGTCCGGCATCCGGCATCGTGCCAATCGGCATCGCACTGCCGGCGCGCTCCTGCTGCATGCGGATGCGGTCCACCGACAGCCGTCGGCGAATCCCCTCCGAATCACGCCAACGGGCGAAGCAGCGCTCGATGCGCTTGCGCCCGACCAGTTCCGGGTCGAGTCCGGCATCGCGAAAGATCGAGACGGGCGACTCACCGTCCATGTACCGGGCGATGCACGCGTACTTGAATTCGTCGGTGTACAGGATTCGTTCGGTGCCGACGTGGTACACGGCCGGCAGCGAGCTGAGATATTGGCGTTCCTCTGCGGTGAACATGACGATCTCCTTTGATCGATGTTGGGTTGATGTTGGCTGGTTGCGTTAGAAAAATTGACCGGCGGCGGCCGGCCGCGGCGCTATCGACAACGTCGATCGGCGTCACTCCGACGCATGCAGTCCGTTGCGTTGCAATGCGCGTCCGTGCAGATAGGAGATGACCGCTCCGGCCACGAGCAGCGCCGCGATCGGAACAAGCATCACCACGCCGGCCGCGCCAGTCTTCGGCAGCGCGGACACGTTGCGCACGTTGCCTACGGTGTACTGGAAGGTCGGTATAGCGTCCGATTCACCATTCGCATCACCATCAGCGCTGGCACCACCGCTCACGCCGCCCTGTTGCACGAGCTTCCACGTATCCCCTTCGGGCGCGCCGAAGATCACGTTCCCAAGATGATGGTCGCCCCACGCGGCCACGTCGTCCGGCCTGGTACTCGCATCCTGCCGGTACGCGGCAACGATGGTGAAGCTGAACGTGGGTAGCACGGCGTTCTGATAGCCGTCGGGCGCCCTGGTCTCCGTCACGGTATACGTGCCGGCGTCCAGCCCGTCCAGTCCGTCGATCATGCCGGCGGCGTCCGACGTGAAGATCATGGCGTCGGATTCGTTCGGCGTATATCGCCATCCGCCGGACCTGACGTCGCTACCCGCCCGATCGACATTCACACCCTCACCAGCACGCTCGGCGCTCGCCGGCTCGTACGCCCTGAGGTATCCGCGGTCTGCGGATTTCACGATGAACTCGGCGCCCTCGAGCGGTCGGCCCGTGCCGAGGTCGGTCTTGCGAATGCGGAATCGGAACGTGTATGCGTTCACCTCGCCGCCGGGGACCGTGGTCTGATCGGTCAGGTCCTCAGGATTGTGCGAGTAGATGAGATCCACCTTGTTCGGATTGCCCTGCGGCAGTCCTGGATCGGAGACGACGGCGTTGTCGTTGAGCGTGGCGTCGATCAGCACGGTCACGGTCGCACCCTCCTGCAATGGGTTGGCGTTGTTGGTCTGGTTCACGTAGTTACTCAGATCGACGGTGATCTCGGTGGCAGGTTTGCCGATCAGCGCGTCGGGCACCTGGCCGGTCGTCCCCTGCCGGGATTCGTATGTGACGGTCCGCACGCTGACCGTATAGTCGCCGGCACCGCCATTGGTCGATTCCGCGAGCGTCGTTTCGCCGATGCTCACCGAGGCGACATCGACGTAGGTGAGCCCCTGACTCATGGTGTCGAGTATGCGGTACACGCGGCCGGTGGGCGAATACCCGGTGTAGATGGGCACGGTGGAGGTGATTTCGTAGTGGATGGTGTCGCCGATCGTGTAGTCGGGTTCGGTCTGCGGCCGGCCGTCGGGGTCCACGATCTGCTTGTAGATGGGAACGGACTGGTTCTTGAGATTGACGACGCCGTCGGCGAGTGTGGTCGAGGAGTTTGCGACGGCGTCCCAGACCGCGAGTCGCGTACCGACCACCATGCGGGTGGAGTTGGTCCATGACGCCGTTCCGTCGTTCTCCGCGCTCTTCTCACTCCCCGTGTTGCCGACGTCTTCTGCGTTCCCCTGCGATTGCCGTCCGGTGACGTCGACGATCATATAGAGTCCGGGTTTGAGACCGTTGAACGTGACCGTGACCTGTTCTCCGGTGGTGACGATGCTGTCGTCGTTCGCGGTGACGGTGGTGGGAGTGCCGAGTTCGGCCGGATTGAGTGCGGTGGCGAGCGCGCGGGTGAGTCCGGTCCATGGCGAGGCCGTGCTGTGATCGAGTCGGCCTTCCACCTGCACGGCCCAGGCGAATGGGTCTCCGTCGCGTTCCGCGTTGTATGCCGGATTGGCTTGGGCCATGGCGTTCTGAATGTGCCGGTAGGCGGAGGCCGGTTCGGCGATGGTTGTCAGCCCCACGGCTCCGGCTGTCTGTGTGGTGTAGTCGGCGAGCTGGTAGACGGCGAACGTGTGGCCACGGATCTGTGCGCTTGTGTCGGCGGTAATGGTGATCGACGTGCCGATGATCGGATGGTCTGCGGTGACGTCGGCGTCTTCGCCGACTGCCGCATTGGCCGTAGGAATGGCGGATCCCGTCATGCCGATCGTCAGCAGCACGATGGCGAATGCCGATAGAGCGATGCGCGCAGCCGCCTCGAGACGGGTGTGGCGTGCGATGTGATTCATGATGTTGTCCCTTCGTGAATGGTTGTCAGCGTGACTGTTCCTTCCGCAACGCTGCGGCGAGAAGATGGGCGCCAACGGCCATGGCGAGTAGCGTGATTCCGGCGATCATGCACGGTATCAGCCCTCCGCTGCCGCCGGTCAGCGGCAGTTCCGCCACCTGGTTGACGCGATGGTTGGTGGCGGTGGCCACGCAGATCGGTGTCGTCGGCGTATCGTCGGCGGCGATCATGCCGGTTTCGGCGTTCGTGCAGCCGACGGCGACGTCGGGGCCGATCATTGCGGTGCCGTGAGTGTCGGATTCGCCAGCGCCGGCTCCTTCTGACGTACCGATGTCGTCGTCCTCGTCGGCGAGACGAATGGCGCCTTCGTGAACGGTGACGAGGAACCAGACGTCCTGCTTGTTGGCGTAGATCTCCCGACCGTCGGCGTCGATCGGCGCGCGGATCTCCCGAATCGTGTATGTGCCGTCGGGCAGGTTATGCACACGAATCGACCCGTTGCCGTCGGTGGCGAGATCGGTCACGGTGCCGTCAGCGTTGTCGACGTCGGCGGCTGGCGTGAAGTTGTATGATCCGACATTGCCGTCAACCGGCACGAAGGCCAATGGTTTGGCGGGAATTGTGCCGTCGTCGTTATCGTTATCCGGCAGTTGCCGGCCTTCGAATATTCGGAATATGGCGTCGCGCAGCGGATTGCCGTTGTCGTCGACCTTGAGGAAACGGAATCCGGAATTTACCACTATGAATCGGCAGTCGTCATCGTTACCGTTTTCGCATAGTGCGCCGGTGCGCTCGGAGATCGCACGGTAGACGATCGTGCCGTCGGAGTGAAGAGTCACCTTGAATCTTGGCGGCTCGCCGGCCGGCAGTACATAACCGGGCGGAGCCTTAGTTTCAGTGATCGTATAGCTGACGGAGTCACCACGCAGTTTGCCGTACCGGTCCGAATTCGGATCATCGTCGTAACCGAATATCTCGGTCAGATCGATGTCGGTGACATGCACCCGACCGTCGGCACCCGACGTCATGATGTGTGACGCATCGGGCGTGTTCTTGCCTGCGTATCGGTATGCGCCCGGCTTGTCGCCGGACTGGGTGACGGGCAGATCGTCGGCGGTGAATTCCGCGCCGGGCAGCGACGTTCCCTGCTCGTTCTGCTTGGTGAACGACAGATGCCCGCGTATGGAGTTGACGAATCGCGGTGTGAACGTGAGCGTTTCGGCATCGAATCGGCCGCGCTCGCCTTCCGTGGTGCCGCCATTGGTCAGATCGTTGCCGTGCCGGTCGTGTGTTCTGACGATGAAGCTGTCTGTGGACAGGCGCATGGCGTTGCGTTCGTCGATCTCGCCGCGCACCCAGATGACGTATCGGGACAGGTCGTAGGTCACGGTGTTGGCGCTGCCGGACTTGGTACTGCCGGGCGCATTGTCCTGCTGAGTGGCGCAACCGCCGTTGGGGCCCTGCTCGCACAGCTGGTAGGAGAACCAACGTGAGGATGACGAACCATATCCCGGCGAGACGTCGTACGTGGTGGTGGCGATGGTGAGGCGTGCGTCCAGACGGCTTGCGCCGTGGGACGATCGGGAATCGGACGAAGGGGCGTTGTCAGCAGCGTCACTGCGAGTGCCATCATTGCCATCATTGGGCTTGATGGTGAATGAGAGAGACTGATCGTTGGAACCGTACCAGTCCTCGCCCATCGTCATGCGATCGTCATTGATACGGAAACCGCGATTCGGCATGGGTGTCATTTCTGCCGTGGTCTGCACGCCATCGCGATCGTTGGGCAGCGCGGTCAGCAGCAGTTTGAACTCGCCTGGCTTCTGCGCCCGACCGACCATGAGCTTACTGGGGTTGAGGGTGATCGAGTCGATGTTGGAGACCTGCGGGGAGACGATGCCGCCGGTGGCAACAGCACTTTGGCCGTTATCTTGTTGGGGAACCGCATCGAGCAATTTTGGTTCAGCAAGAGAGCTTGAATCCTCCCCCTGAGAGGAATTCAAGTTCGGAGTATCCGGAGTATCAGACTGAGCTCCGATTTGGTCTTTTCCGGTAATATCGGTCAACTGCACGACATACGAGCTATTGACTCTCCAATATGAATCTTTTCGATGGCTAACTTCCGCCGTAATTTCGGTAACGTCACGGCCAAAGAACACATTCACATCAATCTCATCGGACGGGGCAGGCCGAGACAACGCCACACGATACTTAAACGGATGCGCCTCATATGGCTGCGTGTAATCATCAACTTCGACTGGGAAATGTACTTTCGACTTACTACCGTTATTCCCCCAATATGCATATCCAATCTTGTCCATCTGCGAGGCCGTGCAGTATCGAGCTCCATTGCTCAGTTTGCCGTCGCATCCTTGTGGCATTGGGGACCAGGACCCACCATCATCGAGGTTCGGCGGATCCGTTTCGATCCACGCATCACCCTCGAAACCGTCGGCGCTTAGCGTGCTCTGATACCAACGCCCCTCGTCCTTCCACGTACCGTCGCTGTTCCGCTCGGTGAAACGCTGTTCATAGACGTACCAGGTGCCGTCGGCGGCACGGTATTCGGGCCAGAGCACGAACTGCACGCCGCCATCTCGGACGCCGACAGTGCCGTCGGGATTGATGGCGTGAGTTTTTGAAGCGGCGACCACGTCATTGAAGTCCACCGCGTCCGGTTCGATCTTGGCGACGATGAATCGGCTACTGGAAATGTGTACGCGCTTGCCACCGGTGTCGGTGGCCCGCGTCTTTGCGGGGTCGACCTGAGCCTGGACGGAACCGCCGTCGGAATCACCGTTTCGTATGGAGATCGAGCGTGAGTCATCGTAGGCACCGGGAGGAACGACCAATGCGGCCAGAAACAGCAGCAGTGCGGCGACCAGTTTGCCGATCATGCTGCCAAGCGATGCGGTGAGCAGCGTGACGCACTTGACCAAAATGCGAAAACCCTTCATATTCAGCCTCCATTGCCGATCTCTCGTTCAGGTACGGCCCATCGTATGGCCCCCATTTCGGGAGATATGCCCCCTACGGGCTACATGACAAGGATCAGCAAGGAAGACGGAAATTCAAGCTCAATGATTGCAATGGCTGAGCTGGAGGGGGTTACGTTTGACCACATTGGGGAGCAGGGCCATGGCACCCGAGGAAGGGGGTATAGAGAGAGCAGGTGAATATGGAAAAGAACCCTTGTCGCAACGAAGCGACGTCATCTCATCCGTCCGACTCCGTCGGCCACCTTCCCCTCAAGGGGAAGGCCAGTATGTAGCGCAATGCCAACTTCCCCTTGAGAAACTGCGCTGCCAAGAAAACACCAAAGCCGTTTTTAGGCAAAGTCGGCTTCCCCTTGAGGGGAAGCTGTCACGCGTAGCGTGACTGATGAGGTGAACGTTTCGCGTCAACGAAACCATAATCACGCATCGCCCGCAAGGCGATACCAACCCCGTGGCGGTACAGGCCCGTACTCGTCCATCCGGCTATGCCATGCGGCAACGGCTTCCCTGTCAGGGGAAGCCGGCTGCACCATGCGCATCACGCGCCCCGGATACCCGCCGCGCGCCCCGACTACTCGGCGAGCGCCTTGCGGAGGAAGTCGCGCTGGAACAGCAGCAGGTTTTCGGCCACGGTCTCGTCGTTGGTCATGTGCGTGATGCCGGTCAGCGGCAGCACGGTGTGCTCACGGCCGGCGGCCAGCAGCGCGGAACTCAGGCGCAGCGAGTTCGCCACGGTCACGTTGTCGTCGGCGAAACCGTGGATCAGCAGCAGCGGTCGACGCAGGTTCGGCGCGTCCTTGATCAGGCTGTTGCGCTCGTACACGGTCGGGTTCATGCCGAGATAGCGTTCGGTGTAATGCGTGTCGTACAGCGTCCAATCGGTCGGCGGAGCGCCGGCGCAGGCGGCATGGAACACGTCGGGCGCACGCAGCACGGCCAGCGCGGACAGGTATCCGCCGTACGACCAGCCGATCATGGCCACATGATCGAGATCGGGCGCGGGCACTGTCAGGCCCTCCGTCCCGCCGAGCGAGGCCATCGCCTCAGGCAGGGCATGAACGGCGTCGATCTGATCGTCCAACGCGATGTCGAAACGTTCGAACATGGCGTGATCCCAGTGCAGGCCGCGCGCACCGGTGCCGTGACCGTCGGCAGCCACCACGATGAAGCCCTGATCGGCCCACCACTGCGAATCCCAGTAGTACGCCTGACTGAACATGACCTCGCGGTGCATCGGACCGCCGTACGGCTTCATCAGCACGGGCAGCTTCTCCGCATGCGCGTACGGGCTGGACTCGGACGGCAGCGTGATCGCCGCGTACATGCCCTGCGTGCCCAGCCGCACGAACTCGGTGCGGGGCGTGAATCCGGGAACGGCGGCGTGATTCGCTACGGTAGCGGAGTATCCGATGTCCGCGTTCTCGCCGTACATGTGCAGCATCACACTGTGATCGTCGTGCATGGTCCGGCCGGTCAGCACCATGCCGGTGCCGGAGCGCGACGCCGTCCACACGCCCATCTCCGGATTCATCACGATCGGCTCGGGACAGTCGCCGGACGCGGAATCGGCCGCGAAACGATTGCCGAAGCCACCGGCCCCATTCCCAGCGCCACTCCCCTGCGCCGCGGCGCCGCACGCGTTCTGCGCGTCGAAGTGCCTGTCGACGGTCAGCTCCTGCCAATACGAACCGATGAATTCCTGGCCCTCCTCGGGCAGGCGGAAGCTCACCACATCCACGGCGCGCGCATCACGGGTCGCGCGGGCGAGCACGTCATGATCAGTCACATCGAGCACGTCGAGAACCTGCCACCCGACGGGGGTGAACGCATGACCGTCCACCGCCAGACGCATGGTGTCGGTCTCCTCGTCGGGCATGGCGGTGATCAGGCGACCGCCGGGCGTCCACGCGGGGCAGCCGTGGATCAGATCCAGCCAATACCGGCTGCCGCTCACCGTCAGCGTGCTCGTCGGCAGCCAGCGTTTGCGCGCCTCCTCGCCCGCTAGCGAACCACCGTCGTCGGCGAGCGCGAACCCGTCGAGGATGCTGTGCTGCGATGCGTACCCCACGTGCGGGTCGCTGCCTTCGGGCTTCACGGCAAGCACCTGATCGGCGGTCTGGCGGCGGTTCTGCACGAGCAGCAGCGGGTCTCCGCCACGGCTCCAATGCACGTCTGCCAGATATTCGTAACCGCGACGATCCCACCACACTTCGGGCAGGTCCTCCACGCTGGCAAACGCCATGTTGCCGGCGCGGTGTTCGGCGGAACCGATGTCGAAACGGAACAGGCGCACGTCGGCGTTGCGTGTGAGCGCCTGCGGATAGTGGCGCGACTGTGCGGGCTTGGTCGGGTTGGCGGGGTCGGAAATGTGCCACAACGGTTCGGGCGACTCGTCGGCGCGTTCGATGAGCAGGCTGCGCGAGTCGGGCGACCACCAGAAGCCCTCATACCGGTCCATTTCCTCGCCGGCGGCGAATTCCGCCAGACCGACGGTGACGTTCGGGTCGTCGGCCACGCCGCAGATCGAACGCTCGTCGTCGGGCTGGCCGTGCTCGCCGATCACGACGAGGTTGATCATACGGCCGGTGGTGTAGGCGACCAGACGTCCGTCCGGGGAGATGCGCGGATTGAGCACCGGGCGGAACAGTCGTCCGCGGTGACCGCTGACCGCCATCGCGGACACGTACCAGGTGTCGCCGAGCTCACGGGTCACGGCGTGGAGTTCGCCATCCTCCACGGTCACGCGCACCGGGGCGTGGCGGGAGGGATCGTTGCGGTTCGCGTTCGGGGAATTGGGATTTGCAAGGCCGGGAATGTCAATGTTTTCCAGCACGATGTCTGCGTCGGTGCTCTCCGGCTCGATGTCGGAAAGGAATTCGATGTCGCCGTCGAACACGAACGTGGTGAGCCACAGTCGGCCGCCGACTGTGAACACCACACGGTTGCCGGATTCGTTGACGCTGTATGACACGATGCCGCCGGCGGATTCGCGCGCGCGTTCGCGACGGGCCTTCTCCTCGTCGGGGACGTCGGAGTCGGCGGGATCGGAGGCTGACGCGCCGGCGTAGGTTCCGTTGCCGGCGGACAGCAGCGTGCGCGGGTCGGCCAGCAGTGTCTCGTGATGATTGCCGGCGCCGTCGAACCAGCTCAGCCACAGGCAGGTGACGTCGTCCTCCGGGCCGCGCGAACGCAGGAACAGTGCGTGGGAGCCGTCGTCGAGCACCGTTGCGGAGCGCGGCGCACCGAGCGAGAACCGTTGGGTACGTGCCTTGGCCCGCGGGTATGCGGCGATCGCGGCACGGATCGCTTCGGACGATGATGCGGCGCTCTCGGGCGCTGCCATCGCATCGTCGGTCGTCATATCATCAGTCGTCTGTTCCGTCATAGTCACGCACCTCGAAATAAGTGAACCCCAAACCATTATGCGTGACGGACGGATGAACGACGCATCTGCCGAACATACCGTGTCGGCTTCGCCAACATGCCGCCGGGCACTCGCCTTCAGGCTGCGGACGCGTCGTTTTTCGCTGGATTTCTCGTCAGGAAACCGGTGATTCGCGGTGAGATGCCGAGTTTTGTGGTTTTCCCGGAATACGTAGTCATATGGTGAGGGCTCACACGGGGCTCCGCCCACGAATAGGCGCGGAGAAAAACCACAAAACTCGGCATTGCGATCGGTCGGGGAAGAAATCGCCTCGGATTTCGGGACTTTTGACGCCGGCAGGTCAGCGGGCCAGGGCGATCAGGCGGCCGACGTTCTCCGCGGTGCGTTCGAGGTTCGCCGGTCCGTCGGCGAGCGCGCGGTCTAGGGAGACGGCGGCGGGGACGATGCCGAACACCGCGTTGATGCCGAGATCGTACAGCTGGTCGATGCCCTCGCCCACGTATCCGGCGAGCGCGATCACGCCGATGTTCGGATTGTCACGGTGCGCGGACTGCGCCACACCCATCGGGGTCTTGCCGTACTGGGTCTGGAAGTCGATGCCACCTTCGCCTGTGAGGCAGTAGTCGGCGCCCTTGGCGCGATCGGACAGTCGCACGGTCTGTGAGACGATCTCGACGCCGGAGCGCATGGTCGACTTCGTGAAGGCGAGGAGTCCGGCGCCCAGTCCGCCCGCACCGCCGGCGCCCGGCGTATGCGCCACGTCGATGCCGAGGTCGCGCTTGATGATGGCGGCGTAGTGCGTCAGATTTGCATCGAGCTGCGCGACCATATCCGAGGTGGCGCCCTTCTGCGGGCCGAACACCGCCGACGCACCCTTAGGACCGACGAGCGGGTTGGTCACGTCGGAGGCGATGAGGATGCGGGTCTGTGCGATGCGCGGGTCGATGCCGGACGCGTCGATGCGGTCGAGCCGGTCGAGGAATCCGCCGCCGCGCGGGATCGGGTTGCCGTCTGCGTCGAGGAAGCGCACGCCCAGCGCTTCGGCCATGCCGGCGCCGCCGTCGTTCGTGGCGGATCCGCCCACGCCGAGGATGATCGTGCGGGCGCCGTCGTCGAGTGCGGAACGGATCAGCTGACCGGTGCCGTATGTGGTGGTGACGAGCGGATTCTTGGTGTCGTTGTTCACGAACTGGATGCCGCTGGCCGCGGCCATTTCGATGACGGCGGTGGGTCCGGCGGACTCGGTCTCGTCCGCGCCGGCATCCGCGGCACCCGTACCAGCGGCAGCTCCCAGCAGTCCGTATTCCGCAACGGTCTCCCGCTGCAGCGGGTCGAGTACACGGGCCTGACGCAGCGCGCCGCCGGTGGCGTCGACCAGCGACTGCACGGTGCCCTCGCCGCCGTCGGCCATCGGCACCATCACGTATTCGGCGTCGGGGAACACGCGGCGCAGTCCCGCGCGCATCGCCTCGGCGGCCTGCTTGGCGGTCATGCATCCCTTGAACGAATCCGGTGCGATAACGAACTTCATGACGATCTCCTTTGATTTCAACGATTGATGTTCAGTGGCAAAGCTTGGATATGGGAATTCGGGTAGAGAACGGAAATAGGAACGGTCAGAACAGGGTGTAGATGAGGGTGGCCACGATCGTCATCGTCAGACCGACGATCGATTCGAACGGCACGCTCTTCATGCGCTCGCCGACCGTCATCTTCATCGCCTGTCCGCTGACGTGGAAGTAATTGCCGTGCGGCAGGTGGTCGATCACCGTGGCGCCGGCCTGCATGGTCACGGCCGCGGCGACCGGGGTGACGCCGAAATCGAGGATCGACGAGCCGAACGAGCTGCTGCCAAGGATCACACCAGTGGAGGTGGATGCCGTGGCCGCCGCCATGAGGATGCCCGCGAGCGGAGCGAGCAGGGAGCCGGACACGCCCCACGCCTTGATGAGGTTCACGATCTGCGTGGACAGGTCCGAGTTCGTGATCAGGCCGCCGATCGCGCCGGCGCCGATCAGGATGAGGACCACGTCGGTCATGCGTGCGAGTCCGGCCTTGGTGTAGTCGAGCAGGTGACGGCCCTGCCCCATGACGAACAGACCGACCACGGCAGCGAACGGCAGAATGTACATGGCGTCCACCTGGAAGCGCGTCAGCAGACCGATGCCCAGCACGCTGCCGATCGGGTTGACGAGCAGCAGCACGATGGCGATGACCGGCGCGACCAGGGCGCGGCCGATCGTCGGCAGTTCGCGAGTGGATTCAGCGGAATCACTGTTGCCGGCTTCGGCAAGAGTCGGCGCGGCGCCATGATTGCGCAGCAGTGTGGCCAGCAGAACCGCCATGGCAAGGCCGCAGACGGCCGGAATGAAGCTGCCCACCATGACCGCGGACGGCTGGATGCCGAAACCGGAGGCCGCGGCGATGGTGTTCGGGTTCGGGGAGATGATGTTGCCGGCCTTGCCGCCGCCGGACAGCGCCACGAGCAGCGCCAGCTTGGAGATGCCCAGACGATTACCCACCTCGAGGGCGATCGGCGCAACGATCAGCACCGCCACGGGAATGAACACGCCGACCGCGCAGATGATCATCGTGGCGAACGCCAGCGAGAAGATCGCCAGACTTTCGCCGAACTTCGCGACGATGGTCTTGGCGATGCGGTCGGCCGCACCGGACTCCATCATCACACCGGCCAGCACGCCGGCGGCGAGCACGCGCACGATGGTGCCGACCACGCTCTGGCCGCCGGCGACCACCACGTTCACCGTCTGCGCGAGCGACGCGCCGCCGATCAGGCAACCGACCACCGCGCCCAGCAGCAGCGCGTACGTGGCATTGAGCTTCTTCAGAATCAGCACGATCGCGACGGCAAGGCCGACCAGCGCCGCCCACCATGCGATCGACACACCCTCCACCATGGGAATCTCCTTTGACTGTAGTACACGAACCAACATCGATTCCGGAAGGCCGCTCCCGCATTGGAGCACCCATCCGTCACGATTGATCTTGATAGCTCTATTTTCCAAGGAAAAACGACTGTTTTCCATATTCCAAGGAACGGAAAACCAGTAGAAAAACCATGGTGGAATGGTACGCGTACTATTTTCATGCCGGAAAATCCTCTACACTGACGGCATGAACATCGATCCGCGCATCGCACAGACCATAGTGGAGAATCTCAAGGGCATCATCCGGCACGACATCAATTTCTTCTCCCCCGACGGCACCATGATCGCCAGCACCGATCCGACGCGCATCGGCACGCTGCACGACGCGGCACTGCTCGCCGCGCAGCAACGACGCACCATCGCCGTCGACAATGACGAACAGTTCGCGGGCGCACGGCATGGCATCAACGCGCCCGTACTGCTCAACGACGACGTGGTGGCCGTGATCGGTGTGACCGGTGAACGCGCGCAGGTCGAGCCGTTCAGCGACGTGATCCGCAAGATGACCGAGATTCTGGTGCGTGAAAACACGGAACAGATCAGCCGGTTCGACGAACGCATGATGACCACGAATCTCATCAGCCTGCTCACCGCCGAGCAGCATGACCACGGATTGGTGACCTATCTCGCCGATGCGCTGAACGTCGATCTCAACATGCCGAGGCTGGTCGCCGTGGGACGATGCACAGCGCAGGACGCCGATCATTCCGGTCGGGACACGATATACGACGTGCTGCACCGGCATCTGGGGCAGCGGAGCGGAACCCTGTTCACCGTCTCCGCGCAAGGGTTCTGCGTACTCATGCCCGACGGCGACACCGCAATCAACGAAGCTGCCGCGACCGGCGCTTCCACGGAAACGCGCACGCTGATGGATGCCATGAGAGTCGATATGGAACGTACGCTGAACCGGCCGATCAGTCTGGGACTGGGGTGCGTGGCGGATACGGCCGACCAGTACTGGGTCAGCCATCGCCAGGCCGGCACGGCAGTCGACTGGCTGCGATTCATCGGCAGCGCCAGCACGATCGAATATGACGAGCTCGACTACGGGCTGCTGTTGTCCGCCATCCCCCAGACGGACGCGGCACGATTCGTCGAGCATGTGTTCGCCGGCATTCCCGACGCCGACATCGACGATCTGCAGCGCACGTTCGACGTCTACACGAAGCACAACGGCAGCATTTCGCGCGCGGCCGACGAACTGTTCCTGCACAAGAACACCCTGCAGAACCATCTCAACGCCATGGCGCGCCGCACCGGATACAATCCGCGCACGCTCGACGACCATACGGTGCTGGCGCTCGCGTTCCTGCTGCGCCGGTATCTGGCGTTCCACAGGGCATAAAAAGCAAAACCGCCGCACCCGAATGAACGGGGCGGCGGTTTGATGCGCTTGATACGCCCGATTCGTCAGTCGGTATCGGACCGACGGATCGGCGAGCGGGTCAGTGAATCACCGAGCGGTGCTCACTGCACAGTGCTCACTGAACCTGGGCGCGGGCGATCTTGCCGGTGAAGGAGTTGGCCTCGTCGGCGTCCTTCACGCCATCCTTGTTCCAGGAGAACATGGCGCGCAGCTTCGGGCCGACGGTCTCGATGCGCTCGTTGGAGTACTTCTCCTGCAGCTCCTTGAAGTGCGGGGCGCCGGCGTCCTGATCGTCGATGAACTCCTTGGCGAAGGAACCGTCCTGGATGCGGCCCAGGTGGTACTCCATGCGCTTGCGGCAGTCCTCGTTGATCACGGTGTTGGTGTAGTCGCCGTACTGAGCGGTGTCGGAGCAGGACCAACGGGCCTTGTTCAGACCACCCTCGTTCATCAGGTCGACGAGCATCTTCAGCTCGTGGCAGACCTCGAAGTAGGCGATCTCCGGCTGGTAGCCGGCGTCGGTGAGGACCTCGAAGCCCATCTCGACGAGCTTGTTCACGCCACCCATGAGCACGTTCTGCTCGCCGAAGAGATCGGTCTCGGTCTCTTCCTTGAAGGTGGTCTTGATGGCGCCGGCGCGCAGGGCGCCCAGAGCCTTGGCGTAGGCGAGGGTCAGAGCCCAGCCGTCGCCACGCGGATCCTGCTCCACGGCCACCACGACCGGGACGCCACGGCCAGCGGCGTACTCACGACGCACGATGTGGCCCGGGCCCTTCGGGGCAACCATGAACACCGGGTGATCCTCGGTGGGCTTGATGTAACCGTAGTGAATGTTGAAACCGTGGGCGAAGGCGACGGCGGCACCCGGCTTGATGTTGGGCTCGATGTCGTTGGCCCAGATGGTGCGCTGGTACTGGTCGGGGGCCAGGATCATGATCACGTCGGCCTCGGCGGCAGCCTCCGGCACGGACTTGACCTCGAGGCCCTGCTCCTTGGCGAACTCGACGGACTTGGAGGTGGGGCGCAGGCCGACCACCACGTCAACGCCGGAATCACGCAGGTTCAGCGCGTGAGCGTGACCCTGGGAACCGTAACCGATGATGGCAACCTTCTTGCCCTGGAGAACGGACAGATCACCGTCGTTCTCGTACCAGATCTGTGCAGCCATGTAAGCACTCCTTAACTACTGCGAATGTTGTTGTGGTTGCGCATAGTGCGCCGCGCGTGACGCGCGTTTGTCCGATGCGTGATTGCCGCGATCCCGTTGGACCGGCCGAATCACTTACCCAGACGAGCTCATCTGAGGATTTTGTCCTGCAAACTGCCCACTATCCTACCGATAATGTCGCTTTCGTCACATTCCCGTCCACAACGTGGGCGCACTCCTGAGTCGGCGCAACTCAACCTGCATCGTTTGACGCACGCCGATACGCGGTGAACGACGAACCGTCGTCCGCCGCAAACCGTCACGATACGCAAAAGCCGCCGCCCCGAATGAACGGGAGCGGCGGCTTTTATGCGTTTTATTTTGCCGCACTCAACGGAGAGCGGCAATCACGACCGGTTGGTCGGCGGCAATCACTGAACCTGGGTACGAGCGATCTTGCCGTTGAAGGACTCAGCCTCATCGGCGTCCTTGGCCGGGCCGTTGTTCCAAGAGAACATGGCGCGCAGCTTCGGGCCAACGGTCTCCAGGTGCGGGTGAGAGTACTCTTCCTGCAGCTTCTTGAACTTCGGAGCGCCGGCAGCCTGGTCATCCATGAACTCCTTGGCGAAGGAGCCGTCCTGGATGCGCTTCAGCTGGTACTGCATGCGCTTCTTGGTCTCCTCGGTGATGACCGTGGAGGTGTAGTCGCCGTACTGAGCGGTGTCGGAGCAGCTCCAGCGAGCCTTGTTCAGACCACCCTCGTTGGCGAGGTCCACCAGCATCTTCAGCTCGTGGAACACCTCGAAGTAGGCGATCTCCGGCTGGTAGCCAGCCTCGGTCAGCACATCGAAGCCCATGTCGCACAGGTGGTTGATGCCGCCCATGAGGACGTCCTGCTCGCCGAACAGATCGGTCTCGGTCTCCTCGGTGAAGGTGGTCTTGATGGCGCCGGCGCGCAGAGCGCCCAGAGCCTTGGCGTAGGCCAGGGTGATGGCCCAGCCGTCACCGCGAGGATCCTGCTCAACGGCCACGACCACCGGGACGCCACGGCCAGCGGCGTACTCACGACGCACGATGTGGCCCGGGCCCTTCGGGGCAACCATGAACACCGGGTGATCCTCGGTGGGCTTGATGTAACCGTAGTGGATGTTGAAGCCATGAGCGAAGGCCAGAGCGGCGCCCGGCTTCAGGTTCGGCTCAACGTCCTTCTTGTACACGGCGGCCTGGTACTGATCAGGCAGAAGGATCATGACGATGTCGGCCTCGGCCACGGCCTCCGGCACGGACTTGACCTCGAGGCCCTGCTCCTTGGCGAACTCCACGGACTTGGAGGACGGACGAAGACCGACCACCACGTCAACGCCGGAATCACGCAGGTTCAGCGCGTGAGCGTGACCCTGGGAACCGTAGCCGAGGATGGCCACCTTCTTGCCTTCGAGCACGGACAGATCGGCGTCCTTCTCGTACCAGATAGTTGCTGCCATGATTGGCACTCCTTTATTAGTTGGTGATTGCCGAGCGATGGCGTCCGGCAATCGGTTGAGATTGCTGACGGCCTTCGGCGAGAAGGATTGTGTCCTAGACGTTGAAAGTCATCGATCACTGGGAACTATTTCTAGTCCTCCAGCGGCCGGCAGAAAAGCCGGCGTCCAAATATTGAATTGTTTTTGCCCGGGTTGCGGACTGGGGGTGGGAGCGGTCACATGCGACCGTTCCCATCATGTGTCTCCCCCATCGAGTTTCCCCGATGGAGAAGGCACCGGTCAAGTAGTCGAAGATGACTTCTTGGTGAATTTATTGGCTGACTTCACTTGGTGAAGTCGACGTTCTTAGTCTCATGGCAGGAGAGCACGGCGACGAGGCAGCACAGGGCCATCACGCCGAGGTAGATGCCCACGGAGTGCACGCCCCAGTGGGAGCTCAGCCAGGTGGCGATGGTCGGCACGAACGCCGCGCCGACGATGGCGGCCAGGTTGTAGCCGATGCCGGAGCCGGAGTAGCGCACGTTGGCGTCGAACAGCTCGGGCAGGAACGCGCCGATCGGGCCGAACGCGGTGCCCATCAGGGCGAAGCCGATGCACAGGAAGGCCATGTTGGCCACGAAGTTGCGCTGGCCGACGATCTCACCGTTCAGCAGGAACGGGAACAGGGCGGCGAACACGACGAGCAGCACGGAGGAGGTGATGATCACGCGCTTGCGGCCGAACTTGTCGGCGTTCACGCAGGAGATCACGATGAAGGCCGCGAACACGCAGATGGCGATCATGAGCATGAGCAGGTATTCCTGGTTGGTGAAGCCGAGGCTGCCACCGCCTTCGCCCTTCTCCTTGGTGCCCCAGGCGAGGGACCAGGTGGCGAGCGTGTAGAACAGCGTGTAGGTGACGGCGACGAGGAACGTGGCCTGCAGGACCTGCTTCCAGGACTTGCGGAACACCTCGGTGAGCGGGGACTTGACGACCTTCTTCTGCTCCTGGGCGAGACGGAAGATCGGGGTCTCCTCCATGTGGACTCGAACGACGAGGCCGATGATCACGAGGATGGCGCTCAGCAGGAACGGCACGCGCCAGCCCCAGGCGAGCATGGCGTCGGAGTCGTTGAAGGACTCGAGCACGAAGTAGGTGCCGTTGGACAGGAAGAAGCCGATCGGGGCGCCGAGCTCCGGGAAGGAGCCGTAGAGGGCGCGCTTGTCTTCAGGAGCGTTCTCGGTGGCGACCAGAGCCGCGCCGGACCACTCGCCGCCCAGGCCGATGCCCTGGACGAAACGCAGCAGGCAGAGCAGCGCAACCGCGGCGATGCCCCAGGTGTTGTAGGTGGGCAGGCAGCCGATGAGGAACGTGCCGATACCCATGGTCATCAGGGAGACGACCAGCGTGGTCTTGCGGCCCATGCGGTCACCGAAGTGGCCGAACACGAGGGAGCCGAGCGGACGAGCGATGAACGCGATGGCGAAGGTCAGCAGGCTCATCAGCAGGGCGACCGTGGGGTTCGCCTTGTCCGAGAAGAAGATGTGCGGGAAGTAGTTCGCCGCGGCGGTGCCGTAGGCGTAGAAGTCGTAGAACTCGATGGCCGTGCCGACCATGGAGGCGGCGATCACGGTCTTGACCGAGTCGCGCACCAGGGTGGCGGGATTCGCGGAGTTCTCCGCGACAGTCTTGTCGACTGCTGTCATTTCTCTAATCTCCTGTTAATCACATGCGCGTGAAACATCGCCGAGCTACCGCAACGTATGTTTGCGTTCGCATGTGTGGTAATCAGTAATTTCTCTTCTGTTCTAAATTGACTTTGCTGAACGATTTCGCCCGGTAAAACATCTGCCGAGCATTAAAAAAGCCCCGCTTTTGGCAGGGCTAAAACAGATTGTGTCCGTTCGGGCCCCGCCTTTCGCTGGCGTGCTCGAACAGTGTGAATGCCGAATCAGTCCGCCAACGAAGACGGAATAATAATTCGGCCGGACACAGCGGCAAACGCGGTCATTCCGTACATCATGGCGAACCTCCCTTCGGTATCAAAGTCATTTCCACGGGCCTTGCGACCCGAACCACTTGAGAAGATAGGCCCGTGCCGAAGCGTATGCCACCCGGGGGTCACTATGTGGACGCGGTCGGTGTCACTATGCGACCGCAGTAAGCCGGAGGCGTTGTGGGAGTAGGGCTCCGCGTCACTGCGCGGCGGAGGCGAGGTGGGAGCCGAGGGGCGGTTCGGGCGGGCGGGAGACGAGCAGGTACATGACGCCCAGCATCACGATCACGGCGGTCACGCCGGCCGCATACTGCCATGAGTGGCGTATGCGTGCCGGGGATACGCCGGTCGATGCGGGCGTGGAATCGGACGTGCGGATGGCGGAGACGAGCAGCCGGTGCGTATTGACGCCGTACGGCGTGCACGTGACGAGCGTGACGCGGTCCTCGCCGGGCGTGATCTTGAGCTGGCTTACGTCGTCGGGGTCGACCACGCTGATGCGGTCCACGCGATAGTTGAGGGTGTTGCCAAGCACGTGAATGGAGAACGTGTCGCCCTTGCGCACCTCGTCGAGACGCGTGAACAGGTCGGCGGTGACGAGTCCGCGGTGGGCGGTGAGCACGGCGTGCGAGTCGGTGCCGCCCACGGGCAGCGACGTGCCGTACAGGTGGCCTGCGCCGGACGACAGCGCCTCGTTGGACGTGCCGTGATAGATGGGCATGGTGGCGTCGATGGATGGGATGGTGAGGGATCCCATGATGCCGTCGCCGATGTTGACGAGTCGGTTGTAGTCGGCGTCGGAGGCTGATTTTTCGCCCTGATCGGCGGCGACGACCTCGGCATCGGTGCGGCGGGCGGAGGATGCGCCGGCTCCGCTGCCGCCCGAGCCCGCGGTAGCTTTGCTGACGGCGGCCTTCTGCAGTTGGATGGCGGCGTACGGATCCTGGATGGAACCGAGATCATCCTGACCGTCTTCGAAAAGCTGGTGATTGTAGGCGCGGGCTTCCTTGAGCGCGCGCGACGACTGCTCCCCGGTGAGCTGGGATGCGGCCTGATTGGCCTGTTCGACGGTGCGCTGCTGCGTGACGTCGGACTGCATGCGCGAACTGATGAGCCAGCCGGCGAGCGCGACGACGAGAACAAGAAAAAGCACCGCCATGATCCCGCTGATCCACGTTCCCGCTCCCCCGCGGCGCGCCCGCGATGGTTGCCGTGTGGCGGGCGCACCGGATTCGCCGCGCCGGGCGTCCGGGCAGTCGGATCCGTGAGGGTTGGAGTGTGGATCAGCTGAGATCATGGTCGGTGCTTGGATTCGTTGTGAGATTGGGGGTGGGGCTAGTTGGTTGGACACCTCATCAGTCACGCTGCGCGTGCCAGCTTCCCCTCAAGGGGAAGCCGGCGTCGCCGCCATACCTGCCTTCCCCTTGAGGGGAAGGTGGCCGGCGAAGCCGGACGGATGAGGTGGGGCGTTTCCGTGTCAGCGAAAACGGGGTTCAGTATCGCCCGCAGGGCGATGCCTCACCGCAACCCGCGCCCCGACCGCTGTTACATGCGGGCGGTGCGGCGGTTGCGGATGGTCTTGGCGGCGAAGAAGACGCTGCCGCCGGCGGCCAGCACGATCGCGGCGGTGATCACGCCGAGGCCCATGCCGCCGGTGCTCGGCAGCTGGGTGACCTTGTTCACGTTGGTCACGGTGACGTTGGCCTGATCGGCGTTGTTCACCAGATCCCACGTGGCGTCCTTGCCGAAGACGATCGTGCCGTTGTCGTTGACGGTCATCTCGAAGCTGGGCTTGATCTCGCTGTAGTAGCCGTCCGGCACGTTGGTCTCGGTCACCACGTAGGTGCCGGCGCCCAGGCCGGTGAAGGCGACCACGCCGTTCTCGCCGGAGGTGACGGTGCGCAGGGCGGTGGTGGAGGTGGAGCCCTTGAGCTTCAGGGAGAAGGTTGCCCCGGCCAGCGCCTTCTTGGTGTCGGCGCCGATCTTGGTGAACTGGCCGCCCTTGAATACCTTGACGGTGGCGGCAGCGGACTCGGTGGACTTGACCGTGGTGGCGGCAGCGGCCTCAGCGGACTGCGTGGAGGCGGAGGCGGCAGCGGGGCCGTACTCGATGTGCGCGGCGTTGGACACCTCGCCCACGCCGGCCTCGTTGTACTCGGGTTCGGCGGTCACGTAGCCCTGGTAGGTCACCTTGACGGTGGCGCCGGGGGTGAGCTTCTCGACGTTCTTCAGCGCGATTTCGAAGGTCTTGGCGCCGTCGCCGACGACCTGGCGGCGCGGGGCGGTGACGTAGGTGGCGGAGAGGTTCTCGTACACCGAGTTGCCGTCGGCATCCACCTTGAGCTTGCCGTTTTCGTCCACGGACTGGATCTGCGCGGTGAAGCCGCTCGGGGTGACGGTCAGGCCCTTCTGCGGCACGTCGACGAACTTGTAGGTGTAGCCCGCGGTGGCGTTCTTGGGCAACACGCCGGTCAGCGTGTAGGTGATCCAGTTGGCGTCGCCCTTGGCCGGGGCGCTCGACACTACGGACACGGACGTCTTGTCGGCGGTCTTGGTCGGGGCGGCAACGGTGTCGGTCTCGGACGGCTTGACCGTGGCCTCGCCGAGGTCGACGCCGTTCAGCGAGACCTTGCCGGTCCAGGTGGAGCCCACGAGGATCGGGGAGCCGAGCTGGGCGCCGTTGGCGTCGGTGTCGGTGATCACGAACCAGCCGGCGTTGGCGGCCACGTTGCCGAAGTCGAAGACGGCGGAGTCGGCGCCCTCGGCGCCGGTCACGGTGGCGGACGGGTCGCCGAGATCGTCGGAGGCGACGTACTTTTCGGTGAACAGACGAACGGCGGTGGCATCGTTGGTGCCGTCGGCGCCGGTCCAGCTGGACAGCCAGCCGGCCGGGTTGCCGGTGTAGGCGGCGGGCAGGGCGGTGGTCTTGTCGGCGCCCACTCCGCCGGCTTCGGCGGCGGCCGCTTCGGCGGTGGTCTTGATCAGGTCGGCCTTGGCACCCACGGTGGCGAGCTCCATGGAGGTGATGTCCGTGCCATCGGACTTGACCTTCTCGTACGTGGCCAGCTGGTAGGCCTTGAACGTGTGGCCGGCGACCTCGCCGCTCAGCGTGATCGTGGCGTCGTTGGGGTCGGTGTCCGCGGCCTGCGCGGTTCCGGCACCGAGCGCGAAGCAGCCGAGCGAGATCGCCGCGGCGGCCATGCCCGCAAGGGTGCGGGAGACTATGTTGCGCTTCATCTGATTCCTTTCCTCTGTTGCTGTCAGATGTCTGTGTGGTCTGTTCCCCGACGGGCCGCGCGTTCCGTGGAGCGTGGCGGCCCGTGAAAGTATTGGTTTGGGTGGGCTGAGGGAGGGGTGTTGAGTAATGCCCCTCCCTCAGCCCGGCTTCGCCGGACAGCTCCCTCCCTAGGAGGGAGCACGAGAAGGCGCCCGGCTTGTTCAGTTATTTGTGGGTGGCGACGGCGACCCAGCTGATCACCGGGTCGGCGCTCACGCCGCTCACCGTGAGGGTGACGGTCTGGTCCTTGTCGAGGGTGATGGTGCTCGTGGAGGTCACGTCCACCGCGTCGGAGGACAGATCGGCGTTGCCGTTCGACAGTTCGGTGCCGTCGGCGGCGGTCACGATCACCTTCATGTTGCGGCTGACGCCCCACCACTCGTGGAATCCGGCGGACAGATCGTACGTACCGGCCTTCAGCGGCAGGTAGTAGGTCGTGGACTTACCCTTGCCGGCCCACAGGCCGGTGGAGGACTTGTCGTTGATGTCACCGGAACCGTAGGTGTTCTGGCCGTCCGCGTTGTAGCCCCACGTGGAGCCGTCGGACGTCTGGTCCACCTTGTCGTTGAGCAGGCCCTTCACCGCGTTCTTCACGGCCGTGTACTCCGGGGAGTCCTTGCCGTTCGTACCGGAATCGATGAAGTACTGCACGCCGTCGGGGATCACCTCGACCTCGGCGGTGAAGGCGCTACCGTTGGCCTTGATGCCGGAGACCTTGACCTTGCTGTAGTTCGCGGCGTTGGCGATGGCCTCGGTGGCGGACTTGTCCCACGACTTCACATCGAAGGTGAGGCCGTCCACGCTGACCTGCTTGGGCAGATCGGCGCCCTTGACCACGGCGGTGGCCAGTCCGTAGTCGGCGGTCTCGGCCACGCCGAGCCAGCTGATGACGGGCTTCTGCGCGTCGCCCACCTTGGAGACCACGTACTTGACGGTCTGGTCGGTAGGCACGCTGAACTCGACGGTGCCGGTCAGGCTCGGGTTGGCCTTGCCCAGCTTCACGTTGTCGCCGGTGGCGAGCACGGTGCCGTCGGCGGCGACCACGGACTGCGCGGACTCGCGGTTGTCCATGCCCCACCATTCCTGGAATCCGGCGGTGAGCTTGTACTTGCCGGCCTTGAGCGGCAGGTAGTAGACCACGTCGTCGTCATCGGAGTAGAGTCCGGTGGACTGCTTGTCGTTGATGTCGGTGCTGCCCTTGACCCTCATGGCGTTGGCGTCGTAGCCCCACGTGGAGCCGTCGGACGTCTGGTCCACCTTGTCGTTGAGCAGGCCCTTCACCGCGTTCTTCACGGCTGTGTACTCCGGGGAGTCCTTGCCGTTCGTACCGGAATCGATGAAGTACTGCACGTTCGCGGGGATGGCCTCCACCTCGATCGTGAACTTGTACTTGTTGCCGTCGGCCTGCTTGTCGGTGGTGATGCCGGAGAGCTTGACCTTGCTGTAGTCCGCGGCGGCGGCCAGCGCGGTCTTGGCGTCGGAGTCCCACGTCACCGCGGTCTCCTTGCCGTCCTTCACTGCCAGCTTGGCCGGCAGCTTGGAGACGTCGGTCTTGTCCACGGCGAGTCCGGTGAAGCCGAGCTCCTGCACGTCCTCGGAGATGGAGCCGTCGACCAGTCCGTCGCGGGCGGCGGCGAGACGATCGATGATCGCCTGTGCGCCCTCGGCGTCGAGTCCGTAGCCGGCCGGATCGGCGAGCGCGGCCTTGGCGTCGTTGAGGTTGTTCTCGAACACCTGCCAGGTCTTGATGTTCCAGTCGGTGGCCTTGAGGCCGGCGTAGGAGTCCACGGCGGTCTTGAGGGCGGTGGTGTCCACGTCGCCGACGGCGGTGTTCTGGACCACGCCCACGGTGTCGACGGAGATCGCGTCGTCGGTGGCGGTTTCGAAGGTCACCGTGTGTTCGCCGTCGGACAGGCCGCGCAGCTCGTACGTGGTGAGCATGCTGCTGGCGCTCTGCGTCTTGCCGGCGGCGACGATCTTCTTGCCGTCCACGGTCACGTTGAGCTTGGTCTTGCCGTTGTTGGCGCCGTTGATGTCCAGTCCGGTGCCGGTGAAGGTGTAGGTGAGCTGGGCTCCCTTGCCGGTGGAGTTGGAGATCGAGCGCTTGTAGACGTACATGCCCTGGCCGTTGAGGTGCTGCCACTTGTCGTTGTACTGGAGCACGGGGGTGGCCACGTCGTCCCAGCTGCGCATGTGCATGTTGTCGATCAGGTCGGTGTAGTACGGCGTGTAGCCGTCCACGGTTTCGACCTTGAGGTTGTCGTACTGCACGTTGGTGTAGCCGCTGCCGATCTGGATGCGTCCGGTGGCCTGCGGACTGGCGTCCTTGTATTCGGCCACCTGCACGCCGTTGACGTACGCGGTGTACACGTTGCCGGCCACCTGCACGGCGATGTTGTTCCACTGGTTGGATCCGGCCTTCCAGTTCACGCCCTCGACGTCGGCCGCCTTGCCTGAGGCGACGACGGCGCCGAAGCGTCGCAGCGTCCAGTTGCCGTCGGGGTCGATGCGGATCTCGGCCGCGGAGATGCCGACGCCGTTGTTGCTGTTGCCCTGTTCGCGGGCGCCAAGCGTGGCGTACCGGCCGGAGCCGTCCTCGAACAGCACGTCGGTGGACACCTTGTAATTGGCCCAGCGGTTGTCGCCGATCGTGGTGATCGGATCGCCGCCGTTCCATGCGCCGCCGTTCCAGCCACCGTTCTGCATGCCGGCGGAGAGCTGCTGGCGCAGCACGTAGTTGCCGTCGGAACGCTTGACGACCTCGAACGCGCCGTTGGTGTCGTTCGTGTAGAGCGGGGTCGCGCCGGTGTCGCCGCCGCGGGACTTGAGGAAGTCCTCGGTGATCATCTTGCCGGACTTGGGATCGTACGACTGCACGGTCTTGCCGCTGTAGTCGAAGTCATCGGCGTACAGGGTGTTGTCCCAGGTCACGCCGTTCTCGTCGCCGGACTCGTCGGTGTCGAGCACTGCCTGGTCGGCGCCGTTGGTGTACTCCTTGGACGCGGCGACGCGGCTGCCCTGGCCGTCCTTGGCGGCAAGGGTGCCGTCGGCGCTCTTGGTGGCCTTGTCGAGCGTGGTGGCGGTGGCGATGGACCACGGGGCGATGGTGAACGTGTAGTAGCCGTCGGCGTCGGCCTTGGTCTCGGCCACGGGCTTCATGTAGTTGGAGGCGTAGCTGCCGGACGTGCCTGCGGCCTGGGTCTCCCACAGTTCCATGGTGTCGCCGACGTTCATGTCGGTGGCCTTGATCTTGTAGGTCTTGGTGTACTGGCTGTCGTTGACGATCACCGTGGAGAAGGCGGACTTGTCGGGGGCGGCCAGCGTCATGTAGCTGGTGGCGCCGCCGCGGGAACGATTGCTGCCGGTACCGCGTCCCGGCGGGTTGCCGTCGGTGATATCGCTCCTGGAAGCGGCGGGAATGCCGCGCCAGATGCCGTCGGCGTCCACGTCGTCGGCGTTGGTCTCGTAGCCGGTCTTGGCAAAGCCGGAGACGTGTTCGAGCACGCTCATGCCGGTGTCGTAGTACAGCCATCCGCTCCACGGGTCACGGGCGGAGACCAGCTCCTTGGAGGAGTACTGGAAGCCGTCGTAGAACGAGCCGATGGCGGGCTGGTACACGAAATTGGTGCGACGGGAGCTGGTGAAGCCCTTGACGAAGGTGTTCGCCATTTCGAGCGGCGAGTTGATGCCGCCGATGCCGGTGCCGGACGTGCCGTCGTACTTGCCGTTGTTGGTGCCGTTGCCTTCGCCCGAACCAAGGTTCATGGTGTTGTTGGGTCGGTCGGCGCCCACGGAGAACGTGGACTGGGCCTCGGAGTTCCAGATCTCCTTGTCGTACTGGTCGGCGAGGGTCTTGAAGTTGTTGCCCTGGTCGGCGGTGTTGTAGTGGTAGCCGGCGATGTCGACCGCGTCGCGCAGCGCCTTGTCGCTGATCATGTCGTCGCCGAACGAGCCGGTGCTCACCTCGTCGGAGATGACGGTGCGGATCTTGTGGAAGGCTTCCTTTTCGGCGTCGCTGCTCCACGCGGGCACGTCGTTGCCGTTGAGGTCCTTGGTGGTGTCGGCGCCGATGAAGCCGACCTCGTCGGTCTTCACACGGTTGGCGAAGTCCTTGGTCCAGCTGAAGTTCGGACCGGTCTCGTTGATGTGCGGGTTCACGGAGTCGACCATGTAGCCGTACTGGCGGTACACGGCGAGGATCGTGTTCTTGTACCACTTGTAGACGTCGTCGTTGCTCTTGACCCAGGCGGGGCTGCGCCAGCGCAGGATGCTCACCCTGACGTTCGGGTTCACCTTCATGGCGTCGGCGGCCAGCTGGAAGCCGGGCTCGCGCGCCACGTCCGGATACTCGTCGGAGGAACGCATGGTGGCGGCGTTCGGACCGGTGGAGTTGTTCTGGTCGTTGCCCATCTCGATCTTCACGGTGTTCATGATCGGGTTGTCCCCGCCGAACAGCGTGTTGATGAGATCCCAGTAGGCCTCGGGGTTCTGGGACTTGTAGTCCATCAGCAGGGCGCTGGTGGAGTTGGCGCTTAGCACGCCGAAGCCCTTGAATGTCAGGCCGTTGCGGTTCTTGGCGGCGGCCGCGACGTCGCTGCCGTTGACCGTCACCTCGACCGGGTCGGTCGGCGCGGCGGATGCCGTTCCGACGGCCACGAACGGGGCGAACATCGCCACGGACGCGACGGCCACCGCAAGTTTCTTGGGAGAGGAGAAACGCCTGGGCTTGTGCTTGCTCATACGATCCCCCTCCCCCGATTGATATGCATACGCATATGCTTCACCTCCTCGTGTAGGGCGAAGACACGCTCCTCAATGTGCCTCCGTCTTTCATTACGATCAGAGCCGATCAACCTCAATCGTCAGTAATCGTTACCGTTCAGGATAGTCGTAAAACATTCACTTCCGCAAACCGAACAATGTCGCTGTGCATTCAAATTTCAAGGGTTTTCAAGGGCTCGGGGGCGATGGGGGTCGCGACGTCACGAGGAAATAAAACGATCAATTACATGCATGTTTACGCAAACACAATACTTGAGTTGGGGACGCAAGGGGTGGTTGACGACGATCCCGAATTTTCGAAATCCCACGCGACGCTCCGCATTTTTCTCCGTCCCGCCGAACTCCGCAAAACCTCGGCATTGCAAACGTCGCCACCGACGCATACGACGACGCTCAACGCAAACCGGCCGCACCCATCGCACACCCAATTGCCGTCACCCCCGCCAAGCGATCAACCGCCGCCGACGCCGATCTGCCGACTCAGGTAAACACGTTTACGGAATTATCAAAAATGATCAACTTTGATCTCAATTGACGGTACAATGGCTGGCAGAATGTTCGCGTGCACAACGGACCGCCCGCAACGGGCGTGCACGCAGACGATACGACGATGGATGACGGCCCAAAGGAGGGACGATGACGTTCGATGCGCGTGGCGTGTTCGGCACGCAGCTGCCTGATGGAGAATCCGCATGGATCAACAAGACCACCGATCGACTGGTCGAGAAATTCGCCGCCGAACGCGAACGCGTGGGAGCGCAGATCCCGTACATCGCGCACGACGGCCGTTACGACGAGAACATGGCCGAGGTGTTCCCTGGCTGGTGGGTCAACGGATTCTGGCCCGGCATCCTATGGCAGATGACCGTCGCCACCGCCTGCCTGGACAAGAAGGCGGCCGCAGACGCGGCGAACGGGACCGGAAACCCGACCGCCGACCGCGCCGCGAACGCCGTGCTGTTCGGACGCTCCGAACGCGTCCGCGTCTCCGGCGACGATCCGGCTGACCCGAAGGACCGTCTGGCCGATCTGCGCGATCCGCACGAACCGGGAAGCCTGTCCCGACTGCCGTCGTGCGCGTTCGCGTTCGCCGCGCCGGCACGAGAGATCGAGGAGACCGTGCTCTACCCGGTGCTCGCCGACTACGAACGCGTGGACCACGATCTCGGATTCATCTGGCTGCTTTCGGGCGTGGCCGACTGGCGCGTCACCGGCAACCCGACCGCGCGCATCCACGCGCTGCACGCCGCCACCATGCTCGCCGGCCGGTTCAACCCCATGGGCCGGTTCATCCGCGCATGGAACGAGCCGGGCCGCGAAGGATGGGCGATCGTCGATTCGATGATGAACCTGCCGCTGCTGTTCTGGGCGAGCCGTGAGACCAACGACCCACGGTTCGCAGCCATCGCGCGCATGCACGCCGACACCATGCTGCGCACCATCGTGCGCGACGACGGCTCGTGCAACCACATCGTGCAGTTCGACCCGGAGACCGGGGAGTTCGTGGGCGCGCCCGCCGGTCAGGGGTACGCGGCGGGATCGTCGTGGAGCCGCGGCCAGAGCTGGGCGATCTACGGGTTCGCGCTCGCCTACCGTCACACCGGCGACCGTCGGTATCTTGACGCCGCATGCCGTGTGGCACGGTACTTCGTGGAGCAGGTGAAGGTCACGGACGGTCTGGCGCGACTGGACTTCCGTCAGCCCGATGAACCGCTCGACTACGACGCCATCGCATCGTGCGTGGCGGCCGACGGACTGCTGGAACTGGCCCGCGCGCTCAAGGAGGCCGGCGAATCCGAAAACTGCGCCGACGTTGTTGACGCCGCCGGGGACGCCGACTCGCTCACCCCCGACTGGTGCGTCTCCAACGCGCTGTTCATGCTGCACGCCGTGGACGATCGCGCCTGCGACTGGGATCCCGATCGCGACGGTCTGGTGCAGCTGTGCTCGGTGGAGTACCACGACCCGGAACGCATTCACATTCCGATCGTGTACGCCGACTACTTCTTCCTCGAGACGGTGCTGCGGCTCAAGGGCCTCGCCGCGGACCTGTGGTGGTGAACGGTCAGCGGACGGCGCGCATGGTGGACAGCAGCACCACGGCCACGGCGATCATGGCCAGCGCCACGATGAACAGCCACGAATAGCTGCCCAGCACCACCGCACCGGCGCCGACCACGGCGGAGACCACCACGCTCAGCGTGTTCGTCAGATTCAGCACGGCCAGCTCACGGCCGGCGTCGGACGGGTCGGGCAGCACCGTCATGCTCAGCGCATGGTCGACGGCGTTATACAGGCCGTAGCCGAATCCGGCGACCGCGGCGAACAGCCACATGCCCAAGCCACTGGGCAGGATCCACGGGAAGACCACGCCGATCAGGCACAGCAGGCAGCACACCATCACCAGATTGCGGCTCACGCCGAACCGGTCGACCAACGGCCCGGCGACGAACGCGGCGATCAGCGAGGCGGCGAGCGCGATCACGGCCATGACCGCGATGACGACGGCGACCGGCAGCAGTGCGGGCGCCGAGGTGACGAACGCGCCCGGTCCGGCGATCACGCTGGCCAGCGAATAGTACTTGAGGATGTACAGCTCGTACATGGGGATCATGCCGTAGCCGGCCATCATCAGCGTGCGGGCCACCAGCATGCGGTAGTAGTCGGGCGCGTGGCGCGGCGGACGGAAGTCGGCGAGCAGCGCGTGCACGTCGAAGCGCGTGTTGGCCTGCTCCACGCTGGAGGGTTCGCGCGGCCAGATCAGCACGACGGCCAGACCGATGAGCGCGAACAGGATCGCGGCCGGAACAAATCCGATGCGCAGCGGCGAAAGATCGGCGGCGAGATTGACCGGGCCGGCGGGACCGGCCGGATTGGTGATGAGCGACGGGTCCATGCCACGCCCGGAACCGGCGAGGATCACGGCGCCGACCAGCAATCCCAGCATCTGGCCGACGGCGATGCCCGTGCCGTAGCAGCGGGCGACCCGGCCGCGCACCTTGTCCGGCACACGATCGGCCATGGCCGCCACGAACGGGGCGAGCATCATGTTGTAGCCGAACTGCATGCCGCACCAGGCGAACAGCATCGCCGGGAACGCGCTCGTGACGCCGAACAGCAGCACGAACAATGCGGTGAGTACGCCGCCGCCCACGATCCACGGGGTGCGACGGCCGAACGGAGTGCGCGTGGTGTCGGACAGCGCGCCGAACAGTACGTTGGAGATCAGGGCCACGATCGCACCCACGGCGTTGATCGCGGCGAACATGGCTTCGCGGCCGGCCGGGTCGATGCGGTCGAGCATCTCCGGGAGCACGACCGACCCCAGGGCCATCCACGGGATGGCGCACAGCACGGCGCTGAGCGTGAATGCGATGGTCAGGCGTGTGATGGAGAGCTTGTCGGGACGGGTGCCGTCGGCGGCCACCATCGGATCGCGCATGTCGAGGAACGCGGAGTTCGGATCGGGCACAGCGGCGTCGACGGTGGCGAACGATGCGGCGGCGGCCATGGGCGCGGCGGCCTCGGCGGCGAGCTTGGTGGACTGCACGGCGGCGTCGGCGCGGCTCGACTCGGGAGTCGTGGATTCAGGCAATACGGCCAGACGCGCGATCGACGCCTTGTCCTGATCGGTCAGCACTTCGTCGGGGTCGGGCCTGTCGTCGATGCCCGGACGTTTGAAATCCTCGTTCATGGGTCTTTGGTCTTTCCTTCTCGTTTCCGCGCGCTCCCGCGCACGTCACGCACACGCGCATACCACTCTCGCACATGCGTACTCCCTACTTCCGCTTCGCATATTAGACCGTGCACTTGTCCATTTCACTAGACAGAGTTCACTAGCCAGAGCGTCCGCATCTCTGATTAAATGGAGAGTGACGACGCAGCAAGGAGGCTCGATCATGAAAAAACCGGACGACCGCGCTCGAAGGGGTTGGATTCGCACGGCGCTGATCTGGGTGGCACTGATCGCCGGCGTCATCGTGTTTCTCACCACCGACTTTCTTTGGCTGACGTTCTCGCTATTGACGATCGCCGCTGCCGCCGGGCTTTTCGGCATTCCCGGAAGAAAACACGACTGACATGTTCAACGGCACGTTCAGTGCCTAGCGCGTGGTCTCGCCACGCATCAGGGTGACGGGCACCAGATCACAGGATGCGGCGACCTGGGCCGGGGCATCGGCGGTGCCGTAAACGTCGACGGCCGATGCGGACACGGACTCGGACGCGGCGGACTCGGACGCATGCTCGTCGGCGATGGCCTCCTTCATGCGTTCCACCAGTTTCACGGCGATGGCGTCGAGATCCTGATGCACCGACGTGACGCGCATGCCCGCGAGATCCGCGACCGGGGTGCCGTCGTAGGCGATGATCTGCAGATCGTCGGGAATGCGGCGGCCGACATCACGACTCCCCCGCGTGTCCGCATCACGCAGCTCCCGCAGCGCCAGACGCACGCAGTGCGCGGCAGCCAGATCGGGCGCGATGATCGCGTCTGTATCGGGGAACCGGCGGAACACCTCCTCGGCGGCGCGCTCGAACAGCGACGTATCGCTCACATGCTCCACGGACACGTAGTCGCAGCGCACACCGGCCGCCGCCATCTCCCGCTCGAACGTCAGGTGGTAGCGCACCGTGGGAAATGTCGTATCGTTCACATCCGTCACGGCGTCGGCGGCGGCCGACAGCACCGATTCGAAACTGCCGTCCGCGGTCTGCGCCTCGGCAAGATCATGGAACTGCGAGCGCGGTCCACCGATCTCAACCACGTGCCGCACGCCGGATTCGATGAGCAGTCGCGCGGCCAGATGCGCGCCCTGCACGTGATCGGAGCAGACGGAGGGGATCTCCTCGCCGAGGAATCGGTCGAACGCCACGACCGGACGGCCGATGCCCTGCCAGTATTCGGGGCGCTGGTTCGTGTGCGAGCCGATGATGATGCCGTCCATCATCTGCCGCTTGAGCATGTCGATGTATTCGCTTTCGCCGCGCTCCTGGTCGGCGGTGGAGCACAGCATCATGCGCAGGCCGGCGTCGTGCAGATGACGCTGCAGGCTGGCGGTGAGCTGCGCGAAGAACGGGTGGGCGACGGTGGGAATGGTCACGCCGATCAGATTGGTGCGGCCGCGGAACAGATTGCGGGCCAGTTCGTTCGGCACGTAGTTGAGTTCGGCCATGGCCTCCTCGATGCGTGCGCGTGTGGACTCGGCCACGTATCCGGTGCCGTTCACCGCCAGCGAGACGGTGCTCAGCGAGACCCCGGCCCTGCGCGCCACGTCACGCATTCCGACCATTCGCAACCTCCTGAAAGCATGATTCGTCCGGTCGCGATCGGGGTCCGGTCAGTGTCGGATGAGATCGCGTCGTTTCACCGCACGTCAACATTGTCGGCGGGAAAACGCATCCGCCAACGTTTCATTGTAACGGATGGGCGACGGCGACGAAGCGGCCGCCAGCGGCACCACGCCCCCGCTTCCCCTCGAGGGGAAGCTGTCAGCCGTAAGGCTGACTGATGAGGTGTCCCGAGCGATCCCTCCCCTCAGTCGGCTAACGCCGACAGCTCCCCTCCCTTGGAGGGGAGCCGAAACGGGTGGGTCTACAGCTCGTAGGCGAAGGCCTCCCAGGGGGCGAGCTTGCCGAAGAGCAGGTCAGCGGCCGTGTCCTCGGTCGGGTAGGTGCTGATCAGGATGCGGTCGGCGCTCACGCCGCCCAGCGTGGTGCCAGCCAGGCCGAGTCCGAGCATGTCCGCGGCCTCGGCCGGGATCTTCGCCGACTCGCTCGACATGTTCACCACCACCACGATCCTGCGCTCGCCGGACCCGTCGATGCCGCCGCCGACGCCGTCCTCGCGCAGCGTGCGCACGAACGCGTACACCTGCGGGTCGTCGGCATCGAGCATCTCCCATTCGCCGGCGGCCACCACCGGGTTCTCGTGGCGCAGCGCGATCAGCTTCTTGTAGAAGTTGTACACGGAGTCGGGATCGCGCTGCTCCTTCTTCGCGTTCACCACGTCGCGGTTCTCATTGACCGGCAGCCACGGGGCGGCGGGCGCGTACGGCGCGGTGAAGCCGGCGTACTTGGTGGCGTCCCACTGCATGGGCGTGCGTGCGTTGTCGCGGCTGATGGCCTTGAGCGCGTCCATCATCTGCTCCGGGGTCATCACGCCGGCCTCGGTGAGCTGATGGTACATGTTGATCGACTCGAGGTCCTGGTACTGGTCGAGCGAATCGAAGTAGGCGTTGGTCATGCCCAGTTCCTCGCCCTCGTACACGTACGGGGTGCCGCGGTGCATGTGCAGCAGCAGGGCGATGGCCTTGGCGGAACGCACGCGCAGCTCGTCGGTGGAGTCGTCGCCCCAGCGCGAGACGACGCGCGGCTGATCGTGGTTGTTGAAGAACAGGCTGGTCCAGCCGGTCTTCTTCACCGCGTGCTGATGTCCGGCGAGGCAGTGCTTGAGATGCGCGAGCTTCCACGGTTCGGCGGTCCACTTGGACTGGCCGCCGCCCGGCTCCACGTGGTCGAACAGGAACAGCATGTCGAGCTCGCGGTTAGCGGGATCGGTGATGTGCTGGTTGCGTTCGGCGGTGATGCCCGGCGCCTCGCCCACGGTGAGCGTGCCTTCGCGGCCGTCGAACACCTCGCGGTGCATTTCGGCGAGGAACTCGTCCTGACGCGGACCATCGGCGCAGAACGGGTTGGGGCTGGAGTAGCCGTCGGGGCCGATCGGGCCTTCGGAATCGGTGTTCGCACCCACGCCCGGCAGTTCGCCGTTGGCGTCCACATGCTTGGAGATCAGCGTGATCACGTCCATGCGGAAGCCGTCGACGCCGCGGTCGAGCCACCAGTTCATCATCTTGTACACGGCGGCGCGCACCTCGGGGTTCTCCCAGTTGAGGTCGGGCTGCTTCTTGGAGAACTGGTGCAGGTAGTATTCGCCGCGCTTGGGATCGTACTGCCACGCCGATCCGCCGAAGTACGAGCCCCAGTGGTTCGGTTCGGCGCCCGGCGTGCCCGGCTCGTGGCCCTCCTTGGCGGGACGCCACCAGTACCAGTCGGCGTGCGGATCGTTCTTGTCGCGCGACGCCTGGAACCATGCATGCTCGTCGGACGTGTGGTTGACCACCAGATCCATGACCACCTTGATGCCGCGGTCGTGCGCTTCGGCGAGCAGTTCGTCCATGTCGTCGAGCGTGCCGAACATGGGGTCGATGTCCTGATAGTCGCTGATGTCGTAGCCGTTGTCGTCCTGCGGGGACTTGTAGACGGGCGACAGCCAGATCACGTCCACGCCCAGATCGGCGAGATAGTCGAGACGGCTGGTGATGCCGGGCAGATCGCCGTAGCCGTCGCCGTTGGTGTCCTGGAAGCTGCGCGGGTAGATCTGGTAGACCACCGCGTTGGACCACCACGGGTTCTGTTCGGCGCCGTTGGTGCGGATCGTGTCGGGTAGCGGTTTGCGCTGTTCGGTCGTCATTGTCGCTCCTGTCTGTCCTGTTTCGTGCTGCCTGTCGTCCGCCCGCCCGTCTTGTGCCGATCGTCGACTGCTGACGATCACGGACGGGACGGGCGGCGACGGTATCGTTCGCCACGCATTCGTCGCGATATGGACGAACGTACCACCGTGATTATTTTAACGTTCAAAACGCCGATTGCGAGAAACCCCTCGTTCCATTGGCACCTCTCTCTGGGAGGGGAGCTGGCCGCCGTATGGCGGGCTGAGGGGAGGGATCCAGAGGAAGAGACGAGCTCGACTCCCGTCCAGAAAGGACGAATCCTCAGCAAGGGAGTCAATGAGGCGATCTTTCTGCGAAACACTTGTGTCTCCGGCACAAATCGGGCCTAAGATGAGGCACTTGGAATCCGAACGAGGGACGGGCGACCGCACGAGGAACGGCCGACCCGGTTATGTGGGGAAGTGAAGACATGACCGGCAGCGGAAACAGCGAAGATCGCGACAACATCGGCAGCGCATCAGGCAATGGCAACGCATCGAACAACGGCAAGCGTGACAACGATATGACGGATGGCAGTGTCGGCTCTTCCGAGCACGACGCATCTAATGCGCGTAAGGGCGCCACGTCGTCAACGGGTTCCTATGATCTCCTTGACGATTCATGGGATATTCCCGATCTGACATTCCCCGAACCGTCCGGTAGTTCGGCAGCGGCCGACTCCGGCCATGAGGGCACCGACCATAACGCGATACCGGACCTGGGATCGCTGGCATCCGGCACATCGAATGAATCGATGCCGACCACGGCAGTCGCCAAGTCCACGGAACCCAAGGCGGCCACGGAACCCAAGGCGGATGCAGAATCTGCCGATGAGTCAGTCATGACAGCGTCGGCAGACGAAACCACCCCGACGGCTGCGCCCACCATGACGCCCGAATCGGAGCACTCGGCAGAGTCGGCTCCGGCAGCCGAGACCGCAGCCCCCGCAGAGCCGGTATTCGCATCGAATGACGCAAACGGCACCGGGGACATTCCCGATACACTCAAGTCCGATCTGTCCGCCGACACGGAGGTGATCGGTAATCTGCCGCAGGAGCTGGACCATCTGTCCGCAACGCTGGACGATTTCAGCACGCCGATCGCGGCGGCGGGCGATGTGGAGGAAGGCGCCACCACGCCCGTGGCCCCGGCGTTCGCACCGACGGGGAACGTCCGTGAGACGGCCGAACCCACCACCGTGGTCGCGCCCGGAGAGCATGTGGCCGCGGAGGCCGGAACGGAACAGCCCGCGGCGGCTGGATCCGGAGCGTCATCGGAAACCGTGGTCATGCCGAAGATCTCTCCGGCGACGGAAGCGACCGCAAACAACAACGGCGGCAAGCGCGGCGGCAAACCCCGCACCTCACATCCGGGCAAGGGCGGCGTCAAGCAGCGCAAGCGTCGCCTACGCATGATCATCGCGGCCGTCGCGGCCATCGTGCTGGTCATCGCCGGCACATTGGTCTGGAAATACGTGAGCGACAATCAGGCGCATTCCACGGCGATGATGGACTGCTCCGCGTCCGCGAGCGCCTACGACAAGGCCAAGAAGCAGTTGGACATCGCCATCAAGAACGCGCAGGACGAGGCTGCGACCGCCGCCGGGGACGTGTCCGACGCGACGACGGTCAGCACGCTCAAGCAGACGATCAGCGATTCGAACATCTCCGGTCAGGTGCGCGACTGCCGCAACTCCATGCCCACGTCGGAGCTGCAGGCGGCCACGGACGCGAACAGCAAGCTCGCCGCCGCGGCGAGCAAGGCGGCCAAGAACGTGAACGCGGCGGCCAAGAAGGTATCCACCAGCAAGGACGCACAGAAGACCAACGCGCTCAAGCAGCAGATCACGGCACTGCTGCCCGGCGCGCAGACGGCGTACGAGGACAGCGACGGCGTGGTTGACGACGTGACGCGCGCCACGCTGAAATCGGCGATCGACGAGGCGCAAAAGGTGGAGAAGAAGTCCGGCGCCACGGTGGCCGAACTGGAGAAGGCGAAGAGCGCGCTGGAGACGGCCAAGACGAACGTGGAGGATTCCATGCCGAGCGAGGAGTCGACCGCAGGCAGTGGTTCGGGTTCGTCGAGTTCGGGCAGCAGCTCCACGCGCCGGCGTTCGAGCAGCGGATCAAGTTCCAACGGCTTGTCGTCGAACGGTTCGAACAGTTCAAACGGCAACGGTTCCGGCAGCTCGTCGAACAACCGGTATTCGGGCAACGGCTACTACAACCGCCGCCAGTACAGCAACCAGAGCGACGGCGGTTCGAACAGCCAGACGCAGGGCAACACCAATTCCACGCAGGGCAACACCACCACGCAGCAAGGTCAGCAGGGCGATCAGAACTCGACCCAGAGTGGCCAGTCGGGCCAGGGCGGCAACGGCGGCTCCGGCAATTCAGGCAACCAGTCGAACAGCGGCAACGGCGGTTCAACCCAGACCGGCGGCAACCAAGGCTCCAGCAATACCACGCAGGGCAACACTGGCACCTCGACGCAGTCCAACCAGCAGTAGGGCGGATATCCGCCCTTCGCTAGGTTCTTTTTCGCCTCATGCGGGGTCTAACCATCGTTCGCTAGGTTGTTATTCTGCAAAAACCATCCCGGAATATCTGCAGACTGAAGTCCTATCGGGAAAGTCTTCTTTGCCAAGGACCTAGCGAACAGGGGGTTAGGCTCGTGCAACAAGGCTGAGCCACCTAGCGAAGCGGGGATATCACCGGGCACATTCCCTACTTGCGCACGAAGCGCTCGCGCAGACCCGGGGTGATCTTCACGGCGGTCCAGAGGCTGCGCACCAGCAGCACGCACAGGTACAGCGCGAACAGGTTGGCGCCCATGCGCGGCGAGACCGCGCCCGCGGCAAGCGTGCCGAGCGGCGCGATGATGGCCGCGGTGATGCCGATGGTCAGTCCGTTGCGCAGATGCACGAGCTTGCGCTTGGTGTTGGCGATGGTGCCGGCGATCGAACTGGGGAACATGGCGAGCAGCGACGTGCCGCGCGCAATCAGATCGCTCGCGCCGAACAGCACGGACAGCGCCGGAACCATCACCGCGCCGCCGCCGATGCCGAGCAGGCCGGCAAGCGTGCCGATGCCCACGCCGAGCAGGGCGAGCAGCACGCCGGTGATCACGGTCATATGGATCGTATGGTCGCGCGACGGCGTGAACACAATCTGCGACGTGATCACGAACACCAGGAACACGACGAACACCCAGCGCAGCACCACTTCGGGCAGTCGCGCGAGCAGCCAGCTGCCGATCTGAGATCCGACCACGAGTCCGCATGCGAGCAGCAGCGCGGCGATCCAATCCACGTCGTTGCCGGTCGCATACGAGATCACGCCGGTGATGGACGTCGGGATGATCGCGGCCAGCGACGTGGCGGCCGCATGGCGCTGCGACAGTCCGAGGAACACCAGCGCGGGCACGATCACCGTGCCGCCGCCGATGCCGAACAAGCCGGACAGGAATCCGGACAGAACGCCCACGCCGATGAGCATCATCCACACGTGGCTCGCGGGACAGCCATCGCCGAGCGTGGACGATCCCTCGCCGTTGTCGGCGGGCTTGTCGGACTTCACGAACTCCACGCCGTCCACCGTGTCGTTCCCGCCGTTCTTCGTATCGTGCTTTTCGTTCTTTGCCTCACTCACGTCGGACACATTACTCTCCGCCGTTCCCGGCAAAGACCTCACTCCGAGGGATAATGGCATCGTATCGGCACTGACGACAACAACGGCAATATTGTCGGCAACGATCGGCAGTCGCACGGCAGGTTCTCAGAGAGGAGACCGCAATGGCATACGCAACAACCAATCCATACACCGGGGAAACGTTGAAGACCTTCCCCATGGCCACGTTCGAGGAGGTGGATACCGCGCTCGACGTGGCGCATCACGCGTTCGAGTGGTGGCGTGACGAGCCGATCGCAGAACGCACGAAGGTGCTGTCGGCCGCGGCGGACATCCTCGAGCACGAATGCAACGCGTTCGCCTCGATGCTCACACTGGAGATGGGCAAGATCACGAGCGAGGCCGTGGCTGAGGTCAACGTGTGCGTGGCGATTCTGCGCTACTACGTGAAGCATACGGAGACCCTGCTCGCGCCGAGGCTGCTGCCCACCGTCGGGTTCGGCGACACGAACGTGCAGCTGGTGAACGATCCGATGGGCATCATCTTCGCCGTCGAGCCGTGGAACTTCCCGTACTATCAGGTGATCCGCGTGGCTGCGCCGCAGCTGGCGGCCGGCAACGTGGTGATGCTCAAGCATGCGTCGAACGTGCCGCAGTGCGCCGCGCTCATGGCCGACCTGTTCCGCAGGGCGGGCGCGCCGGACGGCGTGTTCACGAACCTGTATCTGCCGCACGAGCTCACCGAGCACGTGATCGCCAGCCCGTACGTGCGCGGCGTGGCGCTCACCGGATCCGAGCATGCGGGCGCGGTGATCGCGTCGCTGGCCGGCAAGCATCTGAAGAAGAGCACGCTCGAGCTGGGCGGCATGGACGCGTTCATCGTGCTGAAGGATGCGGATGTGGCAGCCGCGGCGGAGTGGGCCGTGCGTGGTCGTTGCCGCAACGCGGGTCAGGTGTGCGTCTCGTCGAAGCGGTTCATCGTGGTCGACGACGTGTATGACGAGTTCGTGGAACGCTACCGCGCCGAGGCGGCGAAGCTCGTGGCCGGCGACCCGGCGGATCCGGCGACCACGCTGGCGCCGCTGTCGAGCGTGGGAGCGCGCATTCAGGTGGAGCGTCAGGTGGCGGACATCGTGGCGCAGGGCGCGTCGGTCGAGTATCTGGCGGACGTGCCCGGGTGGCACGCCGACGGCACGCCCGGTGAGGGCGCGTTCTATCCGCCGGCGCTGATCACGGATATTCCCGAGGGCACGCCAGCCGCGCGTACGGAGATCTTCGGACCGGTGGCGCAGCTGTATCGCGCAGCCGACGAGGAGGATGCGATCCGCATCGCGAACGATTCGCCGTACGGTCTGGGCGGTTCGGTGTTCAGCGAGAACGTGCATCATGCACAGGAGATCGCGCGCCGACTCGACACCGGCATGGTGACGATCAACCGTGCGAGCGCGTCCGGACCGGATATTCCGTTCGGCGGCGTGAAGAACTCCGGATACGGTCGCGAACTGGTCGATCTGGGTCTCAAGGAGTTCGTGAACCAGAAGGTCGTGATCAACGGATAGCGTCCGGCAGACGTCATGCTGCGAGCGCGGGCATGAGTCCCGCACAGGATCCGCGGTTTGTGGAGCACAACGATCGTCCCCTGCACGGGTGTCTCCGGTCTCCGCGAACCGCGGATTCGCATGACAATGCTGGCAACATAGTGGCGCATCGCCTCCCCGTGTCCGCATAATGATGGCGTTACATTCACCGTCAATGCAGACGATCAAGGGAGACAACAATGGCATATCCATAGTGATGGCAGATCCGCAACGAGAACATTCCGTCGGACGATCCACAGCCGACGAATCCACGCCGATGCCAGGCCGGCGGCCGCGGTAGCCGTCTTGTGCCGTTCATTCCATGTAATCGTCAATAGCGGTATCGTATCGGCAATGTTTGGGAAAGCGTTTTCCAAATAAAGGCCACGGCGCTGTCTGACAATGAGTTGAACGATGACGGCGACGCTGGAATCATGCTTGCCGATCACTCATATTTCAATAATCATACAAAAAACAAAGTATACACAGACGTAATCGCATCGACAATACAACACCATATCTTCGGTAAGCGTTTTCTCATTGAGCGGAAACCACTACCGACGAAGTCCATCCTTCAATACCATTGGCATTGGCTGCCGACGACGACAGCCGGAAGGGGAAAATCATGGCATACGCCACAATCGATCCGTACACCGAACAGACCATCAAGACGTTCCCGGACGCCACCGAAGCCGAAGTGGATGCCGCGCTGCAGACCGCGCACGACACGTTCCTCGAATGGAGGAACAAGCCGATCGCCGATCGCGTGGCCGTGCTGGCCAAGGCCGCGGACATCCTCGAGCAGAACCGCAGCGACTACGCCGCGACGCTCACCCTGGAGATGGGCAAGATCACGGCCGAGGCGGAGGCCGAGGTCGACCTGTGCGTGGGCATGCTGCGCTACTACGTGAAGCACGGCGAGGCGCTGCTGGCCCCGCGCCTGATCCCGGCCAAGGGCTACGGCGACACCGACGTGCAGCTGGTCAACGACCCGATGGGCGTGATCTTCGCCGTCGAACCGTGGAACTTCCCGTACTATCAGGTCGTGCGCATCACCGCGCCGCAGGCGACCGCCGGCAACGTGGTCGTGCTCAAGCACGCGTCGAACGTGCCGCAGAGCGCAGCCCGCATGGAGCAGCTGTTCCTCGAGGCCGGCGCGCCCAAGGGACTGCTCACCAACCTGTATCTGCCGCACGATCTCACCGAGCACGTCATCGCCAGCCCGTACGTGCGCGGCGTGGCGCTCACCGGTTCGGAGAAGGCCGGCAGCATCGTGGCATCGCTCGCCGCGAAGCATCTCAAGAAGAGCACGCTGGAACTCGGTGGTGCCGACGCGTTCATCGTGCTGGACGACGCCGACGTGGACAAGGCCGCCGACTGGGCGGTGTTCGGCCGCAACTGGAATGCCGGTCAGGTGTGCGTCTCGTCGAAGCGTCTGATCGTAGCCGACGCCATCTACGACCGCTTCCTCGCCCGCTACCGCGAGGGTGCCGCCAAGCTAGTGGCCGGCGATCCCACCGACCCGAAGACCACGCTCGCGCCACTGTCCAGCACGGGCGCCGTCGAGAAGCTGAAGAAGCAGGTGGCCGCCGCCGTGGAGCAGGGCGCCAAGGTCGAGTATCTGGCGGAGGTGCCCGAGCAGGGTGCGTTCTTCCCGCCGGCGATCGTCACCGGCATCACCGAGGACAACGACGCCTTCCACACCGAATTCTTCGGACCGGTCGCGCAGGTCTACCGCGCCAAGGACGAGGACGACGCCGTACGCATCGCCAACGACTCCCCGTTCGGACTGGGCGGTTCGGTGTTCAGCAACGACATCCATCACGCGCAGCAGGTGGCCCGCCGCCTCGACACGGGCATGGTCGCCATCAACCATCCGACCGTCGTCGCGGCCGACATCCCGTTCGGCGGCGTGAAGAACTCCGGATACGGCCACGAACTGCTCGACCTGGGCCTCAAGGAGTTCGTGAACCAGAAGGTCGTCGCCGTGGCCGACATCGACGGCACATTCTGATCCTTACGCACTCTTTTCAGAGCCGTAGGAAGAGTGCGCCGAAAAGCCAAGTCACATGAACACGAAAGAGCTGCGGGAATTCCCTGATTCTCACAGCTCTTTCGCTTGCAATCGCGCTTTTTCCCAAAAACGCCATGGCGCACTCTTGTTCAGCGCGACTGAAGAGTGCGCTGAAGATGTGTCACAAACTCAGGAAAAGCTCATGAATCCTGGTGTCGTCGGTAAGCTCGGGGTGGAAGGCGGTGGCGATGATGTTGCCCTGACGCAGGCCCACCACATTGCCGTTCACCTCGGTCTCCACGGTGGCGTCCGGGCCGACGGACACCACGAACGGCCCGCGGATGAACACCAGCGGGAAGTCCTTGATATCGCCGAAGTCGGCGTTCGCGGCGAACGAGCCGAGCTGACGGCCGTACGCGTTGCGACGCACCACGGCGTCGAGCGCGCCGAAGTACACGTTGTCGTCGTTGTCGAGCTTCTTGGCCAGCAGGATCATGCCGGCGCAGGTGCCGAACACGGGCTTGCCGGCGGCGATGTGCGCGGCGACCTTGTCGAACAGTCCGGTGGAGTGCAGCAGCTTGCCCTGCGTGGTGGACTCGCCGCCGGGCAGGATCACGCGGTCGATCGACTCGTCGAAGTCCTCTGCCGCGCGCAGCAGCTTCCACTGCGCGCCCAGACGGTCGAGCATGGCCGCGTGCTCGGCGAACGCGCCCTGCACGGCGAGGATGCCCGTCACGCCATGCTTGGCGGATTTGGCCTCGTCGGACTCCTCCTTGGAGATGTATTCAACGGCTACTACCAATGTTGTGTCCTTTATGCAAAACGATGAATAGTAATTGGCTCCCCTCAAAGAGGGGAGCCAGACAATGTCAGTTCGGGAACGATCCGATCACTCGCCGCGGGCGGCCATGATGGTTTCGATCTCGTCCTCGTTGATGCCGACCATGGCCTCGCCGAGGTTCTCGGAAAGCTTGGCCAGCAGATCGGCGTCCTGCCAGTTGGCGGTGGCCTGAACGATGGCGGCGGCGCGCTTGGCGGGGTCGCCGGACTTGAAGATGCCGGAGCCCACGAACACGCCCTCGGCGCCGAGTTCCATCATCAGGGCGGCGTCGGCCGGGGTGGCCACACCGCCGGCGGCGAAGTTCACGACGGGCAGACGGCCGTTGTCGTGCACGTACTTGGCCAGATCGTAGGGCACGGCCAGCTGCTTGGCGGCCTCGAAGATCTCGTCGTCGCGCAGGCCCACGAGCTCGCGGATCTGCTTGTTCATGGTGCGCATGTGGCGCACGGCCTGGATCACGTCGCCGGTGCCGGGCTCGCCCTTGGTTCGGATCATGGCGGCACCCTCGGCGATGCGGCGCAGGGCCTCGCCCAGGTTCTTGGCACCGCACACGAACGGCACGTCGAACTGGGTCTTGTCGATGTGGTAGACATCGTCGGCCGGGGACAGCACCTCGGACTCGTCGATGTAGTCGATCTCGATGGCCTGCAGAATGCGGGCCTCGGCGATGTGACCGATGCGCACCTTCGCCATCACCGGGATGGACACGGCCTCCTGGATGCCCTTGATCATGGCCGGATCGGACATGCGGGAGACGCCGCCGGCAGCACGGATGTCGGCCGGAATGCGCTCCAGCGCCATCACGGCGCACGCGCCGGCATCCTCAGCAATACGCGCCTGCTCGGGCGTGGTCACGTCCATGATCACGCCGCCCTTGAGCATCTGGGCAAGGTTCTTGTTCAGCTCAGACCTGTTCTCGGCCATGCTATTCCCCTTTTTATCCTTTGTCGGTCGTCGGCCAATCCAGCCGATCGTCATTCATCCCCACCACGTTCCACGTGAAACGCTGCCCCATGAAGCGCAGATGATAGGACACGTAACGCCCAATGCTATGAACGCCACGTTACGGACACGCAAAGCCGCCCATATTTCGGCGCCGATTGGCAATAACCAAAACCGATAACGCGTTCAAAAGCAAGCAATGCGCACCCCGCGCGGCGTATGCTGGACGCGGCTACGAAGGAGATGGGCAATGAGCGGTTCGGATCGGCGTAACGTTCCACGGAACGATTCAGACGATGTTTCACGTGAAACATCGACCTCACTCCATGCTTCACGCAAACACGATACGTCGCATGCGCCGCACATCGCACCGCGGCACCCACGCCGACGCCAGGCGCAGATCCACCGTTTTCTCTCCGACTTCAGCCGCGTGAAATGGCGCATCGCCGCCAAAGGTATTATCAGCGGATTCGCCGTCGGCCTGCTCGTGGTGCTCTATCGTCTCGGCATCGGCTACGGCACGCGCTTCGCCACGGCCATGTACGCGTGGCTGCGCGACAATCCGCTCTGGATCGCCGCATGGGCCGCGGCCGCCGTGCTTGCCGGCCTGTTCGTCGCTTGCCTGATCCGCTGGGAGCCCATGGCCTCCGGCAGCGGCATCCCCCAGACCGAGGGCGTGGTGACGCGCGGCATGCGCATGCGGGCGTGGTCGATTCTCGTGGTGCGCTACGCCGGCGGACTCCTCTGCGGCCTGTTCGGCCTGTCGATGGGCCGCGAGGGACCATCCGTGCAGATCGGCGCCGCCACCAGTCAGGCCACCGGCGGCCGGCTCGCACACGGTCAGGTGGACCGCAACGCGCTGATCACATCGGGCGCGGCGGCCGGACTGTCCGCGGCGTTCTGCGCGCCGCTATCCGGCGCCATGTTCGCGCTCGAGGAGATCCACCGCAGCTTCTCCCCCACGATTCTGCTCACCGCCATGAGCGCATCCCTCACCAGCGACTTCGTGGCCAAATACTGCTTCGGACTGCGCCCGGTGCTCGACTTCGCTGCCATCCAACAGCTGCCGCTGACCCACTACTGGTGGCTGCTGCCGCTCGGACTGGCCACCGGCGTGATCGGCGTGGTCATGAACCGTCTGCTGCTCGGGCTCCAGACGCTGATGAGCCACGTACCCGCCATGGCACGCCCCATCATCTCCCTCGCCGTGGCGTTGCCATGCGGCATGCTGCTGCCGCTCACGCTCGGCGGCGGCGAAAACCTCATCGCCTTCATGGAACGCGGCGGCGCCGGACTCGGGATGCTCGCCGCACTCCTGATCGTCAAGATGCTGTTCACCGCAACCAGCTTCGCCAGCGGCGCCCCCGGCGGCATCTTCATGCCGATCCTCGCGGTCGGATCGATCACCGGCGCACTCGTGGCCACACTGGGCGGCATGCCCGACCTTCCGATCGCTCTGGATGCGCAGTACGTGTCCGTCTTCGCTGTGATCGGCATGGCCGGCACGCTCGCCGCCGCCACCAAGGCACCGATCACGTCGATCCTGTTGATCGTCGAGATGTCCGGCAACATCACGCACATGCTGCCAGTGGCCGCCTGCGTGCTGATCGCACTGTTCGTGGCCGACGTATGCAACACGAAACCGATCTACGAGGTATTGCTCGACCGATATCAGGCCGGTCACCCGGACAACGCGGGCGCACAGCCGACCGCCGTACGCAGCGGCGTGGTCGAATACCCGGTGGAGATCGGCAGCCGCATGGCCGGATCGGCGCTCGGCAACGTGCCTCTGCCCGACGGCATGATGATCATCACGGTCCGCCGCGGGAGCCGAGACTTCGTCCCCAATCCGAGTTCCGTGATCCTCGCCGGCGACTACGTGGTCGTATTGTTCAGCGGATGTTCCGAATCCATTGCGCGCACCACACTGTCCGGCCTGTGCCGCGGCTGACTCGGCGGATAGCTCACATGCTCATGAGCTGCCAGCCGAGCGCGGCGCAGACAACCGGCACCACGATGCACGCGATCAGATAGTAGCCGGCCATGGCCTTGTGCTCGCCGCGGCCGAGCGTCACCACCTCGTTGATGGCGGTGGAGAACGTGGACAGACCGCCGAGGAATCCGGTGACGGCCATGAGATGCCACGGTTCGGGGAACGCCGACGCCGCGGCCGCCGCACCGGCCATGCCGGCGAGGAACGACGCGATGATGTTGATGATCAGCGTGGACAGCGGGAACGCGTTCTTCCACGCCAGTTTCACGGCCGTGTCGAGCACGAACCGTGCGGTGGCGCCCAGACCGCCGGCCACGCATACGCCGAGGAACGTCAATACCGTTGCGAAGAACATCATCGGGCGCCTCCCTTGGAAGAGCCCTCGGAGGGCTTCCTGGCCGGTTCTTCGGATGAGCGTGAGGGCGTAGTCGACCCACTCGCGGCCATGCCGTCCCACACGCTCGACGCCATATGATCGGCCCGTACGCGTGTGATCGCCAGCGACATGCGCACGCCGCCGTACGCGGCCACCACGCCGACGCCGAAGCTCAGCAGCACATACACCAAGACGCCGAACACGTTGCCCGACGCCAGATCGCGCAGCTGCTCGAACGCGAGCGTGCTCATGGTGGACAGGCCGCCGCACATGCCCATGCCGAAGCCGCGCGACACCAGATCACGGCTGCGCTTGCGCACCCACGCCGCGCGCGACACATATGTGCTCAGCGCCGCGTACACGAAGCACGCCACGATGTTCGCGGTGAACGTGCCCAAGTGGATCGCGTCCCACACGCTGGGCTGGGCGCCCTCGATCGTGGCCGGCGAATTGGCCAGCGTCAGTCCGTATCGCATGCCGGTGCCGAGACAGCCTCCCAGAAACACCACCAGATAGATCATCGGGTCGGCCAGCGGCGGGCGATCCTGCCCTGCCGAACGTTGACGTATGGGTTTGCTCATCTTCCCCTAACCTTCTCTCTCCACGCTGCGTCTCGCAGACTCCGCAACGCATGCGGCATGACAATACCGTACTCCGCGCAGCGCCCTCGGGCGTCTGGGGTAGGGAGGGGAAACGGCGAAAAGTATGAACGCAATCCGCTGAATCCGACCGTCCCACGCATCGCACGCGCTTCCACGTGCCGCACACATCGTCGCCGCGCGCGCCTGCACACGTATGCGCCCGACGCACCGACGCTCTGCATATGGCCTCGGGAATCCGGGCCATCGCCTGTCGAATCGTAGGAACCATCAGCGGAAATGCGGTTCGGACGCCCGACTCGCACGACCGGCCTCGCATGCGCCGCATGCATTCGCTCGCGGTCGTGAAATCACCGTCAGACATCCCGGTGAGTTCCATCACCGCGGCCCAATATAGGTCGCCCGTGGGGTATGCGCAAGCTCGGGTGGGAGGAAATGTGCGGAATCATACAGAAAAGGGAACAATTCCGCACAGGGGAAAAGCCGGTCGGGTGGGAGCCCGGTTCACAAATCGAAGATACCGAAATTCTTCCGCCATTTTTCAACAGTCCCGCTCAGGTATCTTCGATTTGTGAACCGCTCCGCCCCGAGCCCGCCCAGAAAACCACAAAATATCTCACAACAATAAAAAAATCCCGTTCCAAACCCCACTATGCAGGGCCCGGAACGGGATTACGAAATCGCGGAAGCCTCGACTAGTCGATCAGCGAGTGCACCGAGATGATGTGGTCACGCTGCGGACCGGTGCCGATCGCGGAGATGCGGCAGTTGGAGATCTCCTCAAGGCGCTTCACGTACGCCTGGCAGGTGGCCGGCAGGTCC
>NZ_NEWD01000025.1 GCF_002234915.1 Bifidobacterium vansinderenii | reverse complement strand
AAATCAAGAAAAGGCGTTTTTGAACAAAGCATTGCAATTAAAACCGGGGCCAATATTCCGACTCCTGTTCCCACCAAAACTTGTATCCAATAATTCCGCCACCCCGCATAATTGAGTCCAATACGTATTCCAGCAGTAAAGATGGTGTGCAATAAATATATTGGAAAGGAATATTTGCAGATCAACAATAAAACTTTTGCAAAAAGACTAAACTTAGTGATCAAAGTAATAAAACAGATACTTGCGGCGATGCCCAGAGCTTCACCTGCTTCTTTAAGAATCGGAAGGCTTTGTACATTCATGTAGGAGAAAAACCCAACAACCAGAACATGTAACACAATCACTAGCATCTTTTTAATGCTAGAATTTTCGGAAAAAAATAATTTTTCGGTAACTGTGCCCAAACCAAAGGAAAAAGCCATACTCATAGCCGAGGATAGGCTACCAAAATGAATATCCAGAAGTACAGCAGCATAATTTAATACTGACAGGAAAATTAAAATATGCCAATTCTTCATAGACCCAGATAAAAACACCCAAAAAATAAAAAGAAGAAACAACGCATATAAAAACCAATATTGGGCTTCCGGCTCCTTCCACAGCCACAGTATACGATCAATATCGCTGCGATGATTCACCTCAGATACGGAACTATTGACTGCGATGTAGATTGAAGCAAAGACAAAGTAAGGGATGAGAATATTTAGCGCTTTATGTGCAATAAAGACCGACCTACTTCCTCTCGACTCCCATTCGCCAAATTTATGGTACACAAATCCGCTTAAAAACATAAATAGGCCTATATGAAAAGACCAGATAAACCGCTCAACATATATTGAGAAAAATGGAACGGTCATTCCAGCAGATCGGATACCAAGAATAACATGGCCGAACACCACCAAAAAGCATGCCCAGCCTTTAAGTTGATCAACAAGAATATTACGCTGGGTCATTAACGTCTCCCTTGCAGGGAGGATATATATATATCTACTAAATGCTTGACGTAGGAATTAGTAGAGCAATTCTGTTCCACATACCTGTTACACGCCATCTGCATAATCTGATACTGAGGTTGAGCAATTCCTGATACTTCCAATAACAAGGAAGCCAGTTCTCTAAAATTCCCAGGCTCAAATTTAAAGCCCGTCTTTCCCTCAACTACCAGCTCGGGAATGCCGCCAATGTTGGCTCCAAGCACCGGAGTCTGAGCAGCCAACGATTCCAGACCGGAATACGGCATATTCTCGCGCCACTCGGAGCACAGCACCGAGAAACGAGCATTACCAACCTCTCGCTGTAGACTCTCGCCTGTCTTGTAACCAAGAAGCTTGATACGGGACTCGGCTTCGGGACCAGCGGATTTGATGAGAGATTCGATAGTTTCTCGTTCGGGTCCGTCGCCGACGATGTGAAGAGTCCAGTTGGAAGGAAGAGATCCTTTCGCTCCAGAGCTCTCCCGAGAGGAAAGCCCATTATCGGAAAGGCCGGACGCAAGAAGGAATGCCTTAACCAGGGTTAGGATGCCCTTTTCCTTGGAAAGACGTCCAAAGAACAAGAAATACGGTTCGACGGTGTCGAACTTATTCGTATTAGCTACCATACGAGCCATACTCATTTGGCTCTTAGTCAAAAAGTTCTGCAGAGCTACAGTACGATCGGAGTATCCTCCCTCGTCGAGCTTGCTCTTCATAAATTGACTTGGTGCGATAATCTTGTCGATTTTGTCATAGCTATGGTGATATTTCAAAAATACGGCTTCAAGAAATGCCAAACCACTCTTAGCCTTAGAACCCTTTACACAGGTCTTCTTCACGGCATGAGAGAAACGTCGATCAAGACAATCATCACACACTTTGCCAGAACCATCCACCATGGTGTACGCCGGGCACAGCAAGATATAGTCATGCGCCGTATACACCACTGGCACATGATGCTTCTTCAAGTACGGAGCATCAAGAATCGAGAGAGTAAGCTGCCGATGTACATTGTTCATGTGAATCACATCCGGCTTGAACTCCTGCAGCAAAGCCTCAAATTTACGCTTCGATTCAAAAGAGTAAACAAGCGTGGCTGCTTCCTTTGCCTGTTGGAAAGCAGAAATCTTGCCCACATAATCTTTTTCGGATACGAAATACTTACTCCAATAGCTCGGCTCGTTATTCGGATGCTTCATAGAGAAGAAGGCAACCTCGTGGCCTAGAGCACGAAGACCTTCGGCTAGCGCAAAAAAGTAAGTTTCAGCACCGCCTTTGCGGTAGAAGTACTTGTTGACCAGAAGAATACGCATTAGTTGACCTCCTTGGAAGAAGAGGAGTACAACGCCAAGGTCTGATCCACCACTGATTCCCAGCTAAATTTACTGGTGATGTAATCGGAAGCCTGAGACTGGAATCGCTGCACGTTCTCAGGATTCGTGAGGAGATCCTGGAGCTTATCGGCCAGATCACGAACATCGCCCTTTCGGAATGTCATGCCGTAATCACCAACGACTTCCGCGCATTCGGGAATATCGGAGGTCAGGCAGCAACAACCGAAGCTCATGGCTTCGAGCAAGCTCATCGGCATGCCTTCCAGATCACTGGGAAGCACATACACATAGGCGTTCGAATAAAGCTCTGCCAGTTCCTCACCCTGAGTAAAACCAGTCAGCACAATGCGGGGATCCTCTGCCGCAGCCTCTCGAATTCGCGCATAATATTCATGCGAATCAGATGCGCCACCAGCAATCACCAGCTTCTTGTCGGTATCAAGCTGGCGGAATGCCTCAACCAAGTAATGCACGCCTTTTTCCGGCACGATACGACCGAGAAACAGCACATAGCCGTTCTTCTCCAAACCGTATTTTTCGGCGATTACTCGAGCCGGAATCTGCTCATTGCGCTCAATACCATTGGGAATGAACCGGGTCTCGCGACCGTACGTGTCACGGAAATACTGCTGCACATTGCGACTGAGCACAATCACTTCATCGGCACATTTTGCCGCGGTACGCTCACCGAACTTCAGGTGCCAAGAAGCGAACCTGCCCCACTTCGCCCGCTGCCAGTCAAGGCCATGAATCGTGGACACGGTCCGTATACCCATCCAATGAGCCAAACGCAGCATGGCGCTGGGACCCTCAGCGTGATAATGGATCACGTCAGGGCGAGCAATAATGGCCTTTAGCGTTGCAGTGAACGAAGAGGAGAGCGCTGCCAAACCTTTTCCCTCAAAGGTGGGAACAGGAATTACATGCACACCCTTATAGGTGAATGGCTTATCAGTGGCATTCGTCTCGTTATCGAACTCCGCGCCGGCCACATTATGACCTTTGCGGTTGTACGCCACCACCTGTTCGCCACGAGCAGCCATGCGGGTGGCGAGTTCGTCGACGACGATCTCGATGCCACCTTCGCGCGAGGGGATGCGCTTGTGCCCAATGAACGCAATCTTCATGAGCTAGCTCTTCTTCGACTTCCTGGAAGTCTTCTTGCTGGAGCTACGGCGCTTACGGCGAGACTTACCGTCCTCACCATCGCTGTAGTAGTAGTAATAGTTGTCGTCGGACTTCTCTTCCTCGGAGAAGTTCAACACGGCACCGGCAACAGTCACGTCAAGGGTCTCAAGCTCTTCAGCCGCCGCGCGAACGTCCTTCTTCTCTCCGTGGCCAAGGCCGGAAACGAACAGCATGGTCGCGCCTTCCTTCACGAAGACGGCTGCATCGTTGGCCACCTTGAGAGGCGCGGTATCGATGATCACATAGTCGTAAATGCCGGAAACCTGATCCAGCAGCGACTTCATCGCCTTGGAATTGAAGAGAATACCGGGGTTCGGCGCACGCTTGCCAGCCGGCAGCACGTGGAAATTCTCTTTCCAGTACTGCTGAATGGCATCGGTGGACTTCACCTGATAGGTAAGCAGCTGGCTCAAGCCGACGGTGCCGTTCATGGACAGCGCCTTGGCGACTGACGGATTACGAAGATCCGCATCAATGAGCAGGATCTTCTTACCGGCCTCAGCATATGCAGCGGCAAGATTGACGGAGGTGGTGGTCTTACCTTCGGAAACACCAGCCGAAGTGATGACGATCAAGTTGGAGTGCTCCCCCTTATCCGGCATCACGTATGTCAAATTCATACGAAGACGACGAATCTCCTCCGCCTCACGCGAAGCCGGACGCGAAATGACCACGGGAGCCTTGCCCGCATATACGTCGTTACGGGTGAGTGCGCCAAGCACGGGAACGTCAAGAATATCCTGAAGATCAGAAGCCTGACGAATCTTATGATCAAGCAGATCCAGCACAATGGCGAGGATGAGACCCAGAACCAGACCGCCGACAATGCCGATCGCGATATTCATCTTGATGTTCGGCGAACTATGGGTGGTCGGTACCTGAGCGCTCTGCACAATGGACAGGTTGATGGGGGAAGACTCGGAAGCGTCGGAACTGTACAGAGTGGACGACACCTGATCCTTCAAGCTCTTGGCCACATTGTTCGCGAGATCAGCAGCCACCTTGGGATCCGGATCGGTCGCGGTGATATCAACGAGGAACGTATCCGTGGGCTGTTGAGCGGTGATCTTACCGGCTAACGCACTAACCGTGGTGTTCAAACCCATTTCATCAATGACCGGCTGCAGAATGGCTTCAGTCTTCACCAGCTGAGGGTAGGACTGCAACTGAGTATTGATATACGACGTTGCATAGGAGCGGGTGGTCATATCGGTATTCTGATTGTTGTCCGAAGAAACGCCCTTATAACTCGCAAACACCTCAGCCGTTGCCGAATACTGAGGAGTCTGCATGAACGTGTAACCGCAAACAGCGGCCGTCACGACGACAAATGTCACGATCAGCGCGGCAAGATGCTTACGTACCGCTCCAATAATGTCAATCGAGATGACATCCTTCTCTTCGGCATCGTTCTTTTCCACTCGGATGCTCCGTTCTTCGCTAACTTCCGTCTCGGTTACCGCCTTTCGACGGCTTTCTTAAGTCCCCGCCGATCCACCTTTCGGCGGCTGGTTCATTGACCGGGCTATGCTTCCTATAACCCCCTCATCCTATACGGGGGCCCCTACCAATCCGTTCGTTCTATAAGGGGGGTCTGGCGCAGAACCGCTGACGTTCCACCAGCAGTCGCAGAGGCCTGCACGTGTACCGTCATCTCAATGCTTTCGCCAGGTTGAAGGGTGAATCCCTTTACCCCCGCCGTAAGATCGTCATACAACGTGACGGTATCAAAATCACCGTCACCGGCAGATGCCCCCGTAAATTTCCAGTCCACAAGCCGTCCGTCGGCCGGCGCGAACAGGTACATCACGGTTGCGATCTCGCCATGGCGTTCAGTACCGGTCGTCTGATCCGAATATCCGCGCACAAGCGGAGGCAGCGTGGTGGCCTCCTGCGCGGTCATGGTGTTGGTCACCTTCACATGCACGGTGTAGGTGCGGGAACCGTCCGCATTGACCGAGGATTCCTTCACCGACGTTTCACGTTTGAGATACCAGTCCGCCTTTCCCATCGTGCCGTCATTGAAATACAGTCCGATCTGCGGCTTGGAGGGATTCTTCTGCAGGCCCCCCGCCAAGGGGGTGCCGTCGATATACTGCTGGTCGCCCTCATGCGACGACCACACCATGAAATGACCATCGTTGACCGACTTGGTCACGGTCTTCATCAGTGCCGAGTTCTTGCCGTCCAGAGATCCCAGAATGTGCTGAAACGCCTCACCGGCCACCACGCCGAAGAACGCGTCCTGACTCTCCTGATCGGGCAGATCAAGATATACCTGATGCAGCAGCAGCTGAGCTGCGTTGTCGCCGGTTACATCCACGCCGGAAACCGATCGGAAGCCACCCGTCACCTTCAGCAGCCCCTGCAGGAAGTACGGGTCCATGCTGATCACGCCGTCAACGTCTTCGCCCTTCTCCTGCTTCCACATGGCGGCGGCAAGCTCGCCCGTACGCGGGAAATCAGGGTCGGCGGTTACGTTCTGCGGGTACATCAGGTAATCGTTGCCAAAGAACGACTTCTCGGAATCCGTCATCTCGAACGCATCCACCTGCCGGGGCAATCCGCCGTATGGCGCGAAATCCTCCAGCGTGATCTTTCCCTGGTCAATGGTGAGCTTGCCCCATGAGCCGGCAATGCCGCCCGTGGAGCGCAGCTCCGCATTGTTCTGCGCCAGCACGATATACGTGCGCTTGCCCGACTGTTCGGAACCATCGTCCGAACCGAGACCCAGCATGGACGGTGCGGCGTTGGCAATGCGCTGCGCCAGATCCACGGCATCGGCGAGCGTTGCCACCTTGTTCTTCGCGGAGTCCAGCGCATTCGTCAGCTGCGGAATATGCGTGCCGTCGATGTTGCCCAGATTGATCGCGGCATCGTTGATCGTCTTATTGGCGTCGGTGAGATTCTGCGCGGCGGCACCCAGCGAGCCCAACGAGATCGTGCCGTTGGACATGCCAATTCCCTTGAGCGAGAGGCTGTCGGCGGACTCGGCGAGCTTCGGAACGGCGTTGTTCGACACGTCCTCCATGATCGAGACGGCCTCACGCACGGCCTTCACGTCCGAACCGTAATACGGGATCAGTTCGGCCGGTTTCCACAGCGAACTACTCGTCTGACGATACGCGGCATCCACGTGCGCACTGAAATCGCCCAGCCCCTTCTTCACGGCCGCCGAATCGCCCGACGCCAACTTCTTTTGCGAGACGGACGCCGCCGACACCGCCTGTTCCAGCTCAGACTTGGTCTTGAACGCGGAATATGCAAGCGCGCCCGCCCATGCCGCAATGGCCAGCAGCACGACGAGCACGGCGATGAGAATCCGTCGATTGCGACGGCGGCGTTTGATGCGACGGATGTGCTCCGGGCTCATACGTCGCCGCACACGGCGCGGGGCACTGCCGTCGCCATTGGTTCCGGACTGGCCGGTATCGGTTGGCGTAACGTCGGATAAATCCGGCTGTACGATACGACGCTGCTCCTTATCTTCCGCCACGATCAGTACGCACCCTTGTGCGTGAGCACCACCTGCACGGTCTTGAACAGGATCGTGATGTCGCCGGTGATGGACCAGTCCTGCACGTACGAGACGTCCAGCTGCTCCGACTCCTCGGCGGTCAGATCGCTACGGCCGGAGACCTGCCACGGACCGGTGATGCCCGGCTTGACGAACATGCGCGTGGCATAGAGGCGGTTGTAGCGGGCATATTCCTCGGGCAGCGGCGGGCGCGGGCCCACCAGGCTCATGTCTCCCTTGAGCACGTTGAAGAACTGCGGCAGCTCGTCGATGCTCCACTTGCGGATCACGTGGCCCACCTTGGTGATGCGCGGATCCTTCTTCATCTTGAAGATGAAACGATCGGTCTGGCCGTTCTCGGCGGCGAGCTTAGCCTTGAGCTCGTCGGCGTTCGTCACCATGGAACGGAACTTGATCATGCGGAACGGCTTGCCGCGCAGCCCGATGCGCTTCTGCGTGTAGAACACCGGACCGTGGTCGTCGAGTTTGATGGCGATGGCCGTGATAATGGTGACCGGCGACGACAGGATGATGAGCAGCAGCGAGCACACGATGTCAAACACGCGCTTGATCAGACGGGTGGCGTAGCCGTACTGAGGCAGGTGCATGGTCAGCACCGGCATGCCCTGGATGTTGCGGAAGTACATGCGGTGCGCACCCATGTCGGCGGCGCCGGCAGCGAGCGCGATCTCCACGTCGAGCGATTCCACGGCGAGCGAGAGCACATTGAATTCGACGGAGTCGCGGCGGATCACGTCGCAGATCAGGATGGTCTGCACGCCGGCGTTCACTGCGGTTTCACCGATCGTGGTGCTGTAGGGCAGCACGGTCAGGTGCTCGTCGATGTTCACGGTGTCGGGGATCGGCACGGAGATGATCTTCTTGGTCTTCGGATCCACGCCGATCGGGCACACGCCCACAGTGCGGTAGTTGAGCTGCGAACGCTTGTGCAGTCGGTGCAGCGTGCGCTCGATGCACTCGGGCGAGCCCATCACGATGGTGGCGTACGAATACTTGCCGGTCTTGCGTCGGCGAGTGATGACCACGCGGGCGATGATGCGTTCGATCACGGTGAACACGAGGGTGAGTGCGGCCGCTTCGAAAAGAATATGGTTGGGCAGCGGATATTTGAAGATGTAGTTGACGGCGCACTGGATGACGACCAGTTTCACCACGCCTTCGATGATCTTGTAGTTCACCTGGAAGCCGTCGCCCATCACGTGACGGTGGTAGATGCCGGAGCTGTGCAGGCAGCCCACGTATACGGCGCCGAGCAGGACGAACAGGAAGCCGGCCGTCAGCTGCGTGCGGAAGTTGTCGCCGTACGGCAGATAGGCGAGCGGGTCCACGTTGAACATGATCAGGTTCGCGATGACGAGCATGGTGCCGTCGAGCACCATGAGGACCAGGTTGACGAAGAATCGCCAGTACAGCACGTTCGCCATCTGACGCACACCGGTGCTGCTCAGGGGCTCTTCGTTGGTCGTGTCTTTGTTCTCGTCGACCGCAACGGACTTCGTCGTATCGTTTACGTCGTTCACACCATTCACGTCATTCACGCCTGTCGTGTCATCCACGTCGACTGCGGTTCTCTGACTCACTCTCCGCCCTCTCTTACACGCGCTCTCGTCCTCACGGTACCGCTTCAGGGGGGTACCGAATGCCACGCGCTTCACGGAAATATGGCAAACGTCACAAACCGTAAGCCACATACTCATCAAGGCGCAACAGCCCCCTCATCCTATATCAACGGGTGGGATAAGAAAACGGGGGTGCTCATATTTGCGGTCGTTCGGTCGAATCTGGGTCAAACCGATCACTGTTTCTGGGTCAAACCGAATCATTTCGGACCGTTCTGGGTATATCCGCATCATGAACACCCCGTAATCCCGTTCCTTATGTACCGGTTTTACCCAGATCCGCCGGATCCGGATTCTCGATCACTGACGCCGGGTGCCGGTACATTGGTGAATCATGCCGGTTTATGATTTGGGACTTGAACACGTATCGCTCGCCTTCGCCACCAAAACCATCTTCACCGATGTGACGCAGGGCGTTTTCGAAGGGGATCGCATCGGCATCGTCGGCCGTAACGGCGACGGAAAATCCACGCTGCTGCATCTGTTCAACGGCACGCAGGAACCCGATTCGGGCCGTGTGACCATCCGCGGCGGACTCACGTTCGGTATGCTCGACCAGCGTGATCCGCTCGACGACAACGCCACCGTGCGTCAGGCCGCGCTGGAGAACCGTGAGGACTACGAGTGGGCGTCGGACAACACGTCGCGTGAGATCGTGGAGTCGCTGTTGGGCGGTATCTCACTGGACGCGAAGATCGGTTCGCTGTCCGGCGGCCAGCGTCGTCGCGCCGATCTTGCCCGACTGCTGCTGCACGACTGGGATATTCTCGCACTCGACGAGCCCACCAACCACTTGGATGTGGTGACGATCCACTGGCTGGCCGAGCATCTGAAGAACCGCTGGGCCAAGGGGCAGGGTGCGCTGCTGCTTGTGACACACGATCGTTGGTTCCTCGACGAGGTGTGCGAATCCATGTGGGAGGTGCACGACGGAGTGATCGAGCCGTTCGAGGGCGGCTACTCCGCGTACATGCTGCAGCGTGTGGAGCGCGACCGTCAGGCCGACGTGCGCGAGACGAAGCGCCGCAATCTCGCCCGCAAGGAGCTCGCCTGGCTGACGCGTGGCGCCCGCGCCCGTTCCACCAAGCAGAAATTCCACGTGAAGGCCGCGCGCGAGCTGATCGCCGACGTGCCGCCGGTGCGCAATACGCTTGAGCTGAAGCAGATGGCCACGTCCCGCTTGGGCAAGCAGGTGGTGGATCTGATCGACGTGACGCAGATCTACACCAAGCCGCAGGGCATGACCGACATCGATCCGGATGCCGCCGCCTTGGATGAGTCCACGTCACGTGTGGACGTGGTGCCGTCCGCGTATGCCGAACCGCAGGTGCATGGTTCGGTCGAGGTGGCCGTGACCGATCTCGACGACCCCCGACTGGTCGACGCGGGCGTGCCCGAAGCCGTTGCCGTGGCCGAGGCCCATGCCGCCGCTGCCGAGAACGCTGATACGACGGGCGCCACGGCAGCGGATGGGGATACCGTTTCGGCCGCCGCCGATGTGACTTCCGCCGCGCAGAAGATCACCGTCTCCGGTCGCAAGATCCTTGACGACGTGACCTGGCTGATCGGTCCGGGTGATCGTTTCGGCATCGTCGGCGCGAACGGCGCCGGCAAGTCCACGCTGCTGAAGATTCTCGACGGCACGATCACGCCCACCGCGGGCCATGTGAACATTGGCAAGACCGTGAAGTTCGCCGTGCTGTCGCAAAGGCTCGACGAGCTGGAGAAGCTGGGCAAGTACAAGATCAAGGAGGTGCTGTCCCGCTACAAGCCGAGCTATATCGTGGACGGCAAGGAGGTCACGCCCGGTCAGCTCATGGAACGGCTCGGCTTCGAGTCGGCGCAGCTGATGACGCCGATCCGCGACCTGTCCGGTGGTCAGAAGCGCCGTATGCAGTTGCTGCTGATTCTGCTCGACGAGCCGAACGTGCTGATCATGGACGAGCCCGGCAACGATCTCGACACCGATATGCTCGCCGTGATGGAGGATCTGCTCGACACGTGGCCCGGCACGCTGATTGTGGTGTCGCACGACCGGTATCTGCTCGAACGCGTGACCGATCAGCAGTTCGCGCTGCTTGGTGGCAAGATCCGTCATCTGCCCGGCGGCGTGCAGGATTATCTGGACATGGTGGAGCAGGCGCAGAAGAGCGGCTGGGACTCGGTGCTGGCCGAGCCGGAGACCGGGCGGAAGAAGCGTGGCGGTTCGACTGCGACTGCGGGCGCGACTGCGAGCGGCGAGTCCGGTACCGGTGATGCCGACTCCGATTCCGCCGCCAGGCCGAAGCTCAGCGGCAAGGAGTTCCACGAGGCGTCCCGTCGTGTCAATGCGATCGAGCGTAAGCTCGCCAAGCTCGAGGAGCAGAAGGCGAAGCTCGAGGAGCAGATGGCCTCGCACGATCCCACCGATTTCGAGGGACTGAACAAGCTCAACGAGCAGCTGCAGTCCATCTCCGAGGAGAACGACGAGCTCGAAATGGAATGGATGGAGCTCAGCGAACAACTGGAGTAGGCGGATATGCGCGACCGGACGGTTATCTGATGTCTGGCTGGTAGCTTGAGCATCCGGCGTCGGCCGGTATTCGGTCGTGCGCCCTCCCTCAGTCGCGCTTCGCGCGCCAGCTCCCTCCCTCGGAGGGAGCACAAAGAAAACAAGCTGCGTGCTCTCTCCAAGGGAGGGAGCTGCCCAACTCAGCAGGGTCTGAACATATGTACCGTGCTCCCTCCGAGGGAGGGAGCTGGCCGATCGTCAGATCGGACTGAGGGAGGGATCCACTCCATCAACACCCCAAATCACCCCGACAAGACAACTGTTCAAGTGCAAAGAACGCCTTGATTCCCGTTCTCCCGCACAGTCGGTAGACTTGGGGTCATTATGGCTGCTTTTACTTCTTTGACCGATAGGCTCTCGGGCGCGTTCAAGCATCTGCGCTCCAAGGGCAAGCTGACCGACGCGGACATCGACGGCACGATCCGCGAAATCCGCCGAGCACTGCTCGACGCCGATGTGGCGCTCGACGTGGTGCGTTCCTTCACCGCCCACGTGCGCGAGCGCGCGCTGGGCGAGGAGGTCTCGCAGGCGCTCAATCCCGCCCAGCAGGTGGTGAAGATCGTCAACGACGAGCTCACGCAGATCCTGGGCGCCGGCGTGGACCGTCCGCTGAACTTTGCCAAGAACCCGCCGACGATCATCATGCTCGCCGGTCTGCAGGGTGCCGGTAAGACCACGCTCGCCGGCAAGCTCGGCTACTGGCTCAAGGACGCCGGTCACACGCCGCTGCTGGTGGCGGCCGATCTTCAGCGTCCGAACGCTGTGACCCAGCTGCAGGTGGTGGGCGAGCGCGCGGGCGTTCCCGTGTACGCGCCGGAGAAGGGCGTGCAGTCCGATGGCGGCGACGATGTGACCGTTCCCGGCCTGACCACCGGTGATCCGGTGAAGGTGGCCAAGGATTCGATCGAGCTGGCCAAGACCAAGCTGTATGACACGGTGATCATCGATACCGCCGGTCGTCTGGGCGTGGACGAGGCGCTGATGAAGCAGGCGCGTGACATCCGCGACGCCGTGAACCCGAACGAGATCCTGTTCGTGATCGATGCGATGATCGGTCAGGATGCGGTGCAGACGGCCAAGGCGTTCGACGAGGGCGTGGACTTCACCGGCGTGGTGCTTTCCAAGCTCGATGGCGATGCCCGTGGCGGTGCCGCGCTGTCTGTGGCGAGCGTGACCGGCAAGCCGATCCTGTTCGCGTCCAACGGCGAGGGCCTGAAGGACTTCGAGGTGTTCCACCCCGATCGTATGGCCTCGCGAATCCTCGACATGGGCGATATTCTCACCCTGATCGAGCAGGCGCAGAAGCAGTTCGACGAGGAGGAGGCCCGCAAGGCCGCCGAGAAGATCTCCGATGGCAGCTTCGGTCTCGACGACTTCCTGGAGCAGCTGCAGCAGGTGCGCCAGCTTGGTCCGATGAAGAACCTGCTCGGCATGATTCCGGGTATGGCCCAGCATCGCAAGGAGCTTGAGGCGTTCGACGAGAAGGAGGTGGACCGCACCGAGGCCATCATCCGTTCGATGACCCCGGAGGAGCGTCGCAATCCGAAGATCATCGACGGTTCGCGTCGTGCGCGTATCGCCTACGGTTCGGGCAACACCGTGTCCGCGGTGAACGCGCTGCTGCAGCGCTTTGAGCAGGCATCCAAGATGATGAAGCGCATGAGCAACGGTTCTCGCGGCGTGCCGGGCATGGGCGGCTTCGGCGGTCCTGGCGGCAAGAGCGCGCGCAAGGGTAAGAAGGGCAAGAAGAAGGGCGGCAAGTCCGGAAACCCGATGAAGCGCGAGGCCGAGGAGAAGGCATTGCGCGAGCGCCTGAGCGGCAAGGGCTCCGGTTCGAGCAAGAGCGGCGGTTCCGCGTTCCAGAAGCAGCCGCAGAATCCGGCGCTTCCGGCGGGTCTGCAGAACGCGCTCGGCGGCAACGGCCAGCCTGAGCTTCCGCCGAACCTCGGCGGCGGCATCGGAGGCCTCTTCGGTCGCTGATCCCATCTCCCCCGTTTCCCCTCGAGGGGCTGAGCCGTAAAGAAAATGCCAGCGGCATTTTTAGGCGAAGGCGAGCCGACAGGCGAGCAAGAAGAACGCGGTCGAAGACCGTCAGCACTTGCAGGACGCTGTCGGCCGCCCCCTCTATTGCTTCCCCTCGAGGGGAAGCTGTCGGCGTAGCCGACTGATGAGGTGGTGTGCGGGTCACAGCTAGATGTTCGGAATCGTCTTCGACGATACGATGTCTATGCAGTCGTTCCGACCGCAACCCACCTCATCAGTCACGCATTCGCGTGACAGCTTCCCCTCAAGGGGAAGCATTTTTTATGCCCTGTGAAGGTTTTCCATTCGAACGATTCGTAAAGACACGGTCGGGAATCCACGTGGTCTTTCCCGTATGCGCAAATCCTCCAAAACCGGTTCGTATAATCGCAATTCGGACAAAAACAGGTAGCCACGAACGGTGAAACAGCAATCATGGCAACGACTACAGCAAGGAGACGCCTCGTGCTTTTTTGGATCGTCATCGTGTTGATCACGTGTTGGATGGCGTTGAAGTACCTGCCTGCGGGCTGGGATCAGTACCGTCCTCTGCCCGAGGTGATCGCACTGATTCCGCTGCTTGTGGTACCGCTCGTGCTGCTGCTGCCGGCGACCGGATTCACTGGCAACTGGCCGCAGTTCGGCGTGACTGTTGTGCTGCTGCTGGTGCAGGTGGCCTGGCAGATCGGCTATGTTGCGCCGATTCCGAGTGCGCTGTCCCCTATTCTCGGTGTGCCGGTACAGACGCTGCCGGTCGATGGCGAGTACGCTGACAGCTCGTTCGCCGACGAAGCCGGCGCATCCTCGGAGGATTCCGCAGAGTCGGCTGACGATTATCCCCAGACTTCTTCCGCTTCCCCACAGGCTGTGGACGACGATGCGGATTCGGTCGAAGCAGCTGACTTAAAATCAGCCGCTTCGACCGACGATCATCACACGATCCGCGTGATGACGCTCAACACGCGCTACGGTCGCGCAGACACCGGTACGATCATGCACCTGGTCAAGCAGGAGAACATCGACATCCTCGCCGTGCAGGAGGTCAACACCGCGTTCATCAAGCGTCTTGACATCTCGCATATCGGCGATGAACTGCCGTATCGTGTGCTCGGCGCGGTGCGTGACGACGACAATGCGGGATCGAACGCTCTGTTTATGCGTCTCAAGCCGGCGATCTTCGGCGATTCGTCGGTGAACATCAGTGCCGCGGCCGCCCCGGTGGCCACCGTTCGCATCGGCGACCAGTGCGTGGAGTTCAGTTCCGTGCATCCCAAGTCGCCACCGCGCAGCGGCAAGGACTGGAGCGACGGCGTGCGTGCGCTCGGCCAGTTCGCGTTGCGCGCCGACAGCCGCAACGAGGAGGGATTCAACTGCTGCGCCGACGACGATGCGAACACCGACGACGCCAGCATTGTCGCCAATGGCAGCACCGACAGCGATGATGTGACGCCCAACGCCGATCTGCTGGCCGGGCTTCCGCCCGAGCTCGCCGACATCATCACGCGCGGCATGAAGGATGATTCCGACGAGGATTCGTCGAACGCCGAGCCGACGCCTGATGTCACCGAGACCGCCGTCATCGAGCTGCCGGACTTCTCCGAGCCGGATCGCGGTCCCGTGCCGCATCACGCGGCCGTCGTGATGGGCGACATGAACTCGAGCATCTATCATCCGAGCTTCCGCGACGCGCTGCGGCAGGGATCGGGTCTTGCGGATTCGTCGTTCGAGCTGCACGCCGGATTCAACACGACGTTCCCGGCCAGCTGGCCCACGTTCCCGTCGCTCATCGAGATCGACCACGTGCTGCATACGCAGGGCATCCGCGCGGTCTCCGCGCACGCCTATACGGTGCCGAAAACCGACCACAAGGCCCTTGTCGTGGAACTCGAGGTGGCATAGCACACCAGACCGTGGCCACAGCCCACGACCCGCCGAGGAATGTCGGGGTTATGTGGTTACAATATTCAGGTTATTCGTAAGAGGTGGCGCCCTCTAACTCCGTCTCTTATGAGGAACACGTGGATCGCGGTTTCCGTGCCCCACACGAAACCAAAGATGCACACCCCTAATACATAAGGAGAGCCATTTTGGCAACCAAGATTCGTCTGAAGCGCCTGGGTAAGAAGCACTACGCCTTCTACCGCATTGTGATCATGGATTCCCGTAAGGCCCGCGATGGCAAGACCATCGAGGAGATCGGTATCTACGATCCCAACAAGCAGCCCTCGCTCATCCAGATCAAGTCTGACCGCGCTCAGTACTGGCTCGGCGTTGGCGCCCAGCCGACCGAAGCCGTCTTCAAGCTGCTGAACATCACCGGTGACTGGCAGAAGTTCAAGGGTCTGCCGGGTGCCGAGGGCACGCTGAAGGTGGCCGAGGAAGGCCCGGATGCCGAAGCCCGCGTGGCTGCCGCCGCCGATGAGGCCCAGAAGCTGAAGGCCGCCAAGGCCGAAGCTGAAGCCAAGGCCAAGGCTGAGGCCGAAGCCGCCAAGGCCGCTGAAGAAGCCGAGGCTCCGGCCGAGGAAGCCGCCGAGGAGAAGGCTGAGTAATCATGCTTGCCGAAGCCGTCGAACACCTGATCAAGAACATCGTTGATTTCCCGGACGACGTTTCCGTGAAGTCCCACGAGAACAACCGCGGCGAACTGCTTCGCGTGCGGGTGAACCCGGAGGACATCGGACGCGTCATCGGACGTGGCGGTCGCACCGCCAACGCCATTCGCACCGTGGTGCAGGCGCTGTCCGATCACAAGGTTCGTGTCGACATCATGGATGTCCGCTGAGCGATGGCTGAACAGCATAACGAGGACCCTCAGCAGCGCGAGCTGCTGAGGGTCTGCCGTATCGGACGCGCTCAGGGACTGAAGGGCGAAGTGAACGTCCGTGTCTTCACCGACGAACCGGAGGAGCGTTTCGCTCCCGGTTCCGTGCTGCTGACCCGCGACGGCCGTGAGTTTACGGTCGCGAAGTCACGCAAATTCAAGGAACGTTGGATCGTGTTGTTCAAGGGCGTTGCCGACCGTAACGCGTCGGAGGCGCTGAACGGCACCGATCTGTATGTGGAACCCGTGTATTCCGACGATGATGAGGATGAGGGGTTCTACATGGAGGACCTTATTGGTCTCGAGGCCCGCATCTACGAGTCGGACGGCGATTCTGCCGACGCCGACGCCACTGCCGAATCGTATGTGGTGGCCGGCAAGGTGTCCGATGTGATCGACGGCCCCGCACAGGATCTACTGCAGATCACCGAGCCCAGCGGCGCCGAGTCGCTGGTCCCCTTCGTGGAGGAGATCGTGCCCGAAGTGGATCTGGAGGAGGGCTATCTCGTCCTCACTCCCCCCAACGGCCTTCTCCAGGATCGCTAATCACTTCCCGGTTCCCCTCTCTGTGGGGAACCGCATTCTCAACTCTCTCCTTCCCCTTGAGGGGAAGGTGGCACGCAAAGCGTGACGGATGAGGTGAACAAACAAACACGGGCTGAGGGGAACATCGACCAAACCCCTCGCAACCCCTCCCCTCAGACCGCCTACGGCGGCCAGCTCCCCTCCCTCAAGGGGAAGCCACAGCTCTCATGCCTTCCCCTTGAGGGGAAGGTGGCACGCGCAGCGTGACGGATGAGGTGATAAAACAACACGGTCGGCGCAGCCGTCCAATCCCACCGAGCACCTCCTCACCTCAGCCCGCCTGCGGCGGCCAGCTCCCCTCCCACGGAGGGGAGCCACGGCGAATGCGCTACCGCCCAGTGTTGGCGTCCACGAAACGGCGAATGTAGTGCAGCGCAGCGCCGAGCGTGCTCTGCTCGGCTTCGTCCACGCTCTTGCGCAGCTGCACGGTGCTTTCGGGGAACGGGTCGAGCGCCCGCACACGATCGGCCAGCCTGCGCATATCCGCCTCAGAGAATCGTCTGGCGATCTCGCCACCGAGAATCACGTCCACACTGAACACCATGCGCATGTTGGTGATCGTCTGCGCCAACGCGTCCAGATAGTCGTTGAACAGTCTCACACACGTCTCGTCGCCGGCATGCAGACGGTCGAAGAAGCCGTCGAGATCGGTACCGCTCTCCCCCAGCAACGCCTCGCGCGAACAATACGCGTCCACGCATCCACGCTGACCGCAGTAGCATGCGCGCCCACCGGGCACGAGCCGCATGTGCTCGCAGTTGCCGCTGCGCAGATCGGTGCCCTGGCGAACCCGTCCGTCGACGATCACCGCGCTGCCCACATGCTCGTTGAGATACAGACAGTAGGCGTCGCTGACCGTGGGATCGAACCAGACCTCGGTGCTGGCTGCCGAATACGAATCGTGGATGAACTGACACGGGTAGGGCAGCCGCGCAGCGAACGGTGCGACGGACAGGCCGGTATTGCCCAGAATGCCGCCGAACGTGATCTGCTCGCCATCCGGCGAGACGCGACCCTGCACGGAGAACGCGACGCCGAGCACACGATGCCGATCGAAGTCGGCCGGTCCCATGACACCGCCGTCCGTCTGTGCCTGCCCGGCAAGCGCCTCGCGCTCCCTGCCAGCGAGCGCGTTGATGAAGTCCTCGATCTTGTTGCAGGCGGCGTCGTAGAATCGCGCGGTGTTCTCGTAGGCGAGGCGGACGTGGGTGAAGGCGAGGCGCCGCCCGTTGAGGTCGGCCGCGCACAGGTCCATGCCGTCGGAGAACACGGATACGCCTACTGCGATGCGGGCTTCGGGGATGAACGCGTAGTTCTGTGGTTTGCGTCCGCCGGTTGAGGTGAGGAATCCGGTTCGCTGGATCAGGCCTTCGTCTTCGAGCACGGCGAGGTTCTGCGCGATGATGGGCAGACTGCATGGCACGGCCAGGGCGATGTCCTGGCGGGAGCCCTTCTTGTGCGTGTAGAGGTAGTCGAGGATCATCTGGCGTTTGGCGAGCTTGGTGGTCTCGGATTTCGACGTCGATGCCGTGGCCGCCGTCATTGGGCCGGTCTGCGACGGCATCGTTCGGGTTCGTGATGCCGGTCGTGTTGATGTCGTCTGATTGTTCATCGCCATGCTCATCGCCGAACGCTCCTTGTCACTCGCTGATTTCTCATTGTACGGAAGCGGCACAGTGGTTTTGCCGCGTTCCGGCACTTTTGCAGATGATTTGTGATATTCTTTTCTAAACTACTTTTAAAAGTTTATTACAAAACGTCAAGGAGGACGGCATGACCATGACCACCACCATGAACACGACTTCCACCCGGGCAGACCGCACCGCCCGAACCGTCCGTCTTACGATCGTCGGCGAACACGGCGAGGGGATCATCCTCGACGCCCATGTGGACGCCTCGCTCGTCGAACGGATCACCGTCATCGCCGAGCAGACGCCGCACTCCACCGATGCCGATCTGCCCGGCGATCGCCCCGTCGATCACATCGTGCGTCGCGCAATCAGATTCATCGACTGCAACTACGCGTCGCGGATCGACGTGGGCGAGGTGGCCCGTCGAATCAACGTGGACCGTAGCCACCTGTCGCGGCGCTTCCACGTCTGCACCGGCATGACGGTGAAGCAGTACATCGACATGCTGCGCATACGTCAGGCCGAACGACTGCTCGCCGGCACGACCATGAGCGTCACCCGCGTGGCGCAGCGCTGCGGCTACGCCAGCGCGGATGTGCTCACCCGGCGGTTCCGCGCGGTCAGGCAGATCACGCCTGCACAGTATCGGAGCGCGATGACCCGTCCGACTGCCCCTCGTCCTGAGACAGGCCCTCGGTAAGCTCCTTGACGATCTGTTCGTGCCGGGCCATGGTCAGCGTGAACTTGCAGTGGTAGACCAGCATGCTGAGCAGCACCAGCACCACCGGCACGCCGCACATGATCGCCTTGAACAGGAACCGGCCGCCCGGCGTGATGTCGGCGAACGTGGCGGCGCCGGTCATACCACACGCCACGGCCACCAGACCGACGATGCCGTTCGACAACGCGCCGGAGAACTTGTCGAGCATCGGACGCAGCGCCAGGGTCAGGCTTTCGTGCCGCTCCCCCGTCTTCCACTGCCCGTATTCGATCGTGTCGGTGAGGGCCAGGGTCAGCGACGCCCAGATGATCGGCTGCGGGAAGAGGAACAGGACCGACGCGACCACGATCACCACCACGTTCGTGGGCGCCAGGAAGAACACGACGAACGAGACGAGCATCACGCCGAGCGCGCCGAACAGGATCGGCTTGCGTTCGAACTTGCTGATCAGCCACGGGTAGAACGCGATCGACACCACCGCCGAGAGCGTGGCCGGGCCGAAGATCATGGAATAGCTGGCCGCATCGCCGTAGATGTACTGGAAGTAGTAGGTCATCAGCGCCGCGGTGAGCGCGAGCGCGAAGTAGTAGCACAAGCTCGCCACCGACAGCCAGGCCAGCTGGTCGTTGTGGAAGATGATGCGGAACACGTCCTTGAACTTGGTCTTCTCCGAGTGGGCGCGCAGTGGCGACTCCACCTCCTTGATGCCGAAGCTCGTGAGCAGCACCGACGAGACGACGAACAGGAACACGAGCACGGCGAAGAACAGCCAGCCGTTGCGTTCGCTGCCGAACCAGCCTTCGCCGAGCAACACGGACGGGATGACCATGGCGGTGACGATCATCTGGCCCACGCCGGCGCCGAGTCGTCCCACCGCGGTGGCGGTTCCACGGCCTTCGGCGGTGTCGGAGAGCGCGGGGATCATGGACCACATGGAGATGTCGTACAGCGAGTACGAGCAGTCCATAAGCAGGAAGAACACGGTGAACAGCACCACGTAGAGCACGGGATTGTTGATGTTCGCACCGCCGAACGTGGTGAACAGCATGACGAAGCTGACCGATCCGACCAGTCCGCCGATGATGATCCACGGCTTGAATTTGCCGATCGGGGTGCGCGTGTTGTCGATCAGCGTGCCGAGGAACGGGTCGAGAATGAGTTCCACGATGCGCACCACGATGATGATGCCGGAGATGAGGGCGACCATATGGTCGTCGTATGATTTGCTGCCGCTGGCGAAGAGCGGTCCGGTGATGAATTTGATGAGATAGAGGGAGAAGCCGAAGTAGAAGACGTCGTGGCCGATCAGGCCGAGCAGGTAGAAGACGAAATTACGGGTGTTGGATTTGGATCGGGTTTGCGTTGAGGATGCGGATTGGACGTTGATCTGGGTGTCGGCCTGAGACGTGGATGCGGTGGATACGGATGTTGGTTGTGCTGTCATGATGCCTCTTTGCGTCGAAGAACAGGGGCCGTTCCCGGCTCGCCATCGAGCACGAGATACGGAAAGACGGCTGCGAGCACAGGCCCGCAGCCGTGAGGAAGGAGATGCTTCAGGAGAGATTGCGAATGGGGATCGGCGTTGACGATCGATGGCGTGCAGGACGCAGATGTGCGGACACGGGGGTCGGGCCCTCCCTCAGTCCGGCGACCGCCGGCCAGCTCCCTCCCTCGGAGGGAGCACACCCGAAGGAATGTTCTCCCTCCGAGGGAGGGGGATGTCGGGGCGGAGCCGCGACAGGGGGAGGGATCAGACACCACTCAGCCAGACATTCACCCGCCCAGCCACATCGTCATCGTCATCGTCATTCGTCAGGCGACGACCGACGCCGGCCGCTCACGCGGGGATGGTCAGATCCTCGTTAAGGTCGAGGTTCTTGCCCTTGAGCCCCACGTAGGCGCCTTCAGCCGCCTCCGGGGAGTCCGGATGCGCGAGCAGCCACTTGTTGCGCGCCCACAGGATGCGATCCTCCTCGTTGCCGGGGTGGATGAGCGGCTTGTCGGTGTTGGTGCCCTCCACCAGAACGATCGCCGTGCGGAACGATCCTCTAGTGGTGGCCGGCGCGTAGTGCATGGTCGTCTCGTAGTAGAGCACGGCCGTGCCGGCTGGCACGAGGAACGCTTCGATCGTGGAGGTGTCGAGCGCGTAGTCGCCGTCGTTCATCTCGATGTTCTGCTTCTTGCCGAGCATGAGCACGATGTCGTCGGCAGCTACCAGCACCTCGATGCCACGGTGGCATTCCAGCGCGTTGAGCGTGGTGTTGGTTCCGTTGCAGTACCCGGCCTGGATCGTCAGACCGCCGAAGATGCGGTCGCGCAGATCCAGGAACACGGGCAGGCCTTCGAGTTTGTCGAAGCTGGGCACGTAGACCACGCCGTCGGCCGGCGCGTCGGTGTTCTCGTTGAGCACGCCGATCAGCTGGCTGAAGTCGTAGTCGTCGGGGAGCACACGGCCGTAGGGCGCGAATGCCTCCGGTTCGGTGAGTACGTTATGCAGGATCATGGTCGGTTTCCTTGCGACGGGCGACTACTTGAGTTCCTCGTCGAAGCAGATGGCGACCTTGCCGCACTCGCCCTTGTCCATCAGCTCGTAAGCCTTGGACACGTCGTCGATAGAGAAGCGGTCGGTGACGAGATCCTCCGGGTGCAGGTTCCAACGAACCAGTTCCTCGACCAGGGTCTCCATGCGGGCGAGGCTGGTCACCCAGCTGCCGTAGATGGTCTTCTGGCCGTGCAGCAGATCCGGGCTCGGGTTGAAGTGCACGGTGCCGCCTTCGCCGACTAGTGCGATGCGTCCCCAGGCGCGGGTGGCGCGAATGGCGATCTGACGGGCCGGATCCGCACCGGAAGTGTCGATGGCGCGTTCGACGCCGTGGCCGCCGGTCAGGTCGAGAATCTCGTCGACGGTGTTCTCGTTGGAGTCGAGGACCACGTCCGCGAGACCCATCTTGCGGGCGAGCTCGAGACGGTAGGGGTTGTTCTCCACACCGATGAGCTTGTTCGCGCCGAGCTTGCGAGCCAGCATCAGGGTGGCGAGACCCACCGGGCCGAGGCCGGTGACCAGCACCGCATCGTTGCCGGAGATGCCGATCTTCTCGATGCCTTCGTAGACGGTGCCGAAGCCGCAGGCGACCTGTGCGCCGTCGGTGTAGGTCAGTTCGTCGGGCAGCTCAATGAGGTCCTTCTCGTCGCACACCACGTATTCCTCCATGCCGCCGTCGCACTGCCAGCCGTATGCGGCACGCAGCGGGGAGGAGCAGGAGATCTGGTAGCCCATGCGGCAGTCGTGGCACAGACCGCAGCCGGAGATGTGGTAGACGATCACGCGGGAGCCGGCCTTGAAGCGACGCACGCCCGGGCCTTCCTCAACGACCTGACCGCACGGCTCGTGACCGGCGACCTTGTTCTGGTAGCCCTCCGGGCCCTTGCCGGTGTGCTCGCGGTAGATGGCGCGGATGTCGCTGCCGCAGATGGTGGACGCCTTCATCTTGACGAGCACCTGGCCGTAGCCGGGCTTCGGGATCGGGATCTCGCGCAGATCGACCGTGCTGTTTCCGGGCAGGTAGGCCGCCTTCATCATTCCTTCCATGGCAACTCCTTTGTTCTGCGGGAAGGTTCCCGTTGGTGTTGATCGTGTGATCGGTTTGCTGTTATGTTCCGGTTCGTCGGCCGCCCGACGTCCGGGTGCTTTCTCGCCGCGTTCGCAACTTTTGTTTTTTACTTTTTAAAGTTACTTACGAAAGATAATATAGCCCCTGCCCGCGGCTTTGGGAAGGCGAAAACACGACGTTTTATGGGCACGGATCGACGATTCGTGATGTGTGGGGTTTCTGGTTGTGCGCGACTGCGTCGCGGTCGATTCATTCGCTGATTGCGTGCACCTCATCCGTCACGCTTCGCGTGCCACCTTCCCCTCAAGGGGAAGGACGAGAAAAGACGGGAGTTCGGGCGCAGACGGTAGGCTTGCCTATTATGCGTATCGACATTGTTTCCGTGTTTCCCGAGTACTTCGACGTGCTGAAGCTCAGTCTGCTCGGCAAGGCCCAGGACAAGGGGCTGCTCAGTGTGACCGCCCACAATCTGCGTGACTGGACGCACGACGTGCATCATTCCGTGGACGATACCCCGGTCGGCGGCGGCGCCGGCATGGTGATGAAGCCCGAAGTATGGGCGCAGTGCCTCGACGACGTCATGGGTCTGGCTCCCGTGTCGTTCGACGATAACGGCCAGCCCGTGCAGTCGCGCGATTTCCGCCTGATCGGCACGGACGACGAGGCCAACGACAGTGCCGACGATGACGACAACGTCGATGATTCCAACGGTTCCGATGATGGCGATGGCAACTCCGTTGATTCCACGGATGACCCCGCTATCGCAAATTCCGCACCGGCCGAGGCGACGACCGATTCCCCCAAGCCGATCCTGATTTTCCCCAATCCGTCGGCGCCGCTGTTCACGCAGGCCGATGCGACCGAACTGTCACGCGCTGATCATCTGGTGTTCGGATGCGGCCGCTATGAAGGCATCGACGCGCGCGTGCCTGAATACTATGCGCGGCAGGGCGTGGAAGTGCGCGAGTATTCGATCGGCGACTACGTGCTCAACGGCGGCGAGGTGGCCGTGTCCGCTATGATCGAGGCGATCGTGCGACTCGTGCCCGGATTCATGGGCAACCCCGAGTCGATCGTCGAGGAGTCGTACACCGGCGATCCGCTGCTCGAGCATCGCCAGTTCACTAAGCCGGCCACGTGGCGCGGCATCGCCGTGGACCCTGTGCTCACCAGCGGCGATCACGGCAAGGTGGACCGCTATCGCCGCGACGAGGCCATGGAACGTACCACGCGCATTCGCCCGGATCTGGTGGAGGAGCTTGACTGCAAGGCGCTGAGCAAGGCCGACCGCAAGACCCTCATGGCCCTGGGCTGGAACGTCTCCGGCCAGCACCCCCGCCACTAGCTTCTCCTTGACTCCCCTCAGTCCGCCATACGGCGGCCAGCTCCCCTCCCACGGAGGGGAGCCAAGCTCTTATGCTTTCTCCTTCCCCTCGAGGGGAAGGTGGCACGCGAAGCGTGACGGATGAGGTGACACCACAAACAAGCCGTCACTCCCTGTTCCTCGGCTCCCCTCCCTGAAGGGAGCCGTCGGCGACAACCGACTGAGGGGAGCCGGAGTGAGCCACACCCATGGGCTCACTCCATGTTGTCGACGGATTCCTCGATCACGGTTTCGAAGTAGAACACCGCGGTCTCGCCATACGTGCGCACCTGCGTGATCTCCCAACCCTCCGGGGCCGTGGGATCATCGGACCTCGCGGAACGCTCCAGCATGATCACGCCCTGCGGATCGACCATGCCGTTCACGGTCAGATCACGCAGCAACGCATTGCAGTCCTCCGTACCGAACACGTACGGCGGGTCGATGAATACGAGGTCGAACGGCCCGCCAGCCGCACCGGCGGCGAACTTCTCGGCCTTCGCCTTGATCACGCGTGCCGACATGTCGGACTTCCACGCGCGTGACTGCTTCAGCCGGCCGAACGACTTGCCCAGCATCGCCGACGCGGGACCGGCCGACTCCACCGCAACTAACGATTTCGCGCCACGGGACAGCGCCTCGATGCCGAGCGCGCCGGTGCCGGCGAACAGGTCGAGCACGCGCGCGTCGTCGAGCACGCCGATCGCCGTCAGATGCGAGAAGATCGCCTCCTTGGCACGGTCGGTGGTGGGGCGGGTGCCGGTCTTCGGCGTGGTAATCTCAAAACCCTTGAATCGTCCAGCAATAATACGCATACCAACCATTATGCACGGCCGCACAGCGCAGTCCGGCGATCACACGGCCCGAACGGCAATCACGTGCTGGTGATGAACTGTTCGTTGCCGCGGGTGAAGTCGAGCACGGCTCCGGCAAGTTCGGTGGCACCGGCAAGCGTCGGATCGGCCGCCAGCAGTTCGCGCGCCTGCTCGCGCGCCTCGCCGATCATGTCCGCATCCTTGACCACGCGTAGCAGCTTCAGCGACGAGCGGCCGCCCGACTGCGCGTCGCCGAGCACGTCGCCCGCGCCGCGTAGCTCCAGATCAGCCTGCGCGATGTCGGCGCCGTCGGTGGACGTGCGGATGACCTCCAATCGCTGCGCGGCGATCGAATCCGGTTCGGCGCGCGAGATCAGGAACGCCCAGCTGTGCGTACCGCCACGGCCCACACGACCGCGCAGCTGGTGCAGCTGCGACAGGCCGAAACGGTCGGCGTCGAAGATCACGATGCAGCTGGCCTGCGGCACGTCCACGCCGACCTCGATCACCGTGGTCGCCACCAGCACCGGCGTATCACCGGACGAGAAGCCCTCCATCACCTCACGTTTGGTATCGTCGTCATCACGCCCGGTAAGCGTGGCGATGCGAATGCCCGCGAACTGCGGCAGCGCGGCCAGACGTCGGGAAATCTCCTCGACGGAATGCAGCGGCGGCTTCTCCTCCGCATCCTCATCGTCGGCAAGCTCCTCGAACGGATCCTCGATGTACGTGGCGTACTCCTCGCCGCGTAAACCGCCACGACCGGAACCACGCCCGCCGCGCGCGCCCTTGCCCTTGCCGCCGCCGGATTTGCCGGACCGACCGCCCGACTTCGTCGAGGTGCCGTCGTCGGTTTCGTCCTCGGTGTCCTCGTCGATGCGCGGGCAGACGATATACGCCCGCTCCCCCGCGTCCACGCGTGCACGGATGTGCGCGAACATGCGCCCCATGGTTCGCCCGTCCGCCTCGGGAACGACGATCGTGCGGATCGGCTTGCGTCCGCCGGGCAGTTCCGTCAGCCACGAGATGTCAAGATCACCGAACCATGTCATCGCGGCAGTGCGCGGGATCGGTGTGGCCGTCATGACCAGCAAGTGCGGCGCCTTCTCCGACTTGCGTCGCAGCGTCTCGCGCTGTTCCACGCCGAACCGGTGCTGTTCGTCGATCACGGCGAGCGCCAGGTTCGGCGCCTGAAAGCTCTTGGAAAATGCGGCGTGCGTGGCCACCACGATGCACGGGTCGCCGCTCGCCGCCTGCGCCAGCACGCGCCGCCGCTGTGCAAGCTTCATGCCACCGGTAAGCAGTAGCACGGGCACGCCCTGCTTGCCCACCATGCGGCCGATGCTCTCGTAATGCTGTTCGGCCAGCACCTGCGTGGGAGCGACCAGCACGGCCTGATGACCGGCATCCACGGCCTGCAGCATGGCGGCCACGGCCACCACGGTCTTGCCGGAGCCGACCTCGCCCTGCAGGAGTCGCTGCATCGGCGACGGTTTGGCCATGTCGGCGGCGATGTCATCGATCACCTGCTGCTGTCCGCCGGTCAACGAGAACGGCAGTGACGCGATGAACCGCTGCTTGAACGATTCGTTGGGATCGTGCGGCTCCCCGCACGCGTATGCCTCGATGCCGTCGCTCTGCCTGCGCGCCTTGAGCAGCGCGGTCTGTGAAACGAACGCCTCCTCGAAACGAAGAGTACGGATGCCGTCGCGGAACTGTTTGACGGAGTCGGGATTGTGGATGGCGCAGAACGCCTCGGCTCGGTGCATCAAACCGTTGCGCTCGCGCACGGTTTCGGGCAGAACGTCGGGAATCGCGTGGGCCAGCATGGCCGGCACGATCGGCAGCACCGACTCCTCCGCCCCAGCCGGCGCAAAGCCGCCGGTCTTGCCTGCATCGGCATTCGCATCCGGCGTCTCGGGCACACCGCCCGATGCCAGTAGTCGCATGAATCCGAGAATCGACTCATGAATATGGTCGGACGATATGCGCGAGCTGGCGTGATATACCGGCTGCGGTCGGGATGCCTTGGCCAGACCCGCCTCTACGGAGTCGATTTCGGCGGGCATTCCATCCGGCGTGCGCACCACGACCACGTCGGGATGGGTGAACTGCAGATTGTCGTTGAATATGCTCGGATCGCCGGACACCACGACCACCGAACCGGGGACCAGGCGGGACGCCATCCAGTCACCGTAGCCACGATTATGTGAGAAGAACGTCAGTCGTACCGTTCCGGGCGCGCTGCCGTATTCATAGGAGAATTCGGCGTCGTCGAGAATGGATTCCACACGTCCGCCACGTCGACCGTTCATCGGCACCACGCGGGTCTGCCGAACGGTGGCTACGAACGCGGCTTTCACGCCGACGGTGATGCGGCGGATCGGCGTCACCGGCACGGGGTCGGTCACGCGGAACGGATAGTAGGCGAGCGCGTCGCGTACGGTGATCACGCCCAGTGATTTCAACGCTCCGACGCGCCGTTTGTTCGTCATCAGCGACGATACTGCGGAGTCCAAAGCGATAGTCATACGCCCCATTTGTACCCAGTCGTATCGACGTCGTATCGACGGGGGCCATATACAAACAAAAAAGGCTCCGGAATCGTTCCGGAGCCTTGTACGTGTTTATGCGTACCGCAATCAGGCGGCGCGCTGGACCTTGCCGGCCTTCAGGCAGGAGGTGCACACGCGCAGGCGAACGTTCTCGCCCTCGACGGTGGTGCGAACCGACTGCAGGTTCGGCAGGAAGCGACGCTTGTTACGGATATGCGAGTGAGAAACGGTGTAACCGACCTGCGGGCCCTTGCCGCAGACTGCACAACGAGCTGCCATGTTTGACTCCTCTAACTTACTGCTTGTTCAAGTCTTTCCCGTGTCCCCGTCGGGAAGCAACCCGGCCTGAACACACAACTTCACGATATTACAGCGAAATACGAGATATTGCAAATATCACGGGTATCATGCCGTGGATATTGTGTATGGACCGTTGGATCGCGTGCCGTCGATCATGAGAACCGCATCATCAGCGGCGTAATGAACGTCGTCAGCACCGTCAGTATGACGAACACGATAATGCCGGGATTGGCGAGCGCCACGCGGAAGCGGTTGCGCGGCACCAGTTCCTTCGGCGACTGCTGGAAGTACGCGCGTTTGCGACGGATGGCATTGACGAGCAGCACCACGCCGGCGATGACCAGTGCCAGTATCAACACCGTGTAGAGCATGTATCCGATTAGCTGCGGGCCGGATCGTCCGAACGCCGCGGTGATGCGCTGCACGTCGCCGGACATCAGGTCGTTCATGTCCTTGTCGCTGACGTTGGTGAGGGCCGGCGCCGCCACGCCGCCTATGAAATTGACCGTGGCGTGCAGCGCGATCGTGTACCGCAGTTTGCCGGTGCGCACGTATACGTATCCCCAGAGCAGTCCCCAGCCGAACGCGTAGAAGAACTGATACAGGTTGGAGTGCATGAGTCCGAACAGCAGCGCCGACGAGAAAACGGCGAGTTTTTCGCCGTAGATGCGCGTGCGGTCGATGAGGCAGCGGCGGAATATGAACTCTTCGGCAAGCGGCGCGAACACCACGAACGTGATGCCCTCCACCACATGATCCAGCGGGGTGGTGCCGGATGCCACGGAGTCCAGCAGATTGCTGAATTTGCCGCCGGACAGCAGATCGGACAGACTCGACCCGAGTATGCTGCCGACGAACATGATCGGGAATCCCATGACCAGAATCGTCAGCCATTCGCGCGCGCAGAACCGTGCACCCGGATCGGCCCCGCGCGGCTGCGGTGGATATTTGGGTATCGTGAACGCGACGATCAGGCACAGCGGCAGCGCGGCGCCATACTGTGCGACGTTCGACAGCATCAGGGACAGCCAGGGGAACTTGTCGATGGTGCGCGCGGCGGGATCGATCTCCTGTACCAGAATGTTGCCCACGAACTGCAGCAGCATCAGTACCAGTTCTGCGCCGAGCATCCACACCAGCAGCGTCCAGCCCATGCGGGAGAACGCCGTACGCGCCGTACGAAGATTGACTTCGGGATAGTGCACAGTGCCACGCGGCGCGAGCCGGCCGCCTCCGGGGTACGCCAGATACGGTTGCCCGGCGGGCGCATGGCCTCCGGCAGGATACGGCTGCCCGGCAGGGGGCACATACCCGGCGACAGGATTCGCCGCATACCCACCGGACGCATACCCACCGGACTGGTACCCGGACGGATACTGGTATCCTCCCGGCGTCTGCTGCGCCGGACGTTGCGATGGCTGTGACGGATACCGTTGCGGAGGCTGTTGAGAATATTGAGGATGCTGCGGGTCGCTCATCGCCACCCCTTCCCTGGACCACGAACCACGATGTCTTTCCCTTCACCGTAACACCCGTACCTCGAATCGCCCATCAATTCACCGTGAGTTCATGTTCTTCGGCGCATCGCCCACGCAAACGCCCCTTACGATGAAGGATGGTTGTCGCGCGGCATGCCGTTCCGCATGCTCTGCGCGGGCGCGAAAGATCAGGAGGACCTTCCATGACCGGCACCGAACCGAGTGAGAACGCCACGAACACCGCAAGCACCAGCATGAACACCGCGAACACGTCACGCGTCGTCGCCCCCGATACAGCCGATCATGCGGCCACGATCAAGGGTCAGGATGCGCCGCGCGCGTTGGGCGACGGCGAGTTCCCCGTCCCGCCGAGCGGCAGACTCACCGCGCGGGAGAAGAAGTGGATCGTCTACGATGTGGGCAATTCCGCGTTCGTGCTGCTGAGCACCGCGGTGATCCCGATCTACGCGAAGTCGCTCATGCCCGCCGACGGCAACATCGTGTCGGCATGGGGATACGCGCAGACGATCGCATCGCTCGTGATCGCGCTGCTCATGCCATTGCTCGGCTCGATCGCCGACGTGCAGGGTATGAAGATCAAGTTCTTCCTCGGCTTCTTCGGCACTGGCGTGGTGACCTGCTGTGCCATGGCGCTGCCGCTGACATGGCTGCCGTTTCTGGTGGTGTATGTACTCGCCACGATCGGTCTGAACGGCTCGCTCACGTTCTACGATTCCATGCTGATCGACACCACGTCGAACGAACGCATGGACAAGGTGTCGTCCCACGGCTACGGATGGGGATACGTGGGGTCCACGATTCCGTTCATTTTCTGCATCGCGTTGATCTTCGGCGGCCCGGCGCTGTTCGGTTGGTCGACGGTGGCGTGCACGCGCGCGTCGTTCGTGATCACCGCCGTCTGGTGGGTGGCGTTCACGATCCCGCTGCTGACCAGCTACCGTCAGGTGCACTACCGCGCCACGCGCGATCACACGCGGGAGGCGGTGCACGGCACGTTCGCCGAACTGTCATCCACGCTGCACAAGCTCGTACGCAACAAGCCGCTGTGGATGTTCATGGTCGCGTTCTTCTTCTACATCGACGCGGTGAACACGGTGATCTCGATGAGCACGTCGTACGGCACGCAGCTCGGCATCGATTCGACGCAGCTGGTGATCGCGCTGCTGGTCACGCAGTTCGTCGCGTTCCCGTGTGCGATCCTCTACGGTCGCATGGCCGGCCGGTTCGGTTGCAAGCCGATGATCGTCGCGGCCGTCGTGGCGTACATGTGCATCGTGTTCTTCGCCGCGTTCTTCCTGAAGTCGGCGGCCGAATTCTGGATCCTCGCGATCCTGGTCGGCATGTTCCAAGGCGGCATCCAGGCGTTGAGCCGTTCGTACTACGGCAAGATCATTCCCAAGGAGCACGCCAACGAGTACTACGGTCTGTACGACATCTTCGGCAAGACCGCCTCGATCCTCGGCACGTTCCTGGTCGCCACCACCACGACCCTCACCGGCAACGCATCGCTCGGCGTCCTCTCCATCGCCATTCTCCTCGTCGTCGCCCTCGTCTTCCTCACCCTCCAAAAGGATCCGACGAAGGCGGACTGATCCGGGCGCTCATTCCGGGCGAATATACTTCAGCGTATGACAGGCATTCGTTTCAGGCGCGGCGATCCCGGCGATCGGCCGGACAGTCCGTGGATCGCACGGCATTGGAAGGGCATGGTCGCGGCGTTGTGCGCGATCGGATTCGCCGTAATGGCGTATTTCTGGATCTACCTGCCGAATCGTTCGGTCGACGTCAGCCATACGCAGTACGAGATCAAGACCGGCAGCAAGTTCACGCATCAGCAGATCGACGACGCGATCGGCGCCATGCTGGACCGCAAATGGACCTCCTGGAAGGGTTGTGAGATCTCCCGAATCTCGTACGACGAGGCGTGGTCGGACGATTACCTGCGCTCGGAACACCAGATGACGATCGACAATCCGGGTTCGAGTTCCTCCATATCGGCGGCCATCGATAAGTACGGCATGGACCGAGTGGCCATATTCCGTACCGATTTCCAATGCTCTTACGGAAGCGACGGCAGTTTCGGCTCCGGCCCGTACACCGGTTGGATGGACACCTACGTCTACGACCCCTCCTCGCCGGATGCCGACCACGGCTGGGTGTACATCGACAGCGGCTACTAGATCAACGACTCCGCCAAGGTGTCGGCCGTTGATTACCGTTCGCGCTTCGCCGTGCGCTTCCACCGTTCGACCAGCCAGTGGGAGACGAACGCCGACACGGCGACGGCCATGCCCACCGGCACGAAGAACGTGATCGGCGCCTCCGCAAGTTCCATGATCAGGCACATGGCCATAAGCGGCGCCTGCTGCGACGCGGACAGCAGCGCCGCCGCGCCGATCAGCGCGCATGCCGTGGCCGAGTCGATCGGGCAGATCAACAGCCACGGCAACGCCAGCATCGCGCCCAGCGTGGCGCCCAACGCGATTCCCGGCTGCAGCACGCCACCGGACGCGCCCGAACGAATGGTCAGCAGCGTGACGACCGCCTTGACCGCGAACGAGATCGACAGCAGTCCCAGCATCGGCCAGAAATACTGATGCAGATCACCGCCCGCACCCATGCCGGTACCGGATGAGGCGCCGCCAGTCAGACCGAAGCCGATCAGATTCCACGGCGAAGCACCGGCCGACGTTGCCGACAGCGCCGCGCCCGAATCGTTGCCAATGAACGTGCTGAACCCCAGCTGCGCGGCCGCACGACCATTGCCCATCACCTGCGGCACGAACAATGCGACCACACCGGTGAGTACACCGGCCAGCGGCATCTGCCACAGCAGCGCCTTGCCGGACGGCTTATGCGATTCGGCCCACTGCGATCCACGACGGAACAACGCGCCGGCCACGCCGCACACCGTGCCGCACAGCAGTGCGAACAGCATCAGCGTGGGAGTCTCCCCCGGCTGTATCGCCGTGATGTCGTAGAACGTATGGTGTCCCTTGATCAGCGTGGCGACGAACGCAGCCACCGCCGACGTGCCCAGACCGAACGCGACCTTCTCGATCGTGATGTCCGCGAGCAGGATCTCCACGGCGAAGAACATGCCGGCAAGCGGCGCGTCATAGACACCGCCCAGACCGGCGCCCGCCGCAACGGCGACGACCATGCGACGGTCCAGTCCATTCAGATGAAAGATGTCGCAGAACCGTTGGGCGAGCATGGCACCGAGTTCACGCGGTGCCACCTCACGGCCGATCGACGCGCCCGAACCGACGATGAAGATCTGCAATACGACGTGCACCACAGTCTGCCACCACGGCATGCGTTCGCCGTTCACCGCCTTCTTGACCGACGGCACCTTGGTGGTCTTGGTGCGCAGCAGATACCAAGCCACGGCGGCGATCGACAGGCCGACCGTCACGGACACCGCGCGACGCCATCCCGGCACGATGAACGGGCCCGGCATGGATGAGCCCTCGATATAGCCGAGCATCACATGCTCCACGCCGTACAGCAGCAGGGTCAGCAATCCCGCACCCGCGCCGATCACCGCTCCAAGCACGACCACCGCCGCAGCCAGCCAGCCGATACGCTTCCAGTCCATACCGCCTGAGGAAGTTGCCTCGTTAGACGTCGTTTTCGACGTCGCATTGTCCGATGGCGTTGCCGCGAACGGTGTCGCCTCATCCGTTGTTTTCTCAGAAGTCGTCAGATTCGTCTGCCGTCCGTTACCGTCGGAGCCCTTCCGCTGATTCGTATCCTGCCGCATGCGCGCATATCCTCATACCGCTTATCCAAAATTGCCTCTCCACACCATACTCAGCCCCTACACCAGCGGCAATACCGCCGTAGGCGACCCAATCGGTAAATCGTCAACGGTAGCCAGCGTTCCGTTCTCATCCACGCGGAACAGTGTCAGATGGTCCTCGGTCTCGTTCGCCGCGACCAGGTATCGTCCGACCGCGCACAGATGACGGGGACGTCCACCGCCACTGAACACACTGCTCACGCGAGTCAGTGTCTCCCCGTCCCAGCGCAATGAAACGATCCGATCGGATCCGCGCAATCCCACGTAGGCCATGCCCGCGTAATCTGCACTGTCCGTGTCGTCCGTGTCCGCAGATGCCGACCGCTCCGCGTACTCGGATTCCGCAATGAACGCGAGAGACGCCGCCTGATCGGCCGGAGCGGCGGCAAGATCGACCGTCTGCAGAATACGGAAGTCGTCGGCATCAGGCTGCAGCACCGTAACCGTGCATCCCCATTCGTCAACGACGGCCACGCGCCATGAGCCATCATCCGCCGGCAGCAGATGCATGTCTCGCGGGCCGGTGCCGGAAGCCAATCGCACCATGCCCGTACGAGTCAGTACGCCATCGTTCCACTGATGAATATAAATACGATCGGCGCCGAGATCGGTGGACAGCACGCGCCCGTCCGGCAACGGCAGGAGCCAGTGCGCATGCGGTCCTTCCTGTGCAGGCAGTGGACCGTGTCCTTCCTCCGGGTTCCCCTGCAACGTCTGGGATACACCGCCCAGTGTTCCATCCTCGTTGATCGGGAATACGCTGATTGATCCGCTGACGTAGTTCGCGGTGATGGCATGCTTCCGACCGTTGTCGTCCACCGCTACCGCCACGTGCGTGGGCCCGTCACCGGGAACGTCTTCGCATGAGATCAGTGTCAGACTGCGGGTTTCATGATCGCCGTCGACGCGGAGAGCCACCAAGCCACGACTGTTTTCCAATACCGCGTACACGGTGTCGGTCGCGGAGCTGCGATCCCGTTCTAGCCACGAAGGTGACGGCACGTCGGATAGTAGACGCTCATGATGCAGCGTGCCGTCATTGGTCTGCGCATGCAAGGTGCATAGTTCGATGCCTCTGCCGTTCGATCCCTGCAACGCTCCGTATCCGCCGATCAGGAGATCAACAGCTTTCATATCTCGTGTCATGATCTTCAGTGTAAAACCATGGGAGAAAAAGAGCTGTAGATAAATAAAAAGGGAGGGAAACCGTTAGGTTTCCCTCCCTGATAAGAGTAAATTGCGGTGGTGTGCTACTCTCCCACACCCTGTCGAGTGCAGTACCATCGCCGTGCCAGGTCTTAGCTTCCGGGTTCGGAATGGGTCCGGGCGTCTCCCCTGGGCCATGACCGCCGCAAAATATTGAAATTATCACCGGGGATCATCCCGGTGGATGGTGGTGGTCTGGGAACCGGCTAGCGGACGCGTCGTGTGTTTTCGTGTCGATCGCAGTGTGAACCAAAAGTGCTCCGTGCTTGTCCGGGAACGTCTGGAATTCGTTCCGGGAACCCAACCCCCGAGGGTGTTGGGTTGTGTTGTCGCTCGTCCGTTAGTACCGGTCAGCTCCACCCCTCGCGGGGCTTCCACGTCCGGCCTATCAACCACGTGTTCTCCATGGGGACTACACACGCTTAACGCGTGACGGAATGCTTATCTTGGAGAGGGCTTCCCGCTTAGATGCTTTCAGCGGTTATCCCATCCGAACGTAGCCAACCAGCCGTGCCCCTGGCGGGACAACTGGCATACCAGAGGTTCGTCCACCCAGGTCCTCTCGTACTATGGGCAGGGCT
>NZ_NEWD01000024.1 GCF_002234915.1 Bifidobacterium vansinderenii | reverse complement strand
AGCCATGGAGCCGTAGGGGATGTTCACGCAGGAGTAGAGAATGCCCCAGACGATGTACGTGACGTACATGTACGCGATCTTGACGCCCATCGAGGAGTTGATGGCGAAGGTCTGATACATCAGGAACGAGAAGATGGTGACCGGAGCGGCCATGCGCATCATGATGACGCGGTACTTGATGCCGGCGGTCTTGGCCGTGTCGATGATGGTCTGCGAGCCGAGATGCTGCGCCAGATCCATGTACACGGTGTTCACCGAGTTCGCGGTGGCCTTGTACAGATCAATGTAGCCGTAGCTCACGCCGCCGGCGTTGTTCATGGCCTGGGTGAGGCCGGGGAACGAACGCGGCGAGTTGCCGTTGAACGTGGTGCTCAGGTTCACGCCCTTCTGCACGGTGGCGAGCAGCGCGAACGGCTTCATGGTGGAGCCGATCTCGAACGTGGACTGCGTCACGTTGTTCAGACTGTGCGTGAGGTAGTCCTCGCCCGCGTACAGCGAGATGATCGAACCGTCTTTCGGGTTCACGCTCAGTGCGCCCGCCTCGAGGCCCTCCGGCACGGTCGACGCGTTGGCCGTGGGGCTGACCACGTTGTACATCTCGTCCTGACGGGTCTTGTCGATCGTCGTGATGATCTTGTATCCGCCGGTGTCGATGTCGGTCTCGGTGAACGCCTTGGATGCCACGAGCTCGTCACGCACCATCTTGAGCAGATAGCCCTTGGTGCCCTGATAGATGTTGTCGGTGGACTGCTGCACGGTGTCGGGCAGCTGCGCCTCGCTCTTCTCCTTGGCGGAGATGTAGCCGTCCTCCTTCATGATGTTGAGCACGCGGTTGAATCGTTGCTTCGCCATCTTCGGGTTCACGGCCGGATCCCAGTTGTTTGGCGACGGGATGATGCCGGCGATCGTGGCGGCCTCGGACAGCGTCAGATCCTTCGCGTCCTTGCCGAAGTACGCCTGCGCGGCGGCCTGGATGCCGTACGCGTTGCGTCCCAGATAGATGGTGTTCATGTAGTTGCACAGCACCGTGTCCTTATCCTGGGTCTGTGCGATCTTCAGGGCCAGGAACGCTTCCTTGACCTTGCCCTTGTACGTGGTGGTTTCGCCCAGATAGTAGCGTTCCGCGTACTGCTGGGTGATCGTCGAGCCGCCCTGACGCGTGCCCTTGGTTACGTTGTTGATGAGCGCTCGGCTGATGCCCTTGAGATCGATGCCCTTGTCCGTCCAGAACGTGCGGTTCTCGGAGGCGACGATCGCATTGCCCACATAGTCGGGCAGCACGGAGCAGTCGATGATGTCTCGGTTCTGCTCGGCGAACGTGCCGATCTCGGTGGTGCCGTCGGAATAGTAGACGCGCGTCTTCTCCGCAAGCGCCACGTCTTCCGGGTTGGGCACCTTGGTGGTGGCGTACATGAATGCGAATGCGCCGATTCCCGCCACAATGCACGCGGCGATGAAGATGAGGAATCCCTTGAGAATACGATGCTTCTTCTGCTTCTTCGGCGGACGATGCGAACGATGTCGCTTGGTGGGGCGAACGGTCGATGCCGCTTCGCCGGTCGCGCCCGAAGAGGAGGCGGATCGTATGGATCGAGGAGTCTGAGAAGCCATAAGGGTCAGGCTACCCCCGAAATCTTGCGATTTCATGGCGTATTTTGGGAATGTTCATAGGATTCGTACGTTTTTCGGGCGTTTCCGCGGCGTGTTTTGTCCGATGCCCTTGAGGGGACGGCTGTGGAAGTTCTTGGGGTATTGGCCGTTCCATCGTGGAAACTGACCACTCGGTGGGCTAACGTTGGTGTGTTTAAATTGCCGATTGACTTTGACGTCAACCCGACGACCGCGATTGTAAGGAGTGCCGCGAGTGACTGAGGTGCGCGAACCAGCCGAGATGGAGGAAACCACCGGGGAATCCGCTGCCGATGGCGTGATCGACTCGGCCGACGTGGATATCGCCGACCTCGATCCGCGGACGAAGCATACGAAGCCGTTCGGCTGGCGGTTCTATCTCATCTCGTTCCTCATGGTGGACGTCGTGGCCGTGGGCCTGCTGCAGTGGAGCGTGTGGACGGTCGAGCCGTTGCGCGGATTCGGCGGATTCATCTCCAAGATGTGGACGAGCAACGACTACCAGTTCCTGCTCAACATGCTGATCCTCGCCGTGGCGTATCTGATCCTCGTCGTGCTGATCAACCGGTTCTGGATAGCGTCGGCGGTGTTTCTGTCGATCGTCGGATTCTGTGCCGTGGCCGACCGGTTCAAGGTGATGGTCCGCTACGAGACGATCAAGCCGTCCGATCTGAGTTTCCTGAAAAGCGACGCCGGCAGCATGGTCGGGTTCATTCCCACGGGGTCGTCGCGCGTGTTCATGGACGCGGCCATCTTCTTCCTCGCCATGGTGGTGATCTGCTATTCGCTGCATCAGCGTGACGGCCGGCGTAAGTTCATCGATCTGCACAGTCATGCGAAGAACGCGGCCGTGCGACTGCTGTTCATCGTGTTCCCGGGACTGTTCCTCGGTCTGTTCACCGCGGGTCTCGCCACCACCGGATCGTGGTCGTACAACTTCGCGCAGGCGCTCGGCGATTCGCCGAAGCTGTGGGACTCCGTCACCGATGCGCAGGCCAACGGCACGCTCATCGGATTCCAGCGGTTCGTCAATCCGAAGGTCATGGACGAACCGGCGAACTATTCGGAAAAGACGATGGCGAAGATCGCCAAGCGATACTCGCAGGCGGCCGACGAGATCAATCAGACCCGCGAAAGCAATCTCGAGGACAGCACGGTGATCATGGTGCTGTCGGAATCGTTCTCCGATCCGACGCGCGTGCCCGGTCTGGCGCTCAACAAGGATCCGATGCCGAACATCCGCGCCATCAAATCGCAGACCACATCCGGTCTGATGCTGTCCGCAGGCTACGGCGGCGGCACGGCGAACATGGAGTTCATGGCGCTGACCGGCCTGTCGATGGCGAACTTCGACGCATCGCTCAGCTCGCCCTACCAGCAGCTGATCCCCAAGCTCAGCTGGACGCCCACGTTCAACCAGCTGTGGAACGACGGCAAGGATTCGCAGGCGTTCCACCCGTACGAGTCGTCGATGTACTCGCGTTCGTCGAACTACAAGAAGTTCAAGTTCAGGCATTTCTGGACGCTGAACGAACCCGACGTGATCGCCCACCAGTCGAGGATCGACTCGTCGCCGTACGTGAGGGATTCCGACGCCTACCAGAGCCTGCTGGAGAAGATCGACACGAGCAAGAGCCAGTTCCTGTCCGTGCTCACCATGCAGAACCACATGAGCTACGACGACTGGTATTCGGACAACGAGTTCCAGGCCACGAGCACCACCGACGAGCCGCTGGGCCTCGACGAGACCACGCAGATCCAGACGTATGCGAAGGGCGTGGAATACACGGACGAGGCCACCAAGGCGTTCCTCGACCAGCTTGACAACATCGACAAGCCGATCACCGTGATCTTCTACGGCGACCACCTGCCCGGCGCGTACGCGTCCGCGTCCGACAACACCGACAATTCGGTGGCGCTGCACGAGACCGACTACTTCATCTGGTCGAACAAGGCGTCCGGCTCGCACGGCACCAAGCTGCCCGATTCGACGACCGCGTTCACCTCGCCGAACTATTTCATGGCGCAGACGGCCGAGCACATGAACGCCAAGGTGAGCCCGTACCTGGCATTCCTGACGCGACTACACGACAAGGTGCCCGCGCTCGAACCGCCGGTGGTCAACAAGATCCAGAGCTGGTCGCGCATTCCCGACGGTCAGGCGCTCTACCTCGACAAGGAGGGCAACCGCATCGACATCACGCAGGCGGACAAGGCCACGCAGCAGCTGCTTGAGGACTACAAGCTCATCCAGTACGACATCACCGCCGGCAAGGGGTATCTCAAGGATCTTGACTTCATGGAGCTGCCCAAGACCGAGGCGCTGGAGGAGGCCGAGGAGGCTGCGAAGCTGCCGATGGGCACCAAGAATGCGGGCGAGGTGCCGATGGTGAACGGCAAGCTCGCCGCCGCGGCCGCCAGCCAGCAGGAGGGGCAGGGCGCTCAGTCCGCCGCGCAGTGAGCGTGTTGTATGCGGACTACTGAATTAATTCAGTAATTTGCATGCCACGATTCAGTAGTCCGAACGCGACAATGTGTCCGCTCACATCGCGGAAAACCGTCTCGTTCGGACTACTGAATTGATTTACCGAATGACGTGTGCAGATTCAGTAGTCCGCACGGGACATGGGCGCGATCGACTACCAACCTGATGGCGCGTCTGGGCCTACCATGGGAACAGTGCATGTGGCGCCGCGTTCCGATGCGGTGCCGGAGGGCGAGAGAAAGGTCTCATGGTGGCGAATTGCGTGCGTTGTAATTGGGCACTGGGCCCGAACGACAAGTTCTGCCGACGCTGCGGCACTCCGGTGGCGCCTGCGCCATTCGTCGCGCCGCCCGCCGTCCAACGTGTTTGCCCGTCGTGCGGGGCCCCGGCGAAGGGCAGGTTCTGCGGCAAGTGCGGCACGCGCATCCCCGACGTCATTCAGGCACCCGCTTCGGTGCAGGCGGCTCCCGTTCCTGCGGAGCGCCACTGCTCGAGGTGCGGTGCGGTCGTGCGTGGCAGGTTCTGTGGCAAGTGCGGCACCCCGGTGCCCGATATGACGGCTCCCGCGCCGAATATGCTCGCGGTGCCGTCGCCCATGTCGGGGCGGTCGACTCCGGTGCAGACGGCTCCGATGTCGCCGAGTCCGGTTGGCAAGCCGATCACTCCGGCCCCGTCGGTGAATAAGGTACCGATTGCCGAGCCGCAGCTCGAGCCTTCCAATACCGCGACCGAGCCTGCGATTCCCGCGCCCGGGCCTCAGACTGAATCGCATAAGAAGCTGACCGGTGACGAACTGAATATCGATGCATTGGCGGCAGCGATCGAGGAATTGAATGGTGGGCCGCTGTTCGATGTCTCGAATACGGTGGAAACCGATGCGGATGTGAATGATCGTCGTGCGAAGATCGACGACGGTGAGATCACCGACAACAAGATCGTCGTCGGATCTGTATCGGGATCCAAGGCAGACGATCCTGAGCAGGTCTCCACGGATTCCGAGCCGAAGACCAAGGAATCGCAGTCCGAATCTGAGACGGCGGTTATGACGAAGAATGATGCGGCTGAAACTGAGGCAGTGGCCGAACCGGTACTGGCGGACGAACCTGTGCTGGTACTCGAGGCCAAGGCGGAAGACACCGCGACCAAGACCGAATCAGAAATCGATGCGGCGGCGGAGTCGGCGAGTGGTCGGGAATCGACGCCCGAGGAGTCGGCGACTGAGCCTGAACTCACGAGCGACGACGAATCCGAACCGGGTACGGCGGTTGTTGCGGAACCGGAAGTTCCAACTCGTGAAGCCAAGCTTTCCGAATCTATCGAGCCGGAAACGGACACGCAGGTTGCATCCGGCTCGTCGGCAAGTAAGAAGCTCTCTGAGCCTGAGCCTGAGCCTGAGCCTGAGCCTGAGCCTGAGCCTGAGCCTGAGCCTGAGCCTGAGCCTGAGCCTGCTGTCTCGGAAGTGCATCAGACGCTGCCCGAATCCGCTCCCGCCGTGGTGGCACCCGCCGCATCCTCTCCCATGGAACAGGACGCGGCGAACCAATCTGCGCCGAACCAGCCGATGCCCCAGCAGGTACCGGCTCCGGCTCCTGCACCGGCACCCATGCCGCAGAATCCCAATCCCGGCCAGCCCATGGTGCTTACCGGCCAGGTGCAGACCGAGGGCATCGCCCCCGACCCGCTTACCCCGGAGGATTTCAAGGAACTCGGCGAAGACGAGCAGTCGCAGAGCTTCAAGATCGTAAACATTGTGCTCGCCGTGCTGGCCGGTCTTTCGGTCGTGGCCGCCGGCGTGCTGATCTGGCTGTCGATCGCCCACCCCACGCCGGGCGCCGAGGCCGCGTTCGACACGTTCAATACGGATATGGCAACGATTGAATCCGTGCAATTCGAGCCGTCGGAGACGCCGATTCAGGCATCGTCGAGCGTCATCTTATGATGCTATGTTGAAGCCGTACCGAGACGGGGAGTCTACGTCGATTCCCGGGAAGAGCGAGGAATAGCAATGGCCATTGCCAATGTCATCCAGTTTGAAGGCGATCCGGACGCGCTGGTCTGGAAAAGCCCGATCGAGGATTTCAATACTGCATCCCAGTTGATCGTCGACCCCACCCATGAGGCGATCGTAATCATCGAAGGCCATCCCGAGGTGTACGGCGAGGGCCGCCACACCATCGAGACGCAGAACTACTTCGGTCTCAACGCGATCCAGCGCATGGCCACCGGCGGCGAGACGCCGTTCCCGTGCCAGGTGTACTTCGTGAACAAGGTGCACGCCATGGACATGAAGTGGGGCACCCGCGAGAAGATCGTGGTCCCCGACGTCACATACGGCATCATGCTCAACCTCGGCATCCGCGGCAGCCTGAGCTTCGTGGTCACCGATTCAAGGAAGTTCGTGGAGAAGTTCACCGGATACCGGCGTGAATTCCGCCCCGAAGAGGTGACCGAAAAATTCCGTGGCATCATCTCCACCGAGGTGAAGACCTCCGTCGCGCAGATGATGATCGGCGCGAACATCGACTACGTGCATCTGGCCATGTATCTCAAGGAAATCGGCCAGATCCTGATGCAGCCGCTGTCCCAGTACTTCGAGGACTACGGCATCAAGCTCGTCTTCTTCAACATGGAGACGATCCGCTCCGACGAGGACGACGTCGCCGAGATCAAGGCCGCCCTGTCGGAGGCCTCCGCCATGCGAATCAAGGCGAAGGGTGCCGCGGACTCCCGTGCCATCCAGGGCTACGACTGGGCCTCCGAGAAGAAGGCGGACATCCTCAAGGCGCTTGCCACCAATCAGACCAACACCGTCATCGGCGGCGGTACTGGCGACATCCTCAACGGATTCGTTGGCTTGGTCAACAACGGCATGGGCGTTGGCGTCGCCATGAACGGAGGCAATCCCGCGGCCCCCGCCAATCCGGCGGCCCCCGGTGTCCCGACTCTTGGCGTTCCGGCATCCGCCGCTGCTGGATCCCCGCTGGCCAACATGTTCGGCGCCCAGCCTGGCATGCCCACCCAGCAGCAGCCCGTGCCGACCACTCCCGCCGCCGGCCACGTCTGCCCCAACCCGAACTGCGGCCAGCCCGTGCAGGACGGCTGGAAGGTCTGCCCGGCGTGCGGCACGTCACTGAGCAAGCCGAAGTGCCCGAACTGTGGTCAGGGCGTTCAGGATGGCTGGAAGGTCTGCCCGGCGTGCGGTACGCCGTTGAACAAGCCGGCGACCTGCCCGAACTGCAACCAGCCCGTGCAGGATGGTTGGAAGGTCTGCCCGGCATGCGGCACCGCGTTGAACCAGCCGAAGCCGACGTGCCCGAACTGCAGTCAGGAGGTGCAGCCCGGCTGGGCTGCCTGCCCGAACTGCGGCACCAAGCTGTGACGGCCGGTCCTGCCTTCCACACGCATTCTTTTCCGTATTCCGTAACCCAATCCGAGGTGACATTGTGAAGAACATCGGCGGTAAAACCAACAACATCATCTGCATCATCGGCTTCCTGCTGTTCATCGTGTACGCGGTGGCCATCTATCTGTTCTCCGGGCTGTACACGCCCGGCGCGGTGGTCTCGCTCGTGTTCGCGGTGATCGCGTTCCTGCTTACATTCCTCATGCCGCGCTTCGCGGTGGAACGCCCCGACATCGAGGCCGTGTTCTTCGGCATCCCGATGATCGGCTTCGCCGTGTACTACTTCTTCGCCGAGATCTTCGTGAGCGTGGTGTGCATCTGGCTGCAGAACGTCATCCCGTTCAAGATCTCGCTGTTCATTCAGCTCGTGCTGCTCGTGCTGTTTCTGATCATCACGATCGTGAGCTTCGCCGCCCAGCGCGCCTCCGCGTCGGCCAGCGCCGAACGCCACCAGACCGCCATGACGTGGGCCGTGCAGACCGTTGACATCCAGTCGCTGATCGACGAGAACCGCATGCGCGGCGCCGACCCGAATCTACTGCGTGCGCTCGAGCATCTCAACGAGACCGTGAAGTACTCCGACGCCTTCGGTCGCAACAATCCGGCCATCATGGAGGTCGAGCAGCGCATCGGCGGCAAGATGGGCGAACTGCGTGACGCGTCCAACCGTGGCGACATCGTGACCATGTCCCGTGCGATCCAGGAGCTCGAAAACCTGTACATGGAACGTCGCCGCAAGCTGATGCTCATCAAGTAGGGAGGATGACGACATGACATCCGATTCCAACGTCAGCCGGCAAGAGTGCGAGACCTGCGGCGGTCCGCTGCAGGCCGACAAGACCGGCAGCGGATACGTCTGCGTCTACTGCGGCAATCATTACCAGCGCCAGTAGCGGTGTACACGGCGATCGATGACGGCGATTCGTACGACAAGAGCGGTACGCATGGAGTCCGTGGTCGTTTCCAAGTAGAGAGAGTGACGAATGGCATCCAGTTTCAGCTACAAACAGCGCGAGTGCGAGACCTGCGGTGGGCCGTTGCAGTTCGATAAGACCAACAACGAGTACATCTGCACCTACTGCGGCAACCACTACGAGCGGCAGGAGGAGTACGACGGTGTCTACGAGATCCGTCATACGGCCACCGAGACGCTGTCGTTGCTGGTGGAGCGCGACATGGGTCAGGCGGAGGACGGTCTTGTCAAGTGCCGTTCGATCGACCCGACCTATCCCGGTTCGATCGTGGCGCAGCTTGCCCTGCACGTGATCACCGCGTCGCGCACGCTCGACCAAAACGAGAAGCGCAACGCGCTGTCACAGGCCATCGAGGCCTACAAGAAGCTATCCATCCCGTTCGACCCGCAGTCGGCGGACGTGGAGGCCGATTTCTACGACAACATCGAATCGGCCGACATCCGTTCGCTGCTCATCACCGTGTTCCGCACATTCAAGGACACCGCACGCGTCAACTACCTCAACAAGTCGTTCGACGTGACAAACATCCACTCCGAAAAGGCCGCAAACGGCCTGATCGCGCAGGCGTTCGCAGGCGGCGACTATGCAAAGGTGGACGCGCTGCTCAAGTCGCCCGCCGGCCTTGACACGGACCGTCTGTACGCGCTCGTGCTGAACCAGTACCCGGACACCCCGCAGAAGGTGGAGAACGTCGCCACCACGATCGGCCGCGGTGTGAACCCGTCTGACGGTCGTGACGCACTGTCCGACTATCTGTCGCGGTCGCAGGATACGCCGGCCACCAAGCTCGCCATCGCCGAACGCAGCACGGCCCGTGGCGTCGTACCCAACGGCCGAGCCATCGCTGCGCTGATCGAGGTCGCCCCCGATGAGACAAGCGTGCTGGGACTGCTCGGCTCGCTCGGCGGGGACAAGCTGAACGACGAGGATCTGGCGGCCACCGTACAGGCGCTGCTCACGGCCACCGATGCCGCCGTGGCGGTCAAAGGACTGAACGCACTGGCCAACGCCGGCTACTATCTCGAGTTCTCGCAGCAGGCGCTGCTTGCCATGCTCGCCCGCACCGATCTGGACGCCGCCTCGCGATTGGCGATCTTCGACGCTGCCAAGGCGATCGGCATGAACGACCGTCGCGTGCAGAGCGTGCTGTCCGGATTTGTGTCGGCGCGCGTGTCGGTGGACGACAAGCTGGCCATACTGCCCGGACTGCTTGCGGCCATTCCGTCGCTCAACCCGATGTCGGTGGAGGAATATCTGATGAATTCCACCGTGGACGGTGATAACAAGCCCAAGGTGCTGCGCGTGTTGCTCGACCATCTGCAGGCGCGCGAATCGCTGCGTATGGCCGTGCGACGCTATCCCGCATCCACGCAGGACGCGCCGCAGGTGCGCGATCGGATCGTCTCCATCCTGATTCAGGAGCGTCTGCTCGACCCGAGCGGCGTGTGACGGATGCGACGGATGTCTCGATATGGTGACGAAACAACATCGATGGATTGCATGTGGGTCGATAATGGGTTTGATAACGGGGAAGGGAGAGTGATGTCCCATGGCGAGCGATGACGCCGCGGAACGTGCACGACTGCTGGCCGAGATCCGCAGTCTGGAACAGCGTATCTACACCGCGCAACTGGAACAGGCGCATCTGGAGGAGGAACTCGAGTATCTGGTCGAGACCATCCCGGTGCTCACCAGTGCCGCGCAAAGCATGTCGGAAGAGGTGACTTCCGACGTGAGCGTGCTCGCCAAGCACATCGAGGGACGCAGCATCGACGCGCGTGACCTGCTCCAGCTGCTGCGCGACGTGTCGGAGAAGTACTTCACGTACAAGAACCTCTCCACCGCCACCAAGAACCTCACCCGGTTCACCGACGAGTACTACACCAAGTTCCAGTTCTTCCACGAACTGCGCCGCATTTCGCTCGGTTGCGTGATGGCCGTGGACGGGAACCTGATCTCGCAGGAGACCACGCGCACCAAGGTGGAGAAGGTGTATCTGGCGAACACCGGCTACTGGCTCGCCTACGCGGCCAGTGCCGTCATGCTGTGGTGGGCCAACGAGCCGGAGGGCGCCGACCGTGCCATGCGCCGCGCGCTGCTCATCTCCGAACGCAAGAGCGCGCTGTTCTTCCTGTTCTGCAATCTCAAGTTCGGCCGTCGTGACACCGCCATGCGCTGGTATGCCTACTATCTGGGCTGCATTCGCGCCAACGACGTGGGTGAGGAGTTCCAGTATCTGCTCGAGGCACGACTGTCCGGCGCGCTCGGTGGCGACCATGGACTCGAGATCCGCGTGGCGGCCAAGGTGAGCGACATGCTCGACGAAATCGCCGTCTACGACATCAACTTCGACGCCAAGGTCGCGGAGGACGCCAGACGGTTCATGGCCACCAAGGCGCATACCACCGATTTCGATTTCTTCTACCTGCCCGAATACTGCAAGGAGGGCTTCCCCTCCATGAAGCAGCTGCTGTCGGATGCGGAGAAGAACGAGATCGTGGCACGCGACTATCAGAAGCTGTATCAGGAGGACGCCGACAATGAGGGCGTGAAGGAACGCCTTGAGGACTCCATCTACAACCTCATCGAATCCATGGACCCCGAAGAGGAGAAGCTCTACCGCCGCATCCGCTACAACGAGCTGATCGTGGCCGCCAAGGGCGACATCCACACCGCCGATCAGGCGTTCGAGGAACGCTACCCGGAAAAGAAGCCGGTCGGATTCGCCGACCTTCTGCGCAAATGGGCGTTCACCGAGGACGATGTGAACATTCTGCCGCAGACTCGGCGCTTCGCCATCGAAAAGCTCGCGCCCAGCATTCAGAACGGCACCCGCAAGTTCGCCGAAGATTATCGCGCCACGGAACAGGAGCGCTATCCGATCGCCGTGGACGGCTGGTCCATGTCCTGCAACGAGAACGAGCTGCCGCTCGCCAAGAAGAGCTTCCTCGAGTTCTATCGCAAGCACAGTCTGACCAACTATCTCAAGGACAAGTTCGTCCTCATCTGGCTGGGCATGATCGCCATCGGTATCGTCGGACTCGTGGTGGCCGGCGTGTGGGTACGCCAGCCCGCGCTCATCGTGATCTCCATGCTGCTCGTGCTCGTCGGCGCGTTCTGCCTGTGGAGGCAACTCGACAGTGTGCGCATGAACCTGCTCAGACGCAAGAAAAAGGATCTGGAGATCATCACCAGAACACTCGAGGAAATGGGCCGGTGGCGCAAGGAGTATCGCGCCGCCGACAAGGGAACCGAAGCATTGCAGCAGGCCCTCGGCCTGTTCGCCAACTAAGAGAGGACCGGACTCATGGACAGCGAATACGCGGTACAGGAACTCAACTCCACCATCAGTGGCTTCCGTTCCTCCATCGACACGCAGATGAACCAGATCGATGCGACGACCAACCGCATCCAGGAGACGACGAACGAGATCTACCAGAGCGTCTCCGATTTCAAGAAGAACATGATCAAAAGCGAGGAGGTGCAGCTCGCCCACGAGAACCTGATCCGTCTCGACCAGGTGCTCAAGGAGCAGTACGGCGACTACGAGCGCATCCGCAAGACGGTCATCGGCGTGGTGCGTGACTTCGACATCAACCTGGTGCGCGACAAAACCATCCAAGAGCTTTCCGAGGAACTATGGCTCACCAGCTCCCGCTACTGGCTCTCCTACGCGCTCATCGCCGTCACCGCATGGGTGAACGACTACCCGGAGGTGGCCGCCAACGCCGTGGCCGAGGGCACACGCCGTGACCGTATCAAGGCCACGCTGTTCTTCACGCTGCTCAACCTGCGATTCGGCCGCAACGAGACCGCCCGCCGCTGGTTCACCGAATATCTGAAGACGCTTGACCCCAAGTGCATGCAGAACGAGGCCGCCGTGATGCTGCAGGCGTACCTGTCCGGCGTGTTCGGCACCGACAAGGCTCTGCAGGCCAAGGTGAACGCCACCATCGAAAAGTGGATCGGCATCATCAACGAAGACGCGGAGATCTGCCGCGAACTGGTGGGCGACTACGCCAAGTACATTGCCAACATGCAGGCTCCCGCGCAGTTCGACTTCGTGTCCATCCGCCAGTTCTGTAAGAACGCGCAGCAGATCGAAGGCGTGTACCGCGACGTATCGAAGTTCGCCACATTGCAGGCGATCGTCGATAGCCTTGACGTGCCCGAGATCGAGCAGCGTCCAGACAACTACAAGGCGCGTGTGGACGCCGTGCTCACCGACCTGATCAGCAACTACGATCAGGAGGAGGACGAGGTGCGCACCCAGCAGCAGTACTTCAATCTCGTCATCAAGAACAACGGCGTGGTGGAAGACGCGCAGAAGCAGTATGACGAGATGCTGCGTCTCAAGGGTGAAGGATTCAACGTGGGTCGTCAGCTGATCGGCTGGGTGGTGTACGACGATCAGCAGAACACCGACGTGCACGTGCGCAAGTTCGCGCTCAGTCAGACCAAGTCGTGGCTGATCGACGCCATGAACGCCTACTCCGACAACATCAAGCAGCGCACGCCCACCGGCTATCAGCTGGCTATCGATGGATGGGAGGGCGTGTCGAACGGCAATGACCAGACCGCCATGGAGAAGAGCCTCAAGGAGTACTTCGACACCCACAAGCTCACCATGGTGTATCTGACCATTCCAAACGTGGTGGCCGCCGTGCTCGCCGTGCTGTGCGCGGGACTCGCGTTCGTGTCGTTGTATTTCCTGATCGGATTGGGCCTTGGCCTGATCTTCCTGGGTGTGAGCATCTGGCGCAACCTCACCGCGTTCCCCGCGCGAGTGAAGGCCGCACTGCAGAACCTCGCCAACACCATGCAGGAGATAGGCGCGTTCCAGCACAGCTGCGCGGAGGGACATAGCATCTGCGCAGCCACCATAGAGAAACTCAACTTCAACTTTTGACCGACTTCTGACCGACGACCGTTTATGCGCGGATGCCGAACAATCCGGCATCCGACGACACCTGCGAAAGAAAGGACCATCATGGCAGCAAACCAGCCTGACACCAATTCCGACGACCTGCTCGCCTCCCTGAACGCCAACTTCGGCGACGACCATCAGGACGCCGTGCGCCAGTCCAAGAAGAACAGCCTTGCTGAAATGACCAAGTCACTGCCCGACTGGAGCCTCGAACCCCCGGAGACCTTCCTGTCGTGACTCTCCGCCGCGTCCCCGCCGGCCCTTCTCGTCTGCTGCGTCTGCTCGGTCTGACATGGCTGATCGGCCTGCTGCGCCGGCTCTTCCGGCGACGGGAAACGCAGGAGAGGGACGATGCTGCCTCCGCGCTCCCGGAACAGGGCTACTTCCTTCCGTGCTCCCTCCCGGGGAGGGAGCTGACCGCCAACGGCGGACTGAGGGAGGGCTCCGACCTCGTTCCGCAGCCGCCCCGCAACTACGGCGACTGGCGGCATCTCCTCGAGGAATCTGACCGCTGTTCCACCGACCTCGCCCAGGCCCTGCGCTACGGCGAGATCCCCACAGGCGCGGTCCCACAGGTCTTCGAACTGATCCGTTGCTTCTGCGAGCGCTCGATCAACCACGAAGGCCGGCGACTCTCCCAAGGCCTTGAGGAGATCACGGGCAACGATACGGACGGCATCATCATGCTGTGCACCCGCTACTCGCACGCGTGCGCGCGACTGCTGTTCTTCGCCGCCGTGCAGGGCATGCCGCAGCACGAAGGCGGCCAGCTCGCCACGCAGATCCGCGAGCATGTGGTCGGCGTATTGCACGGTGTGGCGGCAGGCATCGGCAATGGAGGCGGCAACGGGGAGGGGACGGCAGGCGGCGCCTCTCCGGAGGCCGACGACACGGCATACGCCATCACCCGATTGGAAAGGAGCTGGATGCGCGCATGAGCAACTATCAGCAGATGAAACGCACGCTTGACGGCTACATTCGCGCCGGCGTGCCGTTGGTGCTCATCCGCACCATCGAACGGCATCGCGTGGAGCAGGCGCTGCGAGAGCTCGCCGCGGAGCATTCGCTGAACGCCTACTGTTACACCGACGCCAAGCAGGTGCAGCACTTCGGCGCATCGGGCGCGTCTGCCACTGCGTCCAAGGACGTGGACTTCGACCCGATGGCGTTCATCCGCGAGCGCTTCCGCCACGGTCGTCATATGGTGTTCGCGCTCGCCGATACCCGTCGCATCGGCCAGGACGGCATCTACGTGCGTGAGCTGCTTGCCGCCGCCTACCTCGCCCGCGATACCGGCAATACGCTGATCGTGGTCGCCGCGGAGGACGTGTGGCCGCGCCTGTCGCGCTTCGGCCTGTTCATCGATCTTGATTTTCCCGACTTCGGCGAGCGCCGCGATCTCATCGTCGACTTCGCGCACCAGTTCGCGGATGACGGTTCGGCCGGCGTGCCGCTTCGGCCCGGCCCCGCGTCGACCTCTACCATGTCAACCCCCGTCGTGCGCTGGTCTGATCGGGACATCGATCAGCTGGCCACGCTGCTTCGTGGCATGAGCGAGATCCAGATCGTCAACCTGCTGAGGTCGTCGCTCGTCGCGTCCAACGGACTCGGCCACGACGACATTCCGCGGCTCGCGTCCAGCAAGGAGCATCTGTTCACGCCGGTGAGCAACGTGACCGCCGTATCGTATCCGCAGAGGCTTGAAGTGGCCGGTCTCAACAATCTCAAGGCATGGCTGGACCGCAAGCGTGACGTGTTCTTCGCGCCGTCCGATGTGCTCGACGAATACTGTTTGCAGCCGCCGCGCGGTATCCTGCTCGCCGGCGTGCCCGGCTGCGGCAAGTCGTTCTCCGCGAAGATGATCGCCGCCCGGTGGGAGCTGCCGCTGTTCCGGTTCGACATCGGGTCCGTCTACAACAAATACGTGGGCGAGACCGAACGACGCATGCAGGAGGCGCTTGACTACATCGACAACGTGGCGCCGTGCGTGCTGTGGATCGACGAGATCGAGAAGGCGCTGTCCAGCACGTCAGGCGAAAGCGATGTGGCCAACCGCGTGCTCGGCCAGTTCCTGTTCTGGCTGCAGGAATCGCACGCCAAGGTGTTCATGGTGGCCACGGCAAACGACATCACCCATCTGCCGCCCGAACTGTTCCGCAAGGGCCGTTTCTCGGAAACGTTCTTCATCGATCTGCCGAACGCGGCCGAACGCGCAGAAACGATCCGACTGTATTCGCGGCTGTGCCTGCACGTGGATTTCTCCGACGACGAGATCGCGCGGTTGGTCGAGAGATGCGACGGATTCTCATACTCCGACATCGAGCAGACCATCAAGGACCTGGCCGAACAGATCGTATTCGGCAGTGATCGGGGGAATGACCCGGGGAATGTGGGCGCCCAACGGGAGAGCCATCCCACGGCGGAGGCTCTGGCCGAGCACTTCGCATCCACCATTCCCATCGCGCCGGATCGCATCGCGTTCATCCGCGAGTGGGGCAGTACTCACGCCCAACCGGCATCGTGACGGACTTATGACGGACATCATCAACGTGACACAGGCATCGTATAGGAGGAAGACATGGCAAACGGAGACCTGAGGGCCGAGATCGCCGCACTGGAGTCGGAGCTGAGCACTATCAAGGCAGAGAACCAGCGTCTGCGCAGCGAAATCGGCACGGCGGTGGGCGCCATCAACGGTGCCCGGAATTCGTTGAACGATACAACAAACCAGATCCGCCACACGCTGAGCGCGTCCGACGGATCGCTGCAGCGCTCGCACCAGCGTGTGGTCGATGCCTATGAGATTCAGAAGGACATGGATAAGCTTTACGCCCGGCTCAAGCAGATGGAGCTGGCGAATAAGCGCATCCGCGAGTGCAACAACACGAAGTACTACGACTTCGCCGTGTACCGCACGGTGCGCAAGATCGTGCAGGGCATCATGGACAACCTCGACTTCTCCATGGTCACCGAGGAGGTGATCGAGAAGGCCGTGGAACGCAAGCAGCTGGAGGAGCCCGACTACTGGCTCACCTGCACGCTCATGGCCGTGGTGGCGTGGCGCGCCGACCAGCGAGAACGCGCCCAGCGCGCACTCGAACGTGCCATGCAGCTCGATGACCGCCGCACTGCGTCGTTCCTGCTCGTGTTCTACCTGCGTCTGCGTCGTGAGGACGTGGCGCTCAAATGGTTCGCATACCTGACCGCCAAGCCGCTGTCGGGTTCGGAGAAGCCCATGGTGCTGCTGTTCTTCTCCATGCTGTCCAAGACCGTGGAGGACAAGCTGTCCGACGCCACGCGCACCAAGGTGAACAACTACATTCGCTCGCTGGTGAACGAGGCGATCACCGATTCCGGCAACCTGCGCGATTCGGCCATCGACGAGATCGCCGAACGGTACGGTACGTTCGTCAACGACCGTTCCTTCCCCTACGATCAGATCGCTGCACTCGTGCCCACGTACGGCGGGCTGCAGCAGGCGCTGGCGCTGGCGCGCAACAATGCAAATGTGGTCGACTTCATCAACGCCGTCATGAACGTAGACGACGATACGCGCAACGAGTTCCTCAAGGCGTACATCGACAAGATCGTAGCCGATCCGTGTGCCGTTGAACAGAAGGTGTACGACGAGATCGAACGCAACGAAATGATCATCCGCCTGCAGGGCGACGTGGCCGCGGCGAACGAGGCATACCAGCTGCACAAGCAGCACGATGCGGCCGAGTTCGACATCGTGCACGAGATGATGGCTTGGCTGTTCACTCCCGGCGGCAACGGCGAGGCCAATGCGCAGATGCGTCGCAACATGCTGCTCATGACTCGTGAACTGCAGCAGGAGGCCGGCGACCGTTACATCGCCAACTACCAGCGCATGTTCCAGCCGGTGCAGGCGGTGAAGATCGACGACTTCGAGGCAGGTCAGGTGGATCTGAGTCAGCCGCAGGGCGTGTTCGGCCAGGTGGAGGAGTTCTACCATGGCAAGGCCACGGCCGAGAAGGCGCAGATCAAGGACATCATGCCGATCGTGCTCATGGTGCTGGGCGTGGCCGGCGGCGTGGCGACGGCGTTCGTTTCGCCCGCACTGATCGCCGTCGGCGCGATCGTGGCCGTGGGCGGACTCGGCATGCTCCTGCTCAACATGAACAAGCGCAAGCGCATCGATCTCGCCTACGAGCAGCGCATCGCCTCGGTCAAGGAACGATTGACGGCGCTGGGCGCGCAGTTCGCCAAGCTCGCCGAGGACTTCCACGAGCAGGATCTGCTCTCCGCCAAGCTGTGCGACACCCTCAACGCGCTGTGAGGGTGTCGCGTGCGGATTGCGGACTACTGAATTAATTCAGTAATTTGCACGCCACGATTCAGTAGTCCGAACGTGACAATGTGTCCGCTCACATCGCGGAAAACCGTCTCGTTTGGACTACTGAATTGATTTACCGAATGGCGTGCGCGGATTTAGTAGTCCGCACGCCGCCTCACCACCGATTGAGCAGCGGGGCGACCTGCTCCACGTATGCGGTCAGCGCCGTGTCGATCACCTGATGCATGTCGTAGTACTGGTACGTGCCGAGCCGCCCGCCGAACACCGTGTTCGGCTCCAGCTGCGCCTTGGTGCGGTACTGGTCGTAGATGCTCTTGTCCTCGGCGGTGTTGATGGGGTAGTAGGGTTCGTCGCCGCGGCGCGCGAAGCGCGAATACTCCTCCCACACCACCGTCTTGCCGGGCGCATACGACTCGGCGCGCTCCGGATTGAAGTTCTTGAACTCGATCGCGCGCGTGTACGGCACGTCCGCGTCGGAATAGTTCATGACCGGGCAGCCGAAGTGATCGTCCTCGTCGTAACGACGCTCCTTGAAGTCCACGGTTCGCCACTTGAGCTCGCCCAGCTCGTAGTCGAAATACCGGTCGATCGGGCCGGTGTACACCACGGGCACGCCCGCCTCGGCCAGCGTGCGCCTGTTGAGCGGCTGCGACTCGTCGAAGAAGTCCACGCCGAGCTTCACCTCGATGCGCGGATCGGCGATCATCCTCTCGAACCACGCGGTGTAGCCGTTCTTCGGCAGGCCCTCCCACGTGTCCTTGAAATAGCGGTTGTCGTAGTTGAACCGCACGGGCAGACGACGGATGATGCTCGCCGGCAGTTCGGCGGGGTCGGTCTGCCACTGCTTGGCCGTGTAGTTCTTGATGAACGCCTCGTACAGCGGCTGTCCGATGAGCTTCTTGCCCTGCTCATCGAGATTGCGCGCGATGCCGTGCGCGTGCTCGCCGGCCTGACGTTCCACCAGTTCGCGAGCCTCGGCGGGCGTGTAGTGCGCGTGGAAGAACTGATTGATCGTGCCCAGATTGATCGGCAGCGGGTAGACCTCGCCGTCATGCGTGGCGTACACGCGGTGCACGTAGTCCGTGAATTCGGTGAATCGATTGACATACTCCCACACGCGACGGTTCGACGTGTGGAACAGGTGGGCGCCGTACTTGTGGATCTCGATGCCGGTCTCCTTGTCGAAGTACGAGTAGGCGTTGCCGCCGATGTGGTCTCGCACGTCGATGATGAGCACGCGCACGCCGGCGTGTTCGGCCGCCTGCTGTGCGATGGTCAGGCCGAACAGGCCCGCGCCCACGATGACGAGGTCGGCATTTGCGGGATTGATGTTCATGGATTCCTCGGCTTCTCTTTCTCTTCTTTCGCGGTTGTGGTTGCGGTCGCGTCCCGATCCGGTCTGATGCCGTCCGTCGGCGTGTTCCACGCATTATGTCCGCCGTACCATCGTACCGGGTATGCGTCTTACCGGTCTTCGTAGTGTGATCGCACCAAGGTTTACGGGTTCGGCACGGGGTGCCGCCACGTCGGGGTGGCGTTGTCGCACGGTGTGCGCTATAGTGTGAATTCGGCTCCTACGCGGCGTCATGCCGCCCAACTCCCCCAGGGCAGGAATGCAGCAAGGGTAAGTGGTCTCTGTCGGGTGCGTAGGGGTCTTTTCCTTTTCTTCTTATATTTCTTTTTATCTGCCTTCCTCTTTTTTCGGCTTTGATTTCTCGCCGTTACGCTCCTATGCCATATTCGCAGCGCGAAACACCCGTCGTAAAGGATGATTGGCGGGTGTTTGGCGCTGTGAATACCGGGAAACGGATGTTTTGCGCTGTGAATCGGATGGTGCGTCATCGCGCTGAGATAGGTGATGCGTGGACTTGCGGCGGGTGCGCCCGCATGTCGTATACACTGTGGTGTAACGTTTTAGCAGGCGGATTTTCAACGAACGAATAATGGTGTGAATCCGCGGTATCTGACACAGTACGTGCGATTCGTGAAGGAGCGAATATGGCAGAGAACCCGACGAAGATCATTCTTGATTCCGATCCCGGCCACGACGATGCGATGGCGATTCTGCTGGCGTTGGGCAATCCGAAGATCGAGCTGCTCGGCGTCACCACGGTCGGCGGCAACCAGAGTCTTGACAAGGTCACCTACAACGCGCGCGCCGTGCTCGAGGCCGCGCACGCCACCGATATTCCCGTGCATGCCGGAGCCGACCGTCCGCTCGTCCGTCCGCTCAAGGTGGCCGCCGCCGTGCACGGCGACACCGGCCTCGACGGCGTGGAGCTGCCCGAGCCCGCCCGTCCGCTCGACCCGGGTCACGCGGTCAACTGGATCATCGACACGATCATGAACGCCGAACCGAAGACCATCACGCTCGTGCCCACCGGCCCGCTCACCAACATCGCGCTGGCCGTACGCATGGAGCCGCGCATCGTCGACCGCGTCAAGGAGGTCGTGCTCATGGGCGGCGGCTACCACGTGGGTAACTGCTCGCCGGTCGCCGAATTCAACGTGGCCACCGACCCCGAGGCCGCGCACATCGTGTTCAACGAATCCTGGCCGATCACCATGGTGGGGCTCGACCTGACGCATCAGGCACTGTGCACGCCCGAGGTGCAGTCGCGCATCGACGCCATCGGCACGGACCTGTCCAAGTTCGCCAGCGGGCTCATGGACTTCTTCCGCGAGGCATACAAGAACAACCAGGACTTCGTCGACCCGCCGGTGCACGATCCCTGCACCGTCGCCTACCTGATCGATCACGCGGTGGTGGCCACCCGTCGCTGCCCGGTCGACGTGGAGATCCACGGCGCGCTGACCACGGGCATGACCGTGGCCGATCTGCGTGGCCCTGAGCCCAGCGCCGAGGAATGCCACACCCAGGTGGCCGTGAAGCTCGACTTCGATGGATTCTGGAACCTCATCATCGACGCCATCAAGACCATCGGCTGATTGCCGGTTCCGGCTCCCCTCTCTGAGGGGAGCCGTCGGCGCAGCCGACTGAGGGGAGTATCTGCACCGCCTATACGGACTGCTGCATCTCTCGCATCACCTATGATTGTGACCGCTCTCACCGCCAAACCCTTGCAATCATTGGCGACACTCCGTACGTAACATCGAATTTGCATAAAATTCATCTGCGGCTTATTGTATTCAAGTTGCTTCACGAAGGCGACTTCGGAAAGACAACATGCGCCAGTAGCCCAGCGGATTAGAGCATCTGACTACGGATCAGAAGGTCGCAGGTTCGAATCCTGTCTGGCGCACATGAGGCCTCGGAAACATTAGTGTCCGAGGCCTTTCCAATTTTCAAGGGTTTGCGTCTGCGACTTCGGCGTCGCTTCCGCTCATTTCCCTGATTTCAGCTTGGAACCGTATCGATTCCGCTTTCTGACAGATAGCCCCAGCCGCCGGTTCCGTGGCATCATCTCTCCCATAGTTTCTCCTGCATGGTTCGTCGCGTCGTTAACGGCCTGCAGACTCCGCGCTCCTACAATGATGCGCATGACCAATACTGATTACGATTTCTACGCAGCCGGTCCGTTCTTCAACCCCGCCGAGGTGTCCAGCATGGAACGCCTCGAGGCCGCGCTCGAATCCCATGGCAAGAAGCTGTTCAAGCCGCGCTTCGAATCCGATCTGGCGGCCATCGGCGCCAAGGCGTGCTTCGAGGCCGACGTCGAAGGCATTCGCAGCTCCAAGGCCGTGATCGCCAACCTGATCGACGACGATCCGGGCACGATGTTCGAGATCGGTTACGCGCACGGCATCGGCAAGCCCGTGTACGCCTACCTTGACGGCCTCAAGGACGGCGACGCCGTGAACATCATGATCTCCCAGTCCGTGGATGCGATCTTCACCTCCCCGGAGGATCTGGCCCGCTTCCTCGAGACCGGCGAGCACACGAACCCCGTGCTCAAGGATTTCTGATCGCTGGCGTGAGACCGTCCATAAAAGCCGATCCGCCGGGCTATCTGCCGATTTGGAGGTTCATTTCGGGTCGTGCACGGACCTAACCTTTGATTTGGAGGTCCCTCGTCAAGTAGACCTTGGCAACTGCGTGACGTGATTGCAACGATCCTGCGGCACGAGGTGGCTATTTCCCGCCGCTCGGAGTGAAATCCGCGATTTCAAGGACCTCCAAATCGAAGGTTATCGCTTTGCAACAGCGGCCAAGGACCTCCATATGCGGAGATAGGTCTGATCTGACCCTGCCGGGCGGTCGGACCGGCGCTCTTACCGGTGTTTTCGGGCCCTGCTTTTGCCGGACTCACTTGGAGGCCGCCCTATCGGGGAGCGATGCGAACACCTCTTCCGGAGCGCCGATCGGATGCCGTTCCAGCCAGTCGGCCGCACGCGTGCCAAGGCGCTCGCACATGCGGAACACGGCCCGCATCTGCTCCGGCGTGATGGCGTTGACATGCACGCCGGAAACCACCATGACGTTCCCCGCAGCAAGAGGGGAATCGTCTGCACCTTCCGCACCTTCTTTACGTTTTTCATTGGCACCCGCCGTCAGCAGCGCCGCGTGCAGCCTCCGCGCGAGAGGCTCCGCGATCGCCGTCTCCTGATGCACATGCCCCGGCCGGCTGGGCAGCGCGATGCCGCGAACCTCGCCTGCGCGATCCACCGTGACGACCACACCGTAATGCGGCACATCCCCGCCGACAAGCTGCACAAGCACATCGGCGCCCTGCCGTTCAATCACCGCCCGCACCCGCACACCGCATTCCGCTTCCTGAAATTCCATCATGTCTTCCATTGTCCGCCTCCCGAGAGGCGCTAAGGTGGATGCGTCAACGGTGCGACGACGCACGGAACAACAACAGAGAACACGAACAACAGTGAGCACTCGGAACACAGAGCAACAAAGGAGCAGCCGCATGAGCGAGGCGAATGAGGTGAACAGTCTGCGATCGGCGCTGGATCTGCTGCGATCCATGCCCGGTCAACTGATCGAAACGGACGTGGAAGTGGACCCGGCCGCCGAACTGGCCGGCGTGTACCGCTACGTGGGCGCCGGCGGCACGGTGCAGCGCCCCACGCGCGAAGGCCCGGCCATGATCTTCAATACGGTGAAGGGCCATCCGGGCGCCCGCGTGGCGATCGGCCTGCTGGCGAGCCGCCGCCGCGTGGGCGCGCTGCTCGGCTGCGATCCCAAGGATCTTGGCAAGCTGCTGTGGCGGTCGGTCGACAACCCCATCCAGCCCGTGGTGGTCGACGGCCCCGCCCCCTGCCAAGAGGTGGTGTACCGAGCCAGCGACCCCGACTTCGACCTGTACAAGCTCGTGCCCGCGCCCACGAACACCCCCGACGACGCAGGCCCGTACATCACGCTCGGCATGTGCTACGCCACGCACCCCGACACGGGCGTGCACGACGTGACCATCCACCGCTTGTGCATCCAGAGCCGCGACGAACTCTCGATCTTCTTCACCCCCGGCGCCCGCCACATCGGCGCCATGGCCGAACGCGCCGAACAGCTGGGCCAGCGTCTGCCGATCTCGGTGAGCATCGGCGTGGACCCGGCCATCGAGATCGGCTCCTGCTTCGAGCCGCCGACCACGCCGCTCGGCTACGACGAACTGTCCGTGGCCGGTGCCCTGCGCGGCCACCCGGTCGAGCTTACGCAGTGCCTCACCATCGACCAGTGCGCCATCGCCAACGCCGAATACGTGATCGAGGGAGAGGTGATCCCCGGCGAGCGCGTGGTGGAGGATCAGAACAGCCACACCGGCTACGCGATGCCCGAGTTCCCCGGCTACACCGGTCCGGCGTCGGACCAGTGCTGGAAGATCAAGGTGAAGGCGGTCACCACCCGTCGGAATCCGATCATGCAGACGTGCATCGGCCCGAGCGAGGAGCACGTGTCGATGGCCGGCATCCCTACGGAGGCAAGCATCTACGGCATGATCGAGAAGGCCATGCCGGGCCGTCTGCAGAACGTGTACTGTGCGAGTGCGGGCGGCGGCAAGTTCATGGCGGTGTTGCAGTTCGTCAAGCGCGTGCCGTCGGACGAGGGCCGTCAGCGTCAGGCCGCGCTGCTGGCGTTCAGCGCGTTCAGCGAACTCAAGCACATCTTCCTGGTGGACGAGGATGTGGACTGCTTCGACATGAGCGACGTGCTGTGGGCGATGAACACGCGTTTCCAGGGCGATGTGGACGTGGTTACGATTCCGGGCGTGCGCTGCCATCCGCTGGATCCGTCGAACGATCCGACGTGCGATCCGTCGATCCGCGATCATGGCATTGCGTGCAAGACGATCTTCGACTGCACGGTGCCGTTCGATCAGAAGGCGCGGTTCCACAGGGCCCGGTTCATGGAGCTTGACCCCACGCATTGGGTGCCGGATCTGTATGAGTGACGAACAGCGCATCGTGGTGGGCGCCACGGGGGCGAGCGGTCTGCCGCTGCTCGTGCAGTGTCTGCGGATCATCCGTGAAGCGGACGGTTTCCGTTCCTGCCTGATCATGAGCCATGGCGCCCGCACCACGCTCGCCTGGGAGACCGGTCTGGGCGTGGACGAGGTTCGCGCGTTGGCCGACGAATGGTATGAGCCGGAGGAGATCGGCGCCGGTCCGGCGAGCGGATCGTACCGGACGGCCGGCATGATCGTGGTGCCCTGCTCCATGAAGACGCTGGCCGGCATTCACAGCGGATATGCGGATACGCTGCTGTTGCGCGCCGCCGACGTGACGATCAAGGAGCAGCGTCCGCTGGTGCTGTGTGCGCGGGAGAGTCCGCTCAGCCCGATTCATCTGCGCAACATGCAGGAACTGTCGATGATTCCCGGGGTACGTATATCCCCGCCGATGCTGACGTTCTACGGCAACGCGTCCACGATCGAGGACATGACCTACGACGTGGCCGCGCGGCTGCTTATGCCCTTCGGCATCGAGGCGCCGCGCTACCACCGCTGGGAGGGCCTCGGCGAATAACCTCCCTCCTCCGGCTCCCCTCTTTGAGGGGAGCTGTCGGCGTAGCCGACTGAGGGGAGCGGTGCGCCCGAATTCCGAATTACTCGGGTTTGGGCCCCGTCGGCTCTAAAGTCGTGACTATGAGTGACAAGAAGCCATCGAACCTGTATTTCGAGCCGTTGGACCCCGAGCCCGCCGACTCGTCCGCCACGCAGCCGATCTCCCCGCAGCCGATTCCACCGGCGACGTCCGGGGGAACGCCGGACCGTTCCGGTGGCCTGTCCCCGCTTGAGGCCGTGTCCTTGGGTCTGGAAGGGGAGCCGTCGGGCGCGCTGGCGTCCCTCGCCCAGGTCGCCGATGATGCCGACGATGACTCCTCCCGGCCTCGCCGTGGAGGGAACGGCAAGAACCGTGGCCGTTCTGCCCGCAACGCATCCGAGCCCGCTGTGGATCCGCGCATGCCGCGCGATCGTTCCGACGACCCGCTCACCGACCGTCCCCGCCCCTCCAGCGTGATCCTGTGCGCCGTGTTCGGCATCGCGCTGCTCGCCATCGCCGCCGCCGTGTACCTGGTGGGTGTTGGCACCGTGGGCGGTCAGGAGTACGACAACCTCGCCGTCGACGGATTCGCCGACGCGCTGCCCGGCTGGCTTGCTGCCTTGTGCTCGCCGCTCGCCGCGTCCGTGACGCTCGGCCCGCTGACGGTCCCGGTCATGGCGTTCACCGACGTCGCGTTCGGCGTGGTGGCGGTCATCATAGCCGTCTCCCGCAAGCGCTGGCGCGCGATCGTGCAGCTCGTGTCATTCGCCGTCGTCGCGTTCGCCGCGGCCGAACTGCTCAAGCATCTGCTGCCGCGCAAGGTCTACGACGTGTCAATGATCAAGACCGACGGCAACACCGCCCCCTCCGGGCACATGACCATGGTCGTCGTGGCCGCACTCGCCCTGCTGTGCGTCGTGCCGCGCGTATGGCGTGCCCTGGTCGCCGTAGTCGCCGCCGCATACGCGGCGCTGTCCGGCATGGCATTGCTCGTCGGCGGCTGGCACCGCCCATGCGACGTGATCATGGCGACCGCGCTGGCGGCCGGACTGGCGTTCCTGACGTTGGCGTTCACCCGTTCGTCGGGCATGGACGAGCCGGGCACACGCGTATCATCCGCCAGCATCCAGATCGTGGGCACGGTGATGATCGTCGGTGGCATCATGGCCGTCGCATACGGACTCTACGTGGTCTGGCAGCTGGCTCCCGGCCTGCAGTACAGCGCCAAGTGGGCGTCGTCCGCCGCGCACGGATCGGCCGGCGTGCTCATCTGCGCGTCCGTGATGCTCACGTTCGGTCTTGTGCTCGCCATGCGTCACATCACCGCCGCACCATTGTCTAAGATCGGTCTGGTGGGGGCTCCTCCCGCCCCGCCGCGCAAGCGCTGACGCCACGCGCGAACCCGCCATGCCGATGCCGTGCCGAACGCCCGATTCGTCAAACCGGGCGCGGTCATGGTTATTATGCACTGTAGTTGACCAAGAAGGAGAGGACCATGACTGACGGCACCAAGCTCGTTATCGTCGAGTCGCCTACCAAGGCAAAGAAGATCGGCGGTTACCTGGGCAAGGGGTATGAGGTGATGGCGTCGGTGGGCCATATCCGCGATCTGGCCCAGCCCTCGCAGGTTCCGCCCAGCCGCAAGGAGAAGTTCGGCAAGTTCGGCGTCGACGTGAACGACGGGTTCGAGCCGTACTACATCGTCAACGATAACAAGAAGTCCACGGTGGCCGAACTCAAGTCCGCGCTGAAGAACGCCGACGAACTCTATCTCGCGACCGATGAGGATCGCGAGGGCGAGGCCATCGCATGGCATCTGGTGCAGACGCTCAAGCCCAAGGTGCCGGTCAAGCGCATGGTGTTCCACGAGATCACGCCCGAGGCGATCAGGCGTTCCCTCACCGCCACGCGCGACGTGGACGGGCACATGGTCGACGCGCAGGAGACCCGTCGCGTGCTCGACCGACTCTACGGCTACGAACTGTCCCCTGTGCTGTGGCGCAAGGTGGGACCGGGCCTGTCCGCCGGCCGCGTGCAGTCCGTCGCCACCCGACTGATCGTCGAACGTGAGCGCGAGCGCATGGCGTTTGTCCGCGCATCGTATTGGGACGTGGTGGCCACGCTGGTGGCCGCCGACGGTGACGTCGACGCCGGGTTTGACTCCCGACTGGTCGCGCTCGGTGGCCGTCGCCTCGCCGTGTCCAAGGACTTCGGTGCCGACGGGCAGCTGACCGACGCCGCGCGCAAGGACGAGCCGGTCGTGATGGACGAGACGCTCGCCCACGCCATCGCCGACGCCGTGCGCGACGTGCCGTTCGTCGTGCGTTCGCTGGAGACCAAGCCGTACCGTCGTCGCCCGCAGCCGCCGTTCACCACGTCCACGCTGCAGCAGACCGCAGGCAACCGTCTCGGATTCAGCTCCCGCGCCACCATGCGCGCCGCACAGGGCCTGTACGAGAACGGCTACATCACGTATATGCGTACCGATTCGGTCACGCTCTCCCAGGAGGCCATTGCCGCTGCCCGCGCCGAGGTGGGCAAGCGCTACGGCGAACGATTCCTGTCCGACAGCCCCAAACAGTATGTGACCAAGACCGCCGGCGCGCAGGAGGCGCACGAATGTATTCGTCCGGCCGGCTCCTCGTTCCGTTCCCCGGAGGAACTGGCGAATCGCGTGCCGCCGGACCAGCTCAAGCTGTACACGCTGATCTGGCGTCGTACGCTCGCCTCGCAGATGGCCGACGCCACCGGTTCCACCGCCACCGTCCGTTTGGGCGCTGACTCCGGTGCGCACGGCGAGGCGTTGTTCCAGGCGTCCGGCACCGTGATCGAATTCCCCGGCTTCATGGAGGTGTATGGGGGAGCGCGTTCCGCGTCCGGCGCGAGCAAGGCGGAGTCCGGCAAGACCGATGCGGCCAAGTCCGGCGCGAAGGACACCGAAAACGTGTCGCTGCCGCCGATGAGCGTGGGCGACTCGCTCACCGCCGTGGACGTGGAGTCCAACGGCCACGAGACGCAGCCGCCGGCACGCTACACCGAGGCGTCGCTCGTCAAAACGTTGGAGGCCAAGGAGATCGGCCGCCCGTCCACGTATGCGAGCATCATCTCCACGATCATCGACCGCGGCTACGTGTACGAGAAGGGTCGTGCACTCATTCCGTCGTGGCTGGCGTTCTCCGTGGTCAAACTGCTCGAAACGAATTTCCCGCAGTACGTGGACTACCAGTTCACCGCGCAGATGGAGAACGGTCTCGACCAGATCGCCCGCGGTCATGAGAGCGGCCGCGACTGGCTGACGCGATTCTACTTCGGCACCGGCGAAGGCACGGTTGATTCGCCCGAGGCCGCGCACAAGGGCCTGCAGCAGCAGGTGGCACAGCTCGGCGACATCGACGCGCGTGAGATCAACACGATCGACATCGGCGACGGACTGCACGTGCGCGTGGGCCGCTACGGCCCGTACCTCGAGGATATGAAGAACCTCGACGCCGACGGCAATCCGAAGCATGCGTCGATTCCCGATACGCTGGCGCCCGACGAGCTCACCCCGGAGGTGGGCCACGAGCTCATCGCCACGAATTCCGGCGGTCCGCGCGTGCTGGGCACCGATCCGGCCACCGGCGGAACCGTGGAGCTTCGCAAGGGCCGCTTCGGCCCGTACGTGGCGCTGATCACCCCGGAGATGCAGGCGCAGCTCGAGGCCGAGAAGGCCGCGGAGAAGGAAGCCGAGGAGAAGGCGCGCAAGGCTGCCGAAGAGGCTGCGGCCAAGGGCGAGCCGGCTCCGAAGCGCCGCGCCACACGCAAGAAGTCCACGGCCCCCAAGCCGAAGATGGCCTCCCTGTTCAAGACCATGGACCCCGAGGCGCTATCGCTGGACGACGCGTTGAAGCTGCTCAGCCTGCCACGCGTCGTAGGCACGCTGGATGAGACCAACGCCGAGACCGGTGAGACCGTCAAGGCCACGGTGGAAGCCAACAACGGCCGCTACGGTCCGTACCTGACCAAGACCGTGGAGGGCGGCAAGCCGGAGACCCGCTCGCTGGGCAGCGAGGACGAGATCTTCACCGTGGACCTTGCCAAGGCGAAGGAACTGTTCGACCAGCCCAAGTACGGTCGCGGACGTGGGCGCGCAGCCGCCAAGCCGCCGCTGCGCGAGCTTGGTCCGGATCCGGACACCGCCAAGCCGGTGACGATCAAGGACGGCCGATTCGGCCCATACATTACCGACGGTGAGACGAACCGTACGCTGCCGCGTCAGTTCACGCCCGAGTCGATCTCCCCGGAGGAGGCGTTCCGCCTGCTCGCCGAGAAGCGTGCCGCCGGTCCGACCAAGCGCAGGACCACACGCAAGTCGACCACGAAGAAGTCGACCACGGCCAAGAAGACCGCTGCGAAGAAGACTTCGACCGCGAAGAAGTCGACTTCGAAGACCAAGAAGACGGCCGAGTAAGGCGACCTCTCGGGTTGCGTTCCCTCCCTCTGTCACGACGTTCGTCGTGACATCTCCCTCCCATGGAGGGAGAACGCCGGGCCTTTCCCTTGGTGCTCCCTCCGTGGGAGGGAGCTGGCCGCCGCAGGCGGACTGAGGGAGGGATTCAACTCCGACCAGCCCCGATCTCCTCCTGCCACCACCCGCCGAAAAGTTGGCCCACGCCGATACGGTAGGGTGCATGGCTGGACTGTTTATCTCCTTTGAAGGCGTCGATGGCGTGGGCAAGACCACGCAGGTGGAGCGACTGCGTCAGTATCTCGAATCCCGCGGGCGCACGGTGATCGTGACTCGCGAGCCGGGCGGTACGCCGCTGGGCGCCACGCTGCGCCAGCTCCTGCTGCACAACGTGTCTGCCGCCACGGATGGCGTGCCCGCGGCCGACATCGCCCCGCGCGCGGAGGCGCTGATCTTCGCCGCCGATCGAGCCCAGCACGTGGCCGAACTCATCCGCCCGGCATTGGCCCGCGACGAAGTGGTGATCACCGACCGATATCTCGACTCCTCACTGGCATATCAGGCCGGCGGTCGCGAACTCACGCCCGCTGAGATCCGCGATCTGAGCCTGTGGGCCACGAACAATCTGCTGCCCGTGCGCACGTATCTGCTCGACATGGATCCGGCCGTCTCCCATACGCGACTGCAGCATGAGGCCGATCGCATGGAGTCCGCCGGCGACGACTTCCAGAACCGTACCCGACGCGCGTTCCTCGATCTGGCGGCCGCCGAACCGGACCGGTTCCGTGTGATCGACGCCGCGCAGACCATCGAACAGGTCTGGTCCGCGATTCGGACCGACATCGATACTCTGCTCGCCGACTCGGAGGCCACCCGATGACCGCCGCCGATTCCGCCGCTGCTCCCGGCGTCGCCGCACCCGCCATCCCCGCCGTCTGGTCCACCATCGTCGGCCAGCGCCCGACCGTGGAACTCCTGTCCCGCACGGCCGCCACCACGGCCGACATCGCCCAGTCCTGGCTGATCTGCGGCCCCGCCGGCTCCGGCCGCTCCAACGTGGCACGCGCGTTCGCCGCCGCGCTCGAATGCCCGAACCACGGCTGCGGCGAATGCTCCACCTGCCGGCATATCCTCGCCGGCACGCATCCGGACGTCACCGTGCTTGCCACCGACAAGGTGACCATCGGCATCGATGCGGTGCGTGGGCTCATCGAGAAATCCGAGCAGATGCCCAGCACCGCGCCGTGGCGTATCATCATCATCGAAGACGTGGACCGTATGCTCGAACGCACCACAAACGTGCTGCTCAAGGAGATCGAGGAACCGGCCGCGCACACGATCTGGCTGCTGTGTGCGCCGAGCGCCCAGGACGTGCTTCCCACCATCCGTTCGCGCACCCGCGTGGTGAATCTCGCCATCCCCGGCGACCGTGCGGTTGCGGAATTCCTCATGAAAACCGTGAACCCCACCCTGCCGGACGACAAACGCTTTACCGAGCACGTGGCGGCCCGTGCCGCTCGTCTGGCAGAGGGGCACATCGGTATCGCACGTCTGTACGCCACGAACGAGCGTGTGATGAGCGACCGTGACACGCTCGTGGTCGGCGTGCTGAACCTGGCCAAGGCGTCTGACGCCGTGCTGCTCGCCGATCATCTGATCTCCGACGCCAAGGCGCAGGCCGAGGCCGAGATCGACGTGCAGGTCGCGCGGGAGCAGGCCGATTTCCGCCGCGTGAACGGACTGGGAGAGAAGGACCGCATCCCGCCGAAGATCCGCGGCGTCTACAATGCGATCGGCAAGAAGGAGGACGTGCGCCGCCGCGTGACCCGCCGCAGCCGAGACGTGCTCGACCGTGCGCTCAACTCCATCGCCAGCGTGTATCGCGACGTCGCCGTGCTGCAGAACGACGCCGAGGATTCCGTCGGCATCGTCAACAAGGAGAACCGCACGGCCATCGCCGACCTCGCCTCGCGCCTGAGCCGAGAGGCCGCCATCGCGCGTCTGGAGCACGTGGCCGAGGCCCGCCGCCGCCTCGCCGGCAATGGCAACCCCCTCCTCGTCTTCGAGGCCCTTTTCTGCGCCCTGATCTGACCCGTCCCCGACCTCCTCGCCGCCCGCATCATTACGCATCATTACGATGGTGCACATGAGTGATTCGGAGAAGGGACGCCCGCCGGACCGGGTGCGGCTCAAGGACGTGGCCGAGGCGGCCGGACTGTCGCTGACCACGGTGTCGCGCGCGTTTTCGCGTCCCGGTCGAGTGAGCGAGCGCACGGTGCGGTACGTGCATCAGGTGGCGAACGAGCTCGGATACATCCCCGATCCGATCGCGCCGGTGGAGGAGAAGCGGCAGTTGCGTTCCGTGATCGCCGTGCTGGTGGCGAACCTCGACAATCCCGTGTTCGTCGACATGATCCATGGCATGGATACGCGTCTCGCCGAATACGGGTTCGTGACGAACGTCGTCGATTTCCAGGAGGACCCCGTTCGTGAGATCGAGGTCGCCGAGCGTCTGGCGCCGTTCGTGGATGCGGTCGTGTTCGCCTCGCCGCGCACGTCGAGCACGTCGATCCGCAAGATCGCGCAGGTGGTGCCCACGGTGGTGGTTGATCGTGTGGTGCGTGGCGTGCCGTCGATCGTCGTCGACGATCGTGCCGCCACGGCCGACGCGATGCGGCATCTTTCCCGGCTTGGCCATGGCAAGGTGACGTATCTGGCCGGTCCGGACGGCTCATGGCAGGACGGATACCGTTGGAATTCCCTGCATCTAGCGGGTCGCAGAATCGGTATGGCGACGCGTCGCGTGGCGGGCGAATCGTTCCTGCGCGAGGGCGGCCGCCGTGCGGTCGGCGAGTTCCTGCGCAATCCGACTACGGCGGTGATCGCCTATGACGATCTGATGGCGATCGGATTCATGGAGGGCCTGTCCTCGCGCGGATATGCGATTCCCGACCGTTGTTCGGTGATCGGATTCGACGGCATCGTGCAGGGTGCGGAATATACGCCGCAGCTGTCCACCATTGCCATCGACTATCGTGATCTCGGCAATGTGGCGGCCCGCTGTCTGATCTCACGACTGCTGCACATCGGCGAATCCGCCGGCCCGGTCGTGCGTATGCCCGCCGAATTCATCACCCGCGCCAGCACCGCGCCCGTGTCGCACCGGTAATCACGGTTATCCGAACGTCTGTCGTCGTACGCCGGCCGCATGCCGCCCGTTCTTCCGTTACGTTCCGTGGCATATTCTCAACGAAACGTAACCGTACCGTCCCCTTCAAGTACGTTCCGTTGTGCGTTCGACACAAACCGTATTCGAACCATGGTCTGCGATTACGTTTTGTCTGATAATGCAATCCGAACGTAACCGTACCGTCCTGTTCGGTTACGGTTCGTTGCATGACCGCAACCGAACGTAACCGGCTGCCCCCGTTCGCCCACCTATACTGAAACCATGAAGATTTCAGCCGATTTCACCGTGATTCCCGATGTGTTCGCCAAGGCCGCCGAACCGGAGTACATCAACGCCGGCGTGCCCGTCGTGTCGTTCCCGTTCTACGTGGACGACGTCAATCCCGACGCCCAGTACCTGCACTGGACGTTCACCGACCCCGATTCGATTCCCGTGTGCGGTTTCGAATGGATCCACTGGACGGTCGCCAACCTGCCGATCGCCGCGCTCATGTACGACTTCAACGATTCGCATGCGCTGCAGATTCCGCCGGACTTCTCCCGTCAGATGGTGGCCATGATCCCCGAGGCGCTGCAGGGCCGCACCTCGCAGGCGTCCCGCTTCGTCGGCGGCACCGACCCGGCCGCGACCATGCGGTACAACGGACCGCAGCCGCCGGACAAGGACCACGACTACTACCTGCACGTGTACGCCACCAAGAAGCCGCTCAAGGGACTGAACGGCGGCTTCTGGATGAACGAGATGATCCACGCCCTGCGCGACTCCGCCGCCAACGGCGACCCCGCCGACCAGGACGCCATCTTCCTCACCGGCAAGGCCTGATTCATCAACTATCCTTCCCCTTGAGGGGAAGGTGGCACGCGAGATACCCCGTTCTTTATCCTTCCCCTTGAGGGGAAGGTGGCACGCGCAGCGTGACGGATGAGGTGACCGCAGGCCACAGTCCATCCCCGCACCTTCCCTCAAACCCACTCATTCACCAAAGGAGAACCCAAACCCACCATGGCATGCACCACGATTCTGGTCGGCAAAAACGCCAGCTACGACGGATCCACGATCATCGCCCGCAACGAGGACTCGCAGCAGGGCGAATTCACGTCGAAGAAATTCATCGTCGTCAAGCCCGAGGATCAGCCCCGCCACTACCGTTCCGTCATCAGCCACGTCGAGATCGACCTGCCGGAAGACCCGATGCAGTACACCTCCGTGCCCGACGCCGTGAACAAGCAGGGCATCTGGGGCGAAGCAGGCGTCAACGAGGCGAACGTGGCCATGAGCGCCACCGAGACCCTCACCACCAACGAACGCGTGATCGGCGCAGACCCGTTCGTCGAGCTCACCCCCGCGCGCGGAACCGAAGGCGAGCCCGGCTACGAGCCCGAGGTGCCCGGCGGCATCGGCGAGGAGGACATGCTCACCATTGTGCTGCCGTACATCCGCTCCGCCCGCGAAGGCGTGGAACGACTCGGCGCGCTGCTCGAGGAATACGGCACCTACGAGATGAACGGCATCGCCTTCTCCGACGTCAACGAGATCTGGTGGATGGAGACCGTCGGCGGCCATCACTGGATCGCCAAGCGCGTGCCCGACGACGCCTACGTGACCATGCCGAACCAGCTGGGCATCGACGAGTTCGATCTCGACGACGCGCTCGGCGATCAGGAGGAGCACATGTGCTCCGCCGACCTGCGCGAGTTCATCGACGACAACCATCTCGACCTCGCCGTCGAACCGGTCAGCCCGCTCAACCCGCGCGACATGTTCGGCTCGCACTCCGATCGCGACCACGTGTACAACACGCCGCGCGCCTGGTACATGCAGCGCTTCCTCAACCCGTACGACGAGGTGTGGGACGGACCCGACGCCGCCCACCGCCCCGACAGCGACGACATCCCGTGGGCCCGCCAGCCCGAACGCAAGATCACGATCGAGGACGTGAAGTACGTGCTCAGCTCGCACTATCAGGGCACGCCGTACGATCCGTACGGAACGCTCGGCGACGAACACACGCGCGGCAGCCTGCGTCCGATCGGTATCAACCGTCAGAGCCAGCTCGCCGTCATGCAGATCCGTCCGTACCGTCCCGAATCCTGCCGCTCCATCCAGTGGATGGCGTTCGGATCCAACGCGTTCAACACGCTCGTGCCGTTCTACGCGAACGTCGACACCACGCCCGCCTACCTTGCCGACACCACCGACCACGTGGACTCCGGCAACTTCTACTGGGCGAACCGACTGATCGCCGCGCTCGCCGACGCGCATTTCGCCGCCACGTCGCCGCTGATCGACCGCTACTGCGAGAAGACCGGCGGCCTCGGCCACCGTATGCTCGCCGCGGCCGACGAGCAGGTGGTCCGTCTCGACACGAACCCGGTGGATCTGGACGATCTGGCGGACGAGGAGGAGGCCGTCGACGACGTGCGTGACGCCGATGCGATCATCGCGTCCACGCGCAATCCGGAGGTGCGTGGCATTCTCGCCGCCGCCAACCAGACGATCGCCGACCAGGTGAAGACGGAGACCGACGCGCTGCTCAGCGACGTGCTGTACGCCGCCAGCATGAATATGCACAACGATTTCCACCTCTCCGACAACTGATCTCCCCGCCCATCTCTGACATCTCCCCTCCCGGGGAGGGGAGATGTCAGCTCCGCTGACAGAGGGGAGGGCTCACCCCTGCAGTCTCCAACCCTCCCACCTCTCGCCATGGAACGCCGCCCACGCCCGCAACAATCGGTGTTGTACCCTTGAAGACATTGCAATCGCAAGCAATCACCAGTAATCAATCGCAAGAGGAGAAACATGGCCATCTTCGATGATTTCGTCAGCCAGTACGGCATCGTGAAGAAGATCGACGCGTTCGGGTACCTCGACTACCTGAAGAACAACCCCGACGCCCCGCGCAAGCACGGCAAGGTGGTGCTCGTCACCGCCGACACCCCGCTCAAGGCCAGCCGCGGCGAGGGCAAGACCACCACCACGATCGCGCTGATCGACGCCCTGCGCAAGCGCGGCATCGACGCCACCGCCGTGCTGCGCCAGCCGAGCATGGGCATCACCGCGGCCGGTTCCAAGGGCGGTGCGTCCGGCGGCGGCAAGGCCTCCCTGACTCACCCGGAGATCATCGACTGGGGTCTGTGCGGCGAGATGGGCGCCATCGAGGCGGCTCAGAACCTGCTCGTCTCCTTCGCCGAGAAGGCCGTGGACGAGGGCAAGCTCGACACCGTTCTCGTGCCGCGCGTCTCCGAAGTGCCGTCCCGCTCCCTGCGTTCCATCGCCGTGGACTACGGCAAGGGCAACGTGGCGGAGAAGATGGTGCTTACGCCCACCTGCGAGCTCATGCAGATTGTCGTGTTCTCCCGCTCCATGGACGAGATCGCCGAGCGTGTGGGCAAGATGATCGCCGGTACGCTCGAGGGCAAGCCGGTCACGTTCGCCGATCTGACCGACATGTGGCGCATCACGAACATCCTCACCGACGCCGTCAAGCCTGCGCTCACCGAGACCGTGAACGGCTCCCCGGTGTACGTGCACGGCGGCCCGTTCGCGAACGTGTCCGTTGGCATCCCGACGCTCGTGTCCGTGGAGATGGCCTGCGCCCGCCACGACGTGGTGATCGTGGAGGCCGGTTACGGTGCCGACGCCGGCGCCCAGAAGTGGCTCGACATCGCATCCCGTGAGTACGGCGCCCAGTGGCCGTCCGCCGCGCTTGTGGTGACGCGTGCCACCACCTGGCGTGACGATCCCGATCGTCAGTGGCGTTACCCGTTCCACGTGAACCGTCTGGAGAAGCTTGGCATCCCCACGTTCCCGCTGATCAACCTGTGGGAGGGCGAGGACGATCAGGTTCCGGCCCTGCGCGAGACCGCCGCCGAGCTGAACTTCCGCAGCCCGATCATCGGCAACCTGTTCCGTGACGGCGGTGACGGCCTGACCGACCAGCTCGACGATTTCGTCACCGCGCTGGAGTCCTCCGGCGTGCCGGGCGCTCAGGCCAGCCACAAGGGCGAGGATGTGGTCGACACCGTGCGTTGGATCGCCGCGAATGCGTACGGCGTGCCCGCCGAGCGCGTGGTGTTCAAGCCCGGCTTCGAGGAGTCGCTGGCCGAGGCCCGCGAGCTCGTTGCCGGTGTTGGCCGTGACCTCAACGACTTCGCCGTGTGCGCGGTGAAGTCCCCGGCCACCATGACCGACGACGACACCGCTCCCGCCGACGAGCGCACTGTGACCCTGAAGAAGGTCGAGGTGCGTGCCGGCTCCGGTGTGGTGCAGGTGAACCTCACCAAGTCCCTCACCACCCCCATGCCCAAGATCGTCTGATTCCGATCCTGAAGATCGCATGGCATGACGTGCGCGTGCGTGCATAGGTGTGCACGCTGACACGCTCTAGAGGTCGCAACCCACCCGGTTGCGGCCTCTTCTTATTCTCGGCTCCCTTCTTGCCGCCTCCGCGACACGCCGATACCTCCCCTCCGTCCACTCAAAATCCCACCTAATTCACCTCCAAACCGCCCTCACGCCCAAAATCCCGCATCTCCAAAATCGTTGCAATTACTTGCGACACGCCGTAACTTGCATCGCGCCGAGATCCGAGTATATTTATCACTCGTTGCAAGGAACACAGACAACAACAGCAACGCCCCTTTAGCTCAGTTGGTTAGAGCAGCGGACTCTTAATCCGCGTGTCCAGGGTTCGAGTCCCTGAGGGGGCACGGAAATAAACCTCATCTTTGGATGAGGTTTTTTCTGACTGAACATTCCTGCGTAGCTCAGTTGGCAGAGCATCCGACTGTTAATCGGACGGTCACTGGTTCAAGCCCAGTCGCAGGAGCCAACAAGCCTCGGTTTCATCCGGGGCTTTTTTGTTATCCGCTTCACCCATCCCCGTGCAAGGCGCCGCAAACACGGCAGGAGATCACCGCGGGTCACTAGTATGGTCTGAGTGCATGGGCGGCATCGCGTCGATGCGATTGCCGCAGGAGTCGTGGAAGCCCGCAGACAGCCGGGCATCCGATCTCGTAAGGAGCAGACATATGACCAACGTAACGGTATTGGGTTCGGGCGCATGGGGCACCACCTTCGGCCAGGTGCTCGCCGACGCGGGCAACACGGTGACGATGTGGGCCATCGAGCCGGAGATCGTCGCCGACATTCGCGACAACCAGCGCAACTCGTACCGTCTGCCCAGCATCGATCGTCTGCCCGACAACATCACCGCCACCGGCGACCGCGCGGAAGCCGTCAAGGATGCGGAGATCATCGTCGTCGCCATCGCAGCACAGGCCGCCCGCAAGGCCCTCGTCGAATTCAAGGGACTCATCCCGCACGAGGCGATCGTCGTTTCCCTCATGAAGGGCATCGAACGCGGCACCGGCAAGCGTATGGACGAGGTCGTACGCGAAACGCTCGGCCTGCCCGAAAACCGTTTCGTGGCCGTTTCCGGACCGAATCTGAGCAAGGAGATCGCCGCCCGCGAGCCCAGCGCCACCGTGGTCGCCTCCGTGAACCCGTATGCCGCCGCTCGTGTGGCACAGGCCTGCTCCACCCACTACTTCCACCCGTTCACCTCCACCGACGTGATCGGCCTCGAACTGTGCGGATCGCTGAAGAACGTGGTCGCGCTCGCCGTGGGCATGGCTCGTGGTGCCGGCTACGGCGAGAACACCGCCGCCATGATCGAGACCCGCGGCCTCGCCGAACTCACCGCTCTTGGCAAGGCGTGTGGCGCCGACCCGAAGACCTTCTCCGGTCTGGCCGGCGTGGGCGATCTCATCGCCACCTGCGGATCCCCGCTGTCCCGCAACTACACGTTCGGTTCGAACCTGGGCAAGGGCATGAGCGTCGAGGAGGCCACCGCAGCCAGCGACGGCGTGGCCGAAGGCGTGCCCACCACTGCGGTGGTCGTCGAGCTTGGCGACCGCTATGGCGTGCCCACCCCACTTGCCGCCGCCATGGCCCATGTGCTCGAGAACGGCATCTCCTGCGCTCAGATGCTTGCGGAGCTGTTCGGCACTGAAATCACCGGCGAGTAAGACCCCGCCGCGGAGTACGCTATCTACCGTTATCGACGGTCCGAGTTTCGGAGGATAAAAGGGACTATGAGTAAGAAGCGCATCGTTGTGCTGTACGGCGGCAAGGCCGACGAACATCCGATTTCCTGCATTTCCGCGGCGAGCGTGCTCAACGCGATCGATACCGAGCGTTTCGAGCCGATTCCGGTGGGCATCACCAAGGACGGCTCCTGGATCGTCGACGGCGAGGACCCGCGCGGCTGGAACCTCAGCAACGGCACGCTGCCCGAGGTCAAGGCCGTGGAAGGCTCCCGCGAGGTCGTACTCGACATCGCCCTCGGCCAGGATGGCTTCTTTGCCAAGACCGGTGATTCGCTGGAATCCTTCGGCCATGTGGACGCCGTGTTCCCCGTGCTGCACGGACCGTTCGGCGAGGACGGCACCGTTCAGGGCCTGCTCGAGATGATGAACGTGCCGTACGTGGGCTGCGGCGTACTCGCATCTGCCGCCTGCATGGACAAGCACTACACCAAGGTGCTGCTGGCCGCCGCCGGCATCCCCGTGGCCCCTGGCATCACGCTCGACGCCCGCTCCTATGACAAGGCTTCTGAGTTCGCGGCGAACGGCGCCGACATCCTCGCCCAGGTGCAGGCCGCCGGTCTGCAGTACCCGCTGTTCGTCAAGCCGTCCCGCGCCGGTTCCAGTTTCGGCGTGACCAAGGTGGAGCACAAGGGTGATGCCGCAGAGCTGGCCGCCGCCGTGTTCGAGGCGTCCAAGCACGACTGGCGCGTGCTGATCGAGCAGGGCATCGACGGCCGTGAGATCGAATGCGCCGTGCTGGCCCCCAAGGCCGGCGAACAGCCGCGCGTGAGCTGGCCCGGCGAGATCGTGCTCGACTCCCGCGCCACCGACGAGGACTCCTTCTACGACTTCGACAGCAAGTACATGGATTCCAGCGCCTCCCACGTGGAAGTGCCGGCCAACCTGCCCAAGGAGACGCTTGAACGCGTGCGCCAGACCGCCGCCAAGGCGTTCGTGGCCGTGGACGGCATGGGCCTGAGCCGCGTCGATTCGTTCGTGACCCCGGACGGCAACGTGATGGTCAACGAGATCAACACCATGCCCGGCTTCACCTCCATCTCCATGTACCCCAAGGCATGGGAGGCCACCGGCGTGGGCTACTCCGCCCTCATCACCGAGCTCATCGAAGGCATCCTCCGCTAAGCCTCAATATTCCGGCTCCCCTCCTAGGGAGGGGAGCTGTCCGCCACATGGCGGACTGAGGGGAGGGCTTCAATCCTCACCGCTTCCGCCCGCCCTTACAATTCCCTTCCACCCGACTACGATGACGTACAGAGGTGGTAATCATGACAAACTCCACTGAACGTATCCGTCACGCCGCAGTCGCCGGCGCGTTCTACCCCGCCGATCCGCACGAGCTGCGCACGATGATCGACCATCAGCTCGACTATGCGCGTACGCTGCTCAAATCCGTTCCCGCACACGCCCTGCCGCAGGGTGCTCCCAAGGCCGTGATCGTGCCGCACGCCGGCTACATCTACTCGGGCACCACGGCGGCACTCGCTTACGCATTGCTGGAGCGCGGCCGTGGCACGATTAAGCGGGCCGTGATCATCGGCCCCACGCATCGTGTGGCGGTTCGTGGCGTGGCCATGTGCCGCGCCACCGCATTCTCCACGCCGTTCGGTGCAGTGCCGATCGATGTGAAATCCGAAGCCCGAGCGCTCGGATTGCCGCTGACGGAAACCGATCCGTCCGAATGGCGCAACAATATGCGCGCCGACGACGACGCGCCTGCCCCGGCGCTCTTGGTCAACGATCCCACGCACGCGCGCGAGCACGCCGTGGAGGTGCAGATCCCGTTCCTGCAGACCGTGCTCGGCTCTGACCTGCAGATCGTGCCGCTCAACGCCGGCGATGCGAGTCCCGCCGAAGTGGGCGACGTGCTGCGCGCCCTGTGGGGAGGCCCGGAGACGGTGATCGTAATCAGCTCCGATCTGTCGCATTATCATCCCAACGAGGTCGCCCGTGCGTTCGATGATCGAACAATCGCACGTATCGCGGCGCTCGACGGTCCGATTCACCCGAACTATGCGTGCGGCGCCTATCCGGTCAACGGACTGCTCGACGTGTGCCGTCGCGGAGTGCATGCGGCGGCCGACCGGTCCGCCGCGTCGTCGGAATCATTGGAATCGTCCGATCTTGATCTGCGTTTCCTCGGCTGCTGCACGTCGGGTGACGATAGGGAAGTGACGTTGTCCCACACGCTGCTGGATCCGTCCGATACCGGAGTGCTCGCCCATCGTCCGATTCCGCTCAACCCGGATGAACCGGTGGTCGGCTACGCGTCGTTCGCCGTCTGGCAGACCGCATCCGGCACTGATTCGGCGTCAGCCGCATCGTCGTCATCGCATTCGTTGAATCAATCAACAAATTCTGCGACGGTGAACGCGCATAACGAGTCCGTCGCACATGACGCTGATTCCACCCACAATATGGAGGCTGCGCAAACCGAGGAACGCGCCCGTATCGCCATCGCGCTCGCCCGGCTGTCCCTGCGCCGCTACCTCGGCATCGAAGACCCCGACGACGTCGATCCGCAGACCATCGTCGACGAACATGACTGGCTGCGGGAGTCAGGCGCCAGCTTCGTCACGCTCACGGAAGGCGGACGCTTACGCGGATGCATCGGCACATTGGAGGCGTACCGCCCGCTCGGCCGTGACATCGCCGGCCACGCCATCGACGCCGCCAGCCGCGATCCGCGCTTCCACCCGGTCACGCCGTCCGAATATCCGCTGCTCGACGTGGAGGTGTCGGTGCTCGGCAAACCCGAGCCGATGCGTGCCGCCAGCCGTGACGAGCTGGAGGCCGAACTGCGCCCGGGCAAGGACGGCCTGATCATCGATGACGGCCGCGGTCATCGTGCAACGTTCCTGCCGCAGGTATGGGACGACCTGCCCGACCCGCACGAATTCGTCTCCCACCTGCTCGCCAAGTCCGGCCTGCCGTCCACCGCCACGTGGACCGGCTCCCGCATCCGGTGCCACCGCTACTCCGTCACCGCCTACAAGGAGTGACCGATCATGATCGACCAGACAGCAATCGCTTTCGATCGGACCGGCACCGGATATGACGCTGCGCCGCGATGGCAGCATGCGTTGCCGGACGGCCGGGTGCAGTGTGATCTGTGCCCGCGCGGATGTCGTCTGGCCGACGGGCAGCGCGGATTCTGCTTCGTGCGGTCGAATCATGGCGGACGCATCGTATGCGATACGTACGGCCGCAGTTCCGGCTTCGCGATCGACCCGGTGGAGAAGAAGCCTCTCAATCATTTCCTGCCCGGTTCTCGTGTGCTGAGCTTCGGCACCGCCGGCTGCAACTCCGGCTGCAGGTTTTGCCAGAACTGGGACATCTCCAAGGCACGCGACTGGGATCGACTGGGTGTGGAGGCTTCGCCCGACAGGATCGCCGCCGTGGCCGACGACTACGGCGTGGAATCCGTGGCGTTCACATACAACGATCCGATCGTGTTCGCCGAATACGCGATCGACACGGCCCGCACCTGCCGTGCGCGCGGCATCCACCCGATCGCCGTGACCGCCGGATACATGAGCGCCTGCGCGCGACCGGAATTCTACGGTGCGATGGACGCGGCGAACATCGATCTCAAGGGCTTCACGGAGGACTTCTACCGCAAGGTCACCGGCACGCACCTGCAGGACGTGCTCGATACGATCGACTATGCGGTCAACGAGGCGCGCACGCCGTCCGGTGATCACGTGTGGGTCGAGCTGACTACGCTGCTCATTCCCGGACTCAACGACGACGATGCGCAGCTGCACGCCGAATGCGCGTGGATACGTGAGCATTGCGGGCCGGACGTGCCGCTGCACTTCTCCGCGTTCCACCCGGCGTGGCGCATGCTCGACGTGCCGCCCACGCCGCCGGAGACGCTGACCCGCGCTCGCCGCATCGCGATGGGGGAGGGGCTGCACTACGTGTACACCGGCAATGTGCACGACATTGAGGGCGACACCACGCTGTGCCCGAATCCCGAATGCCGTGCCGCTCTCATACGGCGCGACTGGTATCGCATCCTTGAGAACCGCATACGCGTCGACGCCGACGGCACCGGCCGCTGCCCCGACTGCAACACCCCCATCGCCGGTCTCTGGCAGTAATCCCCCGCTTCAGCATCCAGACCAATCCACTTTGGTAGTCCAATCCGCTTTGGTAGTCCAAACGCGACAACGTGAGCCCTCACACGCGAAAAAAGTGTCGCGTTTCGACTACCAAGTTCGTTCGGACTCCCAAATCCGTTCGCATGGACTACCAAGTCCACCTACAGGATCGTCTCCATACCCACCTTCTGCGGCTTGAGTCCGCAGTGTTCATAGAACGCCATCGCGCTCGGATTGCAGCTCCACACGTTGAGCGTCACGTTGTAGCAGCCCTGCTCGCGCGCGAAATCGAGCACATGCCGGTACAGCGCGCTGCCCACGTGTTTGCCGCGCGCGTTCTCGTCCACGCACAGATCGTCGATATACAACGTGACGATGTCGGTGAGCACGTGACTGCCCGGATGACGCTGGAACACACAGAACGCATAGCCGATCACGCGGCCGCCGTTATCGTCTACGCGACCGTCCGCGTCTCCGTTCGCATCGCTGCCATCCGCATCGTCCTCGTACACGAAGATCGGCCGCTCGTCATCCGCGATGATCGCCGTCAGCTCCTCGTCCGAATACTTCTTCGCATTCGGCTTGAACAGATCCGGCCTGCCCTCGTGATGCACGGCCGCCACCTGAAACAGCAGCCGATCCAGATCCGGAATATCCGCGACCGCGGCCCTGCGAATCCTACCCATATGTTCTCCTTTGCTGGCTCTATTACGGTTTCGCTATTGGCATCGATGCCGTTACGCCGCTCTACTCTTCGACCGGCGCCGCGTTCTGCACCAGGAATCCCTCGCCGGCCAGCGCCCGCGTGGCACGATCCTGCATGGTCGACAGCAGCACGTCGGGCTTGGTGAACAGCAGCACCTTGCCTTCGATGCCGTACGGGGTAAAACCGTTGAACTTTACGATCGGCGGGTTGCCGGGCAGTGCGATGTCACCGGTGGCGGCCTCGACGGCGTTCACGATGCGCTGCGCCATGGCGGTGGTGTCCACGCCCTCCTCGCCGCGTGCGGTGAACGCGATCGTGGTCATGCCTTCGGTCGATTCGGTCATCTTTTCGAGTGCGGCCGTGTTGAGCACGGAGTTGGGGATCCACATGGTGTTGCCGGACCGTTCCTTGACCACGGTGTGACGCCAGGTCACGTCCTCCACGAGTCCGGTGATGCCATTGATGGTGACCAGATCGCCGGGCTGCACGACCTTGCTGAGCATGAGGCCGAATCCGCCGATCACGTTGGCGATGGTGTCCTTGAGACCGAAGGAGATGGCGATACCGCCGACGCCTAGCGCGGTCATCAGCGTGGTGGGGTTGATGCCGAACACGGGTTGCAGAACGAAGCTGGCCGCGGCCACCCAGATGACCACGCGTACGATGTTCACGAAGATCGATGCGCTGGGGATTTCGGTCTTGTCAAGCGCGATGCGCATGGCCTTGGATATCGCCTTGTCCGCCACGGTCGCGACGATCAGTACGATGACGAGCAGGAAGATCTTTCCTGAGTTCGCCCGCAGCCAGATCATGGGGTCGTCGATCAGTTCCTGCACTATGCCTCCTGTGTCGTTGTGCCCGTGCCATGTGCCCAGGCGCCGTATTGCCGGTGTGATCACACTACGACCGCAGCGGGATTGCAATACTTGCCGAGATATTCTGAGGATTCGTTGGTGTGATCACGCTACGTGGTTGATGATCGTTACCCATCGTACGGACAGAATCTGTGCGCCCCGTGAAGACCTCTCTTTTTCCTTCCCCTCCCTATCTGCATACCGGCCACTTCCACCCGCATACCCCGTCATGCGTGTCATCATGATGACCATGACCACGCTCAGCAATCCCGGCACGCCGTCGGCACAGTCGAACCCGAACAGCACTCCCGTCATCCGCATCGAAAACGCCCGTCTCGTCGAGAACGATCGGCCCGTTGACGTGACCGTTGCCAATGGCGTCGTCGCCGACGTCAGTCCGGTCGCCGATCGCGAGATCCGTTCGTCGTACTCCGATCTTCCCGTTCCCGACGAGGTCGTCAACGCCGACGGCCGTTGGATCATCCCCGGCCTGTGGGACGGTCACACGCATTTCACGCAGTGGTCGGCCACGTTCGGCCGTCTCGATCTGCTCTCCGCCACGAGCGCCAGCGAGGCGATGGTCATGCTGCGCGACTATCTTGACGCCCGTCGCAAGTCCCCGGAGGGCTTGGATTCCGACGCGTTCGTGGTCGGCATGCGGTTCCGACACTCGCTGTGGTCGGATTTCGAGCAGCCTACGCTCGCCGCCATCGATGCGGTTTCCGGCGACCAGCCCGTGGCCCTGTCCAGCGCCGACATGCACTGCGGCTGGGTGAACTCCGCAGCCGCCCGCAGGCTCGGCGTGCACGTGGGGGAGAGCGGTCTGGTCGGTGAGCTCGAATGGTTCGACGCCTACTGCCGTCTTGACGACGCGAACGGCGCCGAACAGTTGCGCATGATCCGCGCCGCCGAACAGGACGCCGCCAGTAAGGGCGTCGTCGGCATCTGCGACTACGAAATGGCCGACACGATCAGCCAGTGGACGGCACGATTCGCCGCCGGACTCGACCTGCTGCGTGTGCGTGCCGGCGTCTATCCCGAACGCATCGAACAGGCCGTGGCCGACGGATGGCGCGGCGGCAGTGAGATTCCCGGCAGCCATGGCCTGGCGCACGCCACCACGTTGAAGCTCATCTCCGACGGCTCGCTGAACACACGGTCCGCCTACTGCAGCCAGCCGTATTCAAACATCACGCCCGAAACGCACGGCGTGCTCAGCTACAGTCCCGAACAGATCGAGCACTACATGACCGTCGCGAAGAACAACGGTTTCGACGTGGCCTGCCACGCGATCGGCGACGCCGCCAACGCCGTGGTTCTTGACGCGTTCGCCCGTACCGGCGCGCACGGTGCCGTCGAACACGCGCAGCAGCTGCGGCCGAACGACGTTGAACGGTTCGTGGCGCTTGGCCTGACGGCGAGCGTGCAGCCGCAGCATGCCGTTGACGACCGTGACGTCGTGTCCCGATACTGGGCGGGCATGAGCGCCATCCCGTTCCCGTATCGCACGCTGCACGACACTGGCGTGCCGCTGCGCTTCGGCTCCGACGCGCCCGTCGCCGTGCTCGACCCGTGGGTGGCCATGTCCGCCGCCGTGTACCGCACCGACGATGATCGCGACGCGTACCAGCCCGAACAGCGGCTTGACGTACGTACCGCGCTCGCCTCGTCCACGTTCGGTCACGGCATCGCCCCGCAGACGGGCGCCCCCGCCGATCTGGTCCTCCTCGACCGCAACCCTCTCGCCGCGGATTCCGCTGTCGATTCCGCAACGTCGGCATCCGAAGCCGCCGCCACACTCCGCGCCATGCCCGTTGCCGCCACTCTCTGCGCCTCCCGCTGGACCCACACCACCCTCTAACCCCACACTCTGGCTTCGGCTCCCCTCCCAGGGGCTGTCTGCCAAAGGCGGACTGGTTCTTTCTCTGGCTCCCCTCCCAGGGAGGGGAGCTGTCCGCCGTATGGCGGACTGAGGGGAGGGGACAACTCCGATCACCCTCCGCCAACCCTCCCCAAAATCCCGCCCGTCCCTCCTACAATGGGACGCAGGCGACGATGCTGTCGCAGGACTGTCCCGTCAAGGAGGCAAATGATGAACATCATGCAGACGATCCACACACGCAAGACTTGCCGCGAATTCACCGACGAACCGGTGACCCGCGAACAGATCCAGACCATTCTCGAAGCCGCCAACGCCGCCCCGATCGGCATGCACGACTACGAGGCCGTCGAATTCTCCGTCATCACCGACCGCAGCGTTATCGACAAGATCGACGCGCTCGCCGGCCCCAACGCCGGTCGCATGGGCACAGGCCCGACCTACAAGGCCCCGGTGCTGATCCTCATCTCCGGCGAGGAGGGTGGCCTTGAGCGCGGCACCGCCTACTGCAACGCGGCCGGCATCATCGAGAACATGGCGCTCGCCGCCACCGATCTGGGTCTGGGCAGCGGCTACATTCTGGGCGTGGTCAAGGCACTGCAGTCGCATCCCGAACTGTTCGCCGAACTCGGCGTGGACGAGGGCTACATCCCCGTCTCCGCCATGACGCTCGGCCACGCCGCCGACCCCGCTATCGTCACCGAGCAGCGCGAGCCCACCGTCAGCAACTTCATCACCCATTTCGTCGAGTAGTCGCCGATCGCCGGCCGGTCGTTGATCGGTCCGCCCGGCCCACTACCGATTCACGGCCTCCTCCGAGTACGTTCCGTTCCGCTTACACAACGCAACGTACCCGAAGGAGGCCGTTTGCGTACGTTCTGATCATTGCCGATACCGAACCGTACACGAACCGGCGCATTCGGTTACGTTCGGTTCGCGATCCGCAACGGAGCGTAACCGAGAAGGTCCGTTCGCGTACGTTTCGTCGTCAGCCCGCGACGGAACGTAATCCAAGCGGTTCGTCTGAGTACGTTTCGTATCGAGATCGCAACGGAACGTACTTGAACAAGTTGGATGATGTCGACGAAAGCAGAGCCATCGGAATTTGCGAAACTTGAGCCGTTGTGACTCAACTTTTTCACTGTGAGTAAACATCGCTTGCATCCGGCACGAACCCGTCTATACCAGAAGATGCAAGGCAAAAGGTGGGAGCCCGGGAAGGGTTCCGGAAACGGCCAACGAAAACAGTCCATGTGGACTGAAGCCAAGGCCGCTTTTCCTCCGTGATGTTAGGAGTACCGATTATGGCAATGTTTCCGGCTTTGATGAATGACATGATGTTCTCCGATCTGTTCGATGATCCGTTCTTCGCTTCGTGGCGCGGCGATCGCAACGCTCGTCTGTCCGGCTCTGACATGACGCCGATGGGTGGCATGAACGGCATGATG